>JAZLLA010000049.1:0-75980 GCA_045597895.1 Candidatus Cryptobacteroides sp. | reverse complement strand
TAATCTTTATGGTTCTTGTTTTGTCTTTTGAACATGTCATTCAGTCACGTAGCCCGCTACGTTCCTTCATTCCATATTCAAAATCCATAAACAATCCCTCATAAATCTTTACCAACTTATTTTTTCATCATTCCTAAATATAGCGAATTCCCATCATAAATCCTATGACGCCGGCCAGAAGTTTTTATGTTCAGCAATGTTATCCGTGTCGGTATCTTATAAAGGGATATCGTCCATCCGCCTGTATCCCATAGTCTTTTCAAAACTGCCCTGATGACACTTTTTACAAATAACCGCCTCGTTGAGTGTTTCCCTCATAATTCATCAGATGATTCTGATGGATCATAGAGGAATGCTGACCAGCAGGCCGTCCCGCCGGGTTATACAAATGTCCGTCTGTGTGCACAACGGTAATTCATTTTTCTGTGCTTTACGGGATGTTGATATGAGTATTGGATCGGTTTCGGGGCGGATATTCTGACAGATGCCGGAATTGTAATTCAGCGGGAACATCAGCAGTGGAAAGTGTACTGAAAATCAGTTAGTTACAAAACGGGTTGTTCCTAGTTAGGTCCCCACGGCCTAACCGGGAACAGCAGGTGAAAAATGCGTATTGATTATCAATTATTTACAGAACGGTCTGTTCCCGCTTAATTGCAAAAACAAATGAAACACGATTAACCTTCGGGAAAAGCCCGAAGGTTGCACCGGAAATGCCGTGAAATCACATTAACCTTCGGGAAAAGCCCGAAGGTTACGGAGGGGAGTTTTGGCAGAGGCGGGAGGAGAGGCGGAGGGCAGTTCCGTCGGACGGTCGTCCGCCGGAATGTCGGGCAGCGTAACCGGCCCGGGCTGTTTGGGCCTAGGCCGACACTGCCCGACACTCGTTCCGAGCTGCCCTCCTCTGCCCTCCCTGTACCCTTGGTTTCCGAGATGGGCCACTGAGAGCTGTCAGGAAGGGGCGAATGGAAACCAAGGGGGCCTGAGACAGGGTTGGTTTCCGGAATATGCCCTGGAGAGCTGTCAGGGAGGGGCGGATGGAAACCAAAGGCTCCTGGGATGGGGTTGGTTTCCGGGAAGGGCTTTGCAAGGCCTTTGGGAGGAGTGTTGTGGAAACCACCCATCAAAAAGGGCGGGCTGTTTCCTATGAAGATGGATGAGTGCAAAGAATATGGCGGTTCTTTGTACTCAGAACGGAATTTGAATGAGATATTGGTTGCGACTGCAAAGAAAACGGCAATTCTTTGCAGTCGCGGATAAGGGGAAACGGCCAGGTGTTAATCCATCCGTCTGAGCGGACGAATCATACAGACATAAATGCTACTTCTCTTTTCTCCACTTGACGATTTCGTCGTGACTGGCACCAATCGAGTCTGCATATTGGCGTGCGAAAAAGAGAGATGAGAAGTACCGGCCGCGTACGGTGTAGCCCTCCTGCCCCGGATTCGGATTCTGCGCCTTGATGTCGTTGATGCGGTTCCTTTCTTCCGCCTTTCTTCGCTCGTTCTCTCTCCACTCCTTGGTGTGGCCGCCGCTCAGGAAGATTAACAGCAGAATCGCAAAGAATCCCGTGGTGCCCACCACAGCGAGGAGGAGTTTGAGACCGAGGGTAGCCAGAAGTATGATAGCCAATATGCCCGAGGCCACTGAACAAAATAGGAATATGCCCCCGAACAGGGAAGCCAGGATGCCTTTGCGGGCTTTGTTGACGAGTAGGAACAGCAGCAGGAACACCAGAGTCGCAGCCGCTGCAAGTATGCCCATGACAAGGTGGTCCTTGGTGTCGCTGCCCGTCGCTGGCTTGCGGGCGCCACGTCCGATGGAGACTTCTCCGACGACGTTCTTTGTGTCTTTGTCCCAGAACGTCAGTTTGTAGGTTTTGCTCAGTTTGTGGTCGGCAAAGTATTCTTCGATCAGGCTGATTTTCGCTGCCAGATCCGCTTCGTCTTGATAAGTGACGCTTCCTCCGGCCAGAACCGGGCAGGCTTTCATCACTTCTTCGTCCTCAGGTATCACGGTGCTTTTGATGCCGGAACCGGTCACCATGACCGCCGCCTGCCTTGCCGTTGCGGCCGTCCCTGCAAGCATCACAGCCAAAAATATCAGTATTATTCTTTTCATTTCTTTAATTTATCAATTATTTCAACCTCTATTGCCATACGTGTTTTGCAGTTCCGGGATTCCCGGATATCATGTAATCTTTTATACTGTTCTGAATTTCTCCATGTGCTGAATTGTAATTTTTAATGTAAATATACATACAGTATACCTATTCCGCAAATACAGCCTGGAACCGGCAAACAAAAAACCAACCACCTTTGCAAGTGATTGGCTTTAAATGTGCTCCCTTAGGGGCTCGAACCCTAGACACCCTGATTAAGAGTCAGGTGCTCTACCAACTGAGCTAAGGAAGCAATATTTCGTAAAGAACTGTCGTCTCGTTTGTGACCCGTTCGGGGCTCGAACCCGAGACCCCAACATTAAAAGTGTTGTGCTCTACCAACTGAGCTAACGAGTCCTCCGTTGTTTGGGATTGCAAAGGTAGGACTTAATTTCGAAAAAACAAAACATTTGGGCATATTTTTCAAATTTTTCATTAATTCTTTTTGCCGGCCGTTTTGATGGGTATATTGGATTGTTTTCGTACATTTGTAGACACTAAAAACTATGGCTATGAAGGGAATTGTTCTTGCCGGAGGATCGGGTACCCGTCTTTATCCTATTACGAAGGGCGTATCGAAGCAGCTGCTTCCGATTTACGACAAACCTATGGTATACTATCCTGTCAGCGCACTTATGCTGGCGGGTATCAGGGATATCCTCATCATTTCCACGCCTCAGGACCTCCCGGGCTTCAAGAGGCTCCTGGGTGACGGCTCCGACTACGGCGTGAACTTCGCTTATGCCGAGCAGCCCAGTCCGGACGGACTGGCCCAGGCCTTCATCATCGGCGAGGAATTCATCGGTGATGACAGCGTCTGCCTCGTGCTCGGAGACAATATCTTCTACGGCGGCGGCTTCACCGGTCTTCTGAAACAGGCCGTGAAGGACGCGGAGGAGAACTCGAAGGCCACTGTCTTCGGCTACTGGGTCAATGATCCCGAGCGCTACGGAGTCGCCGAGTTCGATGCCGCCGGCAACTGCCTCTCCATCGAGGAGAAACCTAAGGACCCTAAATCCAATTATGCCGTCGTCGGCCTCTACTTCTACCCTAACAAGGTCGTGGACGTGGCCAAGCATATCAAGCCTTCCGCACGCGGCGAGCTCGAGATTACAACTGTGAACCAATGTTTCCTCAATGACGGAGAGCTTAAGGTCCAGGTTTTCACCCGCGGGTTCGCGTGGCTCGATACCGGCACCCACGACTCCCTCGCCGACGCTTCCATATTCGTGGAGACCATAGAGAACCGTACTGGCCTGAAGATAGCCTGCCTCGAGGAAATCGCCTTCGAGAACGGCTGGATCACAGCGGAGCGCCTGCGCGAAATCGCAGCTCCTATGCTCAAGAACCAGTACGGACAGTATCTCCTCGCCCTTGCAAACAACAGAAAGTAATGAAAAGGACTATCATAATCACCGGCGGAGCCGGATTCATAGGGTCCCACGTGGTGAGGCTCTTCGTTAACAAATACCCTGAGTACAGGATAATCAATGTCGACAAGCTCACCTATGCCGGGAACCTCGCCAACCTCAAGGACATCGAGGACAGGCCTAACTACAGGTTCGTAAAGATGGACATCTGCGACTTCGACGGCATCCTGGACCTGATGAGGGAGGAGAACGTCGACGGCATCATCCACCTGGCCGCTGAAAGCCACGTGGACAGGAGCATCAAGGACCCGTTTACGTTCGCACAGACGAACGTTATGGGAACCCTGAGCCTCCTCCAGGCTGCAAAAATCTACTGGGAATCCCTTCCTGAGAAGTACGAAGGCAAGCGTTTCTACCACATCAGCACCGATGAGGTGTACGGAGCCCTGCAGATGACCCATCCTGAAGGCATCGAGCCCCCGTTCACCACGAAGGCCAGCTCCGGAGAGCACCACCTCGCATACGGCGAGGCCTTCTTCACCGAGGACCTCAAATACCAGCCTCACAGCCCGTACAGCGCCTCCAAGGCCGGCTCGGACCACTTCGTCCGCGCCTTCCACGACACCTACGGCCTGCCTACCATCGTCACCAACTGTTCGAACAACTACGGCCCTTACCAGTTCCCTGAGAAACTTATTCCGCTCTTTATCAACAATATCCGCCACCGCAAGCCACTGCCGGTCTACGGCCGGGGCGAGAACGTCCGCGACTGGCTCTTCGTGGAGGACCACGCCAGGGCCATAGACGTGATATTCCACAATGGCCGTGTGGCCGCGACATACAATATCGGCGGCTTCAACGAGTGGAAGAACATCGACATAATCAAAGTCCTCATAAAGACAGTGGACCGTCTTCTCGGCCGTCCGGAGGGAGCGGATGACGACCTCATCACCTTCGTGACCGACCGCGCCGGACACGACCTGCGCTATGCCATCGACTCCACCAAGCTTCAGCAGGAGCTCGGATGGGAGCCGAGCCTCCAGTTCGAGGAGGGCATCGAAAAGACCGTGAAGTGGTATCTGGACAACCAGGAATGGATGGACAACGTCACCAGCGGCGACTATCAGAAATATTACGAGGATATGTACAAGGGGAGGTAGGGGACTATGGCCAAGAAGGTTTTTGTATCCGGATGCTATGACCTGCTCCACAGCGGTCACGTGGAGTTCTTCCGTCAGGCCGCCCAGTACGGGGACCTCTATGTCGGCATAGGCTCCGACAACACCATCCTCCATTACAAGAACCACAGGACCATTTACTCCGAGCAGGAGCGTCTCTTCATGGTCCGCAGCATCAAGTATGTCAAGGAGGCGTATATCAACGCCGGTGACGGCATACTGGACTTTATCCCTACCCTCGACATCGTCAGGCCGGACATCCTCGTCGTCAACTCCGACGGCGGTTCCGAGCTGAAGCGCAAAGTCTGTGAGGAGCGTGGGATGGAATATATCGTCCTGGACCGCGTACCGCAGCCCGGACTGGAGGCCCGCTCCTCGACCGAACTGAAGAAGACTCCCTGCCAGCTTCCTACACGTCTGGACCTGGCCGGCACCTGGATAGACCAGCCGTATGTGAGCTGCTTCGCTCCGGGCTGGGCCATCACCATATCGCTGGAACCTTCGTTCGAGATACGCGAACGCTGCGGCCTGTCCACTTCCACAAGGAACGTCATCAAGCGCATCTGGCCTTTCCAGCTTCCGAACATGAATCCCGAAACCCTCGCCAGGCTGGTGTTCTGCTTCGAGAACAATCCCGAGCGCGAGGACGGAATAGTCAGCGGCGCGCAGGACGCCATAGGCATTTGTGTCCCGGGACTGTGCAGGCATTATTATGACAATAACTTCTGGCCCGAGAGGATAGAGACCTGTGAGGACGAAGATGTCCTCCACTGGCTCGAGTCGCATCTTTGCATGATCCCGCTCGACCCGCGTCCGCAGGACTGCAACGTTCTGGAGGGGAGGGATATCACCGCTCCCAAGGTGGAAGCGCTCGCTTCGGCGGCTGCAAGCTGCTGGTCGGCGATATTGTCAATGGACCTGGCCGCTTTCGCGGCAATGTACAGGGCCTCTTTCGAGGCGCAGGTGTCAATGTTCCCGGCAATGGTCGATGCCAAGGTGGCCGCGGCCATCGGGACCTGGGCCGCTGTGCCGGGGGTGCTGGCCTGGAAGCTTCCGGGTGCCGGTGGCGGTGGCTACCTTGCCCTGGTGGTCGAGGATTCCGGGTCGTTCGTTTCCGCCCATCCGAAGGCCATTCCTCTGAAAATCCGCAGAAGCGGTATGTAATCGATATTGAAGATGAAGAAAGGGCTGCTGGCGCTGGCGTTCGGAACTTTCGGTCTGGGTGTGACCGAGTTCGTGATGATGGGCATCCTGCCGTATCTGGCAGCGGATTTCCACGTGAGCATAGTGGAGGCGGGGCATTTGATTTCCGCCTATGCTCTGGGGGTCTGCGTGGGTGCGCCTCTGATTGCTGTCTTCGCGAGAAAACTGCCCCTCAAGAAGATTCTTTACATTCTTATGGGCATCAGCACTGTGGCTGCGCTGGGCCTCGCCACCTGTCCGGTCCCTTCCGATGGAGGGAGCAAATGGCAGTTCTATCTGATGTTCCTCTGGCGTTTCCTCGCAGGGACTCCTCACGGGGCTTTCTTCGGCACTGCGGCCATAGTCTCGGACAGGATGACGAAAGGGGAGAACGCAGTGTTCGCCGTGGCCATCACGAACTCCGGCATGACCGTGGCGAATCTTATAGGCAATCCTTTCTGCACGTGGATCACTGCAGCGTTCAGCTGGCGCTATATCTTCCTTTTCACCACTTTCTGGAACATCCTGACCTGGATATGCATCATCCGGTGGATCCCGGGGATGGAGGCTTTGCCGGACAAGGGACTGAAGGATGAATTCCGTTTCCTGAAGTCTCCTGCGCCGTGGCTCATCTTCCTTTGCACTGCACTTGGCAATGCCGGAGTGTTCTGCTGGTACAGCTACATCTCCCCGACGATGACTGACCTTGCCGGATTTCCGGAGGCTATGATGACATTGATAATGGTGCTGGCTGGTGCCGGTATGGTGGTGGGAAACCTGACCGGAGGCCGTCTGTCTGACAAATACGGCCCCGCCCACACCGGGCGCGGAATCGAGGTCGCCATCTGCCTGACGCTGGTAATGATTGCATGCACCACGCATCTGAAGTGGTGTGCCATTCCGCTGATGATGTTCTGTACGGCATGCCTTTTCGCTGTTTCGTCTCCGCAGCAGATTCTGCTCCTGCGCTTCAGCAAGGGCGGAGAACTTATGGGAGGTGCTATGGTGCAGATAGGGTTCAACCTTGGCAATGCCATCGGCGCCTGGGCCGGGGGACTGCCGATCGTTGAATCAGTTCCTTTTACGTATCATTTCCCGGCTGCTGTCGGCGCAGCCTTCGCCGCCGGCGGTGTCCTCTGCTATTTCATCCTCTGCCGCCGCTACGAGCCGCGCGTCACTTTATCGCTATCATCAGACCGGCATTGATCTTCGTGTTGACCGGCTTGACAGGTATGAATTGAGGTGTGACCTCCGTGATTATGTTGTCAATGGCGGCAAACAGGGAAACTCCAGGGAGCAATAGGTTGAACCCTGCGCCGAAGCACGGACCGAAATCGGTCAGACCGCCAGTCGCTGCCAGGCTGAATACTCTGCCGGGGGTGAAGGTAATACCGGCCCGCAGGTCCTTGGCCCGTTTGTTAATAGTGGTGTGCAGTCCTGCAGACAGTTTTGGGAGGATGAACACTCTTGCTCCTGCGCTCAGCGTGGCATTGAGTGCCGTCATTTCCTTCTGTATGCCTTTCGGTCCTGTTATGTCATCGAGAATATCATCGGCATCGGTGTCGTCATTGATCACGCCGTCGTAGGTGAAACTGTTTGCATAGGTGTAGTTCCACTTTATGACCCCGAGGTCGAGAAGAGCGAAATCCACCTGGAGCAGGTCGGTTACGAAGCTGGCTCCGAGATCCACTGCAGCGCCCATGCCCGATGGCTTCAACATTTTTTTAGCATTGAATCCATCTTCGGTTATTTCAGGTGCCATGCGGACAGTTCCCGATGCATGGACGTGGACGTCTTCCCCTTCCGTCCAGGCGCTCGCATTGCTGATGTCAGCCCTGATGTCTGCAAGGCCGACCAGGCCTTTGACGCGGATTCCTGCGCGTAACGGACCGATGGGGAAGGAGAACCCGAGTGCCGCTTCAAAGTACATATCGCCTCCCAGGGACATTCCTCCGAGTTCGTATCTGTTGTCTCCTTCAGAGCCTTTCTTCAAAAGCTCGAAGGTGCTCTTCGGCACTTGTGCATCGATCAGGCCCCTCGCTGAAATGTCAAAAGTGGTTACGAAACCGTTGTCCTTGACGAACCCCAGGCTCAGGAGGCTCTTGCTCAGGTCTCCTCTGGCTGAGATGGGATCGTTGAGGCCGCCTAAGAATTCGTCAGCCGATACTGCGTCATTGAGTCCGGTGACAAGTTTTCCATCCACGGGGAAGAGGAAGTCGGATACTCCGGAATTGGAGCCTATGTTTATGTTGAATCCGCCGAATCCGAGCCCTCCGAAGAAACCGACATCGGCAGGCTTGGCTGCAGGATTGAGCTTGTACGAGTAGACGTAATTGTCCAGGAAGTATGTAGTGTTGTTCTGTCCGAATGCGGACCCTGCCGTGAGCATTGCAGCCACGACGATGGTCAGGGTTCTTGTTGAGGTCATTATTTGCCCGGATTGATGGTTATACCGTCTTTGAATGTGATGATTAGATCAGAATATGACAGGGTATGCTCAGGCTTAAGGGAGAATGCTCCGTCCGGCTTGCATACAGCCGTTATGACGATCTCCGAGAATGATACCGTATCTTCATCCAGGCTGACGCTGGCCGAGATCTCGGTGGTGATAGGGGAGTCCGGCGAGCCTGCCGCTACTGCCTTGTCGAAGGAGAACGGCCCCTGTGCCTTGTCCGCTGCGGAACTTGTATTGACCTTGGCGGTGGCGCTTGCGCTGATGGCCATCGGGATGTTGCTGGTGATTTTTGCTGAAGCGGTGAATATCGGTAAAGTGAATTTGTAGTCCTCCTTGAGCTGGGCGATGTCGAGTTCTGCCAGGTCTTCCTCCTTGACAGGATATGTGATGATGGTTTCTTCTCCGATCAGTTCCATTGGAACGTATCCATAGACTGAAATCTCGTTGGAAGCTGCCCTGGTCCTGAATGAGGCGGCTCCTTGTGCGCCCTGCCCGCAGGTGAGTTTCATCCCGGAAATGCTGATGTTGTCCTTGACAGGGGAGAAGAACTTCTTTACAGCTTCATCGGTCACTGTGACCTTTGAAAGTCCGCCATTGACCTTGTAAGGGCCTATCTTCACGACTTCCCCGCCGCAGGTCAGCAGGGCAGTGAAGTCCATCGGGAATTCTGTCGGATTGCTGATTTCCACCACAGGCTTGAGAGGAATTGAAAATGTAGCACCAGGCAACAGCCTTGAGAGCTCGTCCGCGCAAGGGATGCTGATTACCCCCGGAATCTCTATCTCGAGATCCCCGGCCTTTATGGTTTCCTGAATCTCTTCGGAGGAAGGTGCGGCGACGCTTATCTGGTTCTCCTCCTTTCTGCCGATTACAATGGTTCCTTCCTCGTTTGTACCTGAGTGGCTTTCAGAATCGTTGAGGAAATCGTCATTCAGATTGAGCACTTCGTTTTCAGTGATGCTGATCGGAACTGTGAGTCCAGGAAGGATGGTGACTTCCGTGTCGAGTTTTGAAAGGTCGTAGTCGTTGTTGATACAACCGGTCACAAGCGCTGCAAGGGCAGCGGCAGCGATTTGAACAGGGATGTGTTTCATGGTCAAGTTATGTGTTATATTGTCTTTTCCAGAAATGCTGCCAGGTCTTGAAGCCTGGTGCAAAAATCACTTCCAGTGGGGCGAATCCTATGAATCGGATAAGACGCGACATCCTGATGCAGGCCTTTCGAACAGGGGACAGCCCTTCCGTTTTCTTTCTCCTTTTGTCAAATATACCGAAATTTCCTGACAATTCTATCTCTTTCAGGATAAATTTCCCTGTGTGGCTGTCGGGCTCGAACAGAAGCTTGTCCTCTGCCATCCCGAAAAGCTCCTTCAACACATACATCACCGCCCTTGTGCAGCGTTTCAGCCCCAGGTCTTCGAGCCTTTCCCGTACTTCAGCCCTTCCGCTGTCGGAGATGTTGCTGAGTATGAAGTACATATCCATGAACTGCCTCAGCCCGACCCCTTCGAACAGGATGTGCCTGCAGATGTGCACCAGACAGTGTACTGCGCTGAACTCAACGGTCGGGACGGGAACTCCCAGCACTTCATCGCGATTGTTGCTCTGCTCTTCGAAACTGTCCCTGTAATACCGCTGCAGCTTCCTGTTTGCGAACGGATCGTTCATCCAGGACGGGGTGAAGTGGACCTCGACTTTGATATCCGGGAAAATATCCGCATCGCAGTGGTGGTATACGACATCAGTGACGCACCACCTGCTTCTGAGGAATGAAATTGTATCCTTCCGGTTTCCTTCGACCCAGATGTCAATGTCCCCGCTCTGCCTGCGGGCAGGTTCAGGATAGTACCTGGCAGTCCCTATGCCTTTGAGAATGCAGTATTTTAATCCTGCCTGGTCCAGCATCCCGCACAGCTCGCGTGCCCTTGAAACCGTTTTTCCGTAGTTGCTCCGGATCTTTTCGTCAAGAAGCGCCCATTTGGAATATACGCCCAGCGAAGGACCCGATTCCGTCGGAATTCTGTCGATCACTGGGAAGGTGACTCCTATGACGGATTGTTTCCGGGCTGTTTTAAGCAGCCCGGCCCATTCGCTGTCCTCGGGGACGGAACGCAGTGTGCCGTCACCGAGGACGGCACATCGTATCAGTTCCTTGAAAAGCCCGTTCACAGCGGCAGTCCGTTATTGTTTGGAGTTCTTTATCAGTGATGCTATTGTGAGAACCATTGTACTGAGCGATGCGGCGCTTGACCCTATGCTCAGAATCTCGCTCATGCTCATCCTGTCACGATCAGGCTTGGTAGGGACGACGATTTCGCATCCCGGTCTGACCTTCGCCAGAAGTCCCGTCGCCACCTTTCCGTTCATGTAGATGACATAGACTTTGGCCTTCCGCGCATCGTCGGTGTATCCTCCTGCCTGATTTATGTAGTATTTGACATTCTTGGTGTGGATGTAGTGTACGGTGTTAGGATAAAGTACCTCACCCTGGATACGTACGGTGGATGTCTGTTCAGGGATGACAAGCTCGTCACCGTCCTTCAGCTCGATATCATACTGGGAACCGGGGTTGGCGAGGGCCTTGTCGAGCTCGAGTCCTACTGTATAAAGCTCGGAAACCTTCAGCTTGTCGACGATGGTCGAATCCTTGCCCATATTCTGCATGGCCATTCTGCCCATCGCTATGCGTACATTCCTCTCATACTGGGAGATCTGCCTCTTCAGGAGCGCACCCTGGACATTGGCGAACGGAGTAGTACCTCCGGCACGTTTGATGAGGTCGGAAAGTCTGTCGTTGTTCGTGGTGAGGGTATATTGTCCCGGGAACGTGACTTCACCGGTGATGTTGATGTTCTTTTGTTCGGTGTAGGTAGGACTCTTGCGTACGGATACAACGTCATTTGGCATCAGGGTGAAATGTGGCGTTCCGTCCGCAAGCAGCCCGTCCTTGATGTTGAAGGAAAACACCTGGGCAATCGTGTCCCTGGCAGTTGTTGCGCGTGGATTATCTATTCTGCGTCCTACGTCCACCTTTGCGGTCGATGCTCCTTCGGAAAGGCCGCCGGCCAGAAGGATGAGGTCTTCCACGGACATGTTCTCTGCATATTCGTATGCCCCGGGATTCTGGACATATCCGTAAATGATGATATCCCCTTTCTTTTCGATTTCCCTGATGTCCGAGACGATGACCACGTCATTCTTCCTGAGGAGGATGTCTGACGAAGTCCCGTCAAGTATGCTGCTGATGGAGAATGCAAGGAGTTCGTTCGTCCTGTCAGCCTTCTCCCTGACAATCTGTGCTCTGGACATAAATGCGTTGTCCATGAGCCCGGCATGTTCCAGAAGTTGCCTGACGGTGGCGATTTCAGTGCCTATTTCGTATTTTCCGGGGTGATAGACCTCGCCTCTGATCTCTACGGAGTTGGAATACCCCATCCTTCCTGTGGATACTCCTACTGTGACTGCGTCGCCGTCATTGAGCGTGAACCTGCTGCAGCTGTCATTGTCCAGCGTGAAGACCATCTTCTGCTTTCCTTCCAGCCTTTCCACAGTGAAATCGTCCTTGAATGCGTCGCTGGAGAACCCTCCTGCATAACTGATGAGGTCGCTGACCTTGTCTTCCGGCTTCAGCTCGTAGTACATAGGCCTTCTGACTCCACCTTCAGCGCTGACAAGGGCGCTATATGTCGGAACGTGGATGAAATCCCCCTCCTTCAGGGTTATGTTCTGGCTGCTTCTGCCATTGAAAAGGTATTCGTATAGGTCCACCGTCGCGATTTCCTCGCCCCCGCGGATGACCTTGACATTTCTCATTGAACCGATTTCCGTGATTCCACCGGCGGTGTACAAGGCGTTGAATACGGTTGAGAACGAACTGAGCCTGTATGTACCCTGGCCCTTGACCTCTCCGGTGATGTGCACCTGTATGGTCCTGACCCTTCCGAGGGTCACGCTTATGTCGGAGGCTTTTCCCTCAACGCCCGAATAGACGTTCCTGAACGCCTTGCGGATTTTCTCCCTTGCCTGCTTTATGGTGAGGCCGCTCAGATATATGGGACCCACCTGAGAGACCATGATGCGTCCTTCCGGGCTGATGGTCTGGGTAAGCGACGCCTCGTTCATTCCCCAGATGTCGACGATTATCTGGTCACCTGGCCCGAGCACATAGTCCTCCGGGGTGGCGGCATTCTGGTTCGGCTCGAAGGAGAGGGGGCCACCGGCGAAAAGGTCGTGCCCGTAGATACGCTTCTTACCGTCGCTGGTCAGCAGCGGATTGTCCTTGTCAATGCTGTCCTTGGAAGATATCTGGCCTCTGAGGTCGTGGCTCTGTTCGGTCTTCTCTTCACGGAGGTCCTCTTCAGCAAAGCTTGAACGTTCCCTGCTGGTGTCGTTCAGCTTGTTGGTCGGATTGATGCCTGCAGTGAAGGTCGTGGTGGTCTTCTTTCCTGTCTTGTATGTGTTCAGGAGCCTCTGGAGCTGGGAGGTTGACACTCCCTTGGCCATCAGCTCTGTTCCAAGCATTGTTTCGGACTTGCCGGCCGCGACACCCTCTGTGATATATTTGATGATGGCTGCATCCGACATCTGCGCCTTTGCGCAGAAAGATGATATGCAGAAAACCGAAAGGACGAGTATGAGAAGTTTCTTTACCATAGGAGGTTAGTGTTTAACATACAAATATAGTATAAAACTTCAAATACTCGCCCTTTCAGAAGGCAAAATGTCCGATGGTGCCTATTCCAGGGCCTTGCTCAGAATCTTTTCAAGTTCATCCCGGTCCATCATGCCCTCAATTCCCATGAAGGTCGATTCATTCCTGTCCGTAACGTGCAGCACCAGTGAATGTATCGTGTCCTTGGTGCCGACCGTGTAGAGCCTCATCGACTCGCCGTCGTCCTTGGCTTCCATCATCAGTTCGTAATCTCCGGAATTGATCAGCCTTTTGACTTCGGAGTTGATCTTCTCCGCCAGTTCCGGCCTTTCGCAGTCGATGAGATAGAAGCCCTTAAGGCTTTTGATTACGCTTGAAAGATTCACTTTCTGGCCATTGTCCAGGTCCATGTCGATGTCGGGAAGCCTTCCTATCATCCTGAACATTGAAGGGGAGATGAACACAGCGCTCACTCCGTCCTCGTCGGAGTATTTGTTGTATATTTCCCTGCTGCTCTGGGCGTGGGCGGTCAATGCGAGGAGAGCCGCTGCGGCTATTGCAATAATCCGTTTCATATTGTTCCTGTATTTATTCTTAGTTGATTGTCAGACTTTCATTTGAGATGGTCGTTTCCGTCACGTCCTGCATCTTTGTGGAGATGAGGTCGAATGCTTTTTCCAGCTGTGCATATGCCATATAAGGGTCATCGAAGGTGTCCTCCGGACGCGGCTCCTGGCCTATCAGCTCCATTCCGGCGAATGCGCACAGCGCGATGGAGGCTGCGATGCTGCAGACGGCGATCAGACGGCTGGCGCGTCCGTTCTTCCTGCTTCCGGCAAGCTCAAGGATGTCGAGGGTGGCGCTGATATCCGAGCGGAGATTCTCCGGAACGGGGATGGATTGGTCTCCTGCAATTGCTGCAAGTTCCTCTAAGCTCATATCCTTTGTCTCTATCTCTTTCATGATTCCTTCAGTTTTGATTTCAGTGTTTTCCTCGCCAGGCTCAACTGGACTCTGGCGTTGATTTCGCTCAATCCCATCTTCCGGGCTATTTCATCGTATTCCAGTCCTTCGAACACTCTCAGACGGATGATTTCCTGTTGTTTGGGCGGAAGCTTGCCGATCATCTGCCAGGTTCTCCTGAGGGTCTCTTTTTCCGCCATGGTCCTGTCGGGTGAACTGTCCGATGCCATTTCAGGGAAGCTGTCCGTGTTCACCTTCTTCCTGTTCCGCCTGATCCGGTCGATGCTCAGGTTCTTCACCAGGGTGTAGCAGTAGGCCTGGGGGTTGGCGACGGCATCCAGCTTGTCCTTCGAGTTCCAAAGCTTGATGTACAGGTCCTGCACGACATCCCTGGCGTCGTCCCCGTCTTCAAGGTAGTGGTAGGCTATCCTGTAGAGGCCGTCGCTGAGTGGCAGGAAACTGGCTTTGAACTCTTCGTGTGTCATTGCTGTTCCATCAAACCGGATATGGAATCCATGGAAAGTGTGCCGGACAGCAGGATGAAAGCTCCTTCATTCGGTGCGTGGACGAAGAAGTCCTGGATCTTGCCCCCGTCCTCGGAAACCGTCCCGTATATTTTCAGCGATTCTCCGCTGTCCTTGACGTCCATAAGGAGGTTGTCATCGTTGAGCACCCTGTCCATCTTTCTGAGAAAGCGCTCCTTGGTGCTGTCGTCGCAGTCGCTGTATTCGACGACTGTAAGTCTCTTTATACCGGAGACGAGGTCTGCGAATGCTTTCTGTTCGGGATCATTCCTGTCCATTGCTGCAATGATCATATGCTTGATGATACCCGTCCCGAATCCTTTGATGCTCAGTACGTTGAATCCTTCTGCGCTGTCGAAGTCCCTGATGATGGACGCTGCGTCCCCCGGCTTCTTGATCCCAGCCGTGCCATAGTTGCTGTTCTCCGTGGCGGAGGAACTGTTGCGGGCGCAGCCGGCAAGGGGGATGAACGTCGCAAGGATGATGATAATGATGCTTCTTTTCATATTTCTGAATTTCAAACAAACCATAGACGCATGATATGGGAGTTTGTTAATCATCGGAGACAAAAATAGTTGAATATAATTTAAAGAATGCGTAATTTTGGAGAAATATCACTAATCCCCGACTGATATGAAAAGATTTGCACTCTTCGTCATTTTGATGTCCTGTCTGTTCTCCTGCACCCGGAAGGAACTTCCGTTGGTGTATGACTCCGAGAACACAGGGGCAGGTATGGAGGCTCCGTCCATGCCTTCGCTGGAAGAACTTCCCGTTTTAACCTACCTTCCTGACCCTCTCGAGTGGTCGGATGGAAGCGGACGTGTCAAGGGATTCTCCGACTGGGAGAGGCGCCGCAATGAAATCTTTGCCGAGCTCCAGCACTATGAGGTGGGAGTCAAGCCTGTGACATCAAAGGACTGTGTCAGCGCAGAGATACTTCCTTACAAGGAAAAGAGTGAAGAGGAGATTGCTGCTTTCCTCAGCCGTTTCCCGGCAGGTTTCCCGCTGCCTCCGATGGACAAGGACGTGGACACCATCCTTGTGACCGTCAATGTCAATGGTGAATCGCTTCAGATACATTGTCCTGTCATCCTCCCGGAGGGTGACGGACCTTTCCCTGCCATTATCGGCATAGGGCAGGGCTCGGGCAGCCTCCCGCGCGAAGTGTTCACTTCCAGGAACATCGCTATGGTGGCCTTCCCGTTCTCCGAGGTCATGGCCCATCAGCAGAACAGGGGGCAGGAGCCGATAAACAAGCTTTATCCTGAGCTTGTGGAGATGGGCGCATACGCCGCCTGGCCTTGGGGGGTGAGCCGCGTCATTGACGCCCTTGAGATCCTTGGCCCGGAAGTTACGAAGATCGATACCCGCCATCTTGCCGTTTCCGGCTGCTCCTTTGCGGGGAAGATGGCCCTCTGGGCCGGTGCATTCGACGAACGCATCAGGCTGACGGTTGCCCAGGAACCGGGTGGTGGCGGTGCTGCCGCCTGGCGCGTTTCCGAGACCCTCGGCTATGTCGAGACCCTCGGCCGTACTGATTACCATTGGTTCAAGGAAAGCATGCGCCAGTTCTCCGAGGAGAACACTGCGCGCCTGCCGTTCGACCATCACGAGCTTTGCGCAATGGTCTTCCCGCGCGCACTCCTGGTCTTCGGTAACACTGATTATGAGTGGCTTGCGGATGAGGCCGGGTATGTTTCCTGTGTGGCTGCCCGCAAGGTGTGGGAGTACTTCGGCGTAGCGGACAGAATGGGATTCTCCATCCAGGGAGGTCACGGCCACTGCCAGCTCCCGAAGGAGCAGTATCCTGAACTTGAGGCTTTCGTGGACAGATTCCTTCTTGACAAGGAGGATGTATGCACAACGGTGATGACGGCTCCGATGTTCGAGGACGTTGATTTGAGCAAGTGGATAAACTGGTAGAACTATGAAGATTCTTGTAACCGGCGCCGCCGGATTCATCGGGTCGAAACTGATGTACCGGCTGGCCGAGAGGGGGGATGAGGTCGTTGGAATAGACAACCTGAACGGATACTATGACGTGCGCCTGAAGCTCGGACGTATCGAGGAGTTCTGCAAAGGGGAGCGCAAGCGTTTCCTGAAGATGGACATCTCCGACAAGGAGAGCCTTGACGCACTCTTCGCCGAAGAAAAGTTCGATGCGGTCGTGAACCTTGCCGCCCAGGCGGGCGTAAGGTACTCCATCACTAATCCATACGCATATCTGCAGAGCAATATGACAGGTTTCCTCAATATTCTGGAGGCCTGCCGGGCCTTTCCTGTCAAGCATCTCGTATTCGCTTCCTCAAGCTCAGTCTATGGTCTCAATGCAAAGGTCCCGTATTCGGAGGATGACAAGGTGGACAATCCAGTCAGCCTGTACGCGGCTTCGAAGAAATCCAATGAGCTGATGGCCCATGCGTACGCCAAGCTGTACGGCTTCCCTTGCACCGGACTGCGTTTCTTTACAGTCTATGGCCCTTGGGGACGTCCGGACATGGCTCCGATGCTCTTCGCCTCAGCCATCACCAAAGGCGAGCCCATCAAGGTGTTCAACGGCGGTGACATGATAAGGGACTTCACCTATATCGATGACATAGTTGAGGGTACAATCCGCACTCTGGACAGTGTGCCGCAGGCGGAGAACTGTCCGAACGGGGTGCCGTACAGGATATTCAACATCGGATGCTCCCACCCGGTGAAACTGATGGATTTCATCTCCGAGATCGAACAGGCCGTGGGCAGACCGGCTGAAAAGGTGTTCCTCCCTATGCAGGCGGGGGATGTCTATCAGACCAATGCCGACACTTCGCACCTGGAGCGTGAAGTGGGCTACAAGCCCCACGTCCTGCTGCACGACGGAATCGCCAGTTTCATAGAATGGTACAAGTCCGACAAAAACCCTCTCAAGCAATGACCTGTCAGGAAAAGTTCGAAGAAATATACCGCAAAGGTCCGGAAGGAGTAGCGTTCTGCCCTTACCGGATCTGCCCGATAGGCGCGCACAGCGACCATAACCACGGAAAGATCACGGGCCTCGCCATCGACAAGGGCATCAGCATCGCTTATTCGCCCAAGCACAACGGCGTCATAGAGCTCGCCTCGCTTCAGTTCGGCAAGCGTGCCCAGTTCCACATCCGAGGCGTGCCGGAGGTCCGTCAGAACGACTGGGCCGACTATCTGCGCGGAGCTACAATAGCGCTGTCGCGCAAATACACCCTTTCCACAGGCCTGTGCGGTGTGATCGAGGGAAGCCTTCCGATAGGAGGCCTGTCTTCGTCCGCGTCCGTGACCATATCCTACCTCTCAGCCCTTTGCACTGTCAACGGCATCCGCCTGGAGCCGCTGGAGATGATTGCTTTCGCGATGGATGCGGAAAACAGCTATGTGGGGGTGAGCAGCGGAAAGCTTGACCAGAGCTGCGAAATATTTTCAAGGAAAGGCCATCTCCTCTATCTTGACACACAGGATGATTCGTTCGAGCTGATTCCGGAGTCCCCTTCGATGCCGGACTATGAGATAGCGGTATTCTTCAGCGGTGTGGAGCGCACGCTCGCAGGCTCCAAGTTCAATATGAGGGTCGACGAATGCAAGAGCGCCGCTTATGCCCTGAAGGCTTATTCAGGAATGGAGTACGGCAAGTTCTGTGATACTTATCTGCGTGACGTGCCTCAAAGCATATATGCTGAATTCGGGTCCAGGCTTCCTGATAACTGGCGCAAGCGCGCCGAGCATTGGTACTCCGAGTATGAGCGTGTACAGAAGGGCGCAGAAGCCTGGCGCAGAGGTGATATAGTGGAATACGGACGCCTGAGCTTCGAGTCCGGCCATTCGTCGATATACAATTGGGAGACCGGATCTCCCGAGCTCAAGGCCCTTTATGAGATAATGACACACACTGACGGCATTTACGGCGGACGTTTCAGCGGAGCCGGATTCAAAGGCTGCTGCATGGCTCTCATCGATCCGTCATTCCGTGAAAGCATACTGGCCAATGTCGAGCAGGAGTACCTGAAGCAGTTCCCGGCACTGAAGGGACACTACAGCTCCTATATCTGCCATTCCGCGGATGGCGTTATCCTATAGCCTATGAAATGTCTGATACTTGCAGCCGGCTATGCTACAAGGCTGTACCCATTGACCGAAAATTTCCCGAAACCACTGCTGAAAGTGGGGGACAAGGCCATTCTGGACTGGCTGGTGGACGATATCGACTCAGCCGGTATCGTCGATGAATTCATTGTCATCTCCAACCATAAGTTCGCCGGCCATTTCCGCGACTGGGCAGCCGCTTCTTCTGCGCGCATAACCGTGGTCGATGACGGAACATCCACCAATGAGACCCGGCTTGGTGCGGTGAAGGATATCCAGTTCGCGATAGACACACTAGGACTCGATGATGACCTGCTGGTCATCGCAGGTGACAACATCCTGGATTTCAGCATGGTGCAGTTCATTGAATATGCCCGTCAGAAGGGTACTTCCTGCATTATGCGGTATTATGAGGAGGACGGGAACCGCCTCCACAAGTGCGGGATAGTCGAAGTGGACGAGGATGACCTCATCCTGGGAATGGAGGAGAAACCCGCGGAGCCTAAATCGCACTGGTGCTGCCCTCCGTTCTATTTCTACAGGCGCGAGGATGCACGCAGGGTAGCTGAAGGCATCGCTTCCGGCTGCGGTGTGGATGCTCCCGGCAGTTTCATCGCCTGGCTCAGCGGCTGTGCAAAGGTGCACGCAATGAAAATGCCAGGTCACCGTTTCGATATAGGTGACCTGGCAAGCTACAACCGCGTGTGCGGTCTGTTCAAATCCTAGTAAGTCAGTACAGCCGGGAGATCCTTGGCCTGATCGATCATCCTCTGGATCTCGATCTCTACAGGAACGCGGCGTACGAGGTGCTTTGCATCATTGACCTCGAGCATCTTAGCTGCGAGGTTGGCTGCGTTGCGTGTCTTGAGCTCCTTCACGGTATCCACTCCTGCGGCCTCGAGAAGTTCTGCGAACTGAGGACCTACGCCCTTCACTCTGAAGAGGTCAGCGAGGTTCGTCCAGGTAAGGATCAGTTTTCCTGAGATTCCGGTAGCCTCCTCGAGGGCCTTGCGTCCTGCAGGGGCTGCGCATTTTGCGAGGAGCTGTTCTGTGGTGTTGATACCAGCTGCTATGAGCTTTTCTGCATAGGCTGCGCCGATGCCTTCAATGTCGATAATCTTGTAAGCCATAAATTATTAGTTTTATAAATGTGATTAATTTCAGCAATGATAGGCATAATTTTCTTTATTGACAACTTATTCCTACTTTTGTGCAGATAAAGATTGTTGTAAATGGGTGAGGAAATCAGAACGAACTGGTATGTCGCTTTCTGTCGGAACGGTCAGTGGACAAGGATACAGAAGCGTCTGGGGGAGATGAACGTCGAGTGCTTCATCCCTGAGGTGTACCGTACTCTCGTTTTCATCCACACCACCAAGCAGACGGCGCTCACCCTTGTAAATTCAGGGGAAATCAATGTCAAATATATGATAGACAGCGCAACGCACACCTTGATGATCGTGCCCGAAAAACAGATGGTGGATTTCATGCGCGTGCTTGACTGCTCTCCTGAAGCCGAGTGCCTGACTCAGATCCCGTTCACGACCGGCGGCCGTGTAAGGGTGATAAAGGGTCCGCTGAGCGGCGTCGAGGGAGAAGTCGTTGAAGTTCAGGACGGCCATTTCCTTGTAGTCAAGGTCTGCTCCTTCCTTTGTGCGAGGGTGGAGATCCCGAAGAGCTGCCTTATTGCATTGTAAACGAATAAATTATCCGGAAATATGAATGAATTTGATAAATATGCCAGCCTTGAGCGTGGAATCAGCTCGATGACACTCCACAGATACGAGTCCGCAGTGTCACGCCTCGGCGCCGTGACCGACTCCTACATCAACCCAACCATCATCGAGGAGCGCAAGCTGAACGTCGCTTCGATGGACGTCTTCAGCCGTCTTATGATGGACAGGATCATCTTCCTGGGCGTTCCTATCGACGACGATGTCGCGAACATCATCCAGGCTCAGCTCCTGTTCCTCGCCTCCACCGACCCTTCAGCTGACATTTCGCTCTATCTGAACACACCGGGCGGACAGGTCTCCAGCGGCCTGGGCATCTATGACACGATGCAGCTCGTCGAGCCTGACGTAGCCACCATCTGCACTGGAATGGCTGCCTCCATGGGCTCAGTGCTCCTCTGCGCTGGAGAGAAGGGCAAGCGCTCGGCTCTGCCGCACTCCAAGGTGCTGATCCATCAGCCTCTCGGCGGTGCCAAGGGCCAGGCCAGCGACATCCTCATCGCCGCCAAGGAAATAGAAAAGACCCGCGAGGAACTTATTTCAATAATCGCAGAGCACAGCGGCCAGCCTTATGAGAAGGTGTTCGCCGACGCTGACCGCGATTTCTGGATGACGGCTCAGGAGGCCAAGGACTATGGAATGGTGGATGCCATCCTCACGAAAAAGAAGAAATAACAATGGCAAAGAACGATAAAAGACAATGCTGCTTCTGCGGCCGCAGCGAGGACGAAGTGTCCCTGCTGCTCAGCGGAATGAGCGGCTATATCTGCAGCGACTGCGTGAAGATCGCTGGCGACTACCTGCGCGAACTCGAGCAGGAGGCTCAGGAATCCGAAGGCGCCATCGAGATCGACGAACTTCAGAAACCGAAGGCTATCAAGGAGTTCCTGGACCAGTACGTCATCGGCCAGGACCGTGCCAAGAAACTGCTCGCCGTCGCAGTCTACAACCACTACAAGCGCATCAACCACAACCTCGTCGAAAAGCCCGACGACGGAGTGGAGCTGGAGAAGTCCAATATTCTGATGGTCGGTCCTACCGGAACGGGAAAGACCTTGATGGCCAAGACTATAGCGCGAATGCTCAATGTCCCGTTCACTATCGTCGATGCGACCGTCCTCACCGAGGCGGGCTATGTGGGAGAGGATGTCGAGAGCATCCTGACCAGGCTCCTGCAGGAGTCGGACTACGATGTGGCGAAAGCGGAGCGCGGAATCGTCTTCATCGATGAGATAGACAAGGTTGCCCGCAAGAGCGACAACCCTTCCATCACCCGCGACGTTTCGGGAGAAGGCGTACAGCAGGCCATGCTGAAGCTCCTCGAGGGCAATGTAGTCAATGTTCCACCGAAGGGCGGGCGCAAGCATCCCGAGCAGGATTTCGTGCACGTGAACACCCAGAACATCCTGTTCATCTGCGGTGGTGCGTTCGAGGGAATCGAGCGCCGCATAGCCCAGCGCCTGAACACCCAGGTCATAGGCTTCGGCGTCCAGGACAAGCAGAAGATAGACAAGGACAATCTCCTCCAGTACGTCGACGCCCAGGATCTCCGCGGCTATGGTCTCATCCCTGAGATCATCGGCCGTCTTCCGGTCATCACCTATCTGGACCCTCTCGACCGCGATGCACTCAAGCGCATCCTTACGGAACCGAAGAACGCCATTCTGAAGCAGTATGAGAAGATATTCGAGCTTGATGGAATGAAGCTCATCATCGACCCTGAGGTCCTCGACCTCATAGTCGACACTGCCATCAAGAACAAGCTCGGTGCGCGCGGACTCCGTTCCATCTGCGAGCAGATAATGAACGATGCGATGTACGACGCTCCGTCATCCAGGAAGAAGTCGTTCCACCTCACAGCGGCCTACGCCAAGGAAAAACTCAGCTACCAGTAGCGGTAGAAGAGGGCGATGGATTCCATCCCGGCGAAGAGCTGGCGGAGGAGGAAGCTTTCGTTAGGGGAGTGGATGGTGTCGCGCTCGAGGCCGAATCCCATCAGGAGCGGGTCTATGCCCAGGATCTTCTGTACTTCGGCGAGGATGGCGATACTGCCGCCTCCGCGTGACGGGACAGGCTCGATGCCGTAAACCTCTGTCATAGCCCTGGAAGCGGCCTTGTAGGCGTCAGAACTGATAGGGATGAGGAAACCGTCACCTCCTTCACATTCCTTGACCTCCACCTTCACGCACTTCGGGGCGATGGACTTGAAATGCTTAGCGAAGAGTTTCGTGATCTCCGAGCTGCGCTGGTCAGGGACCAGGCGCATCGATATCTTTGCGTGAGCCTCCGACGGCAGGACCGTCTTGGCTCCTTCCCCGGTATAGCCTCCCCATATCCCGCAGACGTCCAGACAAGGGCGTATGCCAGTCCGCTCGAGGGTGGTATATCCTTTCTCACCTCGTACATCCTTGATGTCCAGGAACTCCTTGTACTCCTTCAGGTCGAAAGGGGCCTTGGCTAGCATTGCGCGGTCCTTCCTTGAGAGCTCCACGACCTTGTCGTAGAATCCCGGAACCGCCACGCGACCGTCTGCGTCGTGCAGGCTGGCGATCATCTCGCTCAGGACAATGATAGGATTCGCGACTGCGCCGCCGTAGTGGCCGGAGTGGAGGTCCTTGTTCGGTCCCGTGACCTTTACTTCCAGATAGGACAGACCACGCATGCCGCAGTTGATGGACGGCACCTTGTCCGATATCATTGTGGTGTCCGAAACCAGGCAGACATCGGCGGCGAGGCGTTTCCTGTTGGCCTTGATCCAGTCCGGGAGGGACGGGCTGCCGATCTCCTCCTCACCCTCGAGCATAAACTTCACGTTGTGCTTCAGGGCTCCCGTATTGACCAGGAACTCGAACGCCTTGATGTGCATGAAGAGCTGGCCCTTGTCGTCGTTGGCACCGCGGCACCAGATGGCATCGTCGTGGATGACCGGCTCGAAAGGGTCGGTGAGCCATTTTTCGAGCGGCTCCGGCGGCTGTACGTCATAGTGGCCGTAGACCAGCACGGTCTTCAGCGACGGGTCGATGATCTTCTCGCCGTAAACTACCGGATTGCCGTCGGTAGGGCAGACCTCTGCGAAGTCGGCTCCGGCCTCCATCAGGAGGACGGCAAGCCGCTCGGCGCATCTGACCATATCTTTCCTGTTCTCAGCCTTGGCGCTGATGGAAGGGATTCTGAGAAGGGAGAACAGTTCTTCGAAGAACCTGTCCTTGTTGTCCTGGATATATTGTTTCATGATTCTAGTCTGTGAGTTCGTAGCCGAAGTATTCCGCCTTGCGGTGGGTAGGGATGCCTGACTTCATCCAGGCAGGCATAGGCTCGCCCTTCAGGTAGTGGTCGAAGAACTGCTGGAGGCGGATGGAGAGGTCCTTCGCGTTGCGGCGCTCGTTGAGGTTGTGGGCCTCGTCGTTGTACTCGAGGAGCCAGGCCGGGTGGCCAAAGCGCCTGAGTGCCATGAAGAACTCGATGCCTTGGTACCAAGGGACGGCTCCGTCATTGTCATTGTGCATTATCAAGGTAGGGGTGGTGACGTCCTGGACGTGGAATATCGGTGAGTTCTCGATATAGAGGTCCAGTCCTCCTTCATCCCAGAGCGATGCGCCGATACGGCTCTGTCCGTGCTCGTACTGCATTGCGCGTACCATTCCGGACTCCCAGCGGATACCGCCGTAGGCGCTGGTCATATTGCCCACAGGGGCACCGGCACCGGCTGCGGCGAACATATTGGTGCGGGTCACGAGGTAGGCTGTCTGATAGCCTCCCCAGCTCTGGCCCTGAATGCCCATCCTGTCCTTGTCGATGAAGCTGAACTGCTCGCACATGGCTTCTGCGCCCGAGCAGATGCAGTTGTAGGCGCTTTCTCCCGGGTGACCGTCCTTGTAGACGATGTCGGGTACGAAGACCACATAGCCGCGGCTGGCGAAGAACGGCCAGTTGATGGTCGAGCGGCTTGGGGATGGGGACATCGAGGAATAGAGACTCTCGGAGTATTTCTCGTAGAAGTATATCAGCATAGGATATTTCTTAGTCGGGTCGAGGTCTTCAGGAGTGACCAGAATGCCGTCGAGAGGGGTTCCGTCATAGGCGTTCCAGTGGACGAGCCGGCTTTCCGACCAGTTGTATTCAGCCATCTGAGGGTTGATGGAGGACCATTTCTTCTCCGTGCTCCAGAGGTCGGCGGTGGTGAACTGGTCGGCAGGATGGGTGTAGTTGCCCTTCCTGTAGGCGATTATATCGGCGCTCAGGGCCTTGGTGAGATTGGAGTAGCTCCATTTGTCGGTGAAGGCGGTCTTGAGTCCCGGCTTGTCCGCTGCGATGGTGGCGAAGCCGTTCTCCTTTGTGGTGCGGTCGAAGACGGTCAGGAAGATATTGGCCTTCTTTCCGATCGGCCTGGTCACTCCGAGGCGGGTGAGGGTGGCAGGGATGTCGCTCTTTTCGATGCTGGTATATGTGAGCTGCCAGTTGTTTGTGCGGCCCTTGCCCTCGGTCAGGCAGACGGCTGAAGAACCGTCAGGGGTGAAACGCCAGATGTCGAACTTGTCTGAGATGATGAAGGCGGAGTCGTCCTCGAGCCAGTGAGGCCTGTCGGTCTCAGGCGGATAGTACGGGTGGTCGTCCTCTTCGTCGTAGAACGGTACTCCTGCCTGAGCGGTGACGTTGCGCGAGCTTCCGTCGGCGATGGTGTATGTGTGCCATCCGAGGTCGTCGTTGCTGAACCAGCTGACGTATCTGCCCGCAGGGGAGACGCTTGCGGTGCCGTTGAGCTTCTCGAAGAGCAGGGTGCTGGCGCCGGTGTTCAAGTCTACCAGATAGACGTCGTGGAAATCGTTGCTGTCCCAGGTGGAACTGATCTGGTACGGCTTTGTGTCGCTCACGAGGGCGTATGAACCTTCGCCTCCGTTGAACCAGGAGACGGTGGCGGTGATCTCAGGGTTGATCTGAATCAGGGAATGGCGGTCGGCGGCGAGATTGATTACGGACTCGTAGGTGGCGGACTTGATCTGGGAGGCGCGGGCCTTCTGGATAGGAGGTGTCATATAGATGTCGTATGCCCAGATGTCCAGGCGCGGGGTCTCGAAATCGACCAGTGTGGTATCCTTCGGCGGCAGACATTCGGCGACGCCGAGGAGGATGCGGCTGGAGGACTGCGAGAATGCCGGCGAGCTGTTCTCTGTTACGCACAGGCCGTTCGGCAGGGTGAAAGTCTGAGGGATGAGCTCCTCGACCGAAGTCTCGATGCGGGCTTTCTTGCCCTTTCCTACCTTGAGCTCCTCGTAGAGAAGGATTGCGCAGTGCTTGTTGCCTGTGTCGTTAGTGTCGGCGGAGGCAAGGAAGACCGCCTTGTCGCCCTCGGCGTTGAAGGTCGGGAGCGAGTAGAAGCCGAGATCGGAGGAGAGGGTCTTCCTGCTCATGTCGCTGAGGGTGAAGAGGGCCACTTCATCGCGGGTGAGGGAGTCCTTCCTGTCCTTGGCGAAGACTACGGCAAGCTTGGTTCCGAACTCGTCGAAGCCGTATTTGGAGACGTTCTTCAATGTGTCTGTCCTGCCGGTGGCGAGGTTCATCACGACGGTGATCTTCTCGGCCTTGGGAGCCTTTTTCACAGTGTCTGGAACCTCTTTCTTCCATTCGGTCTGGTAGGCTATGAAATTGTTCTTCCTCAGGGAGGACTTGCTGGCGCTGACATCGGCTATCTTCTTCAGCTCGAATGTGTTGAGGTCCACCAGTCCGAGGCTGTCCTTAGGCATTTCGTCGCCCTTCTTCTTGGCGATCTTCGCCTTCCTGGTGTCGGCGAACGGGGCCTTGATGGTGAAAAGGGCCCAGCGGCCGTCCTTTGAAAGGGTAGCGGTGCCGCCGCGCTCCACGCGCAGTTCGCGGCCGCTGACGGTGTTGACGATCACCAGCTCGGAATCGCCCTCCTGGGGATTTATGTTATAGACCATTATGCGCCCGTCATCGGTCAAGGCCGTGCCGGCCACGCTCTGCCAGCTGTCATACACGCTGTGGTCAAGGGGTTTCTTCTGGGCGAGCGCCAGGGTGCAGGCCAGGGTGGCCGCTATACAAATCGCAGTCCGTTTCATATTATAGATAGTCGTTGAAGTAATCGGTAACTTTCTGCATCAGATGCTCGCGCCATTTTCCTGCGACGTTGTGCTCTGACATAGGATAAGGGAAGTAGTCCACCTGGACATTGTTCTCTATGCACTCCTGGATGAAGCTCAGGGAGTTCTCCCATACTACGGTAGGGTCGATGGCACCCTGGCAGATCAGGAGCTTGCCCTTGAGGTCCTTTGCCTTGTTTATCAGCGAAGTCCTGGCGAAGCCTTCGGGGTTGGTCTCCATAGTGTCCATATAGCGCTCTCCGTACATCACTTCATACCATTTCCAGTCGATGACAGGGCCTCCGGCCACGGCCACCTTGAAGATGTCGGGATAGTTGGTTATAAGTGATATGGTCATGAAGCCGCCGTAGCTCCAGCCGTGCACTCCAATGCGTTCTGCATCCACGTACGGGAGGGTGCGCAGCCAGTTGATCCCGACCATCTGGTCTTCCATCTCCGCCTGGCCACACTGGCGGTTGATGGCCTTCTCGAAGGCCGCCCCACGGTGCTCGGTGCCCCTGTTGTCCTGGACATAGACGATGTATCCCTTCTGGGCCATCAGCATCTCCCACATCCGCACGCTTCCTAGCCAGGTGTCTGTAACCATCTGGGAGTGAGGACCTCCGTAAACGTAGAGGACCACCGGATATTTCTTCGACGGGTCGAACCCGGCAGGGAGGAACATCCTGTAGTAGTTGTCGTACTGCCCGTCGGCGCTCTTTATGGTGCCGAAGCGCACTTCGCCGGTATTGTACTCCCCGAGAGGGTCGGAGCAGCTCAGAAGCTCCTTCACAGTCTTGCCATCGGCCGACTTGAGGCTGACGGCGCCCGGGAAGTTGAAACTGCTGTACTTGTCAATGAAATGCTTGCAGTCCGGGGCCAATGAAACGCTGTGCCAGCCTTCTTCGAAGGTCAGGCGCTGCGGGGCGCCGATGCGGGCGCGCTCCAGCTGCTTTCCCTTGCCCTGCTTGACCTCCACGCGGAAGAGATGGCTCTCCACCGGGGACACTTCGGCGGAGGAATAGTAGATATAGCGTCCGTCGTTGCCTTCGTATGCGGTTTCCGCATCGGTCTGAGCCAGCCTTCTGACTGTCCCCAGGGTGTCGCAGAGATACAGGTTCTTGTATCCGTCACGGTTGTCAGTACTGTAAATGAACTGGTAGGTCCCTTCCAGGAAATGGAGCGGCGCGTATGGCTCCACCCACTGGTCGTTTTCCTCTGTCAGGATGTTCCTGACGAAGGCTCCTGTGGTGGCGTCATACATATTGAGCCTCATGTGATGCTGAAGACGGTCGAGGACCTGCACGAAGACGTACTTGTCGTCCGGGCTCCAGCTGATGTTCGTCAGATAGCGTTCCTCGTCGAAGTCATCCACGTCCAGATATACCCTGGTACCCTTCTCCAGGTCATAGATGCCCAGGGAAACAAGCTCCGAGGCCATTCCGTTCATAGGGTATTTGAAAGTCACGAGGCTTCCGGTACGGGTGGAGATATCGAGGACAGGGAAATCGGTCACACGCGACTCATCTTTCCGGTAATAGGCGATCTTCCTGCCTGACGGGGCCCAGAAGATGCCCCCGTCGATGCCGAACTCGTTCCTGCTGACGCTCTGCCCGAAGACGATCTGGTCCGATCCGCTCTCCGCCACCGTCACCAGCTCCCCGTCGGCTCTGAGACAATACAGGCTCCGCCCGGCAGTGAATGCAAGCTCGTCCCTGCTGCTTATGACAATGCTGCCACGGTCGGCATCCTCCGGGAGGTTCTCAAGGTTCGCCAATGGTTCCGGCTTGTATTCGGAGCTGCTGCCGTCGGTGCAGTACTCCAGGGCTTCCTTGGCGGTCCTGAAGATGAAACGGTCCGCCGAAATCCAGTCGGTACGGGACTGCTCGGGATAAACGTCCCTGCTGACGGTTACGTCAGCCATTGATAACTCCTTGCCTCCTGCAGAAGCGGGATGCGTGCTGATGACTGTCTGGGCGCCGGCGCTGAGCGCGAGCGCGAATATTGCCGCTGCTGCGGCTGTCAATTGTCTTTTCATTCTTCTGCTCCGATTGGGATTACTGTAGTGCTGTCACCTTCGCGGACAGAGAGGATGTCGTCCACGATATATTTTTCCATACCTCTCCAGGGGAGGGTTCCGAGATACTCCTTGTAGTGCAGCTCGACCGTCTTTCCGCTGCATCTCATCAGGGAGTCGGCGACAGCCTTGTCCACTACCGAGAAATTGAATTCGTTCGACTGGATGCTGTTCGTGCCCTTGGCCCCCTTGAATCCGGACTGGATCAGCCGTCCTTCATATGTCTTGAAGACATAGCCCTTGTACATAACCTGGTTGAGCTGTCCGGCCTTCACACCTTCTCCGAACACGAAGAAGAACTTTACGAAGATGAACCCCGCAAGCGCCAGAATCAGGATGATGCCGGTGATGCTTGCTACTTTTGTCGATGTTTTCATATTGATTGTCAGTTTATTGCTTTGTCCTGAAGATCCCAGCCCGTGAGGGTGGAGATGTCTTTTCATTATTATCAGTGTTTTCACAAAGATAATAAAAAATGACAAATGCCCCTCACTTGCGTGAGAGGCATTTGCGTGTGGTGCTGGCAGGAGTTGAACCGGCGACACATGGATTTTCAGTCCATTGCTCTACCACCTGAGCTACAGCACCGTTGTGTTTTGGGATTGCAAAGATAGGCATTTTTCGTTACACTCCAAATTTATTTCACTCAAAAACCATAAATTTTTAAAAAACATCGGAATGTTGAAGATTATGTGGCTCCATTCGGATAAATTACCTCCAAAATACATATATTTGCAGTCATAACGTGCAAAAATCATTACTAATTAAAAATTGAATATTATGAAAAAATTCATCGCATTTTTCCTCTGCGGAGCAATGATCCTTTCCGGTTGCTCCTCTATGTCACATCTCGCTAAGGATGCTCTCATCGGAACCGGCAGCGGCGCTGCAGTAGGTGCAGGTGTAGGAGCACTCATCGGCAAGGACGGCAAGAGCGCAGCCATCGGTGCTGCCATCGGAACCGCAGTAGGTGCCACCGCAGGCGCTATCATCGGCAAGAAGATGGATAAGAAGGCCGAGGAGCTCGCAGCCCTCGAGGCAGCTACCGTCGAGACTGTAGAGGATTCCAACGGCCTCCAGGCCATCAAGGTCACCTTCGACAGCGGTATCCTCTTCGCTACTAACAAGGCCAACCTCAGCGACGCCTCCAAGAACAATCTCTCCAAGTTCGCCGCCCAGATGGTCGACCTTCCTGAGACCGACATCACCATCTACGGCCACACCGACAACACCGGAACCGCAGCTGTCAATGAGAAACTCTCCCTCCAGAGAGCCCAGTCAGTAGCCGACTACCTCACCGTCTGCGGTATCAACGTAAACAGAATGACCGTCGAGGGCAAGTCCTTCAACGAGCCTGTCGCTTCCAACGACACCGTCGAGGGCCGTGCGCAGAACCGCCGCGTGGAGGTCTACATCACTGCCAACGAAAACATGATCAAGGAAGCCGAGGCTGAGGCCGCAAAATAGCAGACTGACTTAACTTGGCTTATATCAAGGTCATACTCCCGCTCAAACTGACGTGGGAACCATACTACCGGACATCCCAATCGGATGTCCGGTCCGGTATGCGCGTGACCGTACTGTTCGCCCGCAGGAAATATGTCGCAGTCGTGAGTGCTACCGATGTAGTCCCCGACATTGATGATTCAAAGATCGCTGACATATTGAGCGTGGAGAAGCATCTCGATCCGATAGGGGAGAACGAGATCCGGTTCTGGAGATTCCTGTCGGAGTACTACCTCTGTACCATCGGCGAGGTCTACAAGCTCGCTTATCCTGCAGTGAAGACTTCTGGCGAGATGGTCAGCGCCCGCGTCGAGGACCGGCGCGAGCTGATGGCCGGACGCAGGCGGGAAACCATTAGGAAGAGGATCGGCACTCTCGAAGAGCGCCTTTCGAAGAAGCGCGCGGCTCTCGATGGCAGGCACGGGGACAAAGTCCGCGCCGCCCTTGAGGCTCAGGCGCGTCAGCTGGAGGGACAGCTGGAGGAGCTCAGAGGGACATTGGCTTCATTGGACTTCAATGTGGGGGACGTTGCGCCGAAGGCATTGGCCAGTAAAACGGTGGGCTCGGGCGGAACCTTGCTCCTCGAGGGTGGTGAAAGCAGGATGGAGACTATCTTCGGTCGTATTGGCGGCACTCTCGCGCAGGGCAGGAACGTGCTGATGCTCGTGCCGGATATTTCATTGGCCCGGAACCTTCAGGACAGGCTGGAGGAACGCTTCGGCGGGTTCCTGATGGTGTACCATTCGAAGGAGAACGCCAGCCGCAGGCGCAGCATAGCGGCTGCATTGAGGGCTGAAGATGGTCCCAGGCTGATTCTGGGCACACGCTCGGCTCTGTTCCTTCCGTTCAGCGGACTGGGGCTGGTGGTGGTCGAGGAGGAATACGATTTCCGTTACAAGGAGGATTTGGCTCCGAGGTACAATGCCAGGGATGCCGCTGTAGTCCTGGCGGGGCTGTTCGGTGCCGACGTGATCCTCAGCTCGCCGACTCCGTCGCTGGAATCCCTCTACAATGCCGTTTCCGGACGTTATGAGCACTTGGCTGTCCCTTCCGATCAGCCGACGATGGAGGTCGTGGACACCAGCGTGGAGCAGAGGAAGCGCGGTATGGTGGGCAGCCTCTCGCGTGTGCTTATCTCATATTTGGGACAGTGTATCCAGGACGGCAGGAAAGCATTGATACTCAGACCTTGGGGACCGATGGACGATATTGAGTCCGAGGTCAGTGCCATATTTCCTGATGCTCCGGCCCAGCTGATTTCCTACAAGACTGTATATGAGGCCCGCCGCGAGCCTGTAGACCGGTATGCCCTTCTGGCGTTCCTGTCGACCGATGTCCTTCTTAACAAACAGGATTTCCGTGCCGACGAGAGGCTTGTACAGGTCCTGGAGCAGTTCAGAGGCCGTTTCGGAGGCGTTATGCTGGTCCAGACTAAGCAGGGTGAGCATCCTGTCTTCGTCCACGGCGCAGACTGGTCCCTGAACCTTCTGGCCGAGAGGAAAAGCTTCGGCTTCCCTCCTTACACCCGGATGCTGGACATAATTGTACGGGACAGCAATCCTGCGCGACTTTCCAAGCTTTCGCGGGATCTGGCCGGCCAGTTCGCCGCTTTCAACCCTATGGGCCCTTTTACCCCTGTCCGCGGCAGGACCCAGGAGGAGGGGACGATGGTCCTTCGAATTATGCTGGGCCGTGACAAGCACCTGGCGGACAATAAAAAAGAAATCGCCGGGATTATCGGCGATTTCGAGAATTCAAGAAAATATACGGGCCACATCATAGTGGATGTGGACCCTGTCTGATTATTCTTCCCCTTCTTCAGACTCTCCCTTCAGGATTTCCAGATATCCGGGAATAACCTTTCCTAGGCCCTTGTGAAGGTCCTTTTCCTTGGCTGTCATACCGATCACCTCGAACTCGGGGGTGATGGCTGCGTAGGAGTCGCGGAACTCCATCGACGAGTTTCCGGACTTCGCCATGGCCGAGAACTTGTAATCGTAATATGCTACCTTGTCGATGATGTCGTCGATAGTGATGGCAAGGCTGTCCAGGCACTGCATGATCATCAGGTCCTTCTTCATGCTCTCCTCCTTGATGGCTGCATTCTTCGGCTTGCCGGCGGCGATGTATTTGTTCATGGCCTTTTCATCCACCTCCTTCTTGACTTCGAAGAGGTGGTGGCGGCGTTCGAGCTCCTGCCCGAAAGTGGTGGAATCGACCTTCTCGACCTTGTAGATCTTAACACTGGTGAATCCTTCAGCCATGTTGCCCATTATCTCTGAGATGATGGCTTCTTCGACAGGGTCCGCAGGCTTTCCGCTGCAGGATGCAAGCAGCACAAGGGCTGCCGTGAAAAGTAATGCTCTTTTCATAATCGGTACGGTTTTATAAAAAACAAACCTGCTGGAAAAAACATTCAGCAGGTTTCTGGTACTGGGTAGGAGAATCGAACTCCTATTGCAAGATTGAGAATCTTGAGTACTAACCGTTATACGAACCCAGCATATCGGTTTGGGATTGCAAAGGTATGAAAAAAATCCTTACCTGCAAATTTTTTTTGCTCCCTGATGTGAAAATTATTTCAAGAATGCGAAGAAAACTGCCGCAATCATGCATCCGAAGGCTGCGAAATGGTTCCACTGGATAGGCTGGCTCTTGAATACAGTGGCACAGATCACGGTGAAGACGGTGAGCGAGACCACCTCCTGGATAATCTTGAGCTGCATAAGGTTGAACGGTCCTCCGTTCACGTTGGAGCCTATCCTGTTCGCCGGAATCATGAAGCAGTACTCGAAAAGGGCGATGCCCCAGGAAAGGAGGATGATGACCACGAGCGGCCAGTTCTTCGATGAAGGTAGGACTTCAGGGAGCTTCAACTGACCGTACCAGGCGAAGGTCATAAAGATGTTCGAGCAGATGAGCAGGAGTATGGTCCAGAGTGCTTGCATAACAAATAGTAATTTTTGCGGCCGCAAAAATACTAAAAAAGAATGTTATATTTGTAGACTGAATCAAAATAACAAAGGACAATGTCACTTATCAAGTCAATATCAGGCATCCGCGGCACCATCGGCGGTCCTTGCGGGGAAGGCCTCACTCCTGTGGATATAGTCAAGTTCACCTATGCATACAGTGTCAAGCTCCGCGAGCGCAGACCTCACAAGGACGGCAGCCGCTACAAGGTCGTCGTTGGAAAGGACGCCCGTCTGAGCGGTGAAATGGTGGAGCAGCTTGTCTGCGGAACCCTGGTCGCCTGCGGCATTGACGTGGTTAAGGCTGGATTCGCCTCCACTCCTACGACCGAGCTGGCAGTGCGCTTCGCCCAGGCCGACGGCGGTATCATCCTGACTGCCTCCCACAACCCGCGCCAGTGGAATGCCCTGAAGCTCCTCAACGAGAAGGGAGAGTTCCTGAACGCCGAGGAAGGCCAGGCCATCCTGGACTGTGCCGAGTCCGGAGAGTTCGATTTCGCCCAGGTCGATGAACTCGGGCATACCGAAGAGCACGATTTCATCGACGAGCATCTCGATTCAATATTGAAACTTGACGCAGTCGATGCTGAGGCCGTCAAGGAGGCTCATTTCAAGGTGGTGCTCGACGCCATCAACTCCGTCGGAGGCATCATAATGCCGAAGCTCCTGGAGCGTCTGGGAGTCGAGTGCATCAAGCTGAACTGCGAACCTACCGGCGATTTCGCGCACAATCCGGAGCCGCTCCCGCAGAACCTCGTCGACCTCAGTGAAACCGTAGTTCGCGAAGGTGCTGACCTCGGAATCAGCGTTGACCCTGACGTGGACCGTCTGGCCTTCATCTGCGAGAACGGCGAGCCTTTCGTCGAGGAGTACACCCTGGTGAGCGTCGCCGACTACCTTCTGGAGATAACTGAGAAGGCCGGAATCAAGAACCCGACCACTGTCAGCAACCTTTCATCCACACGCGCCCTCCGCGACGTGACCGAAAAGCACGGCGGCACCTACTATGCCGCTGCCGTGGGCGAGGTCAATGTCACCACAAAGATGCGCGAGGTCAATGCCCTCATCGGCGGCGAAGGCAACGGGGGAGTCATCTACCCTGCCAGCCACCGTGGCCGCGACGCAATGGTCGGAGTCGCCCTGTTCCTGAGCAACCTCGCCCACAAGAAGATGAGCGTCAGTGCGCTGAAGGCCACCTACCCGCAGTATTTCATCGCCAAGAACCGCATCGAACTCTCCGACAAGGCCCTCATCGACAGGATTCTTTCCGAGATGAAGAACGTCTTCGCCAATGAAAGGATCAATGATATCGACGGCGTGAAGATCGACTTCGAGGCCGAGCGCCAGTGGGTGCATCTGCGCCGCTCGAACACCGAGCCTATCATCCGCATATACGCGGAGGCCCCTACACAGGAGGCCGCCGAGGCCCTTGCGTCAAGAGTAATAGGAATCGCTGACAATATTATCAAGGGATAAATGTTCTCATTCAGGACTACACCGCTGGAAGACCAGCTTGACAAGGCCCTGCTCGACGGCAAGGTCGGATGCTTCTGCACCCAGAACTGCTGGGACACCGCCACGGGACACTATATGTACGATATCTTCCGTGAAAGGGGGAACCTTCAGACGGTCTTCACCCCGGGCGATGCAGAGCTGACCCCTGACACTAACCATATCGGTTTCACCAGGGAAGCGATAACCGGCCTTAACGCCATCGTCGTCGAGATCCAGGACACCGGCTCGCGCTACTGCAACTACACCCGCGATGTCTTCCACCTCATGGCCACCCTCTTCGAAATGGAGAAGGAGGCCGGGGACGATGAGGACGCGCAGATCCCTTCCCTCTATATCGTTGACCACGTCAATCCCGCCGGCCGCAGCGTCGAAGGGACCATCCCCGTGGTGGACAACGAGCCCTGGGTGCCGCGCATAGCCCACCGCCACGGACTTACCCTCGGCGAGCTCTGCCATCTCTATTACAATGAGCTCGGCGCCAAGTATGCTCTGCATATCATCTCAGCGCGCGCCACCGAGTCCAACAGACTTCTGATGCCTTGGACAATAGCCCCGGCGGCAGATATTCCAGGAATGTTCACCTGCCTGCTGTACAGCGGCGGAGGGCTATGGAACTGGACCAATGTTTCACCGGGTATCGGAACCACCAGACCGTACGAGTATATCGGAGCCCCTTTCATCAAGCCGGGCGCCCACGATCAGCTGCCTCAGGCAGAGGGAGTGATGCTGCGCCCGTGTTCCTTCAGACCGGCCGCCGGCCGCTATGGGGGCCAGAGATGCTCGGGATATCAGATCATACTCGAGCCCGGTGTGGAGTACCACTCCTTCCTTCATACGGTCCAGCTTCTGAGATATTTCAAGGACCATTATTCGGAGTTCGAGTTCCAGGACAGCTTCATCACCAAGCTTTCCGACCCTGTCATTTGGGAGTATCTGAACGGCTCCATCACCTTCGACATCGTCCAGGAGCACGTCAAGCTCGAGGAACAGAAATGGATACGCAAGGCGAAGAGATATATGCTGTACGACGAGCAGCCGTACAGGATCAAATAAAAAAAGCGGCAGGAAATGCCGCTTTTTTTATTTGATTTATTGAACCTTGATGACCTGGATGATGGTTTCAGTCCTGCCGGACTGGTAGGTTACTTCCGCCCTTATGGTGTGGTCGCCTTTGGTGGTATTATATCCGATAGAGATACTGTCTCCGGATTGTTTTGTGTCATCAAAATAGTAGGTCACACTCTTTATAGGATCGCTGCTTTCCGCCATGGAAAGACCGATTGTGGTTGCATCGGACCAGGAATATTTAGGCTTGGTGTATGTCTTTCCCGGTTCAAGGTTCAGTCCGCTGTATCCCAGTTCATACATAATATCGTGCTCTACCTGGGAATTTTCTTGTACTTTGAATGAAATCAGAAGGGATCCTTTATCGCTCCAGTTTGTCCAGCTGCTTTCGGTAATTTTCCTTACATAGCAACCGTCATTGTTCGTGGTTGTTTCGTCCCATATATACGGTAATTCGACTCCAGATATTGAATATCCTACATATATGTCCTTTCCTTCAGGAATGGTCAAACCTCCGTTATTAACCATAACCGTATTAAATTCGCCTCCAACATGGTTTACGCTTTGATTCAGTACTTGTTCCGCGCCGAACCATGCCACTGCACATTCATTCGAAGGATTGCCATAGACCTTAAATGAAATCTCTGTAATCTTCATTCCGACAAATGGCTTCATCTCTGCAGAGGAGAACTTGATACATCCAATAACGTCGGTGGCATTAGTTATTCCATGGATGTAGCCGGAGGATGGGGTGCGATATCTTTTGAGTTCTAGTCCATCGGTGGCTGCAGAAGAAGGAATGAGGGTAAAATCTTTTATGTAGTCACCGCCAGGATGTGTGAAGGCGTCATTGTCCAGACTCAAATATCCGGATTTAGAGATAGAGACAGAGAAGGCCGGGTTGTTGATGCTTCCGAAGTAAAAAGAGTAGGAACCGTCCGAGCTGGTAGTCGTAGACTTTGATCCACCTATATAGTCAACTTTGATGGATGCTCCGGAAATTGCGGCCCCAGTGGTATAGTCGGTCACCTTTCCTGACAGAGTCTTGGCGTTCGGGTCCTTCTTTGTGTAAGTGAATGTCACCTCATGTTTTGTACTGTTGTATTGAATATCCGACAAAGCATCCCCGTGCCATTTCCCGCTCCAGTCCGTGGCCGGCGATGGGGAGTTGTTGTCAAACGACGTGATATTGTAAGGTCCCGGGTATGGAACATTGGCCTCGCTTGCATGCGGAGGGTTAAGGCTGGATGGATATGCTGCCTTGAAATATATTCCGGGGTTATTCTCATATTTGTTGCGATATTTTTCGTTATCGAAGCGGGACTCTCTGACGTGGTATATCAGAAGGCCGGTAGGAAGCGGGGAGTCCCACTTCTGGCCGTTTTTGGCGTCAAACGCGAAATATTCGTCGCTGCCGGAAGAGGAAAGGATAGTCCGGTAAGCCGTCATTCTGTTGCTGTCGTTCAAAGTGTAGCTTTGTCCGCTTTGAAGTTCGCTCCAGTTTGTCCATCCTATCTTCACTTTATCGATGGAGGTGTAGTATGGCGGGATGCGTCCGCTTCCATTATAGTTCCCGCTGGACATTACCGAGTAATGGAACAGACCGTCTCCCAGGCCGTTTTCGCTATAGTCAGTATCATAGTAATCCGGCAATCCTAAAGAATGGCTGAATTCGTGGCAGAAAGTGCCGATGCCACACATCTCAGTTTGACTGGTAGATCTTAGTTCCGAGGTACAGGCGTATACATCAAATTTTTTGCCGTCAAAACGAATGTTTGAGTAAGTATATGATGTTCCAGGAACATTTGAAGACTGCATGTCCCTGCAACCGTATGGAATATTCCATTTATGAGGCCAGATGGTGTCGTCAGGCCCTCCTTCCGCTTCATTGTTTCCGGCGAAATAGAAAAACACATTGTCAATGACTCCATTATTGTCAGAATCATATTGCGCAAAGTTTACATCATTGTCAAGTTTTACGCAAGCATCGATCAATGCACATCCCGGACGCAGGTCATCGGCCTTTGAAGTATCGTCGTTCCCTCCGTAGTATTTATAATCCTGGTCCAATGTCACAGGACCGTAAACATCGAACACAGGCCGGAAGATTCCGTTGGAATTATCCTGAAAATAGTCTGCTGCGGAACCTATCGCTTTGTTCTCCGTGTATCCCTCAGCGTTCAGCATTGCTTTAAATTCGTCTGCTGTATGTGTAAAAGGCTTGTCTTTGAATGCAATCAGAATAACGAGAAAATTAGGACTTCCGGTCTTTTGAACCAGTGATGGGGAGGCTTCTGCATCGGCGCGCATCCGTGATGATGCAGACAGCAGTTTCTTCATCTCCGGAGTAGGTGGATTGGTGACTTTATGATAAAATCCAGACTCGTCCATCACTATTTCATTACCACTTTCGTCGGTGATCCAATGATAGAATTCGTCACCGTGCTTCTGGATGGTGATGACACTGCCGTCGGGCTGGGTGTATTTTATAGGGTATGGGTAGGCTGGAGAAGCCTGTGAAACTACGGCTGCATTCAGTGCCAGTATGGCTGTGATTATGAACGTGAATATCTTTTTCATAGCTTCTACTTCGTTTTGATGATATAGTTATGCTGTTCTCCTTTCAGACGGACGATTCCGTTGTCCGTGCTGAAGACCTTGACTGTATCTGTAAATTCGGAGCCTTGGTCTGTCAGGAGATTCTCATTGACGGATATGGTGAATGTGTCACCGTCCGTGAATGTATCCGGAAGCTCGGCGATGTTTATGAACTTTCTGGAGTCCATTTTCTGGATGCGGAATCCGTTCACGCCCGATGATACGGACCATACCAGCTGATCGTAGTATGGCTTGTACTCGTATTCAACTTTGCAGTCCGTATCGTATACTCCGACGGTGGAAATCTTGTTAAGTTTGGTCCATCTATCCGCTGGAACCTTGATGTCGCCGAGGAAGACATTGTTTTTTGCTGCAAGTTCAAGCTTCTTTGATGAGGACATTGATGCTGTTTTTCCGTCTTTGTCCTCGAATTCGATTGTGAAACCGTCAGTGTAATTCCCAGGGTATACTACGAAATAGTACTTTGTGTCCTTTGCGATTGTTCCGGTGAGTGTTACGGATGGACTGGCATCTGTGAACGTCAGGGTAGGGGTTTCGTCGGAGAAATCTATCTTTGCATTGCCTCCTGTGATGGCTGTATTTGAATTGTTCGAAGTCAATGTAGCTGAGACTATGTCTGTGTCCACTGTGAAGGAAAGAAGGGCGCAGAGGTTCTTGAACTGGAAGGAGTTCGTGTCGTTGGACTTGGCCGCAGAGATGTTCACGCCGTTTGCGAAGGATTCCGGTGTGGCTGTCTGTTCGGATATGAGGGCTGTGCTGACATTGGCGCTGGTTAATGTAGAACTCGTCGTCGAAATGGCAGGATATACGGCGTAATACTCCCCTGTGTATTTGATTGTTATTCTGTTGCTAGTCTGTGAAGGAAGACTGGCTGATATCGTAGCGGAATAGCCATCGCCGGATATGTCAGAAACTGTTCCTGGGACCTGGAAATAGGCGGTTTTTGTCCCTCCCCAGTTATATGTTCCTTTTCCGATCACTGTGACCTTGTCGTTTTTTGTCCACTTGACTCTCCAGTTTGATGCATCCAGTGAGGTCCTGGTGGTGTCTCCAGGCTGCTCGAATGAGGCGGTGAAGGTGACGGTGATGGAATCCACGGCCTGGGCCTCTGCCTTCGAGAGGTCTGACACTGCTGGGATTTCTTCGTATGATGAACAGGCTGCGATGATACCGGCGGCTGCCGCCAATACCGCAAAGTTGAAAATTCTCTTTCTCATAATGTTCACGGTATTAGTCCCAGCCTCCGCCATAATCTTCTTGGTTGTCAAAATTGCCTGGGGAAGACTGCAGGACGGACTCGTAACAGTCCCAGTTCAAGACGGAAAGCTCCGGTGTCAGGTAGGCCTCCTTATAAAAAAGAGGCGTGGTGTAGGTTTTCATAGATTGGAATATTTGCTCAGTTAGCCAGTTACAAAAATACATAATTTTATCTTAATAATAAAGATAAGGATGATTTGCTTATTATCGAATAATTGTTTAAATTTGCAAACTTTTTGAAAGAAACCTTAATTTTTACGATAATGAAAAAAGGAATCCATCCCGAAACCTACCGTCTTGTAGCTTTCAAGGATATGTCAAACGAAGATGTATTCATCACCCGCTCATGTGTCAACACAAAGGAGACCATCGAGATTGAAGGTGTTGAGTATCCTCTTGTAAAGGTCGAGATTTCCAACACTTCTCACCCGTTCTACACCGGTAAAGTCAAGATCGTTGACACCGCCGGTCGTGTTGACCAGTTCTACCAGAGATACAAGAGCAGAAAGAAATAAGCATTTCTTTCATCGCGATAGGAAAAAAGAAGTCACGGCAAGGCCGCGGCTTCTTTTTTTTGGGGAGTTCGCAATGTTCCAGCCATCCGCCCCTCCTCCCGCCTTTGTCGAAACATCCCCTCTGCAACCTTCGCCAAAAGTCCAAAGGTTAACATCATTTTGCCCCTTTTCCCTCTCAACCTCCGCATTTCCCGAAGGTTAATGCGATTTTACGGCATTTCCTGTGTAACCTTCTACCATTACTCGACGGTTAAAAACGGGAATATGGATTTCTGAAGAAGTGGCAAATCGTTTAGGGCAGTAATGTGACGTACAACGACATAGAAGCGATATGAGTGATATAGACGAGGGGGATTGCTCCTCACCTAGGTCACACAGCGTATCTGCAGGCACTTCCTGCGGGACAGACTGCACTAGGTGAATTAGTAGCGAGCTGCGCAAAAGACTTGGAACATCGTATTTCGTTAACTAATTGATAATCAGATGTGTTTGCTTTTAGTGCGTCCCAAGTGGGCAAAAATAACCCCTACTTGGCACATTGACCATTGTCTGACGCTATTCAGAGGCTCATTCCCGTCCCAAGTCATTCGCGAACATTTATCCCTCACCGGTCGGGTGAGGGATAAGAAGGAAAGTGGCGCAACACTCACCGGGAGGGTGAAGGATTATGACTCTCTGGACACAAATAGAAAGCGGAAACTGTCAGGCAGCCTGCCGTGGCGATAAGGTGGGCGATGCGATTTCCGTTTTTTTTGATTATATTGACACGTAAATTCTGTTTGATATGAAAAGATTACTTATCATTGCTTCATCTGTAGCGGTCATCTGCTCCTGCGGCAGCGCACAGAAAGCCACTACCGCCCAGCAGATCCCTTATGATACTCCACGGGACTCTATCAATGTAGGATATCAGTCCGTAGATTCCCAAGGCCTCACTTATAGTGTCACACAGGTCAGGACCAAGGAAAACGAGGTATTGGGCTATTCGACCATCTGGGACTATCTCCGCTCCCGGGTGCCAGGACTGATCATCGGCCAGGCATCCATAGGCTCTACTCCTGAGATCCGGATACGCGGTGTCGGTTCCGTCAATTCGTCCAATGAGCCTCTGATCCTCCTCGACGGGCAGGAGACAGCTGATATATCGTGGCTCAATCCGATGGATGTGGCCAGTGTAAGTGTACTGAAGGATAGCTCTGCAGCCATATACGGCACGCGTGGAGCCAATGGTGTAATACTTATTACCACCAAGAGCGCGCGCGATATCGTCGAGGCTGAAGCTGCAGCAAGGAAGGCAGCCCGTCAGGCTGCCAAGGAGGCCCGCAAAAAATAGCGGTTATTTAAGTCTTGAGAATGCTTCCGGCGCGGGAGACTCGAAGCGCAGGATGCGTCCACCGTATGGGTTCTGGAATACAAGGGTCCTTGCGTGGAGGGCGATGCGTCCTCCGAAGGCGAGTCCCGAGCCGTATTTCCTGTCGCCCACTATGGGGTGGCCGAGCTCGTAAGCTGCGTGGACACGGATCTGGTTCTTCCTTCCTGTATCAAGTTCGAACTCCACGGAGGAGAATCTCTTCCCTTCCTCCAGGACCTTGAAGTGTGTCACTGCGCGCAGGCCTCCGTTGTCCACGGGGCTGGAAGCCATTTTCAGCGATTTTTCATTCTCCGTGAGCCAGCTTTCGATGCGCCCGCTCTTCTGGGAAAGGCGACCTTCTACTACGGCAATGTATTTGCGCTCGAGGACCAGCTCGCTCCACTTGCTCTGCATAAGGTTCTTCGTGTATTCGTCCTTTGCGAAAACCAGAAGGCCGGATGTGTCGCGGTCGAGCCGGTGGACTATGAAAACCCGGGAAGAGTCCTTGTAGTCACCGGTTCCGGCCTTCAGATTGGCCCTTTTCTCGGTGTGCATATAGTCGGTGAGCAGCGCATGGGCGGACTTGACGCGCGGACCGTCCTTGGAAGTCTTCAGGGAAACGGTCGGTACACCGGCATTCTTCTCGATGACTATCAGATGCTCATCCTCGTAGATGATTTCAATGCCTTGCTTCTGAAGCAGTTCTGTGGCTCCGGTCTTCATCTCGCGTCCGATGGAAGCTCCCTTGGAGATTACTTCCAGTGTGTCTCCCTTGTGGAGGGGCCAGTCGAAGGCCGTACGGTTCTCACCGTTTACGAGTATCCTTTCATCCTTGAGGTATGCCTTGATGCCGGTCCGGCTCTGACTTGAAAAGACAGTGAACAGATACTCCAGAAGGGGGGAGTCCTGCTTTACAATGAATTTCTGTGCCATAAGAGTTTATTTCAGAAGTTCAAGATCCCTTTTGAGGAGGATCTTGGAATCCATCAAGTTAATTTTCTGGAAAAGCCGTATCTGGTTACCCAGCGAGAGATGCACCTTGTCTTCGTGCTTCCCTTTGCGCCACCATTTGTAGAAACCGATAGGGTCGTTCTCGAACGGGATGCTTGCCTTGATGCCAGTGCTGTACCCCGGATAATCGATGACCAGGTTGAGCCCCATGAATCTTCTGTAATACTCGGGATCAGCGCGCCTGAGCTTGCTGACCAGCGGGTTCAGAACCTCGAACGAGTCCACCTGCAGGGTCTTTTCCTTGATAATCATCTTATGGATGCGGACAGGGTCGTAGTTCAACCACGCTCCAAGCCTCAAGGTCTTAGGACCTTCCGGCGTATCCAAGGTGAGTTCGTCCATTGAGTAATAGACTTTCTCAGGGTCGAGGGGGAACAATTCTTCCGTGATATCCATATAATGGTTTTCAGTTCGTTTTGATTCGTGCAAATTTACGAATTAATTTATTCAAAAACCAACCGCAGTCCTTCAAAATATTTCGTAACTTGCGGTTTGAACCATTCTATTAACTGATATGAGACATATTTTTGCCCGCATTTCCATCCTTTCCGTAGCCATCGTCATCGCCGCTTCCTGCTGTAACCGAAGCGGTTCCTTACTTCCTAACAGCTCTCCCACCATCCCGCAGGACCGTGGAATCGAAGCGAAGGTACAGAAGACCCTCAAGGGGATGACCCTCGAGGAGAAGGCCGGACAGATGATGCAGATCAATGTCGGTGCGCTTCTGGACTACAGCACCCGCACCTTCAACGACGAGGCGGTGGAAACGGTTTTCGGGAAATATAAAGTAGGCTCTATCTTGAACACTTTCTTCGACGCAGCACGGTCCGCGGAATACACCGCAAAGATGATTGCCGAGCTCCAGCAGAAGTCGATGGAGCTTGTGGGCATACCGATGATTTACGGCATGGACATGATCCACGGCGCCTCATATCTTTCTGACGGCACCCTCTTCCCTCAGGAGATCAACATTGCCGCCACTTTCGATCCTGGATTTGCCAGGGTTATGGGCGAAGCGATGGCCTATCAGACCCGGGCAGCGATGATTCCATGGGTGTTCTCACCGGTAATGGACCTCTCCCGCGACCCTAACTGGCCGCGCAACTGGGAAAGCTTCGGCGAGGACCCGTACCTTCAGTCCGTAATGGCATCTACCGAAACCCGCGCCATTCAGGGCGATGACCCCAACCATATTGACAATGAGCACGCGGCTGTCAGCATCAAGCATTTCATGGCTTATGGCACTCCGCGTACCGGCAAGGACCGCACTCCGGCCATAGTTTCAGCTTCCGACCTGCGCGACAAGTTTTTCGCACCGTTCAAGGCTTCCGTCGAGGCCGGTGCCCTTACCGTCATGGTCAATTCCGCCTCCATCAACGGCACGCCGACCCACGCGAACCGCACCCTTCTGACCGGCTGGCTCAAGGAGGGCCTGGACTGGGACGGTATGATAATCACCGACTGGGCCGATATAGACAACCTCTACACCCGTGAACATATTGCCAAGGACAAGAAGGATGCTCTGCGCATCGGCATCAACGCCGGCATCGATATGATAATGGATCCGTACGACCCGTCCGCCTGCGACCTGATCTGCGAGCTTGTACGCGAAGGCGCTATCCCGCAGTCGAGGATCGACGACGCCGTAGCCAGGGTCCTCAGGCTCAAATACCGTCTCGGCCTTTTCGATAACCCTGTCTGGGACGTCACGGGTTATGACAGGTTCGACTCGCAGGAATGGAGGGACGCTTCCTTCCAGGCCGCCATCGAGTCCGAGGTGCTCCTCAAGAACGAAGGCGTGCTGCCTCTCGCCCAGGGCACCAGGATCCTCGTTACCGGGCCGAATTCCGATTCGATGCGCCCTCTCAACGGCGGCTGGACCTACACCTGGCAGGGCTCCGGCACCCCGTTCACCGACGGCTTCCACACCATCGCCGACGCCCTGGCAGCCAAGTTCGGCTCCGCCAATGTGACCTGCGTCCCGGCAATGGACTACGACCCGTTCAACTGGCAGAACGAGGTCAATGTCAATATCCCCGCGGCAGTCGCCGCCGCCCGCTCTGCGGACGTTATCGTCGCCTGCGTGGGCGAAAACACTTACTGTGAGACGGTCGGAAACCTCAATGACCTCAATATCTCCGCCAACCAGGCCGGGCTCGTTGAGGCACTCGCCGCCACAGGCAAGCCTGTAGTGCTTGTCCTTAATGAAGGACGCCCGCGCATCGTTCGCGGAATCGAGCCTCTGTGCGCCGCTGTAGTCGACGTGATGCTTCCTGGAAATTATGGCGCTGACGCCCTTGCCGAGCTGCTCAGCGGTGACGCGAACTTCAGTGGAAAGCTTCCGTTCACTTATCCTAAGTATCCTAACTCGCTTCATACATACGATTACAAGGTATCCGAGAACGTGGCCACAATGGAAGGCCTGTATAACTACGATGCCGTGATGGACGTCCAGTGGCCTTTCGCTTCCGGACTGAGCTATACTACATTCGAATACAGCGGCCTCAAGGCTTCCGCTTCCAAGTTTGTCTCCGGCGATGTCCTTTCCTTCGACGTGACAGTGACCAATACCGGTTCTGTGGCCGGAAAGGAGGCCGTGCTGCTCTATTCAAGCGATATGGTAGCCAGCATCGTCCCCGATGTCCGCAGGCTCCGCGCCTTCACCAAGGTTGAGCTCCAGCCGGGTGAGAGCCGGACGGTTACCCTCACGGTCAATGCCGACGACCTGGCGTTCGTCAACGCCGAAGGCGCGTGGACCCTCGAGGAAGGGGAGTTCCGTATCGGCGTCGGCGGCCTCAGCACCATCGTGGAATGCACTTCGACCAAAGTTTGGAAAACTCAGAACAAATAATGGAGAACATAATCCTGAATATGTCCGGAGCCCCTCTGGACGAAGGCCTGGACAAAGCTCTCGAGAATGTCAAGGCCGTCGACCTTTCCGCTCTGGAGGCAACGAACTGTTATTGTGATGCATCTGCCCGGGAGGCCATACGGAAAGCCGTGGAGGAACTGCCTGCCTGTGCGGTGCACTGGATCGACACGGGGGACTATCATTATCTCAGTCGTTTCTTCCTTGAGAAGACCGCAGCGGAGTACGGCAAGCCTTTCGCCCTGGTGCTGTTCGACCATCATCCCGATATGCAGGAGGCCGCCTTTGAAGGGGTCCTCTCCTGCGGCGGATGGGCCAGGGACGCTTTCACCGGCATCAAGGACCTTTCCCAGATCCTGATGATGGGCATCAATCCCGACCTTGAGCTGGAGATCCTCGACCTTGTGTTCGACGGGGTCCTTTCGGTGACCTCGGAGGAATTCAAGCATACGGGGGATGCCCTGTCCAAGGATGTGCTCGAGATGGTTTCGCTGCTGGAACCTGGAATACCTGTGTACATCTCCATAGACAAGGATGTTCTGACGCGGGATTATGCCCGTACCGACTGGGACCAGGGGTGCATGACCTATGCCCAGCTTGAGGCTGCAATACTCAATATATCAAGATCCCACTCAATCCTCGGTGTGGATGTCTGCGGAGGGATAACCCGGGGGAAAGGAGGGACGGATTCCGATTTTGAATTGAACCTCGCCACTGACGTTTCACTTTCAAAACTTTTTGGTAATCTCGCCTTTCATTCGTAACTTTACGGCACTAACCAAACACACTGGAACTGTCCCATGGAAGATATCCTGAAACTTACCTGCCTGCATAGCCGTCACGTTGCTCTGGGAGCAAAGATGAGTCCTTTTGCGGGCTATGATATGCCTATCCAGTACTCCGGAATCGTCGATGAACACGTAGCGGTCCGCACAAAGGTCGGAGTGTTCGACGTGTCGCATATGGGAGAGGTATTCGTCTCCGGTCCGGATGCTGAAAAATATGTAAACCACATCTTCACCAACGATATAAGGGGCACTGCCCCGGGACAGATCCTTTATGGGATGATGCTTTATCCGGAGGGGGGAGTGGTCGACGACCTTCTCGTTTACCGTACTTTCGAGCCGGACTGCTTCCTGCTTGTGGTGAACGCCGCGAACATTGACAAGGATTTCGACTGGATGAAGTCGAACGCCGCGGGCTTTGACGTTGTCATTGACAATCAGTCGGAGGCCTGGGGGCAGGTGGCTGTCCAGGGTCCGGATTCCGAGCGGACGCTGAAGGAGGTCCTGGGCATCGACGCTTGCTCGGACATCGCTTTCTATGAGTATTTTGAAAGCTCCTGGAAGGGCCGCAGGATGATTGTCAGCCGCACCGGGTACACCGGTGAGGACGGTTTTGAGATCTATACCGCCCCTGAAGGGACCTGTGAGATCTGGGATATGCTCCTGGAGGCGGGCGTGACCCCTTGCGGCCTTGGCTGCCGTGACACTCTGCGCTTTGAGGCGGGGCTTCCTCTGTATGGCGACGAACTGAGCGCCGACATCACTCCGGTCGAGGCAGGGCTGTCGATGTTCTGCGCCCTCGGAAAGGAGGAGTTCATCGGAAAGGACGTCATTGCCGCCCAGAAGGCTGAGGGAACTGCGAAGAAGCTTGTAGGTATCGAGATCCACGACAAGGCTATCCCTCGTGCGGGCTACCCTGTGGAGCTTGAGGACGGCACCGAGGTGGGGGTGGTGACTACCGGATATCATTCCATTTCCCTGGACAGAAGCATCTGTTTCGCTCTGGTGAAGACGGAGTATTCGAAGCTCGGGACTCCGCTGAGCGTCCGTATCCGCAAGAAGACCTTCCCGGGAGAGGTGGTTAAGAAGAGATTCTATCAGACAAACTATAAAAAATAAAGATATGTCAAAGATTTTAGAAGGACTGCTTTACAGCGATTCACACGAGTGGGTGAAGATTGACGGCAACGTAGCCATTATCGGTGTTTCTGATTTCGCTCAGGAAGAGATGGGTGACATCACCTATGTAGATATGCCTGATGTGGATGATGAGGTGACCAAGGGTGAGGATTTCGGCGCCCTGGAGAGCGTGAAGGCCTCCAGCGAACTCTATTCTCCGGTTTCCGGAACCGTTATCGGAGTCAATTCAGCACTTGAGGATGCCCCTGAGACCATCAACCAGGACCCTTACGGCGCCTGGATCATCAAGGTCGAGATGAGCGACACTTCCGAACTCGACAGCCTTCTCAGCTCCGCTGCTTACGCTGAAATCGCGAAATAATATGAGTTTCTCCTATTTTCCTCATACTGAGGATGATATCCGGCAGATGCTGGACCGCATCGGGGTGTCGTCACTGGACAGCCTCTATGCCGATGTGCCTGCTGATTTCATCTACAAAGGGGAGTATGACCTCCCGGACGCACTTTCTGAACAGGAAGTGCGTGCTTTTTTTGAAGGCCTCGCCTCGAAGAACTCCAGCCTCAAGGCTTTCGTGGGTGCAGGTGCCTATGACCATTATACTCCGTCAGTGGTACCTTACATCATTTCCCGTTCTGAATTCCTGACGGCCTATACTCCGTACCAGTGCGAGATATCCCAGGGAACCCTCAGGTATATCTTCGAGTTCCAGAGCATGATATGCGCTCTTACCGGCCTCGATGTGAGCAACGCTTCGATGTACGACGGTCCTACCGCCGCCGCTGAAGCGATGCGCATGGCCGTGGCCTGCGCCAAGAAGAAGAACACCGTCCTTCTTTCCGGCGCTCTTCTTCCGAACGTCATAGAGACGGTAAGGACTTACGCCAAGTATTCCGGGATCAATATCGCTTTCATTGACGCTGTGGATGGCAGGACCTCCATTGAAAGCCTCCGCAAGGCTATGGAGTGCGGTGATGTGGCCGGAGCGATTGTCCCTGGGATCAACCGCTACGGAATCATCGAGGACCTCGACGGTTTTGCAGATGTCCTGCACGGGCAGAAGGCTGTTCTGGTCGAGTACTGCGACCCTTCGGCTCTCTCTGTGCTGAAGACTCCTGCTGAGTGGGGCGCTGACATCGCTGTCGGTGACGGTCAGCCATTGGGCATCCCGATGTGCTTCGGAGGCCCATACGTGGGCTTCATGGCCTGCCGCAAGGACTATATGCGCAAGCTCCCGGGCCGTATCGTCGGCCAGACGGTCGATCCTTCCGGCAAGCGCTCGTTCGTCCTGACCCTCCAGGCCCGCGAGCAGCATATCCGCCGCGAGAAGGCGACTTCCAATATCTGTTCGAACCAGTCCCTTATGGCGCTTTTCGTGACGGTGTATCTGTCGCTGATGGGACCTCAGGGAATGAAGATGGTCAATGAACTTTCCTATGAGGGGGCTCATTATCTGTATGACGAGCTCTTGAAGACCGGAAAGTTCGCTCCTGCGTTCGATAAGCCTTTCCTGAAGGAGTTTGTGCTGAAGCCTCTGGTGGATGTCAAGCCATTGCAGGCGAAGCTTTATCAGGCTGGCTTCTTCGCCGCCCTTGATACCGGTGACGGCTATGTAAGTTTCTGTGTAACCGAAAAACGCACCAAGGCTGAGATCGATGCCCTGGTGGCAGCAGTAAAGGAGGCCTGACCATGAAATACTACGACAAACTCATATTCGAACTCTCCAAACCCGGCCGCACCGCTTTCTCCCTCCCTGATAGCTTTATGGGCGGTTCCGCTTGCTTTTCTGAATATTCGTTCAGCTCCGCGGAAGCTGAAATTTTCTCCACTGAAAACGTTCCGAAAATTTCACTTCCGTCTCCGCTATCTTACGAGGAAGGTGGAGACGGCAGTTCGACCTGCGGAGCATTTTCCGCGGAGCAGGGCGAAGCTGCCGCGGAACCGGCACAAACGGAGTGTATACCAAGCAATCTGTTGAGGAAGGAGGCGCCGGCGCTGCCGGAGGTCAGCGAGATGGATGTTGTAAGGCACTATACGAACCTGTCCCAGATGAACTTCGGCGTCGATACTGGCTTCTACCCGCTCGGAAGCTGTACGATGAAGTACAACCCTAAGATAAACGAGGAAATAGCCAATCTCCAGGCTTTCCAGGGGATCCACCCGCTCCAGGACGAAAGCACCGTACAAGGAGTCCTCGAAGTGTACTACGGGATGGAGAAATCCCTCGCAGCCATCACCGGAATGGAACGCTTCACCCTCAACCCATGTGCCGGCGCCCACGGCGAACTCACAGGCCTCATGGTAATGAAAAGCTACCACATGTCCCGCGGGGACTCCGCCCGCACGAAGGTCATAGTACCTGACAGCGCCCACGGCACTAACCCCGCCTCCGCCGCAGTCTGCGGCCTCGAAATAGTCGAGGTCAAGTCCAAGCCCGACGGCCTTGTCGACGTCGAGGACCTCAAGCCGCTCCTCGGCCCGGACATCGCCGGCATTATGATGACCAACCCGAACACCCTCGGCCTCTTCGAACGCGACATCAAGGAAATCGCCTCCCTCGTCCACGGCTGCGGCGGCCTCCTCTACTATGACGGAGCCAATATGAACCCGCTCCTCGGAGTGGTCCGCCCTGGCGACATGGGATTCGACATAATGCACCTGAACCTCCACAAGACCTTCTCCACCCCTCACGGTGGCGGCGGCCCTGGTTCGGGACCGGTAGGAGTATGCGGGAAGCTTGCAGCCCATCTGCCGGCTCCTACGGTCACAAAGGACAATGACGGCCGCTACCACATCGTCGGAGGCTCCGACCTGTCTGCCGGACGCGTTTCCGCTTTCATGGGCAATTTCGGAGTAATCCTCAGAGCATACACATATATCCTGATGCTCGGCCGTCAGAACGTGAAGATGGCCGGAAAACTCGCAACTCTGGGCGCAAACTACATCAAGGAAAGCCTCAAGGATGCTTACAAGCTCCCTATCCCGTCAATATGCAAGCACGAATTCGTGTTCGACGGGCTTGTGGATGACGGATCATCTACAGGCAAGCCGGGAGCCACCACGCTGGACGTGGCGAAGCGCCTGCTCGACTTCGGCTTCCATGCTCCGACCATCTACTTCCCTCTGCTCTTCCATCAGGCCATAATGATAGAGCCTACGGAAACGGAGTCCAAGGAGACGCTGGATGCTTTCATAGATGTGATGCACACCATTGCACGCGAAGCAGCGCAGGATCCGGACATCCTGCATCTGGCTCCGCACAACACTCCTGTGTCACGGCCTGATGAAACGGCCGCGGCCAGAAACCCTGTGCTCAAGTATCAGGACAGCTTAGTTTAATACCTTGCCGTGGCAGCGGCAGTATGAAAGGCCGCTGCCGCAAGGGCATGGATCGTCGGGTGCGACGTGCTGGACGGCCATGTTGTATTTATAGAACTCCTGAAGAGGATTCGGCTTGACATTGTCCCACATTCCGTTGGCGTCGGCTGCGTCCTCTTCTACTTTTATGCTGAGCTTGAGGTAGTTGACCTCGTCCGAGGTATGCCCTTTGAGCAGCCACTTCGGAATGGAATTGGCGTATGCCGCGACGATGTCGATGTATCTGCGGTATACCTGGAAGGACTCGATGCTGTCTATGCAGTCGTTGATGCTTCTGAACACGGCGCTGGTGAACTCGTCGTCCATGGCGAACTGGGAGTTGAACCAGATGTCGCTGATTTCCTCCAGTATTTCGTCCTTTTCATAGCCCAGGTGCTCCAGGACATTGTATAGTTCCTCATATTCAGGGCTGTTGCTGCAAGCGGCGCAGAACGGATTGCGTACGCCTGCGTTCAGGGCGTCCATCCAGCTGAAACCGGCATAGTCCTTTATTTCGTCGAACTTCTTTCTGGACTCGATTATCTGCTCGAAATGGACGGCGTAAGGGGACACTATCCAGGCTTCATCGTCATAATACACCTGTTGCATGGCGACGGCCCGGCTTTCGAGCAGTTCCACTGCTTTCTTTTTGGCCTCTTCGGTATCTCCGTACAGGTCGAAGGCCGTTTCGACATACTCCCTGACCGTTATCGCACCGTAAAGGTTCATCAGTCCGAGTGCTGTCCTTTCCTTCATGAAGTCACCGTTCTCCTCCTTGTCGTGTATGACTTTGTCCACGAACATGCAGACCGGCAGGTAGACGGATGCGTCGATGCTGGCGGTGACGGGCATCTCCTCTACGGTGTCATCCACATTGATGAGCCCCAGGATTTCGAGCACCGAAGGATAGTCGGGCATATCCATCTCGACCCAGGTGTCCGGACCCGCGTCCACAAGCTTTTTCAGAAGAAGGAGGTCGCGCTCGGGCAGAAGGAACAGCCAGTCCACCGGGTGGGTTCCAATATAATCCACAGCGTGTTCCACGAGCGCGGCTTTCTTGGGATTCTTTCCCGGATCCTGCTCGAAGAAACGGAGGAGATAGTTCAGTTCATCCTTCGTCAGCCTGCTGAGATATTTGGTCAGTCCTTCGTCCATAATCGTGATTTGTGACTGCGAAGATACGAGATTATTTGTTAATTTTGTTACAATAATCCGAATTGAAATGGAATTGTACGAATATGCGCGCCCGACGCTGATGTCAGGGAAAAAGATTCTTTATCTGCACGGGTTCGCGAGCAGCGGGCAGAGCGGTACGGTCAAGGCACTGCGTCTGTTACTGCCATCGGCTGAAATCGTTGCTCCGGACATCCCGGTGGATCCCCATGAGGCAGTGGCCTTTCTGGAGGGTCTGGCGGCCGAGGTTCATCCCGACCTTGTGATAGGTACCTCGATGGGTGCGATGTATGCCGAACTTCTTTATGGCATTGACCGCATCCTGGTGAACCCCGCGTTCCAGCTGGCTGACACCATCCTGAAGAACAATGGTCTGGGACGCCGCGAGTTCCATAATCCACGACTGGACGGGCAGACGGACTTCCTTGTGAACAAGGCCCTTCTGGAGTCATTCCGCGACGTTTCCTCACGCTGCTTCAGCCGGGTGGACGATGATGAACGCAGGCGCGTGTTCGCGCTGTTCGGCAGGCGCGACACATTGGTGCATACCCATGACCTGACTCGGGAACATTATCCTCAGTGCATTTCTTTTGACGGTGAGCATTATCTGAATGACTCGGCTCTGCTGCATTCAGTTCTGCCTGTCATCCAGATGATCGATGACAGGCAGAACGGGACTTCCCGTCCTTCCGTGGCGGTATGCTTCGACGATGTGCTGCGTTTCAGCCATAATGGCGAAACTGTCGGTGCGGCGTTGAAGGGCGTGGAGTTCCTCTTCGAACGCTTTGACCTTCAGTTCGTGGTGTGCGGTCAATGCGATCGGTGGGATTCGATGGACGAGAAACGCAGGTGGATTGAGGAGCATATCGGTGTTCCGGCGTGGAACAGGATCACCCTGACCACCCACAAGGAGCAGTTGATGGCCGACTATATGGTGGACGCGCATCCTGACGTTTGCGGAGGCGGTGATTTCCTGGGTACTATGGTCGAGTTCGGCTCCGACACCTTCAAGGACTGGAACGACGTCATGACCTTCTTCTCCAGAATCTGCGGGGAGTGACCGTACACGCAATCATCTGTTGCGCCCTGACTTGTAAGCGAAGGCGATGAGCTCAGCTCCAGCAATTCGGTCTCGCGCTTGGACAGATTGATGTCCGGCAGAGGGATATTGTCGTTGGCCATATCCTTGAGTTCCTCGCCGATGGATTCATGCATATCGAATACAGCAGTGCCAGCCCTAACCACGTCGGTCATCGTGACTATGGTTACTTTGTCCGCCTCTTATCGGATGTGTAATAACCTATCATTATTGCGGATGTAACGGCATTAACCCTCGCCCTTTGGTAGAAGGTTGCGCGGGAAAACAATCAAAACTTCATTAACCTTCGGCTTTTGGGCGAATGTCCTCGATTATTGTGGCGATAGGTATTCGATTATCTGTTTCAAGATCAACGACTTAAGCAACTACCTACCTGCCGAAATGGCTGTAGGTAGTTGCTTAACTGTTTGATGGATAATGATTTAAGCGGCGTTCTGTCTCCCCGGTATCTTCACTTCGGGCCATTAACGTAGCTCTTGCCGGCAATTCCCCCGGGGTCGGTAACCTTGGGGGATTGACATCGATATTAACCTTCGGGCTTTTCCCGAAGGTTACGTGGGAAATGAGACAAAACTGCATTAACCTTCGGGAAAAGCCCGAAGGTTGTGCAGGGGGAGTTTGGCGGAAGTTGGAGGAGAGGTGTCGGGCAGTTCCGGCGGCGGGAATTGGTTCAGTTCTTTACCGGGGCGGCGGGGGTGCCGGGCATTGGCTTGTAGGACTTGAGTTCTTCCTTGAGGACTTCCACTGCCTTCTCCAGCTGGGCGTCCTTGCCGAGGAAGTCCTCGAATGGATTGATGTCGACCTCGATGTCCGGATCGACTCCGTGTCCTTCGATGATCCACTCGCCATCCGTCGAATAGGAGGTGAAGAATGGAGTGCGCATATCCTGTCCGTCGAGGAATCTCTTGGATCCTGAAATGCCCACGATGCCTCCCCAGGTCCTCTTGCCTATGAGCTTGCCGAGTCCGAGCTTGCGGAAGCCGTATGGGAAGAGGTCTCCGTCCGAGGACGAATACTTGTCGATGAGGCAGACCATAGGGCCGTAGAACGCTTCGTTAGGCACCGGCTGGTTGGCACCGTTGCGGTACATGCTCATACGGTACACTTCGCGCTGGAGCCTCTCGAGGATGATAGGGGAGACGTTGCCGCCTCCGTTCATGCGGTCATCGATGATGAGTGCCTTCCTGTCGAGCTGGCTGTAGTATAGCTTGGTGAACATATCGAGTCCTTCAGTGCTCATGTCAGGGATATGGATGTAGCCGATTTCCCCTCCGGAGAGTTCTTCGACTTTCTTGATGTTGTTCTGTACCCATTCGTAGTAGGCGAGCTGGGTCTCGTCGGCGACAGGCTTGACATAAACCTTGCGGCTGTCCTTCCCTGAGGCGTTGGATGCGATTTCGAGGCAGACGGTCTTGCCGGCCTTGCCCACAAGGGCCTGTCCCGGGTCGAGGAGGTCAGCGGAGGCCTGGCCGTTGATGGAGACGATGTATTCTCCAACCTTGGCGTTCACTCCGGCTTCGGTAAGAGGGGAGCGGAGTGAGGAATCCCAGTTCGCTCCCTGGAAGATCTTCTCTACGCGGAAGGCTCCGGTTTTCTTGTCCTTGCTGTATCTGGCTCCCAGGAGTCCCGTCGCGATGCGCGGGATGGCAGGGCTTTCGCCGGAAGTGATGTATGCGTGGCCGATGTTGAGCTCTCCGAGCATTTCTCCAATGAGGTAGGAGAGATCGTCGCGGTGCTTGACGTAAGGTACCATCTGGCCGTATTTCTCCTTGATGTGGTCCCAGTCCGCTCCGTGCATGTTCTCGACATAGAATCCGTCGCGGGTGATGCGCCAGCTCTCGTCGAAGATCTGCTGCCATTCAGCGGAGTGGTCTATGACCATATCCATCTCATCTACAGGCACTGATGCGGCTTTGGCCGCCGGACTTCCGAATGGAATGACCTTGAGCTCCTTCTCGCTGCGTACCAGGACTGTCTTGCAGTCCGGGGTGATGGCCAGAGGGACTTCTGCAGGACCGTCGGAGACCTTCATTGTCTTTAGGTCGAGGACCTTCAGGCCGCGGCCGGAGCCTCCGTAGTAGAGCTTGTCATTGTCTGCAAGCATCAGGCGGAAACGTCCTGCCTCGAGAGGGAGAGGGGTGATCCTGAGGGCAATGTCCTTGACGTCCACCTTCATCGGCTCAGCGGCCTCTTTCTTGGCCGGGGCGGCGTTCCTGCCGTCGGCTGGGGCCTTGGCTTCGGCCTTCTCAGGCGAATATTCGTCAGATGCAGCGGCCACAGGGTTAGGGGTGTCGGCTGCGAGTGGAACTATGAAGGCATAATCAGCGATGTTGTACATCGCGTTCCACTCTATCTGGGAGTACTGTGCGTTGAACTTACGGCTGGACGTGAAGAACAGGTATTTGCCGTCTTCGGAGAAGAGAGGGCTGGATGCGTCATACCAGCGGTCGGTCACCTGGTAGCTCCTGCGTGACTTGACGTCGAAGAGGAATACCGCTGACATTCTGTTCGGGAGTGAAGTGGTATATGCGGCCCAGGTGCCGTCAGGGGAGAGCGTGAACGAACGGAATCCCTCGAAATCACTCTTCAGGATACATTCAAGCGCCTTTGTGTCTGCATTCAGCTCGAAGATGTCGCGCTGTCCCGTCGTGAAATAAAGCTTGCTTCCGTCAGGACTCCACTGCAGGCCGGAAAGATATCCTGCGCTGAAGGATGTGAGGCAGACGGCTTCGTCCGGGTGCTCAGTAGGGGCGGCATATACCTGATACTCTCCGCTCTGGTCGGAGAACCAGGCGATACGTTTGCCGTCGGGACTCCAGCGGGGCTCCCTTTCGTGGGCCCCTGGAGTGTTGGAAATATTGTAAACCGGGCCTTTGGCTGCTGGAAGGGAGAAGATTTCACCGCGGGTTTCGACCACCATGCGGTTGCCGTCAGGGGATAGGCTGAAGCTGGATGCGCTGCCGCCCACGTTGCGGAACTCGCTGCGGCCGTAGACATTGTCATCAGCGAGATAGACTGTGACCTTTCCGGCCTTGCCGGTCTTTACGTCGTATTTCCAGATGTATCCTCCGTTCTCGAAGACGACGGCCTGCTGGCTTGCTGAAGGGAACTTGCAGTCGTATTCGTCGAATTCAGTGACCTTGCGGGTGCTGGCGGTCTTTGTGTCGTAGACGAAGAGGTTCATTGTCCTGTCGCGGTCGGAGAGGTAGTAGATTTCGTCGCCGACCCACATCGGAAATATGTCCTGAGCGTCGTTTTCGGTGATCCTGGTCAGTTCGGTGGTGCCGACACGGTTGATCCAGATGTCGTCGGCCTGACCGCCGCGGTAGTATTTCCAGGTGCGGAACTCACGGAACATCCTGTTCATTGCCAGGCTCTTCCCGTCAGGGGAATATGAGCAGAATCCGCCCTCGCTCGTCGGGATGAGCTCGGGGATGCCCCCCTCGGCGCTGACCTTGCTGAGCTGTGCGCGGAGGCCGCTGAAACACCACTGCTTGTTGCGGAATACGATCTGCTTGCCGTCCGGAGTCCATCCCATGACGATATTGTTAGGACCCATGCGTTCGCCGACCTGGTCACGGCTGACGAGTGCGGTCCAGGTAAGGCGTTTCGGCTCTCCGCCTGTGACAGGGATTGTATATACCTCGGTGTTCCCGTCATATTGTGCGGTGAAGGCGATGGTCTTTCCGTCCGGAGAGATCTTCGGGAAGCACTCGTATCCGACGTCAGAGGTGAGTTTGGTGGCGACACCGCCATCCTCATCCACGCTGTAGAGGTTGCCGGCATAGGAGAACACTATCTTTCCGCCTCCGATGGTGGGGAATCTGAGAAGACGGCCTTCGTCCGGGGTCTGTGCTGCCAGAAGTGGCAGTGATGCTGCCAGGGCAAGGATTGTGAGGATCTTTTTCATATTGCTCATAATATTATTGGTCTTGTACGAAACCGGTGACGGTCAGGCACCCGCCGGTGACTTTGAAACGGATGTCGAGGCCCTTGAACGGCATGCCGTAGACCCTTTCCCCGTCTTCCGAATAGCGGGGACGCGGGTCCTGGGCCAAGGCCCCCGCGAGGGCGTCGAGTTCTTCCGGGTCCAGTATCCCGAGCAGCCGGGTCCTTGTCCCTTCGGGGATTACGACTTCAAGAGGGGTCCACTCCTTTGTATCCACGAAGCCGCTGGCGGCTTCCGGATGCGAGTCGGCGTATGTCACATATGGCTTTATGTCGTATATGGGGGTTCCGTCCATCAGGTCAGCGCCGAGGACGTGGATGACGGGCGCATCGGCGCAGTCGAAGTCGATCCGGTCGATTCTCACGCTCGAAAGCCCGAGAGGGTTCGGGCGGAAAGGGGAGCGTGTGGCGAACACGCCCATCGAGGCATTGCCCCCGAGCCTTGGTGGCCTGACGGTCGGCTGCCAGGAACTGTCCTTTGTCGGGCGGTTCGCGGAGAATTCCCAGATGAGCCATATCCAGTCGAAGCCTTCGAGCCCTTTCAGCGCCTCCTTGCGGCGGTATTTTTCAGTGAAATGGATCTCGCCGCGCAGTTCCTCCACCAGGCCGCTCTGGCGCGGTATGCCGAACTTGCTGGTGAACGGGGACTTGAAATATGCTATCGGCTCGATTGTCATTCTTCGCTCTGGCTTTGCTTGGCACCGGACAGACGGTCCATTTCAGCTTTGTATTTGTCGAAGACCTCCTTCAGCGCCGGGAGATTCTTTTCCAGGATAGGGTCGGCGGACGGCGAATCCATTGTCAATGGATTGATAGGGGTGCCGTTCTTGTAGACGCGGAAGTCGAGGTGCGGGCCTGTGGCTGTGCCTGTCATTCCTACGTAGCCGATAACCTGCCCCTGGGTTACGTGCGCTCCTGCCTTTATGCCCGAGGCATATTTGGAGAGGTGCATGTAGCTGGTGGTGTACGTGGAGTTGTGGCGGATCTTCACGGTGTTTCCGCCTCCTCCGGCCCAGCCGACGCTCAGGACTGTTCCGTCACCGATGGTCCTGACAGGGGTTCCCGTCGGGGCGGCATAGTCCACAGCGGTATGTGCCTTAACGACTCCGGTTACAGGATGCTTCCTGTGATATGAGAAGCCGGATGATATCCTTTTGAAGTCGAGCGGAGCCTTCAGGAAGGCCTTCTTCATGCTCTCTCCATTTTCGTTCCAGTAGATGTTGCCGCCGTCACCCTGGTCGAACATAACGGCATACAGGTCCTTGTCACCGCGGGAGTAGCAGGCGAAATAGACGGAATCCACGCTCATTATCTCTCCTTCGCACTCGGTCTGCTGGTATATTACTCGGAAACGGTCGTCTTCCCTGAGACCGAAGAAATCAATGGTCCAGGCAAAGATGTCCGAGAGTTTCAATATCACGAGAGGGGAGGAACCGGCGGCCTGCATGTCGTTCCAGAGGGAGGAACTGATGCTGACGTCGGTGTATTTCTTCGATACGGTGACAGGTTTGGAATATGTGTGGACATTCAGTGAATCATCGCACCTGAAGATAACCGATTTGATGCGGTCAAGCTTGTAGACAAGGTACTTGAGCTCATTTGTAACGCTGTCGCAGTATGCAGTGTATGGTTTCCCTGCGATTATCTTGGTGACATTGAAAACCGGTTCGGATACTTCGGCGAGCTGGTAAGACCTTGCGGCTCCGACACCGAACTTCTCCATCAGTTTGGAGAAGGTTTCGCCCTGGCTGATTTCTCCATCTATCCCCTTGTAGTCTTCGGTCCAGAAGCCGAGAGCGGGTATGGAATCGTTGGCGGCCGTTCCGGGGTCGGTTTTGAGTGAATGTTTGGAATGACAGGATACTGAAGACAGTACGGCTGCGGTCATAAGTATGGCGGTCAGGAGTGCTGTTTTCTTTTTCATAACATATCGATGGTTTTCTGATCCAGTTTTTCGTTGAAATATTTGGCGAGGACTTTCCTGAACACTTCCTCCTTGCCGGAAACGATGTAGAACAGGGTCATAGACGAGCGCAGTTTCATGGCGTCAACCGGTCCAAGGATCTCCTCTATGGATTTTCCGCGTATCTGTGCGATGGCGTTGCTGATCTCGCGCAGACGTCTGCCCAGGACCTTGTCTGCGAGATATGCCTTAGCTTCCCCTTTCCCGATTATTCCATAGAACATTGCGGTGTCCGACCTTCCGAGGCCTCTGAGCTGGGGGAAGATATACCACATCCAATGGCCTTCCTTCTGTCCGTTACCTAATTCCTTGAGTGCGTTCTTGTAGGTGTTGCCGTCATTCTGGGCGTCGATGAACCTTTTTAAGTTGTATTCCATTCTCCAAAGTTAACCAAAAATCTTCCTTTTTTCTTATCTTTGTATCGGTTAATTATTGATTTTTTTTCAGAAGAAAGGACTTCTTTCCACATATATGTTGAAGACATCCGTAGAACTTGATGTAGCAAGTTATATGACAGACTGCGCCTACCGGCTCAGAGCCTCCTCTTTTATGGATCTGGCCCAGGTCGTGGCCATGAAAGGTTCGGACAACCTCGGATTCGGATATGACATACTCAGGCAGCAGAATATGGCGTTCGTGCTGTACAGAATGCAGTTCAAGTTCCTCCGCCCCATCAAGTGGAACGAGCATATCACTTTCAATACCTGGCACAGAGGGCTTGACGGCCTGGTATTCCTGAGGGATTACGAGATTATCGGCTCTGACGGAAAGCGGGCCGCAGTCGGTACGAGCTCCTGGGTAGTCCTCAATACGTTCACCAGATCTTTCGTATGGACGGAGAACCTTCCGTCCTGCGTGTCCTTGATGCCTCAGTTCACGGAGGCCGTCATGGATGCTCCGGCGCAGAAGATAGTTATCCCTAAAGGAATCAAGATGCGCGAAGTGGACAACCACGTCGTGTCCTATTCCGATGTCGATTTCATCGGCCACACTAACAACGTGAAGTATGTCCAGTGGGCAATGGACTTGATAGACAGGAACTTCACCGCAACCCACCAGGTTAAGGAAGTGACGGTGAACTATATCAAGGAAACCCGTCTCGGGGACAGTGTCAAAATAATGCTCGGCGAGGTCAGGAATCTTGACAGCAATGTCTTCTATCTTGAGGGATTCGCGAACTCCCAGCTTTCGTTCAGCGTCCGTCTCGAGTTCTAATCCACAATCGGAAATAAAAAGGACCGTGCATCTCACGACGGACGGTCCCAACCAAAAACCATTAATTGACAATTTCCCATTGCCATTGTGCTTCGAACCCGTTCACCCATAGGGTAATCATGTCGTGCTGGCCCCGTGTTACCGATCTGGACAGATTGGTTGTCATTGGCCATGCTTCGGTGTGTGGGCATTCATCCGGGAAACTGTCCGTCTGTCCTATTGATGTTTCCACCCTGACATAGTCACTTCCGACACCGTCAGACCCTGTCAGGTCCACTCTGTTCCCTTTTATGTCCTTGTAGTAGATGGATTGTATAATGGCCAGGCTGAATGTTGACAGTTCACTGCTGATGGACTGTATGCCGGCGCTTCCAAGGTATTGACCGCTTTCTGCAGCCACAGCATCGATTCTGGCAGGCAGCCCGCTGGCGCCTCCGGTTATTGATGGGCTGATGATTACGTACAGCTGGGACACGTCGCTGGCTATGTCGAGAGATATTCCAACATTCCTTTGCTTCCCGTTTGAAGGGTCTGTAAATGATATTGCTGCAGGAATATCATCCCCGACCATAATGCAGGACGGACCATTGTTCGTTTCCCACATATAATCCCCATCGGGGACTATTGTGGCGATTGAAGAGATGTCCAGCGATCCTGAACCGACCAGCCTTGCTTTTCCGGTGTCGCATTTGTAATCCTTCTTTTCCAGTTCTGAATAGTAGTAGCTGGTCCTGTCGAACTCGATTCCAGTGTATCCGTTCATTGTTCCCGTGACGGAGGCGCTGACTCCATCTATGCTGAATGACATTGTGAAATTGAGCGGAGCTGTCGTCCAGTTGCCGGTCATGTTCCACCAGTCGGTGGCACAGATTCCTTCTCCATCCCAGCTCAGGAGACCTGAAGGGGCGTTGTTGCTGTACGAGATCGATGTACATTGAACTTCGGAGGTTACATCCGTCGAACCGCTTTCTGAGTCGGTCAGTGTGAATGTCACAGGATATGTGTTGCCTCCCCAGATTTCCATTTCCGTAAGCGATGGGACGAGAGTGGCCGATCGGGTGCATATTTCCATCGTATCCCATACAGAACCGTTCCCGCCGGTAAGGACGGTTTTAGAACCTTGTTCCGCGTCCTTGCTGGCATAAATCATTACACTTGACGATTTCCAGTCTATGGAACCGGTGGAAATGGCACTGTCACCCTCAAGTCTGAAGGAGATGTCGGAGGAGTCCAGGTTCGTTTCAAAGGATACCGCTATACTGCCCCCGGGCTTGATTGCAGCCGACCCGTCCTGCCATCGGAAATACTTGACAGCGGCCTGGACATAGGCTTTCTGTTCCGGATTCCTGTAGTCTTCCAGCTTTGATGGCGTTATTCCGAGAAGATGTTCGTCCCCGAGATCTATCGAGGCTTTTATCCTGTATGTGGACCCTCTCTCTATGTCGAAGCTTGTGTCGTTGTCCTGGCCGAGGTATAGTACGTAGTCCAGATCATATGCAGCAAGGCCGCTTTCATAGGTCCCTTCTATTACCAGGAAGGTGCATAAACCTCCGCTGCCTTTTTTGTTCCCCGTCTTCGCCTTCGTCCCCTGCATGTTCTCCGGGGCATAGAAAGTCGCTTCCTGGCCGCCTGAGAGTTTATTTATGTCCTGTTTGGAAAGGAAATCCCCCTCTGCGATGACAGATGCCGCTTTGTTCCCATTGGAGAAGAAAGAAAGCCTGTCGTTGATGTTGTAGCAGGACACGTCATTGATTGTAAGTCTCCCTTCCGGTGCTCCGCCTTTTGTTTCGATTGACAGGATAAACCGTGCGAACATAGGGGTCAGACTTATTGACAGCCCGTCCTTTATGTCCCTTTCCGGGACTATCGTGCCGCATTCATCCGCATATGAACAAGGAATCCCGTCAAGATCCCCGAGGGATGAATATTCAAGTTCAGTTCCGAGGAATGTATTTTCGCTGATACCTTCGCTGACTTCGGTTCTCCCGACATTGGCCACAGCATAAACGGTGTACTCCCCATATCTGTTCAGGTCGACCGATGTTTCCGATGACCCTTCGACGAAGACCTGGCTTTCCAGGACTCCTTCAGAGAAGAAATAGAGGTTGAAGTCGTTGATGGTGACGGGTTCGCTGAATGAGCCGCTTTTTGTCCCGTCAATGGAGGCGAGCAAACTGATGCGGTAAGTTCCGCATCCCTGCCTGCTTTCCCATTCCTTTGGCGAACAGGCGGTCAGAGTTGAAAGCGCTGCAGCGAGAAATACGATTGTTATTTTTGCATTCATACAGGTATTGTTGTTAAAAATCGAATCCTATCCGGTAGTTGCCCTGGCCCCATTGTATGTCGAGGTCGATGCCGAGTCCGTCGGTAGTGTCGTGCACGTTGACCGTCCTTGTGTCAAAGACCGTGGCGTCTTCGGGGAGGATGCATATTACGGTGCACTGTCCCGGGAACAGTCCGGTTATGGTTCCATTGCTGTCGATAGAAGCATATTCTGAAGTGGATGTCATTCTGGCCGGACTGTTTCCGAATCCCCATTCCAGTTCGTCATTGGATATAGTCACGCCTGTAAAGTCTTTGCTGTACAAGGAACCGTCCAGAAAAGTATCGGTATACATCTTCACTTCGAAGACAGCCTGGTCACCCACCCCGATGTCCCCACCGTTAAGGATTTCCAGTCTTTTCCTGTAGGTGAACTGTTCGGTCCAGCCTGACGATGATATCTTCCAGGAGCCTCTTCCCCCATAGATCTCCTCTTCGGAAGGTATCAGCGTCAGGGAATAGACCTTGTTCCTCTGGACATCGAAATTGGACGTGGTATTCTTCCCAAGGTACATTCTGTACGTGATGTCATCGCTGGACCTGGCTCCGGCGGCATAAGAGCATTCAACCTCAATCCACGTACATCTGCTTGCACTCTGACCGATGTTGGACGGTACTTTCTCCCACGGGTCCTTGTTACTTGGGAGGAGATTGCCCTGCATGTTCTCATAAGTGTACATCGAAATGGTCCCACCTGTCTGAACGGTGGCCAGGTCCTCCGCTGATGCATGGTCATATTTCCTGGTGGAGCCGTCGTACACGCATATTGATTTGATTTTCAGCCCGTCCGGGTATTCGAGGCCACTCCTGTCGAGGGAGAAGTCAATCCTTGCAAGCAGCCTTGTCATTTGAACTGCGATTCTCTGGTTCCCTTTTGGAAGGATAGTCGTGGAAGCTGAGCCGGTCATAGGGATCCCGGTCCAGGAGATATTGCTGAAGTCCGGCTTCCAGACACCGTCGTCCAGCCTTTGCATCGTAGTTGCTTCAAGCTCCCTTCCAACATTCGCAGCTGCCATTATCTGATATGACTTTCCGGCTTCAAGCGACAAGGTTACTGGCCCGTCGAATTCAGGGAAGTAATATGTGGTCATTCTGCCTCCATCGTCTTCCAGGATCAGTTCCAGGTCGTTGATTTCTGAATCGGTCCAGTTGTACGATGATCTGACCTGTTCCATCACTCCCGTGAACGGAACGATTGAGACGGACTTGACTTCGTTGTAGACAACTCCTCCCTGCCATGGGTCGATGAATATCTCCATCTCAAGCTTGTTGTAGTCCATTCCCAGATAGATGTCATCCAGATCCTCGGCCTTCCAGTCATAACCTGTCCCTTCAATCATCCTTCCGAGGTCATAGGACTTTACTGGAGTCCCGTCGCAGATAAGGGTCATAGTCAGTTCGTTATCATCCTGCCTGGGGATGTTGAAGGAGATTATCCCTCTGCCTTCGTTCGATACGGCCGTTCTGAACATCCCGGCTACAGGGCTGAGGTCAGTGAGCGAGAATCCTATGGAGTTTCCTGTGACTTCCGTCGTCAGCTCTCCGTCCGGCAGGTCCCTTATCATGATTGTCACCTGGGCCCACTGCTTGTGTGGTTCCACTCTGTCCGCTGTTTCTTCCTCGGACAATGACAGATGTCTATGGCAGGCCCAGATTCTGTCGAATCCTTTCCCTTCAGGGGCTATGACGGATTGGCCTTTCATTACACATTCTGTAAGAGCGCTGCATGCACTGTACTCGACTTCACCCTTCGGGACACGCACGGACCATCCGTCCGGCCAGTCTTCCAAGTTGATGCTTTCTCCGAAAAGGGACTCGCCGTATCCCCATCCCTTGACCGAATATAACTGGGAATATCTGGCGGCAATACCGAAATCCAGATGGAGCAGGCATGGGCAGAGGAGCCTGTCTTCCTTGATGGTACAGGAAACGATGCAGAATGCGGTGGCAAGAAATAACAGTTTGGTCTTCATCTCAATTTGTATCAATTATCAGAGCGGCAGGGGGGAACCGGCCCCCCGGATGCTTGAACTGCTATGACGCACCCTCTCCTTGCTGCCGCTGTCCATCAGATGGTTTCGTTGATTACCTCTACTTCAGTGTTCCACTTGGCCACTTCGATGGTTACGTTCAAGCTGCCTCTGAGGACAGGCTTGTTAGGATCGTCTGAGCCAAGGTCTGTGATGGTCAGGTAAACGGAGTAGGAGCAGTTCCTTGATATTCCGTCCTTCATTACGATTGGATAGTAATACGTATTCGAACTGATGGTCGTTTCCACCACGAGGGTTGTCTGCTCGCCGAAGAAAGGATAGGAGAACCCTGTAGGGGCTTTCGTCGAACTGTCGTTAGGCATTCCATAGAATACGCATTTGTTCTCAGGATTGTATGCGCCCTTTGTGGCCACGGATGAGTTGACCGCCTTGTAGGTCAGGCTTTCGCAGGATGCCTTGTATGTGTCCCCGTCGATCTTGTGCTCGTACTCCAGCGTCTCCTCGTCCATACGGCCCTCCTTGTTGTACCATAATGTAGGCTTCGCATCGCCATTGAGGTTCTGGTTGCCCACTACGTTGCTCAGGAATACTCTGTTTATCGTTATTGCACCATATGCGGGCGGGAGGCTGTTGGTTATCGAACACAATGCGACACGCCCCACGATGCGGCTGATGGATACAGACACATCAGCTGGCTCTGCATTGAGCGTCACGTTCTTGCTGCCCGCCATTACGAATCCCTTTGTCGCTTCAACGCTGTTGTCTTCGAGATTGACAGCGGTGGTCATCAGTTCTGTCTCTGTCTTGATGCTGCTGAGGTCAGCTGCGTTGGCCACGGCCCATACGTGCTTTTCGCCTTCGGCCATCGTAATGGTCTTCTTGTATTCGTTGCCTGAGACATCGACCGGGCTGTAGTGCCTGAGAAGACCGTCCTTGTCGAATATCAGAAGCTGGAGGGAGTTCACTGCCGTTTCGTATCCGAGTTCCTCGGAGTAGGCTCCGTCCGCCTTTGTCCCCGGCTGTTTGTCCTGATGGATGTTGATTGTGAGCTCGCAGGATTTACCTGCAATGTTTTCCTGTGCCGGTTGCACTTCCTTGCTGCACGATGTGAGTGCGAATGCTGCAAGGGTGAAGAATAGAATTTTTCTTTTCATGATAAAAATGATTGATAATGTATTTCCCGAATACGGGCTAAATGTCGTAATCAAAGCTGTCCTCATCCTTGTTCAGGTCGTACCGTTCAATGAGGACGGATATTTCCGGGTCCAGGTTGCCTCTGTGGATGAGGGACTGGTCCTGCTTGCATGCGTTGTGGTAGCATTGAACGGCTTTTTCCTCTTCTCCCAGTCTTGAGTAGAGAATGGCTTCCATGTACAGGACCTTCGGGGTCTGGTCGAGCCTGTTCAGTATTTCAAGAGCCGACAGGTTGTAGTCCATGCTGCAGAATGCCACAGCGGTGTTGAAATCATTGTATGGCCTCAGAAGTGTGACGGCCGTTTCGTAATCCCTTTCCCTGATTGCATCCAGCCCTCTGGCATATACCGTGTCCAGTACTGTTGTGTGGATTGTGTCCTTGACCATTCCTTTCCTGTGGAGGTGGAAGTCCAGTCTCGTGGTTCTGAGCCTGGGATATAGATGCTCCCTGATGTATTTGTATGAAGGATGCTGCTGCAGGAGCCTTTCCCTGGAGTCATTGTCCTTCGTGAGAAGGGTTGTCCTGTACCGCTCCTTGTCCGTGTCGGAGAGTTCTCCATCATCCCGGACAATTGCGTCCAGCATCTGCCAGTTCTCTCCTCCGGATCTGCTGATGAATGGAATTCCGGTTTCTGTATAGTGCCTTACTCTTCCTTCCTCATCTATTTCAAATCCTCGTTCCAGGCTGACGGAATCCTGATAATGGCTTATGAACCGGTTAAGATAGGCGGAGATGGAACGGCTTCTTTGCTCTGAAAGACGGATGTTGGAGGATTCCAGACCTTCCGGTGACGCTGATGATGTCACGATTATTGAATCCAGGTCATACTTCTCGTTGTCAATCAACGATGCCAGATTCTCTCTGATCCTGGCCATTTCCACTCCGTTGTTCCCCAGTGCCATGTCGATGTCGCTCCTGCCTTGGGCGAAGGAGACATAGCAGGCCGTGTTCGCTTCCACTTTCCTCTCAACGACTGCGGACAGATACCTCTCCCGTTCTTCCATAAGCGTGGACAAAGAACTGATGTAAAAGGTAAGAGGAGAGCTTTGAGGAATGTTGTATATCGATTTCTCCTCCTCATATATCGCTCCGGACAGAGTGATGTCCACTTTTTTCAGTTTTGGGACAGTATTGATGGTTTGAGTGTACTCGTAATTGAAGTCTCCGTTCGATGACACGATCACAGTGTCAAGGCGCAGCCCTTCAGTCACAATCGGCACTCTGACATATTTTGTGAACATCCTGTCCTTCCGTGCCATCCTGCTCCTGTTGAGGCTTGCTGCAAACTGGTTCGTGTAATGGTCCACAGCCTCCTTCTGCGTGATTCCGTAGATCGATTCATACTGCTCATCGGAGATGATGGTGGAATCGTTCTTTAGAAGATACAGCTCGTGAAGATTCCTTTCAAGGAATACTTCGAGTTCATGAAGACGGATGAACCTGGTGGTGTCGGTAATGATCGATTGAACGAATCTTTCATACCTTTGATAGCCTCTGAGCTGTGCTTTCCTGTAGTCCTTGCCTGTAATCACAACGGGCTCGAGCCTTGTACTTTCATCAAGGATGCTCATCTCCGGAGTCATTCTGATCTGCCATTTGCCGTCCATCATTGATGAAGGGACCGTCACAAGGAATTTCAGGTCCACTTTCCCGTGTCTTTCCGCGACATTCCTGAACCTGGCCGTGACCACTGCAGCCTGGATTACGTCCGTAGCTACCATATCCCCGTCCTCGTCCCTGATCGCCTTCATAATAAGAATCTCCCTGCCGTCATCCTCCACAATCTTCAGAGTGTCCTTTTGAGGCTTTCCAATACTTGTCGGAATGTCAGGAAGAGCCTTGTCTTCAGCCAGCGCCAGAGTGGCGGTGGCATTGCTCTTCCTGATAGTTACGACTTTCCTCTGGGTCGAGCAGGAAAGGACGACCATCAGGACGGCGGACACAGTGACGATTCGTCTGATCATAGCCGGTTACAGTTCGTAGGCCAATGACTCGTCGCTTTCAATGAGGCTGAGCCGGTTCGCCACAACTTCGCTGATCGTCTTCTCCGTCCCGTCACTGCCTTCATACCTCTGGGAGCGTACCCTTCCGACTACATAGAGCTTGTCCCCTCTGTGGATCCTGTCCAGCTCGGATATGTTCTTCCCTTCCCAGGCGGTTATGTTGTGCCAAGTGGTCTCGATGACGGGATTCCCTTCCTTGTCCTTGTACACATAGTTCGTAGCGAGTGAAATCCTCCCGACGTGCGTCCCGTTGACCCCCTGGACCTTGATGGTCCCTACATTTCCTCTCAATTCGATACGATTCAGTTGCTCCATAATGAATTTTTGTTTAGTTCCGCCTGGGAGCGGACTGACCGTCAGCCCGACCCGGCAGTGGCAAAGTAAGGGCATGCGGAAACCAAAAGGAAGGAACATACAGATTCGTATGTCACGTTTTTATGAATTGATATGATTTTATCTTTTTGCAGGCTGTTTTTATGAATCTATAAGCCCGAGGGATCATATAGATTCGTAAATAGTTTGAAATGTTTCTGTAAGTTCGTTGCAAATGAACCGGCTTGAATCCATATTTGAGCAAGCAAAATGGAGGTTATTATGGAAAAAGGAATTACAATGCCGGCAACCGCCGTATGCCTGGAATGCGGCGACCCCATCGCCTATGGGCGTTTGGACAAGAAATTCTGCAGTTCTGCCTGCAAGAACCGCTATCACAACCGGGAAACCCATGACAGGCATTCGGTCCGTTTGAGGGTCGTTAACATCCTGGACAGGAACTATTCCATACTGGAGTCCCTGCTTGCAATGAAGACTACTTCAATCAAGCTGTGCGACGTCTCCCTCATGGGATTCAATAAAGAATTTATGACTTCCTGCCGGAAGGCGGGAAGTCATATGGAGTGCTGGTGTTTCGATATCTGTTACTACTGTACCGCTACCAGAATATTCAATATCGTCAAGCCGGCATCAAGGCGCTAGGCCTCTTTCTTTGCCGGTTCCTTGAAGAGGATCATGAACAATATTCCCACAAGGAATGCGTATCCGGCGAAGATATACCACGCTTTGCTCCAGCTAGGGATGGCTGAGTTGTAGACGCAGGCGTCCACTACCTCTCCGGCGGCGAGGGTGCCGATGCTGGCGCCGAGTCCGTTGGTCATCAGCATGAACAAGCCCTGGGCTGAAGATCTGATGTCCTTGGTCACGTTGTCATTGACATAGAGGGAGCCTGAGATGTTGAAGAAGTCGAAAGCGACACCATAGACGATGCAGCTGAGGACGAAGAGGAGAACTCCCGGCATGTCGGGGGTTCCGAGCCCGAAGAAGCCGAAGCGGAAAACCCACGCGAACATGGCGATGAGCATCACTTTCTTGATGCCGAACTTCTTCATGAAGAACGGGATGAGGAGGATGCAGAGGGTCTCGGAGATCTGTGAGATGGATATCAGAGCGTTGGAGTTCTTGACAGCGAAGGTGCTGGCGTACTCGGGATTCTCTCCGAAGGAGCCCAGGAAGGTATTGGCGTAGCCGTTGGTAATCTGCAGGGAGGCTCCGAGGAGCATCGAGAAGATGAAGAACACTGCGAACTGCTTGTCCTTGAAGAGGGCGAAGGCCTTGAGGCCGAGGGATTCGGCGAGGGAGGCGCTGGAGTCTTTCCTGGTAGGGCAGGCAGGCATTGACAGTGCATAGGCGGCGAGTACGAGGCTGATTATTCCTGAGGACATCAGCTGGGTGTAAGAGTCCTGCATTGCGGTTCCGCCGATCTTCAGGAAGTTCGTGATGAGCATGCTGCAGATGAAACCGACAGTGCCGAACACGCGGATAGGCGGATATGCCTTTACAGTATCCATCCCGGCGCTTTCAAGCGCGTTGTACGCGACGGAATTGGCAAGTGCTATGGTAGGCATGAAGAACGCTACGCTGAAACTGTAGAGGGTGAAGAGAGGAGCGAATGTCATCGCCGCTCCGCTCTGCATGCAGTAGATCCCGGCTCCGAGCATGAAAACGCCGGCGAGTCCGTGGCAGAGTGACAGAACCTTCTGGGCCTGGATGTGGCGGTCGGCTATGATGCCCATCAGAGCAGGCATGAATATCGAAACGATGCCCTGCATGGCGAAGAACCATTTGATCTGCGGACCCATTCCGACCATTCCGAGATAGCGGCCGAGCGAAGTGAGATAGGCTCCCCAGGCCGCAAACTCCAGGAAGTTCATAATGATAAGTCTCAGTGAGATGTTCTGGTTTTTCATATTGAGTGATTTATTGTTATTTCGATTCTGTGGCAGTGCAAAAATAGCAGATTTTCCTCGGATTTTTGCTATCTTTGAAGGCTAAATTGCAGATGATATGAAATTTGTCCAAACAGCCTGCGATCCCCACAGTTCCGCCCGATGCGGCGTGATCACCACGGACCACGGCGAAATACATACCCCCATATTCATGCCCGTCGGAACCGTCGGTTCCGTCAAAGGCGTGTACCATAAGGAGTTGAAGGACGATATCGGAGCCGAGATCATTCTCGGCAACACATATCACCTCTATCTGCGTCCAGGCCTCGATACGCTCAGGGCCGCCGGCGGACTTCACAAGTTCGAGTCCTGGGACAGGCCTATCCTCACCGACAGCGGCGGCTTCCAGGTATTCTCGCTGAGCCCGATAAGGAAGCTCACTCCTGACGGATGCACCTTTGCTTCCCATATCGATGGCTCACGCCATCAGTTCACTCCTGAGAACAACGTTGACACACAGCGCATCATCGGAGCGGACATTATGATGGCTTTGGACGAGTGCTGCCCTGGCGACGCCGATTTCAACTACGCGAAGAAATCGCTCAAGCTCACCCAGTCATGGCTAGAGCGCTATGCCGCCCGTTTCCGCGAAACTGAGCCTCTGTACGGCTACAACCAGAGTTTCTTCCCTATCATCCAGGGATGCGTCTATCCTGAGCTGCGCAGACAGGCCGTGGAGCATGCACTTCAGTTCGACACCGACGGCTATGCTATCGGCGGACTTGCAGTAGGGGAGCCTACGGACAAGATGTACGAGATGCTGGAGGTTGTCTGCCCTATACTTCCGAAGGACAGACCGCGCTACCTTATGGGAGTAGGTACCCCGGCCAATATCCTTGAGGGAATAGCCCGCGGAGTCGATATGTTCGACTGCGTGATGCCTACCAGGAACGGCCGCAACGGAATGCTCTTCACCTGGAACGGTATAATGAACATGAAAAATGCCAAGTGGGAGCATGATTTTTCCGAACTCGACCCTTGCGGCACTTCATTTGTTGACCATCAGTATTCCAAGGCCTATCTGAGGCATCTGTTCGTTGCGAAGGAGATGTTCGCCGGAATGATTGCGTCCGAGCACAACCTCGCATTCTATCTGGATGTCGTCCGCCAGGCCAGGAAACACATCGAGGCCGGTGACTTCCTACAGTGGAAGGAGGAGGCCGTAAAGAAAGTTACAAGCAGACTTTAGGATGGACTGGAGACCGAAAAGAATAGACTGGTACATTTTCAAGAAGTATATGACGACCTTCTTCATCGCCATACTCCTTATCATCGGTATCGTCATCATTTTCGACATAAGCGAGAAGATCGACAAGCTTGTGGCCAACCAGGCGCCTCTCAAGGAGGTAATCTTCAACTACTACCTGAACTTCATCCCATATTTCATGAACATGTACAGCTCGATGTTCGTGTTCATTTCCGTCATCTTCTTCACTTCCAGGATGGCGGCCAACTCCGAGATCATCGCCATCCTTTCAGGCGGTGTCAGCTACCACAGGATGATGGTGCCGTATTTTGCGGCCTCCATCCTGATAGCCCTTCTGTCGCTGTGCCTGAGCATGTTCGTTATTCCGAAGGCCAATGTCCAGCGCCTTGATTTCGAGAAGAAATACGTTAAGAACAAGACGGAGATCATGACCGACCTCCACTATCAGATAGCTCCTGGCCAGTTCGTCTTTGCGGAAAGCTTCAGCTCCTGGAGCAACACGGCATTCCGTTTCACCCTCGAGGAAATCGAGGACAACAGGATAGTCAGCAAGCTGTCCGCCGAGACTGCAGTATGGGACTCCGTCGCCTGCTGCTGGCATCTGAACAAGTATTTCATCAGGGATTACACTGAAGGAATGTCCGACAGGGTGCGCACGGGCTCCCAGCTCGACACGGTCATCGCCCTGACGGTCGATGACTTCTACAGGAACAAGCAGTCGGTCCAGAAGCTCGTCCAGAGGGATCTGAACGAGATGATCCGCGTCCAGAAGATGCGCGGAGACTCGAATGTAATGTACGCCCAGATAGAGAAGCACAACAGATGGGCCATGCCTTTCTCCTGCATCATCCTGGCCATCATGGGTGTGGCGCTCTCGTCCAAGAAGAAGAGGGGAGGAACCGGCTGGAACCTTGCCGTAGGCATCGCGCTTGCCTTCTCGTACATCCTGTTCCAGCGCTTTGCACAGATGTTCGTTTTCACCGGCATACTTCCGCCGGGGTTCGCGATATGGACGCCGAACATACTTTTCGTATTCATAGCAGCCTTCCTTTACAAGTTGGCGCCGAAATAGCATAAACCGATGAAAGTCAAAATCGTCAACAAGTCCCAGTGGCCGTCGCCGCAGTATGCGACCCCCCAGTCGGCAGGAGTGGACCTCCGCGCAAACATCACCGAAGAGATTGTCCTCCCTTCCCTCGGCAGGACTATTGTCCCGACGGGACTGTTCCTTGAGATACCGGCGGGTTACGAAGCCCAGGTGCGTCCCAGGAGCGGTCTCGCTGCCAAGAAGGGCATCACGGTGCTCAATGCACCCGGAACCGTTGATTCTGACTATCGCGGCGAGGTGGGCGTGATACTGGTGAACCTTTCCAACGAGCCTTTCACCATCGTTCCCGGCGAGCGCGTGGCCCAGATGGTCTTCGCCCGCCACGAGCAGGTGGAATGGGAGGAGGTTGACACCCTCGAAGAGTCGGAGCGCGGCGCCGGCGGCTTCGGAAGCACAGGCCGCAAATAATCCATTCCCATGACAATAGAAGAAATCTACTCCAAATACCTGGAGTGCGGATGCACTGTCACCACCGACAGCCGCACTATCCGGGGAGGCGAAATGTTCATTGCCCTGAAGGGCGAGAACTTTGATGGCAATGCCTACGCGCTCAAGGCCCTCGAGTCCGGCGCCGCCTGTGCCGTCGTCATTGCCGGCAGTGAGGCGGCCTCATCCCAGGATCCGCGCCTCATCGTCGTCGAAGACACTTTCGAGACCCTCAAGGCCCTGGCCAATTACCACCGCCACCACTGCCTCGGAGAGGAGCATCTCCCGATTCTCGGCCTTACCGGGACCAATGGAAAAACCACCACCAAGGAGCTTGTCCGCACCGTCCTCGCCGCCAAGTACAGGGTCGTTGCCACCGAGGGCAACCTGAACAACGACATCGGTGTCCCGCTTTCTCTGCTCAAGATCCGCAAGGACACGGAGATGGCAGTGATCGAGATGGGAGCCAACCACCCCGATGATATCAAGCACCTGGTCAATGTCTGCGAGCCTGACTTCGGCCTCATCACCAATGTCGGCAAGGCCCACCTTCTCGGCTTCGGCAGCTTCGAAGGCGTGAAGCGCGCCAAGGGACAGCTCTATGACTTCATCGCCTCCCGCGGCGGAAAGGTCTTTGTCAATGTCGACCAGCCCGACCTCAAGGAAATGGCCAGCCAGCGCACCGGCCTGAGCATTGTCCCTTACGGACTCGACTTCAATGGCGTCGAGATCCTTCCTGTCACTCCTGAGGAGCCTATGCTGCGCATGAAGATAGGGGAGTGCGTGATTCGCACCCATCTTGTAGGCTCATACAATGCAATGAACGTCCTTGCCGCCATCTGTGTCGGCTCCCATTTCGAGGTGCCGTTCGCTGATGCCGTCGCTGCCATTGAATCATACGTGCCTTCAAACAACCGTTCCCAGATGCAGAGGACTGAAAGGAACCTCCTGGTCCTTGACGCTTACAATGCCAATCCTTCCAGCATGGGCGTGGCCCTGAGCAGCCTGATAGCTGTCGAGGCTCCGCTGAAGGTGGCCCTTCTCGGAGATATGAGGGAGCTTGGCGAAAATTCCGTAGAAGAGCACGTGAACGTTGTCAGAAAGATAGCTGATTCAGATGTGAAGGCTTACCTTGTAGGCGCTGAGTTTGCAAAGGCCCTTGAATCCGCAGGCCGCCCGGACAATGTCCTGGGACATTTCGAGACTTCGGAAGCCCTTGCCGGATATCTGTCCAAGGAACCTCTGAAGGATGCTTATGTGCTCGTGAAGGGCTCCAGAGGCATTCAGATGGAGAAGGTCATACCTTTCTTGTAAGATATCCTGCGAGGAGCGCGATGACTGTTCCAATGGCTGCGCCGATAAGTGCTCCGGCCAGGACGTCACCGGAATAATGCTTTCCGACCATTACTCTGCTGAGGCCGTAGACTGCGGCCCATACGAATATCAGCCACCCGTACAGCCTGTACCGGTGGCTTTTTTCTGTCCTGAAGCATATTAGCGAGCAGGATGCGAAGCCGAAAGCCGTAGCGGCGTGGGCAGAAGGGAAACTGAATGATCCGGTGACCTTCTCAAGGATGTGCAGTCCGTTTGACAGCATGTAGGGGTCGTTGCAGGGACGTGGGCGGCACACACTGTTCTTTATTACGTTCATTATGGCATCACCGCCGCCGATGGTTATGGCCAGTGCTGCCACCATTATCAGCCCTTTCTTCCAGCCCATACGGTAGAAGGCGAAGAATACGACTGCGGCATACAGGGGTATCCAGGTCCATTTGTACGTGAAGAACTGCCAGAACGCATCGCCGGCAGGGCAGTGCAGTCCGTTGATGGCCAGCGTAACCTGCTGGTCCAGGGCATTCAGGCTCTCCCAGATCATCTGTGGAGGGCTTTCCAGAGTTCTTCCTTGAGCTCCTTGAGGCCCTGCTGGTTCATGGATGAGATGAACACGTGTGGGATGTCCTTTGGAAGCGTTTTCTCGATTTTCTTTTCGTCCGCCTTTTCGATAAGGTCGCATTTGGTGACTGCGAGGACCCTGTCCTTGACCAGAAGCTCCGGGTTGTACTCGCGGAGTTCGTTGAGAAGGGTCTCATATCCGGCGGCGATGTTCTCCTCCTCGGCTGAGACCATGAACAGCAGGACGGAATTGCGCTCGATATGTCTGAGGAAACGGATTCCGATGCCCCTTCCTTCGTGGGCGCCCTCGATGATGCCCGGGATGTCCGCCATTACGAATGACTGGTCATCATAGTAGCGTACGATTCCTAGGTTCGGCTCCAGGGTGGTGAAGGCGTAGTTGGCGATCTTAGGCTTGGCGGAGGTGATTGTGGCGAGCAGCGTTGACTTTCCTGCATTAGGGAAGCCTACGAGGCCCACGTCGGCCAGGAGCTTGAGCTCGAGGATGAACCAGCCCTCTTCTCCGTCTTCTCCCGGCTGGGAGAATCTCGGGGTCTGGAGGGTCGCGGACTTGAAGTGGTCATTGCCCCAGCCGCCGCGTCCTCCCTTGCATAGGATCTTCTCTTCTCCGGCCTCGACGAGTTCGCAGACGACCTCGCCGGTCTCGGCGTCCTTGACTACGGTTCCGAGAGGCACGTCCAGGATGATGTCGCCGCCGTTCTTGCCGTGCCTGAGACCTCCTTCGCCCTTTTCGCCGTCGTCGGCCTTCACGTGCTTGCGGTACTTCAGGTGGATGAGGGTCCAGAACTGAGGGTTGGCCTTCAGGATGATGTGGCCTCCGCGGCCTCCGTCACCGCCGTCCGGGCCGCCCTTCGGCACGTACTTGGCGCGGTAGAGATGGGTGGAACCTGCTCCGCCGTGTCCCGACGCGCAGTATATCTTTACGTAGTCTATGAAATTAGAATCGGCCATAACTTTTGTATTGTCAGCAAATTAGCAAAACTTTGAAGGCTCCCGTGCGACAGATATGCAACAGTTTTTGCCGGAAAATCAAAAACAAACCTCATAACAAGCATAAATTTATAAAGTTGCTTTGTTGCACGGATATTGGTCCATTGTGGCCAATTTATGTCAAGTTTCATCCTTCTGACATGCAAAGATAGTGAATTTGCGTGATACTGAAATCGTTTGGCCATATCTTATGTATGATTGCAATCAACATACGCAATAAGCCCTTCGCAGATTAAGCCCTATCGGGCTTTTCCTCCTTGCGGCTCGGCATAGCAAGTGAACTTGCTCTGCGCTCGCTCGCTGCGTCGGTTTCTCCACGGAGGGCATTCAGAAATTACCGCTCTCTCGACCTACTGCCTAATCGCTATCCCCGTTAGAGGAAGCGAGAGTGGCAACGCCCAGCATCTCCCCTTGGGGCTTGACCGCTTTGTTGTTCATATCGACAGTGAATATCTCCATTGCCGTTTTGGGTTATATTACGGCTATGTCTCTTTCGAGCAGTACAAGCACGTCACCTTCCCTTAGTATGGTATTTCCGTTGGGGATAATCTTTTCTTCACCCCTTTGGATCATCACGAGAAGACTTCCGTCTTTCCTCGGATACTCACTTACCCTGTGACCGGCCCACTTGCTGTTTTCTGACAGCGGATGTTGGATAAGGCTGTTCGTGTTCTTGTCCTGGAATGAGCGGGTGCAAAGG
>JAZLLA010000048.1:0-3349 GCA_045597895.1 Candidatus Cryptobacteroides sp. | reverse complement strand
CTCGAAGATGCCCTTTCGGTCTGATACGAACTCGTCACCATACAGGGCGCGTACCCTGTCATTGACTGCCGCAGGATCATACGGGGTGTTGTGGTAGGTCTCGTAGAGTCTCCCCCACTCCAGACCGCACATTTCCGGACGGATGTCCTGGAACACGCTGTCGGCCCAGTCGATGACGGAGGTGAAGTAGGTCTTCAGCTCGTTGATGTTGTTGTCGTACCGATGCTGCGACATGTACGCCTCGATGTTGCCCTTGCTCACCCACTCCAACGCTCTTTCAAGAAAAGCCTGGCGTTTCACGTCACCGCTGACAAATGCCTTCCATTTCTGCACGAGGGCATTCTGGCTGTTAGAAAATTCGGCCTTGGCAGCTGTGACGAACGGTCCAGAATAGATGGCGTTCAGTAGTTCCTGGTTGACGAGAGGCACACCGACGATGTTAATGGTGCGGAACCACTCCTTGATCTCGGCCTCGTCACCCCGGCAGATGTATATCGTCAGAGGGGCGTTCAGGATCTTATCCTGCTTGTCCTTGTCGAGACCGGAGAAATACTGCTGCATCCCGTTCTCGTCCTTGATGGCGAACTTGCCCGTGACGAAGCGGCCCAGCGAAGTGATGCGCTGCTGTCCGTCCAGGACCTCGAACTTGCCGTCCGTAGGCTCCACGAAGTAGATAAGACCAATCGGATAGCCCTTCAGGATGGAGTTGATGACGGCCACGTCACGCTTGCCGTCGGCATAGATGTAGTTTCGCTGGTACTCCGGCTGAATGGTGAGCTTTCCGGAAAGACCGTACAGGCCCTTTCCTTCAAGCTCGTTATAAACGAAGCCCTTACAGATATCGGCTATCGTTATGTCAGTGCGTAATTGTGTTTGCATAACTATTTCTTGCGGATAAATAGACGCTTATATGGTATTTTAGCAATCCCATTGTCAATATAATGAGGCAACGGCCAGCCTACTTGTATTTGCCCTTTGTTACCTTGCTGATAATACAAGTCACAAAATTCTTTACTTACACCTCTCCAATCAGGAATATCTTCATATGCTGTTGCTGAGCTCGAAACTATTTCAAATTGTTCAGGACAATATTTATCCAAAAAAGTAATGGGTACACCCATTAAGCCCAAATAATCACTTGGAATAGCATCCACAGCAGGCACTTCAAGAACATCATAATTCTCGTATTTGAGGTATCCAACTCCTTTGACTTCTTTATGCTTACTATATTTTATATTGTCTGCCATTGTCATCAACTGAAGGGGTTGATGCCTGCGGCCATGATCGATATTGGTGAACCAGCAAGAGTTTCCGAGTCTGGTATAGTCACCAATGTAACCCAGCTTCGCAGCTTTTGCTTTATCTTCAGGCTTTACATAAGTTCCTGAAGGCACACGAAACACCATATCAGAGGCGAACCCTGTTGCTCCAAGCCATAAGTTATTATTCTTAATAAGTGGAAAGAACTCTTTATAAGTGATAGAATTTTGGTTTGCAATAATTGAAAACTGCTTTCCGCTTTCATTAAGCCAAGCCATGAACTCTCGAAATAAAGAAAAAGGCGGATTGGTTATCACGCAGTCCGCTTCATCGCACAACTTCGTCACTTCCTCGGATCGGAAGTCACCGTCTCCCTCCAGGTATTCCCAGCGAAGGTCGTTCACGTCGATGCGGCCGCTGCCGTTGGTGTCGGAGTCCAGAACGAAGATCTTGCCGTTGGTCTTGCTCTTGTCCTCGTCGTACTGCGGGGCCTCGGTCTCGAACAGAGTCGGCTCCCAGGTATTTATCTTCTTGCTTTCCGGGGCGTATGACGTGCTGATCAGTTTCTTCAGGCCGAAACGCTCGAAGTTCTGGGCGAAATACTTGGTGAAGTTCGACCATTCCGGATCATCGCAGGGCAATAGCACAGTCTTATTCCGGAACACGTTTTCATCGTATTCCAGGTAGGCGTTCATTTCGCGCTCGATGTCCTCGTACTGTGTGTAGAATTCGTCGTTCTTCGCAGTCTTTGCCGCACCGAGGTTGCTGTTCTTGTTTGCCATAATATTGCTTGTAGTATCGTAGAAATGTGTTAATATGTAAACTTGTTTACTTGTTAACACGTTTTACAGTTCATCGATAGAACGGGTCTTCATCTGCTCCACGGGGCCGTTCTTTCCCTCGTATTTCGTGAGCCATTCCGTCAGTGCTTTCTCCATGATCTTGCGGATGGAAACGCCCTCTATCCTGGAAATGTCTCGGACCTTCTTGACGATGTTCTTGTCGCAGATGAAATTGAACCTGGTGTAGTCCTTTCCTTCATCGTCCTGTTCGGGAGTTTTCACCGGTGCCGGTGTGTAGCGGTATTCCTTGCCGATGTCTGATGCGGCTTTCCTCAATGAGAAGGAGGTCATCTTCTCGTCCAAATTCTTCTTGCTTGTCATTTCTCGTTCTCTTCAATTTCTGTAATGATTCTGTCAAATGCATACTTGACGGCTCCGGCCTGCTGGCTTGACAGCGAGAGGGTGGAGCATCTTTCCAAGTATGCCCGGTCATTGATGCGGGTAAGGATGTCCCCGTAGTTGTGGAGTGCCTTCCAGGTGTCGAGCTTCAGCTGCTCGAGGTCGGCCTTCTTGCGATCGTCGATGCGGTTGGGAAGGAACCAGATCTTAAACTTCAGTTCCAGCGAAGTTTTGAGCTGCTGCATGATCTCTGCGAAGCGTCTGGTACTGTCAACGACGTTGGGGTGGTAGCTCATCGGAGCGATGATGTAGTCTGCGCTGGCGAAGATCGGCACGAGGTTGTCATCCGTTAGGTTGCCCGGAGCGTCGATAAGGATGGTGCCGGGGAACTCCCTTGCGGTGGCCATGGCATCCTTGACTTCCGCGAGGTTGTCGGTTCCGAGAGCGACGGCATCCCATGGCACGGAGTCGGCATCCTTGCCCTCCGCTTTCAGCTCACGCTCGCGCTGCACGACAATAGTCTGCTGCAGGTCTGCGTCGATGACTGCGACAGCCTGCCTCTTCTCTGCCAGGAAGTCGGCGAAGAGGATGCACAGGGTGCTTTTTCCTACCCCTCCTTTCTGGTTGGCGAATACGATGATTCGGTTGTTGTCATTCATAAACGGTGCTGTTTTTCGCAAAGGTATGAAAACGTGTTTACATTTACAAATGTTGCAATGTTAACACGGTTTGCACGGCACAGGAGCCGCATATAAAAAGAATCAAGACTCTTCTGAAGGAAGAGTCTTGATACTTTATTAGGCGACTTGGGCGGCGGGGTCGAGGGGGTGTCCGCACACTCCCCGCGGGGGTTGCAAGGGGGCGGCGCCCCGCTTGCTGGGGGTCGGAGGGGGCGAAGTCCCCTGGCT
>JAZLLA010000047.1:0-3313 GCA_045597895.1 Candidatus Cryptobacteroides sp. | reverse complement strand
CTGGCCCGCTTGCGCGCCTCGTCATTGGAGTACTTCCCCAAAGCGCACACAAGTCCGGCCTGTCCCAAAAGATTCAGGTAACCTGATATGGTGGTGGTATTGCCTGCATCCACCATCTGCCCCATCATCTTTGTCAGTGACAGTTCCTGTCCGGAATAGGAACATGCGAGCTCAAACGTCTGACGCAGGAGTGCGGGCTTGTTCACAGGGGCATCAACGAGTATATCCTTATTGATCGTGGCATCTATGATGGATCCTGAAATATACTGCACCCACCTCTCCGGGTCATCCACAAGAGGAACTGCGCCGGGGTAGGAGCCATAGTATATGAACCTGTTCACATCCCAGCCGAACGCCTCCTTGAATTCCGCATAGTTCCAATGGCTCATCACGATACGCTCATATCGTCCGGCCAGAGAATCGGCCAGTCCCTTGTCCAGAAGAACACGTGAGGAGCCCAGAAGGACGACCTTGAGGTTCACGTCATTGAAACCGTCATCATCCCATTCCTTCTTGACGGCCTCGCTCCAACCTGATATCTTCTGGATCTCATCTATCACCAGTATCAGTTCGCCAAGCGACTCGATCTTCATCTTCGCCCTGGCCGAATCCCAGCACTGTGAAATCCAGCTCGTGTTTGTTGCCGGGACATTGTCCGCCGTGAAGCGTATGAAGGGAATGTCGATATCAGAGAGGACCTGCTTCACCATGGTTGACTTTCCAACCTGACGAGGTCCCATCACGACCTGTATGAAACGTCGACTTTCCTTGATTCTGGCGGATAGAATACCGTAATGCTTTCTCTTGAACATAAGTTTACTCAATTGACTGAGTAAATTTACTCAATAAAATTGAAATAGCAAAAAAATCACCTCCCGACATCCATTATTGTCTTGATTCACATATATGTATTCCAGTTTCTGTCTTGTCAGTGACTCTCCCCTGCAGCCTCTCCTTGAGCATGGTGTTGCGCTTGTCCACGGTGAGATGCCTCACGGCGTAGAACAGAGCCTTCTTCTGTCCGACGACCACGCACACCTTCTTCGCCCTGGTGACTCCGGTGTAGATGAGGTTCCTCTGGAGCATCACGAAGTGCGTCATCATGGTCGGGATGACCACTATAGGATACTCGCTCCCCTGGCTCTTGTGTATGGTCGTGGCGTATGCGAGGGTCAGCTCGTCCAGCTCGGTGACGTCGTACTCCACCTTCCTGCCGTCATAGTCCACCGTGAGGTTCCTGTCCTCCATGTTCACCTCGCTGATGAACCCGATGTCTCCGTTGAAGGCCTCCTTGTCGTAGTTGTTGCGGATCTGCATCACGCGGTCCCCCTGACGGAAGGAGTATCCGCTGCGGTGCAGGCACACCTCGCTCGGGTTGAGAGCCTCCTGCAGGGAGATGTTCAGGCTGGATGCCCCTATCACTCCCTTCTGCATCGGCGTGAGCACCTGTATGGATGCCGGGCTCACGCGGTATCCCTTCGGAAGACGGTTCCTGACGAGCTTGACGATGGCGTCGGCTGCCTGCTGAGGGTCGTCCTGCTCTATGAAGAAGAAGTCCGTGTCGCGTCCGTTGCTCAGGTCCGGCTGCTGTCCCTGGTTGATCCTGTGTGCGTTCATCACTATGCGGCTGCTCTGCGCCTGGCGGAAGATCCTCGTGAGGCGGATGACCGGCACTGCGCCTGAGTCGATGATGTCCCTGAGAACATTGCCGGCTCCCACGCTCGGCAGCTGGTCGATGTCTCCTACGAGAACGAGCCCCATGGTCTCGGGCATAGCCTTGAGAAGGGAGTTCATAAGGACTATGTCTATCATCGAGGACTCGTCCACGATCAGCACGTCTCCCTCGATCGGGTTCTCCTCGTTGCGCCTGTACCCCTCGGGCGGCTTGCACTCCAGGAGCCTGTGTATCGTCTTCGCCTCCATCCCCGTGGCCTCGCTCATCCTCTTGGCCGCACGTCCTGTAGGAGCAGCCAGGACTACGGAGAGTCCCATAGAACGGTAGGCCGCGATGATTCCCTGGGTGGTGGTCGTCTTTCCTGTACCGGGGCCTCCGGTGAGCACCATCACCTTGGATGACGCTGCCTGACGGATGGCCGCGATCTGGACGTCATCATATCGGATACCTGAGGATGCCTCTATGGCAGCAATGTCAACGCCTGCTGAAATGAGTCCGGAAGGAGACTCCAGGAGTTTCCTGAGCTTGTTGGCGGTTCCGATCTCGGCGTAGTAGAACGGCGGCAGATAGACAGCCTCTCCTTCGGTCCTGAGGTCCTCGTCGGCTATCATCCTCTGGAGAGCAGCAGTGATGGATTCCTCACCCGCGTCAAGAAGATCGACGGCAGTCTTGATGAGCTGCTCGCGCTCAGCGTAGACATGACCTTCGTTCGAGAGCTCGCTGAGTGTGTACATGATGCCGCTGCGGCACCTGCAGTAGTCCTCCTTCCCTATCCCCATCTTCTCGGCGATGGTGTCCGCAGTCTTGAAGCCAATGCCCCAGATGTCATCCGCCAGGCGGAAGGGGTTCTCCTTGACCTTGTCGATGGATTCCTTCCCATAAGCCTTGTATATCTTGGCCGCGAAGGCAGTGCTCACTCCGTGTCCCTGAAGGAAGAGCATGACGTTCTTGATGTCCTTCTGCTTCTCCCAGGAGTCGTGGATCTTGGCCACCCTCTTGGGGCCGATGCCGTCCACCTCGAAGAGACGCTTCACGTCGTCCTCGATGACCTGGATGGTGTCCAGGCCGAACTTCTGGACTATCCTCTGCGCGAACTTGGGGCCCACGCCCTTCACAAGTCCGCTGCCCAGGTACTTCTCGATGCCGTAGATGGTGGCTGGCATGGTCTCCTCCCACCTCTCAGCCACGAACTGGCTGCCGTAGCGCCTGTCCACCTTCCAGTTGCCGTCAAGCAGCAGGACCGATCCGACGTTCACCTCCAGCATGTTGCCCACGACGGTGACAAGGTCAGAGTAGTCCTTGACCTTGGTCTTGAGAACGCAGTATCCGTTCTCGGGGTTCTGGAAGGTAATGCGCTCTACGACGCACCTGATACGTATCATTGACGGGAAGTTGCTTGCCGGGTGCAAAGTTAACACTTATGGGGCTGAATTTTGACATGCTGTCAATTATTTGCCGTCAGGCATGCATGCGTGCAAGCTGCAATTTTGATTAAAATTTGCTTAAAATGACCATTTGCTTGGCGGCGAACCTTATTAAGGCTACAATTCTAAAGATTCTACCTTCCTACTAATCTACTATTCTACTAATCTACTTTAGTATTTTCTCATACATGCTGTAGTGGCAAGGCTTCAGCCC
>JAZLLA010000046.1:0-17839 GCA_045597895.1 Candidatus Cryptobacteroides sp. | reverse complement strand
CTGAGAGCTGTCTGGGAGGGGTGGATGGAAACCATTGACCTCTGGGACGGGTATGGTTTCCTGTATGTGCCACTGTGAGCTGTCTGGGAGGGGTGCATGGAAACCAAGAGACCTTGGGACGGGTATGGTTTCCTGGATGTGCCACAGAGAGTTGTCTGGGAGGGTTGGATGGAAACCAAGGGACCTTGGTACGGGGTTGGTTTCCGGGATGTCCCACGGAGAGCTGTCTGGGAGGGTTGGATGGAAACCATTGACCTCTGGGACGGGGTTGGTTTCCGGTATGTGCCACGGAGAGCTGTCTGGGAGGGGTGGATGGAAACCAAGGGACCTTGGGACGGGTATGGTTTCCTGTATGTGCCGCTGAGAGCTGTCTGGGAGGGGTGGATGGAAACCAAGGGACCTTGGTACGTGGTTGGTTTCCGGGATGTGCCACGGAGAGCTGTCTGGGAGGGGTGGATGGAAACCAAGGGACCTTGGGACGTGGTTGGTTTCCGGGATGTGCCACTGAGAGCTGTCTGGGAGGGGTGCATGGAAACCAAGGGACCTTGGGACGTGGTTGGTTTCCTGTATGTGCCACGGAGAGTTGTCTGGGAGGGTTGCATGGAAACCATTGACCTCTGGGACGGGGTTGGTTTCCGGGATGTGCCACGGAGAGCTGTCTGGGAGGGGTGCATGGAAACCATTGACCTCTGGGACGGGTATGGTTTCCTGTATGTGCCACTGAGAGCTGTCTGGGAGGGGTGGATGGAAACCATTGACCTCTGGGACGGGTATGGTTTCCTGTATGTGCCACGGAGAGCTGTCTGGGAGGGGTGGATGGAAACCATTGACCTCTGGGACGTGGTTGGTTTCCGGGATGTGCCACGGAGAGCTGTCTGGGAGGGTTGGATGGAAACCAAGGGACCTTGGGACGGGTATGGTTTCCTGTATGTGCCATAGGGTGAAGTCTATTGTGGAGTTTTGGAAACCAAGTGTAGAGGATGACTGGCATTAGTCACAAATACCGTCTGATCAAAATATACTGGAAGAATCAGATAGTCAGTGGTAGTAAAACACAAGGCATGACTTCTCTGTGAGTTTCTATTCCTTTCTGTCGGGGGAAATTTATCCCGATATTCCCCAGAAATACTTGTATATTATATATTTGGGGGAATTTGACGGGAAAATCATCCCGCCGTTCTCAAGTCATTGAACTTTTGTTTTTTCAACAAATTTTCATCCTGAAATTCTTTCGGTTCCAGGTGCGTATAATCATAAGAATGGCAGGCCCACAAAGCGAATAATATCTCATCCGACTTAGTCATTCTTAAAAAATAACTTGGTAATCTTTATGGTTCTTGTTTTGTCTTTTGAACATGTCATTCAGTCACGTAGCCCGCTACGTACCTTCATTCCATATTCAAAATCCATAAACAATCCCTCATAAATCTTTACCAACTTATTTTTTCATCATTCCTTAACAGATGGGGACCGCTTATTTTACTTTAATATTTTTCCGTGAGGAGGAGTTGGCGCGGTAGTGAGGGGCGTAGAGGGATTCGATCTCGATGGCGGGGGACTGGAAGGTGCCGGACTGTGTTACGAAGAACTCTTCTTTCACAGTGGTGGTCTCTTCCGGCCAGGACTCGAACCAATATTCGGTGCAATGTCCCAGAACGTTTCTATAGCTGCCGTAGAAGCTTCCATAATATGCTCCGGAAAGCTGATCCACAGGCCGCAGAGAGGCCGGTCTGAAGGCTGCGAGTCTCACGAAACTTCGGTTCTCTTCATTCCATATCCTATACTCTGCTCTGATCTTGTCTCCGACTTTCAGAGCCTGTCCGTCCTCTATTTCCTTTCCGTCCAGAAGATAATGGCACTCCACGGTCATTCCGTTCCCGGATGCCTTAATCTGCTCGAATGGCAGCCTCACGGTCTTCCTGAGGGTGATTATCTTCGTGTTCAATGTAGCCTCTGATGCGTCGAGGATAGTGGCCAGCGCTTCTACGAAGGCTGCATCCTCATCCCAGTGCTGGGTCTCCTTCTGAATCATAAGCCAGAGCCTTATTCCTTCAGCCAGACCGCTGTTGCATTTGCTCAAAGTCTCCGCTATGAATGAATGGGCGTATGCCTCGCTCTCGAGAAGACCTCTGAACGGCATCACTGCGTTAGGGTAGTACCATCCGCCGCATTTGTGCTCTATTGCGTATTCGCTAAGCGACGCGAGGTCTGCGGACAGGGAGGACTGGAGTTTCTTCTTTGTTCCCAGCTTTATGCCCCAGGCCTTTGAAAGGCCCAGACCTTCTTCCGACTCGGAAAGGTACATAAGGATCTGCATCCTTTGGGCAATGCCCAGGATGTATCCGTTCATCCCGCGCTCCTTTGATGGAGTGAGGAATTCCTTGATATCCTTTCTGAACGATGCCGTTTTCTTGCTGTCGACGCTGAACGCTACATCAGCGAACATCGCCCTGGTCGCTGCATACTGCTCCAGCGACAGACCTCCTCGCCAGAATGGGAGTTTCTTGTCCGCAAAATATGAATTGTCCAGGTATTTGACAGCATCGGAGACCGTTTCCCGGCTGATGGCGTCAGATACATCTATTCCTCGGTCGCGAAGGGCTGCAAGGCGCTGCAGCAGGGCGGCGGTGATGATAGGGGAGCTTTCCATTTCCCTGAACCAGGCGAATCCTCCGTCGGATTTCCTGCAGCTCATCAGCTTTGAGAGTATTTCTTCGTCGGAGGTCTTCACACTCTCTCTGACAGAGGAGCCGAGACGTTCGGCGAGCAGCCTGACAAGCAGGGCCTCGGAGAGGTCCAGGGCATTGTCCGAAACGGGCTCGACCTTGGTAGGGATGGCATCCTTGACCATATCGAGGATGGATATTTCCGTCACTTCCGCATCATCTCCGGAACCGTTGACGAACTGTCCGCGGAGTGCCGCTATCAGTGCATCCTTCGACTCCCCGCTGTGCAGAACGGATGAATGTGCTTCAGTGATCGTCTGCTCCGCCGGCATGACCGGGATGGATACGAATATTGCATCGGACCCCAGGGTCCTGTCGTCTGCGATGAAGCTTACGAGCAGGCCCAGGTTTTCCATTGATGCGGCCTCGACAGGGAATTCCTCGGCAAGTGAGCTCATCGCTCCCACTTCGACTTTCTTTGACAGGCTCTTGAACGGAGTCTTTCCCTTATATTCGGCACTGTCGTAGAAATCCACTCTGAGTGTTCCCAGGATGCTTTCCGAAGCATTGCTTGATAGTGAAGCCTTCACATTGTAAAGGTCTCCGGCATACAGGAACTGCGGCTCGGTGACGGCGACCTTCACGGGGATGGTGACCATCATTTCTCGGCGCAATGCAGCATTGTTCATGTCCTTGTCGTGTGCGAAGAGCTGGACATAGTATGTGGACAGCTTGTCCGCTGCGGTAATATCGAAGCGGATCAGACCATCATCGTCAGACCTGAGGAAAGGCTCGAAGGCCAGTGTGTTGGCGAAGTTCTCTCTGATGGTTGCCTCCTCGGGATTCTCGTCATACAGACCTTCATCCGCCATTTCGTATGATTCCTCATAGACGGACTCTACATAATCCATCGTTACGGCCGCAGCGCCCTTGGTCATGGCCATGTTCCGGTAAAGTGGACGATAATTTTCCATCCCATTGCATCCTGTGACGATGGAGGTGCTGACAGTCGGCCTTTCCAAGGACTGCAGAGTCACCTTCCTCCAGATATTCGCTGCAATGGATTCAGTGCTCTTGTCAAACACTGTGGCTGTGCACTCCACTCCCGGAGCGGTGGCTATTTCCAGCGATACGGTGCTGCGCGGGCTTGTTCTGTCCACGAACCTGCTGAACGCCAATGGCAGTGCAAGCCGCTCGGCGCTTCTGTCGAAGTCGTGCTGGAACGTGTACTGCTTGTATTCCTTGAAGTACAGGACGGAGATTCTGACAATGTCAGACCATCCCTCCTGCCATTTGAAGGAAACATTCTCAAGGGACCCCGGTTCGCCTTTCTTCCCGCTCAGATGCACGAGGCGTGAACCGAGAAGCCTGTTGTCGGAACCGTAGAGGTCCACGCAGGCCCATACCGGTCCTTCCGTGGAGCCGATGAGCAGACCGATGTTGCCGTTCCCGTCGTCAATGGTTTTGTAGAGGTTTTTGATATCGCAGAAGAGGGCGGTGTCATTGTCATTGACCTTGAGGATGTCGATGGTGGCGGTGGCTTCGTGCTTGTTGCCGTAGACGTCGGTGTCGGTGGCCCTGGCGCTGAAGGTGTAGAGGCCTGATGGCTGGGCGGAGGTGTCAAGCCTGAGCTCGTCGCCCGGTCTGGCGCTGCCGTCGGCGACTGTCCGGCCGTTCAGCGAAAGCGTGTAGTTTATGCGCAGGCTCTCCCTGTCGAGTTCGGCGGTCCTCCATTGGCGGTTATGGAGTTTGATTATGAATATATCGCCGCTGGCTGTGACGCAGTCGTACTCTTCGTCCGGGATGTAGTTGTGCTTTTCGGAAAGAGTCAGGTCGGCATCGGCGCAGTTCAGCATTTCAGCGCTGAAAGGAATCTGGGAGATGACATCTCTGGAAGTGCTCCATTCCAGTGTTTCTCCTGTGGTATCAGTTACGCGGACCTCAATGTCGAAGGACTGCCATTCCTTGTCCCCGGAAGGGAAGCTGATGGAGAAGGAGCCGTCAGCCTCCGGCTTCAGCACTTTCTCCAGGATGGTTTTTCCTCCGCTGGTGACTGTGCAATGTACGTCAGCCGATGAGAGGGAGTGTCCGGAGAAACTGCTTATCCTGCCGCTGACAGTGATTTCATCGCCGGGGAAGTAAAGTCTGTCGTCAGGGTCGAAGGACAGTTCGAAGGTAGGGAGGACAAAGTCGTCCACCGTAACATAGCGCTGTGCCAGGACCGTTTCCCCGTCGGATATGGCGATCCTGTAGCTTCCGTTGCGCTTGCTGCGCTTAAGGACGAACGAACCCGCTGCAGAGCCGTATCCGTTCGTGGTAAGATCAAGTGTTTCCAGCAGTTCGTTCTCGGCGTTGAAGAGCTTTGCCTGCAATTTGAAGTCCGGTTCGCAGGTCTTGAAGCCGTACTGCGGGTCTCCGTGATAGAGTACGGCCTTGAATCGGACGGTATCATCGGGATTGAAGGCGGAGCGGTCTACGAGCACTTGGGCATATGTCCTGTCCTGGACACGTCCATTCCTTGTGTGTGACTCTGAAAAACCGCATAACCTTGTTTTCCTGACCAGTCCGTCCGCGCCGGTGAAACGGCACTCCAGGCTGTACTTCCATTTCTCATTTTCCGCCCGGGAGAAGAAGGAATCAGGAAGCCTGGTATAGCCGTTCAGCGATACATCCTTGAGCGCATCCACTTCCTTGTCTTCCTTGTGCAGTGTGAAATCCGCCTTGCCGACAGGCTCTCCCGTCAATGCGTCCGCAACGAATACAGCGTACCCGGAGGCGTCGTGCCGCAGGGACATCGAAAGGGAATACTTCTGATATTCAATTTCCTGCATTTCCTTCCCGTTCTTGCAGGATACGGTGTATTCTCCGTCGTTCAGCTCCGGAAGGACGAACTTGACTGTGTCGTAGACGAAATAGCTTCCTGCAGGATTGTCCAGCCGGGTGGAGAGGATTGTGGACTTGCCTTCCTTGATGGCAAGGTCAGCTCCGTCGAGGTTTCTGAGCGTAAGTTCCAGAATACCATTATCTATCTCAAAGGACAGCCCCTTGCTGTCCAGCGTTTCGATGAGGCTGCTGACCCTGGTGCAGCAGCCGGCTATGATCTTTTCATCTCCGGTGAATTTGGAGCGGGCTTTCTCGAAAGCTGTGCACCGGGAGCGGAGAGCCTTGAATTCATCCGATCCGGCTTCATCCCTTTCGAGCTTGAGGAATTCCATCTGGAGCAGTTCCTCCGATGCGAGGAACGCTACTGCCTTTCCGTCATACTTTTTAATGTACTCTTCCAGGTATTCCTTGCGCCTGAACTCATCCAGGGAAAGCAGCTTGTAGTATTCAAGGAATTGTGCACAAGGGTATTTGTCTCCCAGGGCTTCTGCGAGCAGTTCCTTTTCGCCCATTGACCATAGAACGTACTGATAGTCGTTTTCCGTGAACTTCAGAAGTGCAGGACCGAAGGTCTTTCCTGTGATGTTGCCGTCGTTTTCCCAGAACTCTGGGTGGCGGCCCTGTTCCAGTTCGCTGCGGCGGGAAGTGACAAGTTCCATCTTGTCGCTTCCGATGAACCTTGTGTCATAGTATGTCATTACCGGTTCGTCAAATTCCGCCACTTCTTTCTTGAATGCGGTATTGAGGCTGTCGCGCAGCTTCCAGTTGCGTGACAGGGCGACATCTACATATTGCTTTCCAGCCTGGTAGAAATCCCAAGGCATACGCAGGTCCGACGCTGTTTTCTTTATTTCGGAAAGGATTTCGAGCTGCTTTTCGGGTCTGTTGGCGTTCTTGGCTGCCTGATAGTCCTTCCAGAGCTTTTCCACCGTGGACTTGTCCGCGGCTCCATTATTCTTGACTTTGATTTTTTCCATAGCAAACAATCCGGATATTGAGATGATCAGTAATGTGATTGACAGGAACCGCTTCATATTTTTCTTTTATTTTGTTATTCTTCGCTCCGCGTCAGCTCCGGCTTGCTCCGCGGAAAATGCTCCGCAAGTCCGGACTGCCGTCTGCGCGTATTTAAGCAAACAGGGGCGTGGCTTCCGATACTACAAAAGTACTGCCACCTATGTATATCAGCGTATTGTCAGGATCAGAGGCTGCCATTTTCAGTGCGAGTGCCACTCCGTCAGCCACTGTCCCGCCGTTTATTACACGGTCCTCTCCGATTCCCCGGGCGGTCAGCCCCTCGAGGCAGCGCCCGTACAGGACATCGTTTCCCATTGCCCTCGAAGTGCCGGGCGCAACGGTGACGTATGTGGCTTCGAGAGGCATCAGAGGCAGTATCCCGTCCAGATCCTTGTCCGCCATTACTCCGTACACTATTATTATCCGCGCATAGCGTGCGCGCGCGAGGTAGTCTTCCAGCTGGGCGAAGTTCTTTTTCAGAGCCGGTGGGTTGTGCCCGATGTCGCAAATGACGTCCGGGCACTCTCGGAGCTTCTGCCAGCGCCCGCCGAAGTCCATCCTTTCTGCGGTATGGACAATGGCTTCGCGCACCTCATCATTGAAATCGACCCCAAGGATCTCCAGAGCCGTCAGTACGGTGCGCAGGTTCTCCTTCTGGTACGCCCCCTGCAGGTCCATCCCCTCCAGGATGTCCGCGCTCAGGCTCCAGCCCGCGGGCTCATTGTCAGAGGCGAAGGTCAGCGGGCAGCCATTGGCAAGTGCGGTCCTTTCGAAGACGGGCGCGGTCTGAGGGTCGCGCGTCCCCGCCAGCGCCGGCACCCCGGCCTTGAAGATCCCCGCCTTTTCGGCGGCAATGGCTTCGCGCGTGTCCCCTAGCACCGCGCAATGGTCCAGGCCGATGCTGGTGACGATGGAGAGCCCGGGGGTGATGATGTTCGTGCTGTCCAGCCTGCCGCCCAGACCCACCTCGATGACCGCCAGGTCCACTTCCTGGTCAGCGAACCATCCGAACGCCATCCCTGTGGTGATCTCGAAGAATGACAGGTCGAGCCTGTCGAAGTCCGCCTCGCGGGCGGTGATGAAGTCCCATACCGCTTCCTTGCTTATCAGCCTTGCGGGACCGATGCCCTCGATGATGCGCATCCTCTCCCTGAAGTCGAGGATGTGCGGGGAGGTGTAGAGCCCTACCTTCAGCCCTGTGGCTGCAAGGGAGCAGGCCAGCATGTTGGCGACTGAGCCTTTTCCGTTTGTGCCGGCCACGTGGATGGTCCTGTATTTCCGGTCCGGATACCCGAGCAGGGCGTTGAATTCCTCCATATGGGCGAGGCCGGGTTTGTATGCGTCTCCGAATCCCACTTTCTGTACGGAAGGGAAGCGGACGAACAGTTCTTCAAGTTTTTTATCGTATGATGATGAGTCCATGTCAAATGTTTGCAACTGAATCCAAATTTAGTTATTTTTACCGCATAATAGCTCATTTCTATGAACGAAAAGACTTCTGCTCTGTACTCGGAGTATATCATCGACGGCTTGCGTCAGGAGCTGACCCCTGCCAGAATGCTTGATTCCTGTCTGGCTTCCGTCCCCGTGCGTACGGAATCCTCCGCCGATTATGAGCCGGTGGTCGACGAAACCATCGATCCTGCCCTCAAGCCTTGCGTCACTGACCCTTCCAGGGTGGAGGAGTACTGGCGCGCCATAAAGGCCCAGGGCGAGAAGGTCTTTCCGACAGCATTTCCCGAGACATACGCGAAGACACATATCGCATTTTCACTGATAGACGCCATCTGGAGGCGCGGGCATTTCCGTCTGGATGACCTCGCCCTCGGACTCGGGTGGAAGTGGAACCAGAAGGAAATCGGTTCGATGACCGCATTCTATGCCTCTGTGGCCGCTGCGGTCGATTATATTGACCTTCTGGGATTGAAGATTGCCGGCTACTCGTTTGAAAGTACGGCGGGGGAGTCCTGTATTGGCGTAAGCGCTGTCCTTGCCCCGCAGAAGGGTGGGGACGGTGAGGACGATTTCTTCGATGACCTTCCGTTCCGGACTGAGCATCCGAAGATGGGGAAGAGCGCCTTCAAGCCGTCCAAGCTGCAGGATGATGCTCAGAGCTGGCTGATCTATATTCCGTTTGAGAACAGCGTGTACCGTCTGGGCGCGTCCAGGCTCGCTCAGGTGCTGGGCGTGCAGGGTGCGGTGGCTCCGCAGATCCTGGATCCGGACTATTTCATTGACTGTTACGAAGTTGTGAGGGAACTGGTGGAGGACGGAATAATATTGGCCGGAGCCACTGTGGGCGAAGGTGGGCTCTATACTGCGCTGAAGGGTATGGCGGCGGACGGCTGCGGTATCTGTGCCGAACTGGTCGACCTGGCCCGTGCGACGGGGGAGAGCGACATCGTGCGCCTGCTGTTCTCGGAGGTTCCGGGGGTGCTGATCCAGATCGCCGATTCGGATTATGACTATGTGGACGCCGAACTGCTGCTGCAGGACGTTGCGTTCTACCCGCTGGGACATCCGCGCAAGGGGGGAGTGGAGGCCGTCATTTCGGAGAATTCCGGTGTGCGGCGCATCCTGGAGTCCCTTATCAGCAGCCGCAGCTCCGAGGGAGAAGACTAACCACACAATTATATGGCAAAATATGCAAATGTCCCGACCGGAAAGAAATCCGGAGGGAAACCGAAGATTTTCGTGCTGGACACTAACATCATCCTCCACGATTACAGGGCCATCAGAAAGTTCCAGGACAACAATCTCGTGATCCCTATCGCGGTGATCGAGGAGCTGGACAAGTTCAAGAAAGGCAATGACGCGCTGGCATTCAATGCCAGGGGTTTCATGCGTGAGATAGACCGCCTGACCGAAGGGAAGCTGTTCGGCAAGGCTGGCGTTCCGATAGGCAAGGGTCTGGGGAACATAAAGATAGAACCTAACCATCCGTTCGCTGAAGAGTTCAAGGATTTCTTCAAGGATGATATCCAGGATCACAGGATACTCGCAACGGCGATGTGGGTGCGCGACAACAATCCGGGCACGTTCGTCGCTCTCGTGACAAAGGACGTGAACCTGCGTATGAAGGCCAAAGCCACCGGAATGGAGGTCCAGGACTACCTCACCGACAAGGTCGAGGAGGCCAAGGTCGAGGGCGCTGAGAAGGAGGTCGTCGAGATGGAGCTCGATAACCAGCTCCTCCAGGCTCTTGCCTACGGGCAGGACAACTGCATAGACTGGAAGGACTTCCTGTCCAAGGAGCCGTTCGCGAACCAGCTCTTCAAGTTCTCGTGGAAAGGCTCTTCGGAAGAGAAGGTCACTGCGCGTTACGATGCGTCCAGGAAGAAGGTTGTGCTCGTCCGTACCAGGGAGGCCTACGGCATACGCCCGCGCAACGACGAGCAGAAGTTCGCACTCGACGCCTGCCTGAACAATAACATCCAGCTCGTCTCGCTGACCGGCGGAGCCGGAACGGGAAAGACCCTTCTGGCACTGGCTGCGGCGCTCGAGCAGGAGCGTGACTTCGACCAGATAATCCTTTCCCGCCCGACCGTGATCCTGGGCAATCAGGACATCGGCTTCCTTCCTGGCGACCAGAAGACCAAGATGAGCCCGTACCTTCAGCCTTTGATGGACAATCTCAACGTCATCAAGGCTCAGTTCCGCCCTACCTCCAAGGAGGCTCTGAAGATCGAAGGCCTGCTGAAGGACGAGAAGCTCGTTATTTCACCGCTGGCATATATCAGAGGACGCAGCCTCGGCAAGGCGTTCTTCATCATCGACGAGGCCCAGAACCTTACTCCTCACGAGATGAAGACCATCATCACCCGTGCCGGAGAGGGGACGAAGATGGTTTTCACCGGCGACATTTTCCAGATCGACCAGCCTTATCTGGACCAGTGGTCCAACGGTCTGACGCATCTGGGACAGAAGATGATGGGTCAGAGACTGTTCGAGCACGTGTTCCTCAGGAAGGGGGAGAGAAGCGAACTGTCGGAGATTGCGGCCAAATTGCTATAGATTATCAGTTAATTTGGCATTTTTCACGAAAATTTGTAAATTCGCGGCCTATTTACTAGGTTAATTAAAATTAAAGACGACGTTTTATGTTTGAAAGCAAGAAAAGAGTCTATCGTTTCGGTGGCAAAACCGCTGAAGGTGATGGAACTATGAGGGAGCTCCTTGGTGGAAAGGGAGCAAACCTTGCTGAGATGAGCAGGCTCGGAATGCCTGTTCCTGCAGGATTCACAATCACTACAGAATGCTGCGCAGAGTACTATTCCCTCGGTGGAGGTTATACCGAGGAACTCAAGATGGATGTCGCTGCCGCCCTCAGCGCTACTGAGAAGCTTATGGGCAAGAAGTTCGGCGATCCTGAGAATCCTCTTCTCGTCAGCTGCCGTTCAGGTGCAAGAAGCTCTATGCCTGGTATGATGGACACCATCCTCAATATCGGTCTCTGCTCCGACACCATCCCTGGAATGATCAACAAGACCAAGAACCCTCGTTTCGTATATGACTCTTACCGCCGTCTCATCATGATGTACTCGGACGTCGTTATGGAGAAGGCCGAAGGCATCGAGCCAGAGGACGGACAGGGCATCCGCCAGCAGCTTGACCGTATGATGGCCGAGCTCAAGGACGCAAAGGGCTACAAGTCAGACACTGAGATCAGCGCTGACGAGCTCAAGGAACTCTGCGTCGCTTTCAAGGCGAAGGTCAAGGAGGTTCTGGGAGTCGATTTCCCTGATACCGCAAAGGACCAGCTCTGGGGTTCCATCGGTGGTGTGTTCAAGTCCTGGAACGGAAAGCGCGCCATCGCATACAGAAGGATCGAGAAGATTCCTGATGACTGGGGTACAGCAGTGAACGTACAGTCAATGGTATTCGGTAACATGGGCGAGGACTCTGCAACAGGTGTCGCTTTCTCACGTAACCCTGCCAACGGTGACAACAAGTTCTACGGCGAGTGGCTCATCAACGCCCAGGGCGAGGACGTAGTTGCAGGTATCCGTACACCTAACCCTCTCAACGAGGCTACAAAGAACGACCATAACCGCAATCTCAAGTCCCTCGAGACCGCAATGCCTTCAGTTTATGCTGAACTTGACGGCATCCGCACCAAGCTCGAGGCCCACTTCCACGATATGCAGGACATCGAGTTCACCATCCAGGAAGGCAAGCTTTGGATGCTTCAGTGCCGTATCGGCAAGCGCACCGGTCTTGCAGCCCTCCAGATGGCAATGGATATGCTCAACGAAGGCATGATCGACGAGAAGACCGCCATCCTCAGAGTAGCTCCTAACCAGCTCGATGAAATCCTCCATCCTATCCTCAACCCTGCAGCTGAGAAGATCGCTGAGAAGCTCGCACAGGGTCTCCCTGCTTCACCGGGCGGATCGGTGGGTACCATCGTATTCAACTCCGAGGCCGCTATCGCTGCCGCCAAGCTCGGAAAGAAGACCATCCTTATCCGCGAAGAGACCTCTCCTGAGGACATCGAGGGTATGAGGGCCGCTGCCGGTATCCTCACCACCCGCGGAGGTATGACCTCCCACGCCGCTCTCGTTGCACGTGGCTGGGGCAAGTGCTGTATCGTAGGATGCGAAGCCATGAAGATCAACTTCGAGGAAAAGACCGTCACCTTCTCAGAGGGTGGAAAGGTTTACAAGGAGGGCGAATGGATCTCCCTCAACGGAACCAAGGGTCTCGTCTACGGTGAGAAGATCGACACTGTCGATGCTTCCGAGAACCCTCTCTTCATCAATTTCATGGCAATCGTCGACAAATACCGCAGACTCGGAATCCGCACCAATGCTGATACTCCTGAGGATGCTGCCAAGGCTCTTTCATTCGGTGCCGAAGGTATCGGTCTGTTCCGAATCGAGCATATGTTCTACGGAAAGAATTCCGAGACCCCTCTCGCAATTCTCCGCAAGATGATCATGAGTGACACCGACGATGAGCGCAAGGCCGCTCTCTCACAGCTCGAGCCATTCATCAAGGCCGCTGTCAAGAGCACCCTCCGCATCATGGACGGCAAGCCGGTTGTATTCCGTCTGCTCGACCCACCTCTCCACGAATTTGTTCCTAAGTCAGAGGAGAAGAAGATGGAGCTTGCAAAGGAACTCGGTGTTTCCATGGACGAAATCGACAAGAGAGGCCAGAGCCTCCACGAGGTGAACCCTATGATGGGTCTCCGTGGTGTCCGTCTCCACGTCACTTATCCTTTCATCGCTGAAACTCAGTACAGAGCGATCTTCACCGCTGCTGCCGAGCTTCTCAGAGAGGGTCTGAACCCTATCCCTGAGATCATGATCCCTGTTACCATCTCAGCCCGCGAGCTCAGCTTCCAGAAAGCTATCTGCGACCGCGTCAAGGCAGAGGTCGAAGGACAGAACATGGTAGCCATCGACTACAAGTTCGGTACAATGATCGAGATCCCTCGCGCAGCCCTCACTGCTGACAGAATGGCACGTACCGCAGAGTTCTTCTCATTCGGTACCAATGACCTCACCCAGATGACCTTCGGTTTCTCACGCGACGACGTGGGTACCTTCATGGGTGACTATCTCGGAAACAAGATCCTCGATGACGATCCGTTCCAGACCATCGACACCAAGGCTGTCGGCCGTCTCGTCGAGTACGGTATCCAGGGCGGACGCTCAAGAAGACCGGAGCTCAAGTGCGGTATCTGCGGCGAGCACGGCGGTGACCCTGCATCCATCAACTTCTTCAACAAGATCGGTGTGGATTATGTAAGCTGCTCACCGTTCCGCGTTCCTATCGCGAGACTCGCAGCCGCTCAGGCAGTGATCAACCAAAGCAAATAATTGCTTGCACACAATAGAAAAACCGACTCGTAAGAGCCGGTTTTTATTTTATGAACAGTCTGAAATGCCATAGGATCACTCCCACCGACACTGATACGTTGAGGGAGTGCTTGGTTCCCCATTGGGGGATTTCCAGTGAAAAGTCCGAGGCGTCGACCACGTCCTGCTGGACCCCGTCGACTTCATTGCCGAAGATAAGGGCGTATCTGTTGCCGGGAACCGGCTTGAAGTCATTGAGCTTGACGGAATTGACGGTCTGCTCGACAGCGACTGCGGTGTAGCCTGCGGCTTTCAGGGCAGCGAGGGCGTCCTGGGTGCGCAGGAAGTGCTCCCATTCTACGCTGTCCTCTGCCCCGAGGGCCGATTTGTGGATCTCGGCGGACGGCGGGACCGCGCAGATGCCGCAGAGGATCACTTTGTCGATCTTGAACGAGTCTGCTGTGCGGAACGCGGAGCCGACGTTGTGCGCGCTGCGTATGTTGTCCAGTACCAGTACAATACCCGATTCTGGGAGTTTCTTGTATTCGCTGGCGCTGACTCTTCCGAGCTCTATGTTCAACAATTTTCGATTTTTCATGGCGGTAAAGTTATTAAAAAATATTTTTTATGCTTATATTTGGTTTATCAAATCAAAATCTATGAAACAGGATCTTCAAATTTTCGACCTTATCAAGCAGGAAAAGGAAAGACAGGCTTCAGGACTGGAGCTTATCGCTTCCGAGAATTATGTTAGCAACAACGTACTTGAAGCCATGGGCTCCATCTGTACGAACAAATATGCTGAAGGTTATCCCGGGAAGAGATATTATGGCGGATGTCAGATAGTCGACAAGATCGAACAGCTGGCCATCGACAGACTCTGCAAGATCTATGACGCTGAATATGCGAATGTCCAGCCTCATTCCGGTGCTCAGGCCAACATGGCCGTTCAGATGGCTTGCCTCAAGCCTGGTGATACCCTTATGGGTCTCGACCTTTCTCAGGGCGGTCACCTTTCACACGGCTCACCGGTGAATGCTTCAGGTATTCTTTATAAGGTCGTTTCTTACGGCATCGATCCTAACACCGGTCTCGTGAATTATGACGAGATGGAGCAGAAGGCCATTGAGTGCAAGCCGAAGATCATCATCGGAGGTGCTTCCGCATACTCCCGCGAGTGGGACTATGAGCGTATGAGGGCCATTGCCGACAAGGTGGGCGCTCTCCTCTGGATCGATATGGCGCACACTGCCGGTATGATTGCAGCCGGTCTGCTGAAGAATCCTGTCAAATATGCGCATATCGTGACTTCCACCACCCACAAGACCCTCCGCGGACCTCGTGGCGGTGTCATCCTCATCGGTAAGGATTTCGACAATCCTTGGGGTATCACCACTCCGAAGGGTGTCGTGAAAAAGATGAGCCAGCTCATCGACTCAAGCGTTTTCCCTGGAGTCCAGGGCGGTCCGCTCGAGCACGTCATCGCTGCTAAGGCCGTAGCTTTCTATGAGGCTATGCAGCCTGAATTCGTGGAGTATCAGAGGCAGGTCATCGCAAATGCCCAGGCTATGTGCAAGGCATTCCTTGCCAAGGGATATAAAGTTGTGTCCGGCGGTACTGACAACCACCTCATGCTCATCGACCTCCGTACCAAGTATGCCGAGGTGACAGGACGCATCGCTGAGAAGGAACTTGTAAAGGCTGACATCACCCTTAACAAGAATATGGTTCCGTTCGATACCAGAAGCGCATTCCAGACATCCGGCTTCCGTATCGGTACTCCTGCGGTGACTTCACGCGGATTCGTTGAGAAGGATATGGAGGAGATCGTGGAACTCGTTGACACCGTCCTCGCTTCCTGTGCCGAGCACGTGGAGGCCCTCTCCCTCAAGAGCACCGATGTTCCTACCCCTGAGCAGGAGGCTTCTCTCGCAGCCCACAATGCGGTCCTTGAGAAAGTCGCCGGAAAGGTTCATCAGATGACAGCGGGATATCCTCTCAACAAGTTTTAGTTGTGACAATTTGTCAGTCGTCTGCGGCTGGCACATACTTTGATTTTTATGGAGCGTCCCTTTTTGGGGGCGCTTTTTTATTGGAATAAACTTTAAACAATAGAAATTATGATCAAACCATTGGCAGACAGAGTGGTCATTGAGCCTCAGGAGGCCCAGACCAAGACTGCTTCAGGACTTTTCATTCCTGATACAGCGAAAGAGAAACCTCAGCAGGGAACCATCGTGGCGGCAGGCCCGGGAAAGAAGGATGAACCTATGGAGGTCAAGGTCGGTGACGTTGTCCTTTATGGCAAGTACGCCGGCACCGAGGTCACCTTCGATGAGAAGAAGTACCTTATCGTCAAGCAGTCCGATATTCTGGCAATCATCTAATTCATAGGAGGAACAAATTATGGCAAAAGATATACTTTTCGACGTTGATGTACGTTCAAAGATGAAGGAAGGAGCGGATGCTCTTGCAAATGCAGTGAAGGTGACCCTGGGTCCTAAGGGACGCAATGTGGTCATTGACAAGAAGTTCGGTGCCCCTCAGGTAACCAAGGACGGTGTAACCGTCGCCAAGGAGATCGAGCTTGAGGACCGCTTCGCCAATATGGGCGCCCAGATGGTCAAGGAAGTCGCTTCCAAGACCAACGAGCAGGCCGGTGACGGTACCACTACCGCTACCGTTCTCGCACAGGCCATCATCAATGTAGGTCTCAAGAACGTTACCGCTGGTGCCAACCCTATGGACCTCAAGCGCGGTATCGACAAGGCGGTCGCCGCTGTGGTCGCTGAGCTCAAGGCTCACAGCCAGGAAGTGGGTGACGACTATTCCAAGGTCGAGCAGGTAGGAACCGTTTCCGCCAACAACGACGGATATATCGGAAAGCTCATCGCCGACGCGATGTCCAAGGTGAAGAAGGACGGTGTCATCACAGTCGAGGAGGCCAAGGGTACCGAGACCGAGGTCAAGGTCGTTGAGGGCATGCAGTTCGACAGAGGTTACATCTCTCCATATTTCATGACAAACGGAGACAAGATGGAGGCTGTGCTTGACGACCCGTACCTCCTTGTCACTGACAAGAAGATCTCTACGATGAAGGACCTCCTTCCTGTTCTCGAGCCAATCGCCCGCGAAGGAAAGTCCCTGCTTATCATCGCTGAGGACGTCGATGGTGAGGCTCTCACCACCCTCGTGGTCAACAGGCTCCGCGGCACCCTCAAGGTCGCTGCTGTCAAGGCTCCGGGCTTCGGTGACAGAAGGAAGGAGATGCTTCAGGATATCGCCATCCTCACCGGTGCAACCGTAATTTCTGAGGAAAGGGGCTTCACCCTCGAAGGTGCATCCCTCGAAATGCTCGGAAAGTGCGAGAAGGTCACCATCACCAAGGAGAAGACCGTCATCGTGGGCGGTGCCGGCAATGCTGCTGAAATCGCTGACAGGGCAGACCTCATCCGCAAGCAGATCGCTACCACCACTTCAGACTATGACCGCGAGAAGCTTCAGGAGAGACTGGGCAAGCTCGCCGGCGGAGTGGCAGTCGTTTACGTCGGTGCAACCACCGAGGTTGAGATGAAGGAGAAGAAGGACCGCGTGGAGGATGCTCTCAATGCTACCCGCGCAGCGGTCGAGGAAGGTTACCTCCCTGGAGGCGGCGTATCCTACATCCGTGCAGCTGCAGTCCTCGCAGGAATGAAGGGTGCCAATGAAGACGAGACCACCGGTATCCACATCGTTGCCAAGGCTATCGAGGAGCCTCTCCGCCAGATCGCAGCCAATGCAGGTGTGGACGGAAGCGTAATCATCCAGAAGATCAAGGAAGGCACAGCCGATTTCGGTTACAACGCACGTACTGACGAGTATGTCAATATGTTCGAGGCCGGTGTCATCGACCCTACCAAGGTTGCCCGCGTGGCTCTCGAGAACGCTGCATCCGTAGCCGGTATGTTCCTTACCACGGAATGCGGTATCGTGGACATCCCTGCACCGGAACCGGCACCTGCTATGCCGGCTGGCGGAATGATGTAAAAAAGTGAAAAATAATTTGCCATATTGGAAATAATGGCTACCTTTGCAATCCCGTTCCACGCGAACGGGATTTTTTCGCAAAGCTCTTTGAGATACTTTTTAGGAATTATTAAAAAACTTGAAAAATGTTTTGGAATTCCCAAAAAAGTGTTCTACCTTTGCACCCGCTTTTTCGGAAGCGATTGGAAAGTTCATTGAAAAGACTGAAGGAAGTACAAGCAAGTACCGAGAAAAATTAATGAATCGAGAGCGTTGATTTCTTTAGAGGAATTGAGAGCGTCAGGAGCAAGCTAAGAACTATAAGAAATATACAAAGAAGAGTTTGATCCTGGCTCAGGATGAACGCTAGCGGCAGGCTTAACACATGCAAGTCGCGGGGCAGCGGGAGTAGCAATACTCGCCGGCGACCGGCGGAAGGGTGCGTAACGCGTGAGCAACATG
>JAZLLA010000045.1:0-123102 GCA_045597895.1 Candidatus Cryptobacteroides sp. | reverse complement strand
ACACGGGTCTTACCCATTTGCTATAACTGAGAACCGCCCGGCTCCATTGTCCTTTGTTAAACTTTCACTATCAGCACAAATTTATTATTTTTGCAGTACAAACCTTGGTGCAGTGAACCACTCTGCAAATCTAAGGTTTGTGTAGAGAAAGAGAATAAAAATGATACATACCGTGATTTTCGATATGGGAGGTGTCCTGGTCTCGCTGGACAGAAACCGCTGCATAGAAAGCTTCAGGGCTGAAGCCGGTTTCGAATCCATCGGTGATTTCCTGGACCTGTTCCATCAGAAGGGATTCATCGGGGACCTCGAGAAAGGTGATATCACTCCGGATGATTTCTTTAACGAGTGCATCAAGCGCAGCCGTCCCGGAACGACCAAGGAAACCGTCCGTGACTGTTTCAATTCCCTGCTTACAGGAATGATCGATGATGCAGTGAAACTCCTTATGGAGCTTCACGACGAGTACGATATCTGTATTCTCAGCAACAACAACCCCATCTCCCGCGGCTGGTTCAAGGACCATCTTATGGCGGAATACGGCATCGGCGGCGAAGGTTATTTCAAGAATGAGTTCTACTCATACGAAATGCGCATCCTGAAGCCTTCTCCGGAGATATACCGCAGAGTGATAGAAACTCTCGGATGCAAGCCGGAAGAGATACTGTTCATCGACGATTCCATTACCAATGCGGAAGCCGCAAAGGCTGCAGGCATCACCACCTTGTGGCTGCAGCCGGGGATGAACATAAGAGAAGAAGTACACAAATTGTTGAATAATGAAAAGACGTTATCTTAAACCTGAACAGCAGATTATTGAGCTCCAGGAATCTACAGTAATCTGCAGCAGTCTCGTCGACGGACTCGGCGGAGGTTTCACGGATTTCACCGTCGATGATGACTCTGATTTTTTCGTTGACTGATATGAGAAAAGTATTCCACCCTTTCCTTCCGGTTCTGATACTTCCGTTCGTATTCTCCTGCCAGTCGACGGAACAGCCGGCCTCGGACAGAACGGATCTCGTTCCTGTCTGCGTCAATGCATCAATATTGGATACCCGCACTTCCATAAACGACGCTTCGTCTGAATGGACGGAGGGTGATCAGGTCGCCTTCATCACAGAGGACCTGGACCTCTGCCCGCCGTTCACGGCCGATGAAAGCGGCTCCACCACCACATTCTCAGGGGAGAAGCCTTCCGGATCCCATCTGAGATATGCACTCTACCCGTACGATTCCAAAGCCAGCTACAGCAAGAGCGGGATAATGACCTCTCTTCCTTCGCAGCAGGACGGCTCGTTTGCCAATACCATAATGGTGGCAGAAGGCAACGAGGCTGACGGCTTCATTTTCGAAAGTGCCTGCTGCCTTCTCAAGCTGAACGTTCCTTCATCCCTTAACATCGTCAAGGTCGAGGTCTTCAGCGAGGACCAGCTGACCGGCAGATTCGGTGTTGATTTCACAAACGGCGGACTTCAGTTCACTTCGTTCGATCCGTCGGAAATTTCCGAGCAGAAAGCAGTTGTAACCAACGGCGGCAGTGTTATTTCCGGCATCGTCTATATCGCAGTCCTTCCTACCGGGGCCAAGGAGCTCAGCCTCGCCTTCACCGACAGATCCGGCAAGGTCGCCACGGTCAGCAAGGCCCTTCCAAGCCGCAAGCCGCTCAGCTATGGGACAATGAAGGAACTTGGCACAGTCAAGAACCTGTCCTTCGAGGAAGCGGCCCCGATATCCGACCCTACATACTCACAGCTTTAACCGATGCATGCAATGAAAAAGACATTTTTTACCATCCTCTTCCTCGCAGCGTGCATCGCAGCATACTCGCAGGACAAGCCGCAGATCCCGAACGGAGACTTCGAGACCTGGAAATACGACGGTGAGAATCTCCCGAATAACTGGAATTCTTTCCAGACCGCCGATGGTTCCTGGTCAGGAACAGCCTACGCAAAAAAGAACCGTCAGGTCGAACGTTCTACAGATACCAGACCCGGCTCTTCCGGACGCTATTCCTGCAGAATCTGGGCACGTGAAATCAATGCCATTGTTGTCAAGGCTCTGGCACAGGGCAATCTGACTACCGGCAGGGTTCACGCAGGCGCCACCAAGGCTACATCCCCGGATAATTACAATTATTCCGACAGGGACGGCTACTCCTCCAATGGCAATATGACGAATCCTTGTGCAATGAAGTTCACTGGAAGGCCCGATTCCCTGGTGGCTTGGATAAAGTTTTCGCCCAAGAAAACCAGTTCAAAGGCTATGCTCAATGCATTCATCCACGATGATTGCGACTTCATAAAGGGATATGCCAAACAGACCGATGCATCCCATATTGTAGCCAGCGTCGAGTATGAAGTGGGAGGTACAGGTGGAAAGTGGAAAAGGATATCCTTGCCTTTCAAATATGGCACCTGCAACGACCCGCAGTATATCCTGATCAATATAGCTACCAATATGGTTCCCGGGGAGGGCAATGAGAATGACGAACTGTATATCGATGACATAGAGATGATATACAACAGTAAATTCGAGCTGTCAATGCCTTCCTGCAAATGGGCTTCGCTCTACCTTGACTTCAACGCTGCAGTACCGTCGGGAGCCACGGCATATTATGCCACCAAGATGGAATCCGGTTATGTGACGCTGAAGGAAATACCTTCGGGCAAATCCATCCCGGCCAACACGGCAGTCCTGATTTCGTCCTCCAAGTCAAGCCTGACGTTCGAGCAGAGCAACCTTTCACCGGCCTCTGTCACAGGCAATATCCTTGATGGTACCATCAGTGGTGAGTCCACACAGGGCGGATACGACTATTATGTCCTGTCCGGTGACGCTACTACCAAGGACACTCCGGCCTTCGCCAAGTACAAAGGAAGCAGCCTTGCAAAGAACAAGGCTTTCATCAAGATAAGGAAATAGCTTTAGAAGTACTTGTTCTCCTCGCGGTCGAGGGCGATAAAGATAAAGATCAGAATCGTGAACGCCCACAGTGAGGAGCCTCCGTATGACAGCAGAGGCAGCGGGATGCCGATTACCGGCATAAGGCCGATGGTCATGCCGATATTGATGAACAGGTGCATGAAAATGCAGCTTGCCACACAATAGCCGTAGATCCTGGTAAAGGATTCACGGCTTTTTTCTGCATCCACGATGATGCGGTAGATCATATACAGATAGACCAGAATCACGATGGTGCATCCCAGGAATCCCCACTCCTCGCCTACGGTGCAGAAGATGAAATCGGTACTCTGCTCCGGGACGAATCCATAAGTGGTCTGGGTTCCGTGCAGGAATCCTTTGCCGAGCAGACCTCCCGAGCCGATGGCTATCTTGGATTGGTTCACATTGTATCCCACTCCGGCGAGGTCCTCCTTCATTCCCAGAAGTACTTCGATCCTGGCTCTCTGATGAGGCTCGAGGACGTCATTGAAAAGGAACTGGGTGGAGAATATCAGAACAATTCCGAGTGCGAAAGCGCCCAAGGCAGCCCACAGCGCCACATTCTTCCCCCACAATGCTTTTGCGAACAGGAACGGGAAAGCACAGCCACAAGCCACCAAAAGGATATGAAGCGGCTGGATCTTCAGCAGGAACTTGCCCTTGGCTCCGTACATGATGGCCCCCTCGACGGACGGGTCGACCTGGCCGATCAGTGAATACCCAGGGATGAAGGCTCCCTGAAGCAGTCCCCAGAGCGTCGGCAGGAATGCGAGGAACAGAATCACTCCAAAGGCTGTCAATGCAGCCTTGAAGGAAACTCCGACCTGCGAATAATAGCAGACTGTCACCAGTGCCAGCAGCACGACAATGGAAGTGTAAGGCGACGCTGTCAATGTCAGGATGAACAGCAGCACGCATAGCCCGGCCACTGCCAGCAGCCAGCCTGAAAGACCTTCGCGATAGAGAACGAAAATGAATCCCAGATAGACAAGGGCCGATCCTGTTTCGCTTTCTGCCACAATGGTCAGCATCGGAATTCCGATGATGGCGGCGATTGTGAGCAAGTTCTTCGGCTTTGTCAGCTTGAAGTTCGTCTTGCTCATTATCATCGCCAGCAGCAGCGACGTGGTGATCTTCGAGATTTCCGCGGGCTGGAACTTGATAGGTCCCAGCTCGAACCAGGAGTGCGAGCCTTTTACGTCCTTCGAGACGAATATGACCAGGACAAGCAGTACTCCCACAAATATGTAGGACGGGATGGTGATGACCTCCCACACCCTTGCATTTACAAAGAACAGTATGGATGCACCGATAAGCAGTGAAGTGCAGATCCAGACGAACTGTTTTCCGCTTCTGACGCTCCAGTCGAATATGCTTGACGGTTCGGCGGAATGGACGGATGCATAGATGTTTATCCACCCGAACAGAACCAGGAACAGGTAGCAGAACACCAGTTTCCAGTCCACGGCCTGCTTGAGGCCTCTCTTGTATTCTTTGCTGGCTTCAAGCATATCAGTCGGTCTTTACTCTGGACATAAGGTTTCCGCTCATAACTCTTTCCTCCACATATTTCCTTTCCTCGCGTATTCCTCCGGTGAGGTACTTCTCCACCATAAGGGAAGCGATAGGGCAGGCCCAGGTAGCACCGAATCCAGCATTCTCGATATAGGCGGCGATGGCTATCTGAGGGTCGTCCTTCGGAGCGAAGCAGATGAACACGGAATTGTCGGCTCCGCGCGGGTTCTGTGCGGTACCTGTCTTTCCGCAGACATCGAGGCCCGGAATTGCGGCAGCGAAAGCGGTACCTCCGGCTGAGCCGCCACCGTTGACAGCCATATACATTCCGTTGATCACCTTTTTGAAATTATTGGTGTCAACCTTGGTGTACTGCTTTTCGTGGTAGATCGGGTCTATTGTCACGTGTTCGGAATCCTTGATGATGTGAGGGATGATGTAATAGCCCCTGTTGGCCACTGTAGCGCAAAGGTTGGCGATCTGAAGCGGGGTCACACCGATTTCACCCTGTCCGATGGAAAGGGAGATGATGGTGGTGAACTTCCACCCTTTCTTTCCGTAAATCTTGTTGTAGTAATTCGAGGTGGGGATGTTTCCACCGAGCTCGGAAGGGAAGTCGCTGCCGAGCTTGCGCCCGAAACCGAAGCTGAGTACATATTCCCTCCAAGTGTCGAAAGCTTCCTGGATGGTGCTGTATTTCTTGTTGTCAAGGATGTTGCGGAAGACATAGCAGAAATATCCGTTGCAGGAAGTCGCGATGGCGTCCAGAAGGGCCAGAGGCGATGCGTGGTGGTGGCATCCGAGCTTGTGGCCGTTTCCGTAAGGGAATCCTGCATTGCATGGATATCTGTCAGAAAGGTTGAGGACCTCTTCGTCCAGGCCGATAAGGCCGTTGACCAGCTTGAATACTGAGCCCGGAGGATATGATGCCATCACAGTTCTGTTGAACATCGGGCGGTACGGGTCATTGACAAGCTCCGAGTAGTGCTGACCTATGTTTTCCAGCATGTCGACGCTGATTCCGGGACTTGAAACCATTGCAAGGATCTCTCCGGTCCTGGGCTCTATGGCCACGACGCTGCCCACCTTGTTCTGCATGAGCTGCTGTCCGTACTGCTGCAGGTCAGCGTCGATCGTGGTCACAACATTGCTTCCGGGAATGGCCTCCTTATCATCAAGTCCGTCATTGTATGAAGTCTGGATCTGGTTGTGGGAGTCCCTCAGATAGATGTGGTATCCCTTCTCTCCCTTAAGGACATTCTCCTGTGCGGCTTCGATTCCGGTCTTCCCTATGTAGTCGCGGGGCTTGTATTCCGGGTGAAGCTTGATGTATTCCGCATCGACTTCAGAGACATATCCCAGGAGGTTTCCACCGGCATCGAACGGATAGTCGCGTATGCTTCGTATCTGTCCCTTGAATCCGGGGAACTTGTATGCCACCTCTGCGAAATGCAGGTAGGTTTCAGTCGGGACGTGGGTCAGGAAGGTCTGTGCCTGATATCCGATGGAAGTGCGGTATTTCCGGTAGTAGGCCATTTTGTCCCTGACGTAGCTGATGTCTATGTTCAGAGCATTGGCGAGGGCCAGGGTGTCAAGATAGGTTACTTCACGCGGCGTTACGATGATGTCGTAAGCCGTCTTGTTGCCGACCATGATCTTCCCGTTCCTGTCGAAGATGACTCCACGGGTGGGATAGATGGTCTCGTATACCATCGAGTTGTTGTCGGAGCTCTTCTTGTATTCGTCGTTTGCGATCTGGATGGTGAACAGCTTGATGAGCAGAATGGCTCCTGCCACTCCGACTCCGATGAGCATCTTGTTCTTCCTGTCCAGTTGCATATCCTATCTTCTTGAACCTGTAGTCCTGTCGGTTGCGAGAATGTCGGCGACGAACAATGAAACCAGGGAACCTGCCACCAGCGACGCTCCGAACCTTGCCAGGCAGAACCAGAACGGTCTGGTTCCAGCAGCGTCGGCCCACACATAAATGAGCAGGTACAGCCCGAGGGCCATGATTATGGCAATGCTCATGTTCCACACACCCTGCTTTGGAATCGTAATGTCCTCTTCGCGTGCGAAAATCTCAGAACCGCAGACAAGGCGTATGATTCCGTTCCTTGCAAATGCCACGGGTACCAGCGCCATCGTGTTCAGGCCCAGAAGACCGTCGGAAAGGAAATCCACGGCCATGCCGGACAGGAAGGCAATGATCATTGCTGTGGTGGTGCTGTTCCTGATCGGGATGAGCAGGACCATTACCGGAAGGATGGAAAGAACCACAAACTGCGACAGCCTGAAATAGTTGAAAATGCAGATCTGGACAATCAGCAGTATGAGATAAACCAAAAAGAATCTTGTCTGCTTCATATCCTATTCTTCGGTTTCGTTGTTTTCAAGGTTTTCGAGATAGAGGATTTCCTCACGTCCGGAGTTGATGGCGACTGTAACGTATTTCAAGTCGTTGAAATCCTGGAAAAGGTTCACGTCTATTTCATAAGTGGCTCCATTGATGACCCTGGACTCGCCTGTGATGCCCAGAGGAATGTCCGCAGGGAAGATCGATGAGAATCCGCTGGTCCATACCGTGTCTCCCGGAGTCTGCTCGTTCTGAATGCTGATTTCCTGGAGAAGCGCCCTGGACGAGGATATCCCGTCCCATTTCATCGGACCTATCGCTCCGTCGATTCCCAGACGTGCGCTGACGTTGAGGTTCGTGTTCATCAGGGAAAGTCCGTAGGAGTAGTGCTTGTCCACAGCGTCGATTATGCCCACCACTCCGTTGGAAGTGATTACGCCCGACTCCGGGAATATTCCATCTTCATAACCCTTGTTGATGATGAAGTAGTTGTGCTGCTTGTTACGGCTGATCTTGACGATGGTAGCCGGAATCATATGGAAACTGGAGGTGCCGTATGAGAGGCTGTCGGTGGCGGCCTTCTCTTTTGCGGAATTGTTCGTGTCTTGGTATTTCCTCAGTTCCTGCAGAAGCCTGGCGTTCTCTTCGGCCAGCTTTGCATTGGTCCTTTTCAGCTTGAAGAAATCAACGATGGACTCGCTGCCTCCCCAGGTCCACGCCATAATCTGGTGCGAAGCCCGGCTGATCCATATCTTCTGGAGTGTTCCGTTGTTGCGCAGCATAGCAACAGCAGCAATCTCCAATAGGATGAAGACTGCTGCGCTGATTATTTTTTGTGTGACCTTTCTTTCTTTGGACATCTATCGCATCAGGAAGGAATACTTGTCAGTGTTCTTAAGTGCGATACAGGTTCCTCTGGCCACTGCGTGGAGCGGATCTTCCGCAACGTGGAAAGGAATGTTGACCTTTTCCGAGAATCTCTTTGCAAGACCTCTGAGAAGGGCTCCGCCGCCTGAAAGGAAGATACCGTTCTCAACGATGTCGGAATACAGCTCAGGAGGGGTCTGCTCAAGTACGTGAAGGATTGATGTCTCAATCTTGGCGATGGACTTGTCCAGACAGTGGGCTATTTCCTGATATGTGATAGCGGCCTCCACAGGGTGGGCGGTCATAAGGTTCGGACCTCTGGCGATGAACGGTTCCGGTTCGTCTTCAAGGTTCTGGATGACGGCTCCGACTCCGATCTTTATGTTCTCGGCGGTGATTTCACCGACGCGGATGTTGTGCTGCTGTCTCAGATAGTACTGGATGTCGCTTGTGAAGACGTCACCTGCGGTACGGATACTGTCCTGGACTACAAGTCCTCCGAGTGAGATGACAGCGATTTCAGTGGTACCGCCTCCTATGTCGACCACCATGTTGCCCTTAGGCGCTTCGATGTCGAGTCCGATACCGAGGGCTGCTGCCATAGGCTCGAAAATCAGGAATACATCGCGTCCTCCGGCGTGCTCGGAAGAGTCGCGTACAGCGCGGATCTCGACTTCGGTACTTCCGGAAGGGATGCCTACGACGATCTTGATATTCGGGGTGAAAAGTGATTTATGCTTGCTGTTGACCTGCTTGATGAATCCTCTGATCATCATCTCGGCGGCGTTGAAGTCTGCGATGACACCGTCGCGGAGCGGACGGACGGTCTTGATGCCCGGATTCGCCCTTTCGTGCATCAACTTTGCCTTCTGGCCGATGGCGATGCAGCGGCCGGAATGGTTGTCGATAGCGACGATACTTGGCTCATCGAGAACGATCTGGTCGTTCTGGAAGATGATGGTGTTGGCGGTTCCGAGGTCAATTGCCAGTTCTTGTGTCAAAAAAGATAGAGCCATTATTTGTTGCTTAAATGATTCGTAAATATGATTTTATTAATCAGAGTGTAAAAGTACAAAAATTATTTAAATTTGCGGGTGTTTTCAAGCAGAATATGGACAAAAAAAAATATCTTGTTGCAATGGCTGCGGGGCACGGAACCAGGATGGGATCAACCGTGCCCAAGCAGTTCATTGAATTCGAGGGGAAACCCATACTGCAGCGCAGCATAGAGAAGTTCATCGAGGCCTGTCCCGACATCAAGGTGGTGACGGTGCTGCCGAAGGAGTATATGGAGGGGTGGAGGAATTACTGCCAGAAGTATAATTTCTACTATCCCCAGGTCCTTGTGGAGGGCGGTATCACGCGTTTCCATTCTGTTCAGAACGCACTGAAGCGCATTCCTGATGGTGCCATAGTCGCCATCCACGACGGGGTGAGGCCCCTGGTCTCCACTCAGCTCATCACGACAATGTTCGACAGGATGTCAGACTGCCGTGCGCTGATACCTGTCCTTCCTTCAGTCGATACTCTGAAAATGCTCAGGCAGGTGGCCGGCCCTTCCGGCGAGCCCGTTCTTGAGACCATACCCGATGCGGAGCTGGACAGAAGCCTGGTCTATCGCGCGCAGACTCCGCAGATGTTCCGCTCGGAGGACATAAAGTCCGCATACGGACAGGCTTTCGACCTGTCCTTCACGGACGATGCCTCAGTGGCGGCGCGAAAAAAAATACCTCTCTCCTACATTCAGGGAGAGAAGTACAATGTCAAGATAACCACCAAGGACGACCTGGATTTCGCCAAGGCTATTTTTTCTCTGATACGTTAGCCACGTAGCCGGTGTCCGGATAATCCTTCACCCACACCTGGCGTTCGAAGGCTTCGTCGAGAGATATCATAGTATCAGTGGACTGGATGTACGGAATCTTCTGGATAGTATTCAGAAGGACTTCCATAAGGTGCTCGTTATCAAAGCAATAAACCTTGACAAGAAGCGCTGCGCGACCGGTTACGAAATGACACTCCACAACCTCCGGTATCTGTTTCAGGGAGTTTACGACTTCAGGATATTTGTTGGCTTCAGAAAGGGTTACGCTGATGTATGCACATACATTCAGACCGAGGGCCTGCGGCTTGACAAGAAGCCTTGAACCCGTTATCACTCCGTTGGTTTCAAGCTTTCTTACTCTCTGATGGATGGCTGCTCCCGAGACTCCGCACTCCCTTGCTATCTCCAGGAAAGGCATCCTGGCGTTGTTTACAAGGAACGAAAGAATCTTGAGGTCTATTTCATCGATGTGGTAGGATGTAGACATATTGGTTACAATTTAAAAGCAAAACATTGCGAATATAAATAAAAGAATTTAATATCCGCAATGTTTATATTTGAAAAATCCAATATTCCTATTGATTCCTAACGAAAATCAGCTTTTTCTTCTACTTTTATAAGTTTTCGCTGCTGGTTTCGAATTGTTAATTATTTCTTTGCAGGCATCCTCCGTGAGGCTGGAAGGGTCCGTGCCCTTAGGGATCTTGTAATTCGCCCCGTCCTGCTTGATGTAAGGCCCGTAGCGTCCGTTGAGGACTGAGATTCCGCTGTCGGCGAATTCTACGATGATGGAATTGACCGGGGCTTTTGTCCTTTCGCTTTCGATTATTCCGATGCAGGTTTCGAGGGTTACGTTGAGCGGGTCGGCGCCTTTCGGCAGTGAGAAGTTCTTGTCGCCGTGCTTGATGTACGGGCCGAACCGGCCCTTGGTGGCGATGACGGGGATTCCCTCGTACTCTCCGACCGTTCTCGGGAGGCTAAGCAGGGAGATGGCCTCGGCCAGGGTGATGTTCTCGATCAGCTGGCCTTTGCCGAGACTGGCGAACTGTCTGGTCTCGCCCTCGCCTTTCTGGATGTACGGTCCGAACTGTCCGAAACGCGCGGTAATCATCTGACCGTCAGCCGGGTCTATGCCGATCTCTCTGCTGACCTTGCTGTACTGCCTGTCCTCGAGGGTTTCCTTGATGCGGCTGTGGAACGGGGTGTAGAATTCTCCGATGACCGAACTCCAGACCTTTTCGCCTTCGGCGATGCTGTCGAAGTCCTTTTCTATAGTTGCGGTGAAATCATAGTCCAGGATGGAAGGGAAGTTCTTTACGAGATAGTCGGTGACTATCATTCCGATCTCCTGAGGAAGGAGTCTGCCCTTTTCTGCGCCTATGGTTTCATTTTTCTTCGTGGCTGTGATGCTGCCGTTCTTCAGTGTCAGCTCCTCCACCTGGACCTTGCGTCCTTCCTTGTCTCCCTTCACGATGTAGCCGCGTCCGGTTGTAAGGGTGCTGATGGTAGGGGCGTATGTTGACGGGCGGCCGATTCCCAGTTCCTCGAGCTTCTTCACCAGCGTGGCCTCGGAGTAGCGCGGCGGAGCCTGGGTGAACTTGCACGAGGCTGTGATGGAGACGGCTCCGAGTCTGGAACCCTCGGCCATTGGTGGGAGTATGGTCTCATTGTCCTGTGCCTCCTCTTCATCGGTGCTCTCCATATAGAGCTTAAGGAATCCGTCGAACAGGATCTGTGAAGCCTGGATGCTGAACTGCTCGCTGCGACGGTCGGAATTGACCTTTATGGATGTGTTGAGGACCTTGGCGTCAGCCATCTGGGAGGCGACGGTCCTTTTCCAGATCAGGGAGTAGAGCTTCTGCTCCTGAGGCGTGCCCTCGATGGCGGTGTTCTCTATGAAGGTCGGACGGATGGCTTCGTGGGCCTCCTGCGCGCCCTTTGAGTGGGTCTTGAACTGGCGCGGGTGTGAATATTCCTCGCCGAAATTGTCAAGGATGAATTTCTTCGAAGTGCCGAGCGCCAGGGTGGAGAGGTTGGTGGAGTCGGTTCTCATATAGGTTATGAGTCCGCGTTCGTAGAGGCCCTGGGCAAGGCGCATTGTCGTGCTGACCGGGAGGTGGAGCTTGTGGGCTGCCTCCTGCTGGAGAGTCGAGGTGGTGAATGGCGGAGCCGGGTAGCGTACTCCTTCCTTGGCCTCTATCTTGGCTACGCTGAATGTGGCGCCTATGGAGTCCTCGAGGAACTTCCTGGCCTCCTCCTCGCTCTTGAAACGGGTGTCGAGGGTGGCTTTCACTTTCACGCCGCTGTCAGCGCCTTCCGGGTGGAAGATGGCTTCCACTTTGTAGAAAGGCTCGTTCGTGAAGGCCATTATTTCCTTTTCACGGTCGACCACGAGGCGCAGCGCCACTGACTGGACGCGGCCTGCAGAAAGCTTCGGCTGTATTTTTCTCCAGAGGACAGGGGAGAGTTCGAAACCGACGAGGCGGTCGAGCACACGCCTGGCCTGCTGGGCGTTGACGAGGTTCATGTCGATGGACCTCGGGTTCTTCACGGCGTTCTGGATGGCATCCTTGGTGATTTCGTGGAAAACGATGCGCTTGGTTCTGGCCGGGTCAAGCCCCAGGGCCTCGCAAAGGTGCCAGGAGATGGCTTCACCTTCGCGGTCTTCATCGGAAGCCAGCCATACGGTCTGTGCCTCGGCGGCGGCTTTCTTCAGTTCCGAAACAACCTTCTTCTTGTCCGAAGGTATCACGTATTCGGGCGAGAACCCGTTTTCAACGTCAATGCTCAACTTCTTGTCCTGCAGGTCGCGTATGTGGCCGAAACTGGCTTTTACGACAAAGTCCTGTCCCAGATACTTTTGAAATGTCTTCGCTTTTGCAGGAGACTCAACGATCACTAAATTCCCCATCACTAGTCTGTTTTTCAAATAATGACTGCAAAGAAAAACACAAAGAGGGCAATATTCCAAATTTAATTGTGTAATTTTGTCGGTGTATGCGGGCTTGTGCCGCGACTCGACGTAGTCGAGAAAAATACATTATATGAAAGAACAGCGCAAAAAGAAAATCATCAAATGGTTCTGGATCCTGATCACGGCTCCCGTGGCATTGATCCTCTTCCTTCTGCTGCTTGTCAGCATCTTCGCAAAGATACCTTCATTCGAGGAGCTCGAGAATCCTGAGAACAAGCTTGCGACCCAGGTGATCGCCGACGGAGGCGAGATCCTTACCACTTTCCATATAGAGAACCGTACCTACGCCAGCTATGAAGAACTGGCCCCGAGCCTTGTTCAGGCGGCGGTCTCCACTGAGGACAGCCGTTTCTACAAGCATTCGGGCATCGATTTCATCGGCCTGGGCCGTGTGGCGGTGAAGACCATCCTGATGCACAATTCCAGCCAGGGCGGTGGCAGTACCATCACCCAGCAGCTGGCCAAGTCCCTCTACCCGCGTCCCGAAGTGAACAGCAAGATCCCGGGCTGGTCGAAGGTCGTGATGGTCTGGACCAAGCTTAAGGAGTGGATAACAGCCGTGAAGCTCGAGCGCAACTACACGAAGGACGAAATCGTCGATATGTACCTGAATTCCATCTTCTTCGGCAGCAGCGCCTACGGAATCAAGGCAGCGGCGCTCACCTTCTTCGACAAGCTCCCTTCCGAGCTCACCATCGAGGAGAGCGCAATGCTCGTGGGAATGGTTAACAAGCCGACCAGATACAACCCGCGCCTCAACCCTGACAAGGCCCTCTCAAGGAGGAATTTCGTAATCGGACAGATGTGCAAGGCCGGTTACCTGACCAAGGATGAGCGCGACTCCATCCGCCTGATCCCTATCAATGTCGACAACTACCAGGTCCAGGACCACAACGCCGGACTCGCTCCATACTTCAGGGACAATCTCCGCCGCGTCATGAACGCCGAGAAACCGAAGCGCTCGGACTACCGCGATATGGAGGCATACTCCGCCGATTCGCTCCGCTGGGCCAATGACGAGCTCTATGGCTGGCTGAACAAGAACAGCAAGGCCAATGGCGAAAAATACGATCTGGACCGCGACGGTCTGCGCATATACACCACCATCAATGCAAAGATGCAGAAGTATGCGGAAGAGGCCGTGGCCGAGCATCTCGGCAAGACCCTCCAGGCCAGCTTCGACCGCGAGTCGAGGAATCTGCGCAACAAGCCTTTCGCCAATGACATCGACGAAGGGGTGCGCAACCGTCTGATGAACCAGGCGCGCCGCTGGAGCGACCGCTACCGTATGGGGAAGAACGACGGCAAGTCCGAGTCTGAGATCCTCAAGGAGTTCTCCCAGCCTGTCGATATGACCATCTTCTCCTGGGGCAAGGACGGCAAACCGGTGACCATCGATACCACAATGACTCCGGATGACTCCATCAAATACTACAAGTCCATCCTGCGTGCCGGTTTTATGGCCGTCGAGCCTAACACCGGCTATGTGAAGGCATACGTCGGCGGACCGAACTACCGCTACTTCAAGTTCGACAACGTCGGCCAGGGCAAGCGCCAGGTGGGTTCCACCATCAAGCCTTTCCTCTACTCGACCGGTATCCTCAGCGGAATGTCCCCGGACGACGAGTTCATGAACAATCCGGTGTCCTTCGTGATGCCTGACGGCTCAGAGTGGACCCCGAGAACCACCGACAAGAACGAATACAAGGGCCGTACCCTCACAATGAGGCAGGGCCTCCAGATAAGCAGCAACAACATCGCTGCCGGAATCATGAAGAAGCTCTGCGAAGGGGATCCTTATTTCTCCCGCGGCCCTGAGTCAATGATCTCCCTGATGCACAGCATGGGCATCACAGGCCATATCGACGCCGTTCCTTCCATCTGCGTGGGAGCCGCCGACCTCTCCATCTACGAGATGGTTGCTGCGTACAACTGCTTCCCTTCGGGAGGCGTGTACTGCGAGCCGATAATGGTGACCCGCATCGAGGACAGCCTCGGCAACATCATCACCGAATTCACCGGCGGCAAGCGTGACGCGCTCAACGAGAGCGTCGCCTACACGATGGTGACAATGATGGAGAATGTTGTCAACGGAGGAACAGCAGGCCGCCTGCGCTCCACATACGGTCTCAGAGGCAGGATAGCAGGAAAGACAGGTACCACCAATGACAATTCTGACGGATGGTTCATCGGTTATACGCCGAAGATCACCGCCGGCGTCTGGGTAGGATGTGAGGACAGACAGGTCCACTTCCAGTCCATCGCACTCGGAGGCGGCTCCAACGCCGCGCTTCCTATCTGGGGCATCTGGATGAAAAAGGTCATGAAGGACGGCACCCTGGGAATCAGCGAGAACGACATGTTCGTCGAGCCGGCCACGATGTCCCTTCCTGTAGTGGATGACACTTCAGACGGTCACGTTTCTTCCGAGAGCAACGAGGAGGAGAACTATTTCTTTGATTAGTAATATTATACAAAATATGTCCAGGATTGAAACAATAGCAGTATTCTACGGCAGCGACTCTTCCGAATGGGAGGTGGCCTGCAGGAGCGGGGAATTCACTGCGTCAAACATAGATGACACCAGGTACAACATCTACGAAGTGTTCGCACGTTTCGGAAAGTGGCAGCTGGCGGCTTACAGGAAGAAGAACTCGATGAGGGTGACCTTCCCGGAAGGGGCGAGGCCGGAGATTGACAAGACCGACTGCTCCGTCAGAGTCCTTGGCGAGAAGGTTAAGTTCGATTACGTGTACATAATGCAGCATGGTGCTCCCGGTGAGACTGGTCTTCTGCAGGGCTATTTCGAGATGCTCGGGATTCCTTTCAGCAGCTGCAGCGCTTTCGTAAGCACGGTCGCCTTTGACAAGTTCGCCTGCAAGAGCTATCTGCGCGATGTGGATTTCGTAAAGCTTGCCCCCGACGCATTCATCCGCAAGGGTGCATCCGTCGAGGACTTTGCCGCAGAAGTGGCGTCCAAGCTCAGCTTCCCTGTGTTCGTCAAGCCTACGAACGGAGGTTCAAGTTTCGGAATCACCAAAGTCAAGAAAGCTGAGGATGTGGCATCCGCTGTCAATTATGCATTCTCAGAAGGCTCCACCGTCATAGTGGAGCAGGGGATATCCGGAAGGGAGCTGACTTGTGCGGCATATTTTGACGGAACTGACGTCCGCGCCCTCCCTGCCATCGAAATTGTTACAGAGAACGATTATTTCGATTATGACGCAAAATATAACGGTCACAGCAGCGAGATCTGCCCGGCTCCGATAACGGATGACGAGCTGAAGGTCCTGCAGGAAACCACCTGCAAGATATACAAGCGGCTGGGCTGCAAAGGAATCGTCCGCGTGGACTACATTATGGCGGAGGACGGGTTATATTTCCTGGAGGTCAACACCATTCCTGGAATGACCAGCGCCTCCCTTGTCCCGAAGATGGTCCGGACCGCGGGTATGGATATGACTTCTTTCCTGAGCTGCATTATCGAAAATTCATAGAACATGCTGTTAGCCGAATTCATTAAGAACGGAGTTTCCGTTCTTTCTGCTCTGTACTCTGAAAAGGAGGCAAAAAGCATAATCTTCCTTTTGTGCGAGTCCGTGCTGGGCACCAAGAGCTATACACATATCGTAGATCCCGGTTATGTTGTCGATCCGTTGAAACTTGACACCCTCAACGGATACCTCGAGCGGCTTAAGGAAGCCGAGCCGATACAGTACATTATCGGCAGGACGGAGTTCTGCGGATTCAGTTTCAATGTCACCCCCGATGTCCTCATACCCCGTCCGGAAACGGAGCACCTTGTTAAGTATATCGTCAAGGAGGCCTCCAGGCTTCAGAGGATGAGGAGCTCTTACGGCAAGAATGCAGAGCCGGTCAAGATCCTTGACCTGTGCACCGGCTCTGGCTGCATAGCCTGGGCCATCGCCGCGCTGGTCCCTGGATGCAAGGTTGTGGGTGTGGATGTTTCCGAAGAAGCTCTTGCCATAGCCAGGAAGCAGGGTCAGACCCCGGACTTCAAGGGCCAGGCGGTCCTCGAGCCTTCGTTCGTGAAGGCGGATGTCCTGGACATGGAGTCTGATTTCGGTTCCGGACCGTTCGATTTCATCGTCAGCAATCCTCCTTATCTGATGCAGATTGAGAAGTATTCGATGAGAAGGAACGTGATCGAATATGAACCTGAAATAGCTTTGTTTGCGCCGGATGAGGATTCGCTTCTCTTCTTCAAGGCCGTCGCCATGTGGGCCCGGCGCCTTCTGGTTCCCGGTGGAAAGGGCATCGTCGAGGCAAACGAGCTCCTGAGCAGCGAAACAGTACAGGTCTTTTCCGAGGCCGGCTTCGTTTCTGTCGAGGCAACCAAGGATATTTTTGAAAAAAAGCGCTACGTTTCATTCGTAAAACCTGCCCTGTAGCGCACTCTATCCACGATTTTAAACTTTATCCGTTTCTTTTTTGAGGAAACGGATAATTGTTCGTCACTTTGCATCTGCTAAAGTATTATCAAAAGCAATGTGAAGGTTATGGAATCGTGCGTATGTTTGAGGAGATCCATCAAGGTATGGATACTTCTGCTGCTTTGGGAATTGTTGTTCGCTTCCTGTGAGAAGATACCCTCGCCGGATGTTGTCAGGGAGCCGGCCGTGGTGTCGCTGCCTGAACTGGCGCAGGTGTTTGCAAACCTGCCTTTGGAAACCGAACATCTGGAGGAAGTCCATTCCGCTGTCAGTACATCGGTGGACAACGGTTATGATGAGGAGTATATGATGGCCGACCTGTTCAACTCCCCGGGGGCGGGAGTCGGATCCTCGGAAGTGGAGACCAGGGCATCGGAAGGGAAGTGGGGGAATCCTATCCGCTCCCTTCTGAAAAGTTATCTGGACGAATCATTCGCTACGAGGGCCTCTTCCGCGGATTATCTGTCCGCTGAGGATTATATTGCGGCCCTTACCGCTTCCGATGTCCAGATTTTCTGGCCTTATTCCGACCGGTGGGACGGGAAGCAGTTTCCCGTAATAACCTTTGACCCCGGGGTGTATGCTACTTCGAATGAAGGCTATATGATGACGCCGGAAGGTGATGTGAAATGCGTGGTGGTCACGGAGGAGCTTGCGCGTGAGCGCCCGGTCTGGGTGATAAACAGGAACGATGACAGTATCTACAAGTCGATAGAGATGCTCCGCAAGGAGGATCCCGACTGGGGCAAGGGAGGGAGCATTGTCGTCAAGCCTACCAGGGCGGACGCTGGAACGGACGTTAAAACCTTGTTCCTGAGAAGCGTCCGGCTGAAGAAGAACCTGGACTGCTGGCTGGCCGGGGGAAGCGAGCTGTTCGTACGCTGTGGCAGTGTGGAGAACTTCACGGCCAGCACGGAGGCTGAGATTAGGCTGTACTCTCCGTCCATCACTGATTTCATGATCGAGATAAGGAGGAGCCAGGTGGGGACTATGGTCCCGTTCGACGCTGTCCTGGTTTCAGAATGGACGGATCAGCTTCAGAGTCTGGCATTCATGATTACGGAGGATGATGGCGGCACCCAGACCACGTGGAAATGCTCGGCAACCGTGAAAGTGGAGTCGAAGAGTTACGGAGTCGACATATCCTTTCCTTTGAACTCCCATGACGACATCGTCTGGAGGGGTCAGCTGTCGAGAAAGTATTTCGAGAAGAACAACGAGGTTGAAGGTCATTTCGGAGACGCGGACCTCATTTTTACAATACAATAAAAAACTGTATCTTTGTTCTTGTCGCCCGGGCATTGCAGAGGCACGGGATATCAGTTATGTTCGCTACGGATGTTTATGTCAGAAGGCGCAGGGCGCTTCTGGAAAAGATGAAGGAAAAGGGAGCTGCGGGTATCGCCGTTTTCGTCGGCAATGCCGATGCTCCGGCCCAGTACAGGGACAACTGCTACAAGTTCCGCCAGGACAGCACCTGGCTGTATTTCTTCGGGATAGACCAGCAGCGTTTCGCTGCTGTCATTGATCTCGACAATGGCAATGAGACATTGTATGCCGATGATTACGAGGTGGATGACATCATCTGGACCGGTCCGATGCCTACTGTGGCATCCATCGCTGAAGGTGCGGGGATGGGCTTTTCTGCTCCTTACGGGGCTTTTGACCGTGATGTCAAGGCTGCGGTTGCAGCGGGGCGTGCGGTCCATTTCATCCCGGCCTCCCGCTATTTCACAGCGTTGAAGCTCGCCTCAGTCCTCGGAATCGCTCCGGAGGAGGCTTTCAGTGCCGGCAAGGCTGGCTGCCCGAAGGCTTCGAAGGAGCTCGTGAGCAGCATCGTGGAGATGAGGCTTGTGAAGGAGGACATTGAAATAGAGATCCTTGACAGGGCCTGCACCCTCGGCCAGCAGATGCATACCATTGCCCGCAGGGGCATAGTGGAGGGTGTGCTGGAGCAGAAGATCGTCGGTGCGATGGAGGGCTTTGCCCTGGCGAACGGCTGGGGAGTGTCATTCCCGACCATCCTTACCCAGCACGGAGAGATCTTCCACTGCCACTCGCACGAGTGTCCTGTGGTGCCGGGCAAGCTTATGGTCATCGATGCCGGTCTGGAGGTCAATGAAAACTATGCCTCCGACTTCACCCGCACCTATCCTACGTCCGGCAGGTTCACAGCAAAGCAGCGCGATATCTATCAGACGGTTTACGAGTGCAATGAATATGCATTCGAGCTGACCTGTCCGGGCATTACGTACTATGAAGTGCATCAGAAAGTGGCGGCAAAGATGCTCGACGGTCTGAAATCCATCGGACTCGTACGCGGCGACGTGGACGAGATGGCCGCTCTCGGAGTGGCGGGTCTGTTCATGCCTCACGGCCTCGGACACAACATGGGTCTGGACGTCCACGATATGGAGGACCTCGGAGAAAACATCGTCGGATACGGTCCCGGCCAGGCCCGCTCATCCCAGCTCGGTCTGGGGAGCCTGAGAATGGCCCGTGTCCTTGTTCCGGGAAACGTTGTCACTGACGAACCGGGCATATACTTCATCCCCGCGCTTATCGAGCAGTGGAAGGGAGAAGGGAAGTTCAAGGATTTCATCAATTATTCCAAGCTCGAGTCCTACTACGACTTCGGCGGCATCCGTCTCGAGGACGATGTCCTCATAACTCCTGACGGAGCCAGAAGGCTGGGAGCGGACCGCCTGCCGATCGCTCCGGATGATGTGGAGGAGGCTATGTTTGAAGACAGAAAGCAATAGAATATGACTATACTTGCAATCCTGGCGATACTGGCCGGCATAATCGGCATTATCGGAAGCATTGTTCCGGGTCTTCCGGGACCTCCTCTCAGCTGGGTGGGGCTTCTGCTCCTTTACCTGAACCACGGAACGAACGGTGCCGGGGATCCGATGAGCACGAAGTTCCTGATCATCTGGCTCGCCGTTACCATCATCGTGACCGTGCTGGACTATGTGATCCCGGCATATTTCACCCGTCTTACCGGCGGAACGAAGACTGCTGCCAGAGGCGCGATTGCAGGTCTGCTGGTCGGCCTTATCGTGCCTCCGGTCGGAATCATCGTGGGAACCCTTCTGGGTGCCTTCCTCGCCGATTTCATCATCGAGGACAGGGGAGCGTGGGACTCTTTCAAGTCATCGATCGGAGCCTTCCTGGGTTTCCTCGGCGGCACAGGAATAAAGCTTATCTCCTCCGGTATAATGATGTATTACATTTTCGTTTATCTATAGACTATGGGTTTGCTTGAAGGAAAGGTCGCTCTGATCACGGGCGCGGCCAAAGGAATAGGAAAGGCGATAGCGCTGAAGTTCGCTTCCGAGGGCGCCGACATCGCTTTCACGGATCTGGTAATCAATGACGTGGCGGAAGAGACCGTCAATGAGCTCTCCGCGTTCGGCCATAAAGTGAAGGCATACGCGTCCAACGCAGCGTCATTCGATGAAGCTCACTCCGTGGTCGAGGAGGTCTGCAAGGACTTCGGAAGGATAGACGTGCTCGTGAACAACGCCGGAATCACGAAGGACGGTCTGATGCTCAGGATGACCGAGCAGCAGTGGGATGCCGTAATCGGTGTCAACCTCAAGTCCGCTTTCAATTTCGTCCACGCCATAACTCCGGTGATGGCCCGCCAGCGTTCGGGAAGCATCATTTCGATGTCTTCGGTAGTGGGTGTTTCGGGCAATGCCGGCCAGTGCAACTATTCAGCCTCCAAGGCGGGAATGATTGGCCTGACCAAGTCCATTGCCAAGGAAATCGGAGCCCGCGGCGTGCGTGCCAACTGCATCGCCCCGGGATTCATCATCTCCGATATGACGGCGGCACTTCCAGAGGAAGTGCGCGAGCAGTGGATCAAGACCATCCCTCTGCGCCGCGGCGGCACCACCGAGGATGTCGCAAACGTCGCGCTCTTCCTTGCCAGCGACCTGTCGTCCTATGTGACCGGACAGGTGATCAGCTGCTGCGGCGGAATGAACTGCTAGGGTTTTCATCTTAAAATATGGAGGGGTTGAGGGGAGCGGACTTGCGCGGCATCGCGGATGCCATGCTGGACCTTGTGATGCCGCGCTGTTGCGTGGTGTGCCGCCGTCCCTTGCTGCTCCAGGAGCGTTTCATCTGCCTGTCCTGCCTGTCGGACCTGCCGCTGACGCACTTCTGGGAGCGCTCACGCAACCCTATGGCGGACAAGTTCAACGATACCATCCACCGCTCGCTCTATCCTGACGGAGAATCTTCGGAGGCTCAAGAAGGGATAAAGGAGAACTACTCCTATGCCGCAGCCCTCTTCTTCTATAACAGCGATTCCCTCTACAAACGCATCCCCCGCCACATAAAGTATGAAGGTGGCATCGCTTCCGGCCGTTTCTTCGCCACCATCCTGGGCAGGCATCTGGCCGCTTCGGAGGCTTTCGCTGACGTGGACCTCATCATCCCTGTGCCGCTTCACTGGATGCGCCGCTGGCGCAGGGGCTACAACCAGGCCAGGGTCATTGCCGAAGCCGTCGCTTCCTGCTATCCGTCCCGCCCGCCCGTCCGCACGGACATCATCAGGCGCCGCCGCCGCACCGTCAGCCAGACCAAGGTGGATGTGCAGGTCAAGTCGGCCAATGTCCGCGGCGCCTTCGACCTTTGCCGCTCCTTCAGACCGGGGTCCGGCGGGAACCCTCCCCGCCACATACTCATCATCGATGACACCTTCACCACCGGCGCCACGGTGAACGCCTGCAGGGAGACCCTGCGCCGGGTGTTCCATCCTTCGGTCAGAATCTCCGCGGCCACCCTGGCGTTTGTAAGTTCCAGCAATTAACTGATGAAATCCATTAATTTTCATTATCTTTACCGTTCAGCAAATATAATAACCAACAGATATGGCAAATAGTAAACACGAATGGAAATACTGCTCCATCGGTGGAGTGGTACGAGTAAGGATTTCAAACGGTGAAGACCTCGCCCATCTCGGCGAGCTTGACCAGAAACTCTGGACAGTCCTCAGCTGCCCGACAAAGGGCCTGGAGTTCGATCAGAAGACCCTGGAACTTCTGGATACTGACAATGACGGCAAGATCCGCGTCCCTGAGATGGTCGCCGCTGCAGAATGGCTGACCTCCGTCATCAAGGACAAGGACTCCATCCTCAAGTGCGAGAAGACCCTCTCCCTTGACAATATCGACACCTCCGTCGAGGCCGGAAAGAAACTGTATGACTCAGCCAAGCGCATCCTTGCCAACCTCGGACTCGAAAAGAACGAACTTGCCCTCGAGGATGTCGAGGACACCACAAAGATATTCGCTTCCTCAAAGTCAAACGGTGACGGTGTCATCACTGAGATGTCCGCCGATGACGAGGCTTTGAAGACCACCATCGGCCAGATCGTCTCCACCGTCGGTTCCGCAATGGACCGCAGCGGCGAGCAGGGAGTGACCGCCGACCTTATCGAGCAGTTCTATGCTGCTGCAGCAGCATACGCAGAATGGCAGGCAGCGGCCGACAAGGACGCCACAGTGTTCCCGTTCGGAGCTGACACCGACGCTGCATTCGCTGCAGTCGAGGCTGTCCGACTCAAGGTCGAGGACTTCTTTATGCGCTGCAAGCTCATCGCCTTCGATGCCGATGCATCGGCAGCAGTGGACGTATCCGTGGACAGGATCGGCTCCATCTCCGCCGGCAACCTCACCGAGCAGGTTTCAGAGATCGCCCAGTACCCTCTCGCCCGTCCTACCAAGGACTGCATCCTTCCGTTCGACGCTGTCAATCCGGCCTGGAAGGCTGCAATGGACGCAGTGAAGAACATCATTCCTGAGTTCAAGGGCAAGGCCAGCGTAACCGAGGAAGAATGGCAGGCCGCCGTCGCCAAGTTCGTCCCGTTCATCGCCTGGAAGGACGCAATGGCCGGAACGGAGGTCAAGGCCCTCGGAATCGACGAGGTCAAGAAAATCCTTGCCGACGACCACAAGGCCGCCCTTCTCGAGCTCATCGACACCGACAAGGCTGTCGAGGCCGAGGCCAACGGCATCGACGAGGTCTGCAAGCTCGTCCGCTTCTATGCCTTCTACGCCCGCCTGCTCAACAACTACATCACTTTCGTGGATTTCTACAGGCGCGACCCTGAGAACCTCTCAGTATTCGATGCTGGAAAGCTATATATCGACGAGCGCTGCTGCGACCTTTGCGTCAGAGTCGCAAGTTCCGCCGCCCACGCCGACATCGACTCCATGAGTGGAATATTCCTTATCTACTGCACCTGCACCTCCAAGGTGAAGAATGAGACAATGGAAATCGTCGCCGCCCTCACCGCCGGTTCGGTCAGTGACATCCGCCCGGGCAAGAACGGTATCTTCTATGACCGCAGCGGCCAGGACTGGGACGCTGTCGTCATCAAGGTCGTGGACAACCCTATCAGCATAATGCAGGCGTTCTGGAGCCCATACCGCAAGCTCGCCAAGTTCATCACTGAGAAGATCGACAAGTCCGCAGCGGAAAAGGATGCCAATGCCGTCGCCACCCTCCAGACCAAGGCCGACGAGGTGGAGCCGGGAGCAAAGAAACTTCCGTTCGACATCAGCAAGGCTGCCAGCACGTTCGCTGTCGTAGCCGTCGCAGTCGGTGCTTTGGGCGCCGGCATCGGTGTGATCATCAAGGCGTTCAGAGGTCTCGTATGGTGGAAGTACTTCGTGATCATCGCCGCCATCATGCTGGTAATCTCAGCTCCTGCATGCTTCATCGCATGGAGGAAGCTCCGCAAGCGCAACCTCGGTCCTGTGCTCAATGCAAACGGCTGGGCCGTCAACTCTTCAGTCCTCATCAACATCCTCTTCGGCCGCGCCCTCACTTCTGTGGCCAAATATCCGAAGGTTAGTATGAACGATCCTTATTCCCAGCGCGTCCCTGTTTGGCGCAAGTGCCTCAGATGGCTCATCGCACTTCTTATCATCGCTTTCGGCGTGATGTATTTCACCGATAACCTCAAGTTCATCGGTATCGAGCGTCACAAGAAGGCCGCTGAGGTGGAAGCTGTAGAGGAGCCGGTTGCGGAGGAAGCCGCCGCGGAGGCTGCAGCGGTGGATACGGTAGCCGTTGAGGCTGCCGCTCTCTAGAAGTTGACATTGACACCCAGCTCGACGGTGAACGGCCGGATGAACTTTCCGGACATAGGATAATTCCGGTAGCGCGAGGTGTCAGTGATCAGGTCGGCGCCGCCGATATTGCCGCTGGCGCCCGTCTGATTCAGAATATTGATTACATTCAGGCTGAACTTGCACTGCTTGTTCAGCCTGAAGTCTATTCCGCCGAAGGTCTCCACCCTGCCGCTGAAGTAGAGGGTGTTGGTCTTGTTTATGAACTGCCTGCTGATATATCTGGCGGTGAGCCAGAACCTCCAGTCCTTGACGGTGTACGACGGCTCGAGGGAGAGCTCGGCCTTGTGGAGGCCGGTGACGTTCTTTCCGCTGAAATCGTATGTCTCGCTGACTCCGTCGCTGAAGGTAGGGTTGAATATGAACTCCTTGTATCTCGGATCCCTGAGGATGAACTGGATATGGAGGTTGAACCCTCCGGCGGCGGACACTATCGCGTCAGTGGTCCAGCCGAAGGACTCTATGCCGTATGACAGGGGCAGGACCAGGGATTCGATATATCCGACGGGATTGCCGCCCACCGGCTTTTCCAGGGCGTGGGTGAAGGTCGTTCTCTGCTGGAAGTTTGTCTGTGAAATGTACGAAACCCTTGACACGAGGTTCAGAGGGCCGTTGACGTAGGACACTCCCGCCTGCAGGAAGTTCGTGTTGGTCGGGTCGGTGGAAGGGTAGGCGAACCCTCCGTAGTGGTAGAGTGTGTTGTGGACCCTTGTAGAGATGCCCTGGGCGGTGAGGGACAGGCCATTGGTGATCCTGAAGACGAGGTCCAGTCCCGCGGAGCCGTTGAGGAAGTTCTCCTTGAACGGGGTGATGCGGCCTTTTGTGAGGTTGAAGCCGGCATAGCGGCTGTTCGAGGTGTCAGTGCCGATGTTGTTGGCGCTTTTTCCGTTGAGGTTCTGGTACTCGAGCCTGAGGAATCCGCTCAGCGTCAGCCGGTCATTGACCTTCCACTCATCCTTGGCGTAGACGGCGGCTTTCTGCTCCAGTCCGTCGTAGTATTCTCCCGAGGAGTTGAAGGTGTCCGTGATATTCCCGTTCCTGTACAGGGGCAGCGGGTTGTCTCCCGCCTCGTGGGCGAACATCACGGATGAGGTGACGTCCTTCGCGAAGTTCATCTGATAGTCGAGCCCCGTGCGTATGCTGTGCCTGCCCTTCGAGAAGCTGAGCTCGGCATTGCTCATCCAGTCCGTCTCGCGCGCTTCGAACTGGAGGGTGGTCCTTTTCTGCACATAGCCGCTGTACGGACTGCCGTCGGCGTAGGTGTATCCGAACGTTCCGTCGATATTCTCCACTCCGCCCAGCGAGCCGGAGCCTCTGCTGGAGGTGCCGGTCTTGAACCTGCTGCGTACATCGAGGCTGGCATCGCCGGAGAGCTTGCGCTCGAGGACGAAGGTGGCGTGGTGGGTCTTGTCCAGATCCCCGTAGCGGTGTTCAGCCATCTCTCCTGTCATGAAATCCATATAGCGGAAGGACTTCATCTGAGGGATGTATGTGTCCGTGCCCATCTTGAACCCGTCTAGCGGAGCCACCGAACCGTCCCCCACGAAGATGAACGGGCCGTAGTTGTCCTGTATGGACGAATATATCACGCGCTGGTAGACCAGGCTCATCCTGCCCTTTCCATCCTTGAAGTCCTTTGACAGCACCGCTTTGTAGAACTGGTGCTTTTCCTTGAGACCGTAGAACTTGGAGTGGTTGGAGCCCGGGTCGAAGTTCAGAAACGCGTTCAGGGAGTACTTCCACCCTCCGGCGATCGGTCCGGTGACGTTCAGGTCGACCTTGTTCTGCCCGTAGGAGCCCAGGGTGTAGGACAGTGCGCCCTTGAAGCTGTCACTGCCGGTCTTGTTGTGGCTGTCGACGAAGGTATTGATCTCGCCGTATCTCATGGCCGCTTCGAATGGGCTCATCGAGCCGTTGTCGGAGGCGCTGGTGCCGCCGTGCCAGGACTTGTACGGCATCAGCTGGTATATGTAGTGCGAGACGGGCAGACCGTCCTCGAAGATCTGCACCGAGCCGAGGTTGTTGGTCGGCAGGCCCAGGGAGACCTCCCTTGGCTTGCTGTCGGATTCTGCATTGAGGAATATCGCGCTGTTCGGGACTCCTATGCCCGATGTGTCCTTCTGCGGGGGCTGGGCATTGAGGATGAATGATGTGAGGACTATTGTCAGGGATGTGAGGAAAAGTCGTTTCATGTGGTTTACGGTTAAGCAAAAATAGTAAATCCTGATGAAAATACATTCTCTCTGCGCGGATAATGCTCTCATACCATTAGATACCGTCTTAAATTATTGATTTTTAGGCTAATGTTTTTTGACTGATTTCTTGTGTAACCTTCGGACATTTCCCGAAGGGTGGAGGGGATTCATCTAGTCATATCCGTTTTTGTCATTCAGCAGGAACATGTGGATTTGTAAGTAATTTATTATCAGTGTAGTTTGCGGAGGCGTCGTTCCCGCTTGATGACAAAACCGGTGTGCCGGAACTGCCCACCACCTAAGGGGGCCTGGCCCAACGGAGTCGCATACCTGGCCGATTTGGTTTATCCCTCACCGTCTGGGTGAGGGATAATTCCGAAAGGGGCAGAGCCGTAGCTGGTGTCACGAGAGGTATTTTTGGCCAGATTTTTTGTTCTCGTGACGCGAAATCCGCGATTCTGCTGAAATATTAGCCACGAAACAGATTTTTCAGCAAATTTCTGTGTTTCGTGGCCGTTGCATCATGCACGGAAGACCGTTATCCCCGTTATGCCAAGCCCGAAATCATTCGGTTCATGAATCGGTGCTGACATCTGTTCGATCAGTTCTATTTCCTTGATTGATGTCAGCAGGTATGTCGCCACTCTCTGTTTATCGCTATACATAAATCAGATCTTTAGAAATCTCTTTGTCAAACCCCTCACGCATCCTCGCCTTGGACGATACCAGATCAACGCTGCGTTTCAGAACGGATTCGAGCGCGGCCTGAATTTCTGCATATATGAACAATGATGGGGCTTTCAATGTAATCAGAACGTCAACATCACTTTCTTCATTCTGTTCCCCACGGGAAAAGCTGCCGAAAAGGGCCAGGCTCTCTATCCCATATTTCCCGGCATTGTATTTCTTGAAGTTCCTGAGTGTGTCCAGTACCCTCTGCCTTTCCCCGTCAGGAGTCTCATATCTGTCAACGACTTTCAGTTCAATGGAGTCAGATTAACCTCAGCAACCTTGTAGATATATGACACGAATATGTCATTCTGAGAACCGGTTGGCAAAGGACTTTGCTACGATTCAGGAAGCGGTTTCTTTGGGTTGGCGGGCACTCCGAGCTTCACGATCTGGCGCGCGGACTGGATGATGCTGTGTCCGGAGTCCTTCAGCTTGTCGGAGCATTTTTCATAGTACTCCTTGGCGTCATCGAGCTTCCTGCCCATCTCGGCGTGGGCCTTGGCAAAGTCCGCCACCCTGTCTATCATCATCTGAGCGGACGATATGATCTGCTGCTGGTTCTTCACCTGCTCCACATTGGTCCAGGCTATGGCAATCATCCTTAGGAACGGCATCAGCGTCTCTTCGCTTGTGATCAGGACTCCCTGGGCGTAAGCGTCACGCCACAGGGATGGTTCCCGGGTGTATGCCAGCTGGAGGGCCGGGTAGTTCGGAACGAACATCAGCACATAGTCCAGCATGCGGTGGTCCGGGCGCAGATATCTGTCATACTCCTTCTTCGCGAGCTTCTTCACCTGTTCCTTGATGGCTTCGGCGTTGCGCTTGGCGGCGTCAGCCTTTGCCCCGTCGTTTTCCGCCTCTACATATTCGATGTAGGCGGCCAGTGAGACCTTGGCGTCTATGATGATGTCGTTGTTGTCAGGGAGGTGGAGGATGTAGTCGGGTCTCATCCTCTTCTCGGAGTCTTCGTTGAGGAGGACGAAGCCGAGCTCGTCGCGCAGCGTGGACTCCTTTTCATAGTCGCGGCCTTCGACCAGGCCTTCGGCGGCGAGAAGATTGGCCAGGACCGTCTCCCCCCAGCATCCCTGCATCTTCTTCTGGCCCCTGAGGGCTTCGGCGAGGTGGTCGGCCTTTCCGCCTATGCTGCGGCTCTGCTCCTCGAGGCTCCTGACCGCTGTCTCGAAGCGCTCCTTCAGGGCTGCATTGTCCTGGGACTGGGCCTTCTTGCTGGCCTCGAACGCCTCCTTCATCGCGGAAAGGTCCTTTGACAGGCCTCCGCTGATGTTCTCGAAGGTTTCCTTGGCCTTCTTGCTGAGCTCCTCCTCGCGCGCTTTCAGCACCTTCTCCGAGTCGGACGCCATCTGGGCGCGCATCGCGGCGATCTGCTGGTTCAGAGTCTCGTTCTGCTGCTTGCGCAGGTCCTCTATCCTGTCCTTCACGTCGTTCTCCTTCTCGGCGAGCATTCTCTCAAGGGCAGCCTTCTCGCTGGCGGCGAGCTTCTCCACGGCCTCCTTCTCCGCCAGCGTCCGGGCCGTGCACTGCTTCCAGCGGAGGGTGACGATCACGTGTGTCAGGGCCCAGACTGCGGCCAGCGCGACTGCGGCGAGTATGATGATGAGGGAGGTGTCCATAAGATCAATTTTAGCGTTATGTACAAAAGTAACATTATTTAGCCGTTTTCGAATTTTATTATTATATTTGTTCTCACTATGCGTAACAATTACTCCGGATACTACTATTATTACTATTTCCAGAACAGGAAGTAGCCGGACTCCGTGCGCATAACTTATGGTATATGGGCTGTCCGGTATCGGGCGGTCTTTTTTTGTTGAAAAAAATGAAAATAGCAGTTGTTGGATTAGGACTTATCGGTGGCTCGATGGCCATCGACCTCAAGAGAAAGAAATTCGCCGACGAAGTGATCGGTGTGGAAAAGGACAAGGTTCATGCGCAGGCGGCCCTCGGCCTGGGCCTCGCCGACAGGGAGGCATCCTTCGAGGATGCTGTCAAGGAAGCGGACATCACCATCCTGGCAGTGCCTGTAAGCGCCGCAGCCAAGCTCCTCCCCAAGGCCCTGGACATCTACAAGGACCTTCCTGACGGGGACAGGAGGATCATCATCGACGTATGCTCCGTAAAGGAGCCGATGGTCCGCAGCGTCCACTACCATCCGATGCGCAAGTGCTATGTCGCCACCCATCCTATGGCGGGTACTGAGTACAGCGGCCCTTGGGCTGCGCTCCCGGGCCTCTTCGACGGCCGCGCCGGCATCATCTGCAACAGCGAGGACTCCGATGTCCGCGCCCTCAAGGTGGTCGAGAAGCTCTATGACACCCTGAACATGCGTCCGGTATATATGAACTCGTCGAACCACGACGTCCACACCGCCTACATCTCCCACGCCTCTCACGTCATCTCCTTCGCCCTGGCCAATACCGTGCTGGACAAGGAGAAGGACGAGAAGCACATCTTCGACCTCGCGTCCGGCGGCTTCTCCTCCACCGTCCGTCTGGCCAAGTCCGGCGCCGACATGTGGGTCCCGATCTTCATGGAGAACAGGGACAACCTGCTGAACGTCATCGACTCCTACTCCGACCAGCTCAAGAAACTGCGTGACGCCATCGACGAATGCGACTCGGCGAAGATCCGCGAGCTCATAGAATCCGCAAACAGAATAAAAAGAATCATCAGATAATGGCTACAGAATTGAACATCGCGCCCCTCAGCGAATGGGGCTTCTTCACGCTCCCGCGCCCTTCCACCATTGCGGGACCGTGCAGTGCAGAAAGTGAAGAGCAGGTGATGGAGACCGCAAGGCAGCTCCGCGCCTTCGGTATCAATGTCTTCCGCGCAGGCATCTGGAAGCCGCGCACCCGCCCGGGTAGCTTCGAAGGAGTGGGCTCCAAGGGCCTGAAGTGGCTCCAGAGGGTCCAGAAGGAGCTCGGAATGAAGGTCTGCACCGAGGTCGCCAATGAAAAGCACGTCTTCGAGTGCCTCAAATACGGAGTGGACATGCTCTGGATCGGAGCCCGCACCTCCGCCAACCCGTTCCTGATGCAGGAGATCGCCGACGCCCTCGAAGGCACCGACATCCCTGTCCTGGTCAAGAATCCTGTCAATCCCGACCTCTCCCTCTGGATCGGCGCCCTGGAGCGCCTGAACCGTGCCGGCATCCGCAAGATCGGCGTCATCCACAGGGGCTTCTCCTCCTCCGACGAGCGCAAATACCGCAATTCCCCTCAGTGGCAGGTGGCCATTGAGCTCCGCAGCCGCTATCCTCAGATGCCGTTTTTCTGCGACCCGAGCCACATGGCCGGCTGCCGCGAATACATCCCCGAGCTCTCCCAGAGGGCAATGAACCTGGGCCTCGACGGCCTGATGGTCGAGTCTCACAGGAACCCGTCCGAGGCCCTGAGCGACGCCGCCCAGCAGCTTCTCCCTTCAGAGCTCCAGACTCTTCTTGAGAGCCTCACTATCCGTGACAATGACACCGTCGACAAGGCCTACAACGAGAGCATCGAGCAGCTGCGTGCGCAGATCGACGACCTCGACGAGACTCTGATCAAGACCCTGTCCGCCAGAATGGAGGTCAGCCGCAAGATCGGTGCTGCCAAGAAGCGCACCAACGTGGCCATCATCCAGACGGCCAGATGGGATGAAGTGATGCAGCAGATGCAGAAGGAGGCCGCCCTGTACGGCCTGGACGACGAATTCGTCGCCAAGGTCTTCAACGCCATCCACGAGACCTCCGTCAAGGAGCAGAACATGATCCTTAATCAGAAATAAGCATCTGTGCACACCTTTGCACTCACCAATCTTCACAAGAAACCGCCGGGCTGTTTAAAGCCCGGGCCGGTTACGCTGCCGCAACCTTCTACCAAAAGGTGGAGGTTGATGCGGTTCCGCGGCATTCCCTCTCCGTTAGGTTTAGAAAGCCACCCTGTAGCTGAAGTTCGGCATGATGGGAAGGATAGCAATCTCATTCCACGACTCACTGTCCGTGTCGAAATAGAGCATAAACGGGTTGAAGTGGTTAGTGACGTTGCATATGCCCAGGCTGACCTTGTGGTCGATCGAGCCAGTCCTGAAGTCAAACTGGTACCCGAGGTCCAGGCGGATGACCGTCGGCATCTGGTAGTTGTTGATTCCGGAGTAGTATTTCGCCGTCCATTCCTTGCCTGGCATATATGCCGGATAGGTTTCTGCTGCACCGTTCTCCCAGTTGCCGCTCTGCAGGATGAAGGTCGCGCTGATACCTTTCCATTGCGCCATCGCGTTAAGCACGTGAGGCCTGTCGAAACGGGCGTGGAACGGCTTGCCGTTGTTGGTCTCCGCGAAGTCGCGGCGGGTGGTCTTCGACAACGTGTAGGCGACGCGTGCGTAAAGGTCCTTCCCTAGATATTCATAAAGGAATTCCGCACCGAATGCCGTACCCTTGCCGAAGTCGACCTGATTCTCCCACTCCGACAGAGCGCCGCTGAACAGCGACTGGGCAAACTTGTAGTATATCAGGCCGTCCATTTCCTTGTAGAATCCTCCGAGCGACACGGAGTGGCTGCCGAACTTGCCGGTCAGCCCGGCATTGCCCTGAACGGCAGTTTCCGGAGCGACTTTCGCCCCCGAAGGGACCATCATATCCAGCGACCATCCCACCGGCATTCCCTCCAGCGTATGGTAATACTGCACCATCCGGTCACCGGTCAGTTCCAGCGACAGCCAGTCCGCAAGCTCCACCTTCGCCGACAGCCCTCCCTCAGGGTCAATGCGCCCGCTGGCGCCGGCAGTGAGGTTGCTGTAGTAGTGCCCGCGAAAAACAGCCTTCAGCGTGAGCCTGTCAGGGATGACATAGTCGCCCTGTACCCAGACGGAGGAGAACAATGTACTCGTACGCTGCTTCCTGGCGGACACCTGTCCCGGTGAGAACTGCCCCAGGCGCACGTCGACGCCTTCGCTCAGCGTCAGGCCCTTCGCCAATGTATGCTTCAGGTTTCCTGCCAGTGAGTACTCCTCCAGCAATGAGCGCAAGGAAAGGCTGTTCTTCTCACCGCGATACCACTTCTCCTGTTCCTGGCTGCTTCCGTATCGGTTGGCCGACACGGTCAGATTCAGCCTTGTCCTGTCCTCATAATGCTGGAAACGCAGCAGTCCCACCTGGTTGAACCATCCCATCTTCTCATACGAGTCATCAGGAGTGTTGAAGCCGTAGCTGTCAAGGCTGCCAAGGAATGAAACGTCCAGAGAACTGTGCGCCCCCATCTGCCATCTGAGCTTTCCATAGGCATCGCCCACATTGGTGGAAAAGTTCTTGAGCCCGCTCACTAAGTCGGGAAGGAGTCCGCGCAGGGCGGCATACTCCCAGGTCAATGGAGAATAACGCACTGAAAGCAGATAGGACAGCCTGTCTCCGACAGGACCTTCCGTAGCTGCGCTGACCAGAAAATTATTGACGGCAGCGCTGGTCCTGCGTATATCAGAAGGGGTCCTGGTGACCATCCTCAGGTGCGCTGCAGTGAAGTTGCTGTCCCCGCCGTCGAAGCCTCCCTTGGCCAGGGAGGCGCTCTCGACGGCGTCGGAAGGGATGATGGTGGTGAGGCCGAGGATGTGGGAGTAGCCGTAGACCGGAACGCCGTCGAGGGAGAAAAGGTTGTTGCCGGAGCTGCCTCCACGCACATACATCGACGTGGTCCCGTCCGCTCCGGTGGTCACTCCCGGAAGGCTCTGAGCCCAACGTATGGCATCTCCCTCACCCAGAGGGGATATCATCAGACGCATGCCCTCCAGGCTTGTCTGCAGACGACCCAGACTTGTTCCAACGCGTCTGGACTCGGTCTTCACCGCCGCCTGTAATGTGTCCTTTCGTTCAGTCTCCTGTGCCTGGACGCTCACAGCAACAAAAAGCATTACTGCCAGGCTTACAACATTCTTCATAACATTCATTTTTATCAATTTCCACCCTACTTCACCATTTGATGATAACCGACAACCCCCATCTGTGGTAGGACGATATCCTCAAGAAGATTCTTCCCGTCATCTTTTTCCCACCAGGTCGACTGGACTCTATCCCAGGCGAACTGGATCCGGGCACCGGTTTCCGCATCCTCGTCTATCTTGTCCACCACGATGGCCAGTTTGCAGGAAATATCGGCATTGATGACTTCACCTGAATAATAATACCAGGAGTCACACATATTGACTGCATAGAATACATATGTGGACGCGCCTGTCCCCGTGTTGTAGTCAACCCAATAGTCCAGGATATATGGGAGGTAGCTGTAGCAGTCCCGGATATACAATACCAGAACAGTCTTCCGCGAGAAATCCACCTGACTACATCGGCCCAGCCCGTGCTCTTCAAGCTGTTCTGCATCATCAATCCTGTATATTGCGTGTTTGATATATTGATAATATCCATACTCCTCTACCGGGTCCAGCTTGACCCCGTATTTCCAATCCTCCGGAATCCCGACCCTGGCTTCGAAATGGAGCAGGGAGAATGGCTTGTGGCTCAGCCAATGTGCGTTTTCCAGCGGTACCTGGTGCCTATTTTCTGCAAATTCGTCAGGTGATTTATCGCCCCTCCACGCTATATAATCATAATGATCACCGATTTTCCCCTTGAGGATCCGTCTATACGGCACCAATGGCGCTATCGAGAAAGGTCCGTCCTCGCCCCAATGCTTGTCATCATCCCATAGCAGAGTCCTTTCCACCTTGGCGCCGAAGATGCCCATTGCTCCTTGGACGTTCGAATAGAGATTGTCCCGGAGGAAGATGGATGACAGATCGGATGAGCTGCTCAGCTGCTCCAGGTGGTAGCAGTCCGCCAGGTATCGGTCATAATCATCGGATGCTGAGAAATAGTGGAGCTCAGGGAAGCGTTTCACGCAATTGACGAAGTCGCCAGGGTTCTCCATATATCCTTCGAAGTCACCGTTGATGATGAATTCGGTCTTCTCCGCTGCACGTTCCGGAAAACGCAGATAGTGCCTGTGCTGTGGCGCATAAGCCAGATCGGGGTACGCGGAAGTGCGGAAGAAGCAGTCCCATAGCGATGTGCCGATGGAATATGTCACTTCGTTGAACTTGTCGACTTCAGGGTAGTCAGTGCATAAAAGCTCCGTTATTCTGCCGTTTGAGGACGGGTCGGGGTAGTTCATCCCATAGAACCATACCGGAAAGGTCAGAGTGTCGGCGGAAAAGATATATCCTTGTTCCTCCCGATATTTTTCATCCTGCGGCAAATTGTATCTCCAGGAGTCCCAGACAGCATCGATTTCCGGGGCATCGGGCATCCGCTGCTCAGCACTGATAGGCTCGTGTCCGGGGATGGTGACGTCCAGACGGTAGTCGTGCAGCGGGATGGCGGCATACTCCAGCCGCCAGACACCGTTGGCCGACCTGGAGAACCGTCCGGCCTCCTTTCCTGCGGTAAGGTCAGTCAGCACTGCTTCAGCCTCCGGCAGGTCCTCCGCCTTTTCCTGCGATGCACCCTTGGTGTAGTTCAGTTTCAATGTCTGCACAGGCTCGTCGCACAGGATGCACTCCACGGCCACCTGCGGCTCCTCCATAGCGTCCATCGCCACCTCGCGCACGCAGGAGCACATAACGGGCAGCAGGCTGCCGATTAACAAACAATGGAGAAAAGTCATTCTTTTTTGTAAATAAATCATATCAGAATTCTATTTGATAGCTGAAGTTCGGAAGTATCGGCAGAAGGGCGAGTTCATTCCAGGACTCAGTACTGCTGTCATAAAAAATGAAGGAAGGATTGAAATGGTTTGTCGCATTGCAGACACCAAGGCTGACGGTGTGCTTGACATCCCTTGTCTCGAATGTAAACCTGTATCCCAGGTCGAGACGGATGAGGGCCGGCATATGGAAGTCGTTGACTCCGGAGAAATATTTTGCTGTCCACTCCGTTCCCGGAAGGGTTGCAGGGAAGGTTTCAGCCTCGCTGTTCTCCCAGTGGCCGCTCTGAATGATGAGTGCAGCGCTCAGCCCCTTCCACTGGGCTGTGGCGTTCAGTACGTGCCTGCGGTCATAGCGGGCGTGGAAGGCTTCTCCTCCATACAGTGACGGGAAGTCCTCCCTCAGGGTCTTTGAGAGCGTGTACGAGACTCCTATGCTCCAGTCATCCTTGACCAGTTCATACATCGTCTCCACTCCGAATGCCCGGCCGTTTCCAAGTTCGGTATGGTCCTCCCAGGCGGTCAGGGCACCGTTGAACAGTGTCTGTGAGTATTTGTAGTATATCAGATTCTCCATCCTTTTGTAGAAGCCGCCGAAGGAGAAGCTGTGGGCGCCGTAATGGCCCGACAGCCCGGCGTCACCCTGCCAGGATACCTCCGGTAGGACCTTCTCCCCAGTCGGGACTATCATATCCAGCGACCATCCCACAGGGAGGCCTTCCATTGTATGATAGTACTGAATCATCCTGTCCACAGTGGCCTCCAGGGCCAGATTATGCGACAGATACCATTTGGTCGAAATGCTGAACTCCGGATTGAACATCACGCCGTCATTATGGAATATGTTTCCGCGTATCACTGCCTTCAGGAACATTCTCTCAGGGATATTGTATTCCGCTTGGAGCCAACCGGTCATGAGGAAGGTGTCTGTCCGCTTGTTGTCTTCGTGGATCTGTCCGGGGGCGAACCGGGCGAAGCGGGCCTTGAGCCCTTCGCCCAGAGTGAGCCTATCGTCCCCGGGATGGTGCCGGAGGCCGGCCTGGACGGAGTATTCCAGAAGGGAGGACCTGAGTGACAGATGATTCATTGTGTACCTGTACCACTTGTCCTGGCACTGCTCGCTTCCATAGCTGTTGATGGACGCCATTGCGTCGAGGGAAGTGACGGCATTGCCGGTGTGGTAGCTCAGGATACCTATCGCATTGGTCCATCCCATCCTTTCCTTGCTGCCGTCACTGAGGGTGAAGGAATAGTTGTCCAGGCTCCCCATTCCCGATGCGTCAAGCCAGGACCTGTCTCCGAGGCGCAGGTGGAGCTTGCCATAGAGGTCACCGACGCCAGCGTTGAAATGGTTCAGATCGCCGATGAGGCTCGGGAGCGAGTGCCTGACAGCACGATATTCCCAGGACAATGGAGAAACGCGGGCGGACAGCAGGTATGTCAGCTTCCTTGTTCCTCCCTCGCTTTGCGCGCTGACGAGGAAGTTGTTGAGAGCAAGCCTTGTCCTTGAGCCCTCTTCCGGGGCTCTCGACTTCACGCGGAGGTGGGCGGCGGTGAAATTGGCGTCAGGTCCGTCTATGCCTCCCTTCTCGAGGGAAGCGCTTTGCATTACCGACTGAGGTACTATCGTCGTGAGGCCGAGGATGTGGGAATAGCCGTATACCGGTACGCCGTCGAGAGAGAATAGATTGTTGCCGGAATTACCGCCCCTGACATAGAAGGTTGAGGTCCCGTCTGCTCCGGTGGTCACTCCGGGCAGGCTCTGCGCCCATTTGATGGGGTCGCCTTCTCCGAGAGGCGACACGACGCCCTTGATGGCGGAGACGTCGCCGCTCAGTTTGCCTGCTTTGCGCTCTATGCCTATCCTGTCAGTGACGACGGAGGGCGCGATGGTGTCCATCTGTATATCCGGTGAGCCGATGACGGCGGATGCCTCAAGCGGAGCGGGAGGGGCGGAAGCCGTCAGAAGGACGTACTTCCCGTTGACCTTCCATTCTATGCCGGTTCCCGCGAAAAGGGCTTTAAGGCTGGATTTCAGGCTTTTGCCGCTGAAGCTGCGCACAGCTGACTTCTGACCGACCGGCAGGTTGGAATCATAGGCGAAGAAAACGCCATACTTGGTGCTGACGGCTTTCATGCCTTCGATGACAGTACCTGACGGTTGTGCCACTGAAAGCGATGAGAACAGTGTGATCAGTATGAGAGCCGCAGCGATCCGTTTCATTTCTTTACGGTGATGTCTACGTTGAGGACAGACTCGATGATGGAGAGGATAAGGTCGAGATCGTCGTCAGGGAAGGTCGCCGTGAGGCATTTCCTTGTAGGCTCGGCTTCAAGGGTGCAGCCGAAATAGTCCGACAGCTCGGCCAGTACATCTCCCAGCGGAGCGTTGTCATAAACGAATACATGGGTGGAGGCGACCTCCGGGTTCAGGATGGTATGCACTGCGTCAGGTACGGACTTTTCCGTTGAGTGCCTGACGGCGGAGGTGATGCCGTAGCCGGCGGCGAATACTATCACGACGGATGCCGCGACCGCGGCCGCCGTTGTCAACCATCTGAAGCGAGGCGTAGAATGCTCGGAAGCATGGAGGTGCTTGATGACCTTCTCCGTGTCAAACATTCCTTCCTCGTAATGTTTGACCACGAAGTCGAGTTTCTTGTCACTGATTTCTTTCATAATGGAGTACTCTTTTCTCTTAAGACGGAGAAAAATGAAAAAGTACCATCCTATTATGCGAAAAAGAATATAAAGATTTTCTTCGCACCTTCGCGAAGGGTTTTCAACGCCCGGGAAATCTGGTTCCGGACCGTCCGTTCGGAGACGCCGAGCCTTTCGGCTATCTCTGCATATTTCAGTCCGTCCCTCCTGTGCATGAGGAACATACGGCGTCTGCCTTCCGGAAGTTTGTCAATGGCAGTCCACAGCCATGCCTCGTCGAAGGACCTTGTGAGTGCCTCTTCATCGGTGATGGGCTCCTCGGCATCTTCAGGGAGGATGCCCTCCGGATGGGAGTTCTGTTTTCTGAGAAGGTCGATGCATCTGTTCCTGACTGAAACGGAGAGATAGGCCTTGGAAGACGCAGGTGCTTCGCCGTCCTGTATCTTCTCCCACAGGGCCACGAACGCCTCCTGCACCACATCCTCCACGTCATCTGTAGTCTTCAGATAATGAGCTGCATAGAGACACATCGGCCTGTAGTAAAGCCGATACAATGTGTCTATGTCGCAAGACTTGAATTTGTCGGTATGGTCGCTCATTTATCTTCCGAGGATTATGTGAAGTGCAACGGGCTTCGAAGCCAAATATAAACATTAATGCACAATAATCATCATTATCATCCGCGCAGACGGATGATCCGGCAGCTGGCTGTCTCCCCTGATCTGCGCCTGCAAAGAATCGCCTCTTTCTTTGCACTCACCAATCTTCATAAGAAATCGCCGGGCTGTTTCATTGGGTTGGTTTCCACAACATCCTCCCCAAAGGCCTTGCAAAGCCCTCTCCGGAAACCAACCCTGTCCCAGGGCCCCTTGGTTTCCATCCATCCCTTCCTGACAGCTTTCAGTGGCCCATCCCGGAAACCAAGGGCACAGGGAGGGCGGAAGCGAGCAGCTCGGAACGAGTGTCGGGCAGTGTCGGACCGGGCTCCAACAGCCCGGGCCGGTTACGCTGCCCGGCTCCCCTTCGCAACCTTCGGGCATTTCCCGAAGGTTAATGGCTTTCCTGCGCAACCTTCGGGAAATCCCTCCCGCTTCGCCATTCGTCAGCCTCATAGCGACAAAATAGCGAAGGAGAAACCGGCAAATCACCTGGAGCGCCCATAGGCCTTGCAACCCCTTCAGATGGATGCAGGCGCTCCAGGTGAGGGCATTTACCTCTCACCTAGAGCTCCTAACGTCAATAGAAGGCGGTTTGAGTGGGGTAGAAATGCCATCGATCAGCCGTTAGGGTTCGTTGTGCAGTCATCGACAATCTGTCCCTCCAGGTGTTTCTTTTCCTTCGGTGGGAATGTGGCGTCGAATTCGTTGAAAGCTTCAGGGTTCTCGAACGCGATGTAATACCCTTTCGGAGTATGGTATGTGCCTTCAACCCCATTCAGATATCCCGGAATCAGTTCCTGTGCGAGGAAATATGGGACCACTGACTCCTTCGGCTCTGCGTGATAATGAATGTTCAAGGAACTGGCGAGGACAAATCCCGCGTGTTTGTAGAATTCGATGTTGCCTTCCATACAGAGCAAACCGATACCCATTTCGCGGGCCTTATCGATGGAATAGTTCAACAGTTTGAGGCCATAACCCTTGCGCTTGTAGTCTGGATGAATGCTGATCGGCCCGAATGTCCAGGCCGGCATCGCGCTGCCATCCTCGAGGATTATTTCGGCCTTGGAATACATCACGTGGCCGATAATCCTGCCGTCTTCTTCCATCACAATGTCCAGTTCGGGGATGAAGTCGGGATTGCTGCGGAAATGGTGCAGCACGAAATGCTCGACGCATCCCGGCGCATAGATGTTCCAGAATGCTTCGCGGGTCAGTTCTTCAACCACGCGGTAATCTTTCGGTGTTTCAAGTCTGATGTTCATATTTTCTGTAAATGGAGAGCCCCGGCTGACTAGGCCCTTTCTGGTTAATTGCTAATTTGTCGCCACCGATTTCCAAATCCGGGCAGAGAGTTTCCCTGCCTGTATCAACGAACCCGCATTTCTCCATCACACGGCCGGAGGCAGGGTTTTCGGGGAAATAGTCTCCCCAAAGGACGGTGAAACCTTTCACGTTGAAGCAGTAGTCAACCACCGCCTGCAAAGCTTCGGTACAGATTCCTTTGTTCCAATAAGGTTTCGCGATCCAATAACCCACCTCACAATGGTCCTCTTCGATGTCAAGGTTCGAGCTTCCGGCAGTTCCTTGTATATCCAAGCACCCTTGATGGTCATCCCAAGGCTGAACAGGTCAAATGATGTCAGTTTCCAAGTATTCATGTCAATCCTTTATTGCTTTACGGAATAAACCCTTCACCAGCAGTTTGAGGAACACCCATATTCCTATGAAATATATCCTGCCGAGGAAGTTGTTGAATTTCACTACAGTCGTAACAGCAGCCTCCTGCCATCCTTCTTCAGGCAGGGAGCAATATATACCGACCCAGAGGCTTTACAACAGCATTCCTCAACTTGAAAAGCCAGGCAACCGGTTTGGGAAAGTTGCAGAACATTTCCTCAAAGATATAGTCGGCGTCCAGAGTTTCGGCGGGACGGAATCTCCTGGAAACGGTGTCACAGTAATCAGAAGGTTTATATTTGTCTATCAATCTCATTCAGATATCTTCTCAAGGATATACATCAGATCGGCGCGGGAGTCGAATCCAAGACGCTTGTAGTCATCCCAGCTTGGTGTCCAGTCCGGCCAGAAAACCTTCGCACGTGGATCGTCCGCAGGAAGAAAACGCTGGATGGCATTGGAAACGGAACACTGAATGCCTGTGTTCGGCAAGCTGAAAGGCGTGGACTCCATAAATGTATTGGGAGCCTGGGAACTCGGAACGCCCACAACCGTGGCACCCATTTTCCACAGCATATATGCAAAGTGGAACGCTGCGCTGAACGTATCCTCGTTGGTCACCACATATACGTGTTCGGGTCTGTACAGAGGCTCGCCGCCCTGAAGGCGGAGCGGCTCCCTGTCAAGACACATATATCCATCGATCACAGCATTTCTGAGGCTGTCGCTTACAGTCTCGGGGACCCAACCTTCGTCACCTGACATCAGGTCTCCGATTTCATATGAACTCCCACGCCAGCTGTTGTAGCCCTCCAGGGTAGTATTGTTCTTCTGCAAATACAGTTCGGATAGTCTTGTTTCATAACGGCATCCCAGGTCCGTAGTAAGGAACTCGTCGCCGTAGAGCTGATAGAGCATCGGATAAACAATCGGGCTCCAGCCACCGCCATTGCCACGGAGGTCTATTATCAAGTGCTGCGCCCCGGCCTCCTTCATCTCTGACAGCATGCTTCCGAAACGCTCGGAAGCAGAAGGGATTTCCTCAAGGGCCATATCGCCGAACGCCCAGTCCTTGATGGCGTCGTATTCTCCTATCCCACGGTCGAGCATATACTGAAGACAATCGCGCGAGACTATGTGGCTGCATTTGAAAGTCATCACGCCTAGCTTTTCGTCCGCCCATTTATACTCAAAGTTTGAAGACGGGAAACGAGGGTCAGTGGGCATGTAGCTTATTGCGTCAGTCTTTATCTGTCCGGGTGCGAACAATGGCAGAACGGCAGTGGTATCTATTCCAGTCCGTGTTCTGAAACTCATCTCCACAGTTTTACCGTCGAAATCATCAAGCATAAGAGAAAGCGCGGCGCTGTTCATATGCCAGCCGTTCAATGTGCTATAAAGGCCGTATTTGTTTTCTGAAGGGACATATTCAGCAAGTCTGTCCAAAAGTTTGTCCAGCGGCTGCCCCGCTATGCTGAGCACTTCAGCACCCAGAAGGCTTTCAAATTCCTCAAGGGAACCCCAGACAAAGAACCCGTCCGTCATGGTGCGCAGGTTCAGAGGCAGGAACACTGGGTCAGGATCATACGCGGAATTAAGCTGGCCGCAATACGTGTGGCCATCGTGAAGAGGCACCAGGAAGCGATAGATTTCAGCCTGCAGGCGGTCTGCATCCAACCCTTCTTCGTGGCTTAACGTATGTCGTAATATCTTCACCTTTTTGTGGAATTCCTTTTCTCCACCGAATGCGGAATATGGGTCGGGATGAGTCTGCTCGAACGCTTCAAAAAAATAATCATAGTCTTCAAGAAGAAAATCGGCCGACCGGCCCGGAGCAGCCCAGAACTGCCCGGCATCACTTGTAACTATGTCTCCACCATTAACACCGAATGGCTTGAAACCTTTCGGAACAAGATGGATGTATCTGCCAGCATCCTTGCCCGCAGCCGGTTCCTGGTCAAAATGGATGCTCTCCCAGCACGAGAACCAGTAGGTGTTCTTGGCCATATAGTCGTAGTACCAGTTGTCTGAACTTCCAGTTTCAGCAAATTGCGGGTGATAGAGAATGGGGCTCCCTTGAATATATGACTCTCTCATTTCCTGCAAGGAAAGCAGATTCCCATCGTTATCCGTCGCGTAGAAACCTCCGGAGTCAGAGTCTATCATCACCCATTTCCCGAGTTCCGGGAGCCAGACCTGATTGACTACGTGACAGTCGGAGTCATTGCTGTCTTCAGGCATGCACGTGATGTATGTGGCTTCTATACCAATAGCTGAGAGCAACTCGAACATCATTATGCTGTGCAACCTGCAATTGAATGCAGGCTCGGTGTTCTTAGTGTATTCCCACAGATAGATTGCATTCCTCTTTTCAGGCTGTATCGTTTGATTTGCGTGGGGGATATTGGTTGCAACGAAACGGGCAACCGCCAATGACTTCTCCCAGGTGGTGGCAGTTTCGTCGTACAGGGTGTCAAGCTGGAAGTATTCTCTTATTTCAGCGGCCCTCTCCGAGTCGATGACAGGGTGGATATTGAATTTGATCCTGTCCTTGCGATATGGTCCGGACAACTTCAAGGTTCCTATGGGGCTTGCCGGCTCCTGTCCGGCCCTGCTGCGGATTGCAGCATACTCGCCGCTGCACAGAACAATGGCCAGGGCGACGCTCAAAACCAGACCAATGACAGCAAGGATGTTCCTTGCTATGTTGAATATTGTCTTCATCGTTATTATTTTGATTGTCAAGTGTTGTCAGGCAAAACCGTTCAGTCGGCGAGAGGCAGCATCATACCGCACTGGTAGTCCGGCGAGCTGATGTCCGTGCCGTTGTACCATTCCAGGCTGCCATTCCTTCCGGAACATCACCGCCTTCTGGAATTCATCCGGCGCCTTGCCTTCCAGATAAACCGGTTTCACAATGCGCTCGACATACTCACCCCAGAACTTCTGGCACTCGGATGGGTTGTTGAACGCGATTTTCTTTGACATACCTATCACCTGCACATCCTGTAGGGGCAGAATTTCGTATTTCATAATATCGCAGTGTGTAATAAAAATCTACGGTTCGATTGTGCAAATATAAGAAATTTTCTATATTTGCAACAGATGTTCTAAAACAAATGTTCTTATATGCCGAGATCAGCATTCTTCTCCAAGGAAACTATTGCCGCAGCCGGACTTGACATCATCCGCAAGCAAGGCGTCACAGCACTTACAGCCAGGGCACTGAGCAAACAGCTCGGATGCTCGCTCAGTCCCATATTTACAGTATTTAAGGATATGGACGAAATACAGACTGCCGTCAGGCAGGCTGCAGCCGCTTTGTTCTCCGACTATGTGAAAGACATCCTTGATTATCAGCCTGCATTCAAGGAATACGGGATGAGGCTTATCCGCTTCGCCAAGCAGGAGCAGAATGTTTTCCAACTGTTTCTCGAACGCGGGAACAGCCTTCTGGATAACGCTCCCGTCATGGCATTGAAGTGCCTGGATGAGATCAAGGAATCGTATCAGCTGACGGATGACCGGATTCTGATACTGTACCGGCAGCTCTGGGCCTTCACCTGCGGGATTGCAGTCCTCGCCACGCAGTCGCCGGAGGATTATCCTGAGGAACTGATAAGCGGGATGATTTCGACCCAGTTCATCAGCACCCTCTCATTCCTTAAATCCGGCAGGCCGGTGGTGAATGTCTCTCCGCACCTCAAAGTTGAGGGGGAAAAGACGGAAATCGACCTATGATGATCGACGGTCCTGTTGCAAGGAAGATGAACGCAGAGAGCGAATCCGGTTCGCTGAATCCTGTAATTCCTGCAATAGCAGTGTGCGTTGCAGCTTCTTTCAGCGTTATTGATGATGTACAGCACAACTGACTTTGATATCAATATCTGGCAGTCATCAGCTATGAAGAATGGCCACCATCCCCGGAGAGGATAGCGGCCATAATATTAATAAATCAACAGGCTATTTGAAGATCAGCTGGGCGAAGTTGTAGAGGCCGTATTTCCAGACGACGAAGTTGTGACCCTCGCCAGGGTATTTGATGAGGGTGCAAGGGACGTCGTTCTCTTCGCAGAAGGCCTTGAGGTTGGCGCTGTTGTACATCAGACCATCCTCGCTGCCGCAGACCATCCACAGAAGGGCGTTCTCAGCCTTGGTCCTGGCTACGTCCGGGATGAGGGCTGCTGCAGGCATGGTGTTAGGGGCTGAAGAGAAGCCGCCGACGAATGCGAATACGTCCATATGGCCGAGGCCGAAGTTGAGGGACTGTCCGCCGCCCATTGAAAGGCCGGCGAGAGCACGGTGGGCCTTGTCAGCGATGACGCTGTACTTGCCCTCGATGAACGGGATGAGGTCGTTGATGAGGTCGTACTCGAAGTTGGCGAAAGCTGCTGAGCCTGCGTAGACATTGCCCTCGGCGCGGTCGTTCTCCTGAGCGCGGCCGTTAGGCATCACGACGATCATTTCTGCAGCCTTGCCGTCAGCGTAGAGATTGTCCATGATCTTGTCCGGGGCGCCGCCGTTGAGCCACTCAAACTCATCGCCGCCGATACCGTGGAGGAGGTAGAGGACAGGATATTCCTTGGAAGCGTCGTACTTCGGAGGGAGGTAGACATTGCACTTGCGGACCGTGCCGACGGTGGTGGACTTGTATTCCACGAGCTCGACTGTACCGCGCTCGATGCCTTCGCGCTCGGCGTCGAATCCTTCCGGAGCTTCTACATATGGGTCAAAGGTGCAGTCAGCGGCTTTGGGCATACCGAACATTCCGATGGTCGGCTCCTGCGCGCTGGCGATAAGGGTGCCGCAAAGGAGTGCGGCTGCTGTGAAGATAATCTTTTTCATAGGTTTTTATTTGAACAGTTCTTTTGCGATCCTGGTGATATAGTCGCGGCAGTTCATCCAGGTATGGCCGCCGTCAGGGTTGTAGAACTCGTGCTTGAGCTTGAGTCCGGTCATAGTCTCGTCCAGACCGCGGGATACGTCGATGAGGAAATCATCGGAGCCGGTGCCGAGCCAGAGGAACTTGACGTTCTTCTTGATCTTCTTAACCGGGGCATATACTCCGTTCTTGAAGTTTGCGCTGTGCTCGTCGCCGAAGAGGGCAGGGGCCATTGCGCAGACATACTGGAAGTACTGAGGGTTGCCCAGGCCGCAGGCGAGGGCCTGGCGTCCACCGAGGGAGAAGCCCGCGATGGCGCGGCTGGCCGGGTCGGTGAGGACGTTGTAATTGGCCTCGATGAACGGCTTGACATCATTGAGGATCTCGCTGGTGACGATGTCGGTTCCCATAGGGTCGTATGCGTCGGCGAGGCCGCGGAGCATCATCTCAGGGTATGGGTTGGCATAAGGCATGGCGATGATCATCCGCTTGGCCAGTCCCTGGGCGATGAGGTTGTCGAGGATCACGTTCACGTGGCCCACCTTGAACCAGGTCTCGTAGGTGTCGGTCATTCCGTGGATGAGGTAGAGGACCGGAAGCTTCTCCGAGCCGGCAGGGTCATAGCCCGCAGGGGTGTAAACGCACATCGGACGGTCGAAGCCGCAGGTGGTGGAGTGGTAGTAGCGGTAGGAGACCTTTCCGTGAGGCACGTCCTGGATGTCCTGGACTGAAGGCTCGGCGCCGCGCACGTCCACGAGGGAGTACTTGAACTTCTCGTTAGGGAAGATGAACATATTGTTCGGGTCAGCGGTGGATGTGCCGTCCACTACGAAGGCGTAAGGGTAGATGTTCGGCTTTTCAGGGGTGACGGTGATGGACCATACTCCGTTTTCGTCCTTTGTCATCGGCTTCTGCTCGCTGAACATCTGGCAGTCAAGCAGAACGCTTGAAGCCTCGGGGGCGCGGAAGCGGAAGGTCACGCTTCCGTCAGCGTGGCAGTCAGGGGAGACGACACCGGCAGGGAAGAGTCTTGCCATCACTTCGGGAGTGAGTCTCTGGCCTTCACCGGCGGCCGGCTGGGCCTGTGAAATGAAAGGTATGAGGAGCAGCGCGGCTGCTATTATTGACTTGTATGCTTTCATGGTCGATGTCTTTTTTAGTCCTGGAAAAGAAGTCTCAGTGATTTGTCGAGGAAGTACTTGGCGTTCATCCAAGTGTGGCCGAACTTGTCGGTGGTGAACTCCTTGACGTTCTTGATTCCCTTGCTGTCGAGGAAATCCATATAGTCCTTGGCGTTTCCATAGAGGAAGTCGTCGGTGCCTACGCCCAGCCAGAAGAGATGGATCCTGTCGTTGAGGTCAGGGTCGTCATAGACGTTGTTCGGCAGGACGGTGCTGGTGAACGAACTGTATGAGCAGAGCCAGGAGAACTTGTCGATATTGGTCAGACCGAAGGCGAGGCCCTGGTTGCCGCCGCGTGAGAATCCACCTATTGCGCGGTGGTCACGGTCGTTGATGGTGCGGTAGTTCTTCTCCACGTAAGGCATCAGGTCATTGAGAAGGTCCTTGCTGAAGAGGTCGCCCATAGCGAAGGTGTTGGTTCCGGCAGGGAGGAGTTTCGATGGGTTGCCGTATGGGAGGACGATGATCATGTCCTTCGCGGCGCCCTCGGCGATGAGGTTGTCGAGGATAAGGTTCATGCGGCCCACCTTGAAATAGACCTCCTCGGTGTCGGTGGTGCCGGAGATGAGGTAGAATACCGGGTATGATTTGTCCTTGTCCCTGTCGTAGAACGGCGGAGTGTAGACGATGGCATTTGCGAAGATGCCGAGGGTCTCGGACCAGTAGTTCACATAGTCCACGCTGCCGTGAGGCACGTCCTTGAGTGCATGGATGAGAGGCTCGCCCTGACCGCGCACGTCCACGATGCTGTTCTTGAAGCCTTCGTTAGGGAACCAGTCGGCGTTGAGCGGGTCCATCAGCTGGATACCGTCCACTATGAAGCAGTACGGATACATATCGGGTGCCACAGGACCCAGTGTGATGCTCCAGAGTCCGTTCTCGCCCTTGACCATATCCTGTCTGCCGGCGAACTGGGCATCCACCTGGACGCTCTTGGCGGTATTGGATACGTAATTGAAGGTTACAGTGTTGTCGGGGTTGACGACGGGTGAAGTGACCTGCGGTCCCCATCCTTGCCCGAAGCATACGGAAGAAAAGCTAAAAACGGCGCAAATCGCCGCAGCCTTTCTAATAAAACTGAAATTCATAAGTGTTAGTTGTTTGGTTATTATTCCTAATGAAGCCGAAGTTATGAAAAATCTTTCATAAATCAGCCTTCCGTGACTGTCATTTCGCAGTTTCCGCAGTCGAAATGGAGTGCCAGACGCCTTCCGTTGTTCAGCAGGAACAGCTTTCCCGACTGAGAAGCCCCCTGATGCACAGGGCACATCCCCAGTTCGTAGCGGATGCAGTAGCGCGTGCGCATCAGCTCGGCTCCGGCCGGATGCGAGAGCTCGTACGCCTGCCCGACCTCCGAAGCTCCGCGCGACAGGTACAGATCGCGGGTGCGGGCGTTCGCCACGTTCGCCTTGTAAGCGACTGACTCTGACGGCACTTTCACTGAGGCGTCCACGGTCCCGTGGCTCAGCGGCAGTGCCTTGCAAGGGATGGAATCCAGGTCGGAAGCCACCAGCCTGCGCATGCTGTTCAGGATGGAAGCGCTCACCAGCGGCAGCGCCCCTCCGGCCTCCAGGCTCCTGACACTGAACGAGTAATGGTCGCATCTTTTCGAAAGTTGCTCCCTTATCATCGCCTCCTGCCTCTCGCGGTTCTCCGCAGTCTCCAGGTCGGTCTTGAACGGACAAAGCACCTCCCGCCCGTCCTCGCTGACCGCTTTGATGTCAATGTTGTATTTTCCGGAGATGGTCACGTCCAGCGCGACCCTTATCTCCCTTTTCGGCATGTTCCTTTCGAGCTCCCGCTCGAACGCCGAACTGATGTTCCTGAACACCTTCACCCCCGGTTTCAGCCCGTCCACGGACTTGCAGCGTACCGTCATCCCCTCGCACACGTCCCCGCGGAATCCCACGATACCGCCCTTCCCGGCAAATGCGAACCCGTCGCCGTTCTGCAGGACAATGCTCCCGCGCGCAGGGCTCACCTGCACTTCGATGCTGCCCCGGTCCGCGCGCCTGACGGCCTTGACCGTCCCGACGAACTCACCCATTGACTTCGGCGCGTCCATCGAGGACCATCGCCCCCTCTTTCCGTCAATGAAAAGTCCGGTGTACCCGCGGTTGAAAGTCCTGTCGTCCGCCGGGGTGAAACCTCCGCTGACGCACCCGAACGACGCCCGCCTGAACTCCTGAGGATGAGCGCTGACAATGGCGTCAAGCGCCAATGAGTACTCCCGCACGACGTTCTTCACGTACGAGGCGTTCTTCAGCCGTCCCTCGATCTTGAACGAGCAGACTCCCGCCTCCGCCAGCTCCAGCATACGGTCGCGGAGCCTGTAGTCCTTCAGCGAGAGCAGGGCCTTGTCCTTCACCAGAACCTTCCCGTTCTCGTCCACGAGGTCATAGCGCGAGCGGCAGGCCTGGATGCAGGCCCCCCTGTTCGCACTTCTGCCGGCAATGTTCTCGGACAGGTAGCAGTTCCCGCTGTAGCTCACGCAGAGCGCTCCGTGCACGAAATACTCCAGTTCGCAGCCCACAGCATCGCGGATGCCGCGGAGCTGCTCCAATGAGGTCTCCCTCTCTACGACAAGCCGGGCGAAGCCCAGGCTTTCGTAGAACTTCGCTGTCCCGGCATCCCTGATCGCACACTGGGTGGAGGCGTGGAGCGGCACGGTGATGTCATCCCAAAGGGTGAGCGCCGGGTCCTGGACGATGAAACCGTCCACCCCGGCGCGCTGCGCGTCCAGCATCAGCGAGTGGACGCGCTCGAGTTCATTGTCATAGATGATGGTGTTCACGGTAAGGAACACCCTGGCGCCGAACTTGTGCGCGTGCAGGCAGAGGCGCTCAAGGTCCTCCAGGCTGTTGCCCGCATCCTTGCGCGCTCCGAATTCCCTGCCGCCGATATATACTGCATCGGCACCGCAGTCGATGGCTGCGATGCCGATATCAGCGTTCCTCGCCGGAGCGAGAAGTTCAATTTCCTTCATTATTATTTCTTGAGGGCGTCAAGCTGCTGCTTGGCCTGTGCACCGTAGGTGGCGTCGCCGGCTACCTTGTTGTAGAACTCGATGGCCTTTGCCTTGTTGCCTGCCTGCTGGTAGAGGGCTGCCACTGTGAAAGCGATGCCTGCAGCATCCTTTGCGTCAGGTGAGAGCTCGAGGTATTTCTCATAGAAATCGATGGCCTTGGCGTTGTTCTTTGCCTTGGTGGCTGCGGAAGCGGCGAGCTTGTAAGCGTTTGCGCTCTCTACATAGCTGTTCGACTTCTCGCAGGCCTCGATGGTCTCGGCGAACTTGTTTGCCTTGAGGAGAGTCTGGGCGTCCTTGAGGTAGAGGGTGGCGAGCTGCTTGTTTGCATTGGCCTCCTGGCCGTTGGCTGCTGCCTGCTCGAATGCTGCGATGGCGCCTTCCTTGTCACCGGTGTTGCTCAGGGACATTGCGAGGCGGAGGGCTGAAGCACCGTCGGTAGGGTCAGCTGCGAGGACCTCCTTGAAAGCCTCTGCTGCGGCTGCGAAATCCTTGGCGCTGAAGAGTGAGGAAGCCTTCTGCTTCTTGACCTGAGGGATGAGGGTCTCAGCCTGCTCAAGTACGTCATCCGAACTGTATTCTGTAGCTATCTTGACTGCCTCTGCGAGCTGTGCGAGACCTTCGTCGTAGTCACCGTCCTTGATAATGTTCTTCGCAATGCTGAGAACGATCGAAGGGATGACACCCTTGCAGGTTCCTACAAGTTCCTCTCCTTCCTCTCCGCAAGCCTCTGCGAGAGTGAGAGCCTCCTTGAATCCGGCGAGAGCTGTGGCATAATCCTTGGCTACGAGGGCTTCGTTGGCGTTCTTGGCGGTTTCAGTGGCCTGACCCATATCCTGAGCGGACATCATTACTGCTGAAAGAGCGATTGCAAAAATTGAAACGATAATTTTTTTCATGATAAGTGTTATTAAAGTTTTATTTCATGTTTGTGGATGACAAATGTAGTAAAAATTTGTTTTAATTTTGTCACATATCAAGTTCTCTTATGAGGTTTGGCCTGAAAAAGCTTTTCACTGTAGCGGTTTTCGCGTTCCTGTGGTCGTTCCGTCCGGCTGCACAGCCCCTTGCGACTCTCCCGAAAGCCCCGGAGGTGGAAACCGGCACCCTTCCTTGCGGGATCGACTTTTTCCTGGTGACGAATCCGGTCACGAAAGGGGTTGCGGATTTCGCGCTTGTCCGTAAAGAAGCCGCTCTGTCGGAAGGGTCGAGGTCCGTTCTCAGTTCACTTCCTCATTTTCAGAATGAGTCCCCATACCAATTCCTTGCCAAACTCGGCGCCGGGTACGGCGATTATGGATACATCCGCTCCTCAAAGAGCTCTGTAACATATCATTTCGAGGATATTCCCGTGGATGTGGCTGCCGTCAGGGACACTGCGCTGCTGATGCTTTTCGACATTGCGCTCACCTGGCCGTACGAGCAGGCCGTGGTTATCAGCGGTGACATAGACAAGGCTTCCGTGCTCGAGCGGATGAAAGTCTTCTCGATGATGATCACCCCGCGGCTGAAGCTCCCGGAGCAGCCTCCTTATGAGTTCAAGGCCAATCCAGAGATCCGGTTCAGGAACTCTGTGACCCCGGCGCAGGAGACCGCAACCATATCCGCATCCTATTCGTTCCCGCGCACTCCGAGGTCGGAGATGAATTCCCTCGTGCCGCTGGTGACCGACCTTTTCGTAAGGGAGTTCGGGATGATAGCCCGCTCCAGGATGGAAGCGGTGTTCCTGGAGGACGGAATCCCGCTGGCCGGGATTGATTTCCAGTACCGCAGCAGTACGGACACTCCAGCCGCCGAGCAGATCACCATTTCCGCCACAGTGGGGAAGGACAAGGTGGGGGAGGCCGCCTCCATAATGGGCCGCGTGCTTGCGGGGATGGATGCCGGAGGTGCCGGACTGTCCGAGTTCCAGGAGGCCAGGGATGCCATGCTGTCCTCGGCAGCAGCGGGCAGGACCACGCTTCCGAACAGCGCGTGGGTCGGCCGCTGCGCCTCGGCATACCTTTTCGGGGCCGGCCTCGCCTCCAGGAAGGCTGTCAATGAATTCTTCGCTTCGCGCAATATAACTTCGCTCAGGGAGCTCGAACTGTTCAACCGTTTCGTGTCCGCCCTTATCGATCCCGCTGAGGCTCTGACGCTTCACTGCACCGCTCCGGAAGGGGTGGCTGACAGGGATTCCGTGATATCCTCCTTCTCCTCGGGGTGGGCAGCGGACGCTTCGGAATCTGCCGCAGAGACGTCATTTCAGGGAATGCACCGGGGGGACACTCTGGCGCTTGAAGTGCCGCGCTCGAAGGTCAAACTGAAGAAAACGGCGCAGGAAGCCGTCACGGGCGGCGAGCTCTGGACCTTCTCCAATGGAATGAAGGTCATCTGCAAGAAAACGGACGGGCGCGGGCGTTTCAGCTACGGTTTCCTCCTGAACGGAGGGTATTCCTCAGTCAGGGACCTGCAGCCCGGTGAGGGCGGTTTCATAGAGGATATCCTTCTTACTGAAAGGATTGCATCGATGTCCGGACGCTCCTTCTCAAGGATGCTGGAGGCCAATGGAATCGAGTTGCATCCTTCCGTCGGCGTTGCCGACCTGAGGATCACCGGATCGGCTCCGGCTTCGAGAATGGAGCTGCTGCTGAAGTCGCTGGCTGCCGTGGCCGGGAAACGCGGATGCGATTCTACGGCCTATGGATATTACCGTGATTCCGAGAAGCTGCGTCTTTCCCTGGAACGGAAGAGACAGGCCGGCATCGATGCCGTGGTGGACAGTATAATGAGCCCCGGCTACAGGTTCACTTCCTCCAAGTTCGTATCCGGGCTTTCCGACGATCTGCCCGTCAGGGCGGAGGAGTATTTCGAAAGTGTGTTCGCGCGCTGCGAGGATGGGGTCCTGGTGCTCGTCGGCGACATTGACCTCTTCAGGCTCAAGAAGCTGCTGCCGAAATATCTGGGCGCTTTCAGGACGGGCGGTACGCCTTCTGCGCGCCCTCAGATGCAGTACACCCCGCGTTCGGGGTGGTCCACTTATACGGTCGAGACGGCAGAGAGTGACGTGGGCAACGGCGATCCGAGCATCACCGTGTCGTCTACGGCTCCCGTGGCCTTCAACATTGACAAGTATATGGCTTTCCGTGTGGCTCTCAAGGCCCTCAAGGTGGGGATGTCGGCGGCGCTTGCAGATGCCGGGATGTATGCAGAGGTGTCCGGGAACTTCACCTTGGTCCCTTCCGAGCGTCTGAACGTGACCATAACCTGCAGGCCGGCCGATGTGGACGGACTTCCTCTGGACGTTTATCCGGCCGACCCTTTGAAGGTCCTCGGCGCAGTCAGGAGGGCTCTGTCGGGATTGTCCTCCGAGCCGGTGGAGCCTGCATTCCTCAAGTGGGCGAAGGCTTCGCTGTTGGCGGAGTGCACAGCGGCAGTTTCGGAGCCGGAGGGCATCGTGGATCTGGCGCTGCTGCGCTGGTCCGGAGGGAAGGACCTAGTGAGCGGATACAAGGACAGGATAAATGCGTTGAACGCTTCCGCCGTACAGGAGATATTCTCCATTCTGGAGGAAGGAAGCAAGGTTGAATATGTAATCTACTGATATATGGCAAGAGAATCCGGTTTCGGGACCATAGTGGAAATAGGTGACTGCCTCGTGTCCGAGGAAGTCTTCACGGAGTATTTCGCTTGTGACTATGATGTCTGCAAGGGCAAGTGCTGCATAGTGGGGGACTGCGGAGCCCCTCTCGAGGAAGAGGAAATAGAGGAGGTGGAAAGGGCGTACGACTCCTTCTCACCGCTGATGAGCCAGGCCGGACGTGATGCGGCCGAGTCCAAGGGCTTCTTCGAGGTGGATTTCGAGGGGGACATCGTGACCCCTCTCGTGCCCGGGACCCAGGAATGCGCCTACACCCTTTTCGATGAGGACTCGAACTGCCTGTGCGCCATCGAGAGATGCTTCATCAACGGCGGCTGCAAGTTCCAGAAGCCCATTTCCTGCGCCCTGTATCCGATAAGGATAAAGAAGCTCTCCAACGGGGGGCTGGCCCTCAATGTCCATCACTGGGACATCTGCAAGGATGCTTTCGAGAAGGGCCGCCGCGAGGGGGTGCGCGTGTATCAGTTCCTCCGCGGACCGCTTGTGCGCCGTTTCGGAGAGGATTTCTATGAGCAGCTGTGCGCTGCTGCGGAATATGTATTAAAGGAGACTGGCAATGAATAGATTTCAGGATAGGGTCGCGTCCTTGCGCGCGCTTATGCGCCAGAAGGGCTGGGACGCCGTGATCGTTACGGGCTCGGACCCTCACAGCAGCGAATATCCTGCTCCCAGATGGAAGCAGGTGGAATGGCTTTCCGGTTTTACCGGCGAGGCTGGGGACATAGTGGTCACTGCCGACCATGCAGGGCTCTGGACAGATACCAGATATTTCATCCAGGCTGTCAGGCAGCTGGACGGAACGGGGATTGTCCTGCACAAGACCCGTGTTCCGGACCAGGTCCTTATCCCGGAGTGGCTGGCGGACCACGCCTTCGCTGGGAAGGACAGATGCGTGGTGGTGGCTGTGGACGGCCTGTGCCAGGGGGTCAGCGCCATTGCCGGTATCAAGGCTGCGTTCGAGGCCGCCGGCAGGGAAGAGGGCTCGGAGGATGAGGACGGGTTCAGGATCGTTTCCGTTCCGGATATGCTTGAGACACTCTGGGAGGACCGTCCTTCCGTGCCGCAGACTCCTGTCATCACCCTTGGCGCCGAGCTTGCCGGGGAGTCGAGGAACGACCGCCTGGAGTGGCTCAGGGGCAGGATGGAGGAGCTGTCCTGCGATTCCTTCCTGGTCACTGCGCTCGACGAGACAGCCTGGCTTCTGAACGTCAGGGCTTCGGACATCGACTACAATCCTCTCTGCATATCATATCTTCTTGTCACCCGTGACGGTGCCGACTGGTTCGTCTCGAAGTCCTCCGATGTGGGTGGGGACACCCGGGACAGCTATCGGGAGCTTCAGGGCGACGGAGTGAGGATACGCCCTTACGACGACGTGACCGTCACATTGGTCGAAATGATAGGTGACGGGCTTGTGGGGCGGCTTTTCATTGACCCGGCGACATTGAACTTCGATCTTTACCGGCTGCTCCGGGCATCGGAGGTGGAGCTGGTCGAGGGCACCTCGCCGGTGGGCTTCAGGAAGGCGGTGAAGAATGTCACGGAAGTGGAGGAGATGCGCAGCATCCACGTGGAGGACGGGCTTGCGATGGAGAAGTTCCTCTATTGGCTCGAGACTTCAGTGGGAAGCGGACGGGAGGTTACCGAGTGGGATGCCGCAGTGAAGCTCGGCTCCCTGAGGGCTTCCATCCCCGGATACCGCGGGGACAGTTTCGAGACCATTTCGGCGTACGGCGCAGGAGCCGCTCTGCCTCACTATATCACCCCGAGGGTGGACGCGCCTCCGATCGAACCTCACGGGCTTTATCTCGTGGACAGCGGCGGGCAGTACATGAACGGCACCACCGACATCACCAGAACGGTTCCGATGGGTCCTTGCACTATGCTCGAGAAGGAGGATTACACCCTGGTCCTGAAGGGCCACATCGACCTGGCGATGGCTGTCTTCCCTCGCGGAACCGCCGGCTGCCAGCTGGATGTCCTCGCAAGGAACCCTCTCTGGCAGGCGAACCGGAACTTCGGCCACGGCACGGGCCACGGCGTCGGTTTCTTCCTGGGAGTCCACGAAGGCCCGCAGGACATACGCCAGAACTTCAACCGCACCCCTCTTCTGCCGGGGATGATCACCTCCAACGAGCCCGGAATCTATCGCGAGGGGATGCACGGTGTCCGTCACGAGAACCTGGTCCTCTGTGTGGAGGACTCCCGCAACGAGTTCGGCGACTGGCTCCGCTTCGAGACCATAACGCTCTGCCACATAGATACTTCCGCGATAATAGTCAATCTCCTGACTGCCGACGAGCGCGAGTGGCTCAATGCCTACAACGCCCGCGTCTACCGCACTTTCGCGGACAAACTTTCCCCGGCTGAAGCCTCCTGGCTCCAGCATAAATGCCAGCCGCTGATATGAAGATAGGAAACGTCGATTTAGGGGAGAGACCGGTGCTGCTGGCACCGATGGAGGACGTCACCGACGCCTCGTTCAGGATCCTGTGCCGCGAGCAGGGGGCTGCGATGGTCTACACTGAGTTCGTGCCTTCGGACGGCCTGATCCGCGATGCCGTGAAGGCCAAGGCCAAGATGTGCACGATCCCCCAGGAAGCCCCCGTCGCCATCCAGATATATGGCAATATTCCCGAGTCAATGGTCGAGGCCGCGAGGATGGCCGACCACGCCGCTGAAATCTGCGGCGGGTACGGCTGTGATGTCGTGGACATCAATTTCGGCTGCCCTGTGAACAAGATAGCGGGCCGCGGCGCCGGTTCCGGAATGATGAAGGAGCCGGACAAGATGGTGATGATCACAAGGATGATCGTCGATGCCGTGGACAAGCCGGTCACCGTCAAGACGCGCCTGGGCTGGGACGAGAACTCGAAGATAATCGTCCCTCTGGCCGAGCGCCTGCAGGATGCCGGGATCAAGGCTCTGACCATCCACGGCCGCACCCGCTGCCAGATGTACAAGGGCGAGGCGGACTGGACGCTCATCGGGGAGGTCAAGGCCAATCCAAGGATGAACATCCCTGTCATCGGCAACGGTGATATCAATTCCCCTGAGAAGGCAAAGGAATACTTCGACCGCTACGGGGTGGATGGAATAATGGTCGGACGTGCATCATTCGGCCATCCGTGGATCTTCCGTGAGATACGCCATTACCTCGATACGGGCGAACTTCTGCCGCCTATGAGCGTGCACGACCGCGTGGCTCTCGCCAAGCGCCATCTCCAGTTGTCGCTGGACCTCAAGGGCGAACCTCGCGGGGTGTTCGAGATGAGACGTCATCTCTCCTGCTATTTCAAGGGGCTTACTGACTTCAAGGAGACCCGCATCCGTCTGGTCACCACGACGGATGTCCCTGAAATCTTCTCCATCCTCGACAGTATAGACGAAAAATGGGGCGGAGAAGAAATCTCCTCCGCCTCCAGTGTATATGGTCTTTGATCAAAGCCTTTCGAGAATTTCGAAGAGCATATGGCTGTTGTGGTACGGACCGTGCCACTCGTTGGCCTTCGGCTCATTGGCAGGCGTGCAGTCCTTGTTGATGGTCTTGTACCAGCCACCGACTTTGTTGTCAATGAAATAAGCCTGTACGAACCCCCAGTTCTTCCTGGCCGTGCCGAAGTATTTCCTGTCGCCGGTAATCTGCCAGGCATTGATGCAGCCCGTTATGGTCTCACACTGACTCCACCAGGAATATCTCTCGCGGATGCCCCTCGAAGTCTTTTCATCCTTCATTGCGCCCTCTTCGGTCAGACCGCTGGCTATAGCCTCGTCGGTAAGGTCGATGACCTGCTGCTTTATGGCTTTCTTCAGCTTTCTGTCCTTCAGGATGCCGGCTGTCTCTGAGAGCAGCCAGGCGGCCTCGATGTCGTGGCCGTAGTAGTGGATTTCCTCAAGGGAGTTCCACTCGTCGTCGCAGTTTACGAGCAGATGCCTGCCCTCCTTGTCATAGAGCTTTGTTATGAAGAGGTCCATAAGTCCTGTGATGCGCTCGCGCAGGACCTTGTCCGGCCACACCTGATAGAGGGTGGAGTAGGCCTTCAGCATATTGATCTGGGTGTTCATTGTCTTTGTCGCGACCGGCCTTCTGCCCCTTGGGGCAGGCTTGGCCCATTCTCTGGTGAAAGTCTCGAAATATCCTCCGTTGATACTGTCGTAGGAGTGCTCCTCGAGCGTGCGGTAAAGAGCAATGGCAGCATCCAGGCTTGCCTGGCTGCCGGTGGCGCGGTAGTGCTCGGCCAGACCGTAGATTCCGAACGCCGAAGCATAGCTCTGCTTGGTCCCGTCCTTGATCTCACCTTCAGCGCTGACCGACCATACGCTTCCGCCGAATTCCTTGTCGATGAAATGGTCCACATAGTATTCCGCGGCCCTGTCTGCGGTTTTGCGGTAGTCCTCATTGCCGAACTGGCGGTATGCCCTTGAGAAGGCCCAGAGGACACGCGCGTTCATCACGGCGCTTTTCGGCGCCTGCGGCACGGCGGTTCCGTCATTCATCACAGTACCATAGAATCCTCCGGCCGGATCCGTTACCTTTTCCATCCAGAAAGGAAGGATGTTTTCTTTTAGGACAGCTTCGGCTTCTGTTTTGAATTCATCTGTTAAGTCCTTGGTTACGCCTTTGCTCTGAGCGCCTGCATTGAGGACTATCGCCAGAGAGAAGGAAACGGCGAGCAATAATGAATGTTTCATGGTGTTGTATTTTGGTTGTCAGTATGCTATGGGGGAATGTGACATTGTTGCAAATGTAACGAATTATCCTATATTTGATGCAAGATTTTCGATGTTATGGCGTTTATGGTATGTAAAGGGTTCATAGAGTCATTCATAAGAAATAACTAAGGTATTATGAGACATTCATTTATCATATTTGCGGCCGCTCTTCTGGCTGCCGGTTGCACCGGGGTAATGGGGACCGTGGAAGGTCTTGATTATGACTGCATCATCGACGAAGTAGCGTGCGACGGACCAGTTCCGCAGGAAGGGACTGTCGTGGAGATACCCGTTTCGTATGTGTATGTTCCGACGAGGTCGGAGCCGGCAGTGAACTTCCAGCCGTTCAGGTACAGGGCATTACTGGATGGTGAGGAATATTCGTACGTTGAGTCTCCATCGGGTGTATATCCTATAGGTTTTCTGGCTGAGGAAACGGACGCGTTCCATGTAGTCGTCCCTGAGAATGATACCTATGATGAACGGACCGTATCCATCGACGTTTCCATTAAGAGCGGATATGGCAGGAAAGCCGGCTGGGGAGAGTGGAAGACCGTCTTTTCCGGAATCCAGGCATCCCTCGAGGACGGGCAGCCGCGCCGTCTCGAGGGCGTGGACGACAAGGACATAAAGCTCGTGATAGACGATATCGAATTGTCTGTCGATCTGGCTGACAATGCCTCCGTGCGTTGTTTGAAGGCTCTTCTGGTCGATGGAGACCTTGTTCTGGACGTGGCTGTGGGCAACAACAACATAGGCTTGTCCGGACGTGAAATCCACGATTATCTGGAGAAGCGCATCCCGTTGAACCAGACGCCTGTCCACCATATCAGCCCCGGCGACATCTATATGACGGACGGCTGCCATCTGGATATCATCAACGAAACGATAAAGAACGTCGATCAATTATTGACATACATCGGGAAGGTCTCCTCCTCCAGTATGGCAGACCTTGACAGGATATGCCATACCGAGAAGTATTTGTGGGTGGACACATACCCTCTCCGTCTCTGCCTCTCCGAATAGTCCGCCTATCCCTCACCCGTCCGGTGAGGGATAATGCGTTTTCTCTGTCATCCCTCACCCGCACGGTGAGGGATGACCTGATTTTGTCAAGATAATCGTGCTTTAAAGTAACTGCAAATGAAAGTTTTTTAGTATTTTTGTAAGTTGTTAAATACGATTATCCGATAATACAATGTTCATAGATAAACTGATATTGTTTCCATACTGGTTAGTGCTCAGAATCAGGCATTTCGCGTATGACAAAGGCTTCATCGTGAAGTCCAGGCCGGCTGATGTTCCGACCGTCTGCATAGGGAACATCACAGCCGGAGGCACAGGAAAGACTCCTCATGCGGAGATGATTCTGGATATGCTTCTGCACAGCGACGAATGGGGATTCAGGAACATTGCCCTCCTCTCTCGCGGATACAAGCGCAAGAGCAAGGGTTTCCAGCAGGTGACTTATGATGGTGCAGCTTCCTTCTACGGGGACGAGCCTCTCCAGATCAAGAAGAAATTCCCTTCAGTGACCGTCGCTGTCCACAAGAACCGCATCAAGGGATGCCGCTATCTGTGCAATCCTTCGCTTCTGGAAAACAGCAGGGCCGGAAAGAAGTGCGTGAACAAGGACTTCTATCCTTCGGACCTCATCGTCCTCGACGACGCTCTCCAGTACAGGAAACTGAAGCCGGCATACAGCATAATGCTTGTGGACTACAACCGCCCGGTGACCAGGGACATGCTCCTTCCGTTCGGACGTCTGCGCGACCTGCCGTACAGGATCACCAAGGCGGATGTGATCATCATCACCAAATGTCCCGCTTTCCTTGAGAACAGCGACAGGGAGTCGTTCCTGCTGAAGATGGGCTACACCCGTTACGATCCTGTCCAGTGCGAGGTGGTGAACAATGCGGGGATGACCCAGAAAGTGTTCTTCACCAGCATCGAGTACCTGCCTATGGAGAAGGTCTTCGAGGAAGGCGACCCAAGGTACATATACTCGAAGAAGCTGGTCCTCTTCACGGGCATAGCGAAAGCCCTTCCGCTCAAGCGCTTCCTCAGCGACAGATACAAGGTGGTGAAGCATATGAGCTTCAAGGACCATCACAGTTATTCCAACGCGGATGTCAGGACCATAGACAAGGCGGCCTCCCAGTTCAGGACGGCCGTTGTGGCCACCACTGAGAAGGACGCTCAGAGGATGCTTGACTGCAAGAAGGTTACTGATCAGCTGAAGACCAGGATGTTCCAGATCCCTATCAGGGTGTTCTTCCTTTCAGAGCAGGAGAGGAACGTCTTCAAGTCAGGCCTGCTCCATACCCTTCGGATGAAGGCAATGGTCGAACAATGAACATACGGCAAATAGTTTTTGATATCATATGAGCAGCAAAGGAAAAGGCGGGAAAGGTTCCCGCAGCACACACCGCGGACGCGGTACCAAGTCCCTTCAGAGCTATCCGCAGTTCGTGGGGAAGGTCCAGATGGGCCGCGAAGGATTCATCTTCGTGATGGTCGAGGGTGAGCAGGACGATATCTTCGTCAAGGCCTCAAAATCGAAGAACGCTCTCAACGGCGACACCGTCAGGGTCGCGCTGACCAAGGAAAAGGTCGGTGTGAAGCGCCGCGAGGGGGAAGTAGTGGAGATTCTGCAGAGGTCCCGGAAGCCTCATGTCGGCGTGCTCCATTTCATCGGTGCCCAGGCCTGGGTGCTGATGCAGAGCAAGTCAATGCCTTATGACATCGAGATAGACCAGCAGCAGGCCAAGGATATGGGCGGCAAGCCTGGAATGAAGGCCGCCGCCATCGTGGACCGTTGGGAGAAATATGATATGGCTCCGAAGGGACACGTCGTGGATGTTCTGGGAATGCCGGGGGAGAACGACACGGAGATGCATGCCATCCTCGCCGAGTTCGGCCTTCCGTACCGCTTCGAGAAAGAGGTCGAGAACGCCGCAGACGATATCTCCGACAAGATTACGAAGAACGACCTGAAGGGCCGCAAGGATTTCCGCGATACCCTTACTTTCACCATAGACCCTGCCGATGCGAAGGACTTCGACGATGCTCTTTCCTTTAGGAAGCTTGAGAATGGAAATTACGAGGTCGGCGTGCATATCGCCGATGTTTCATACTATGTGAAGCCTGGAACTCCGGTGGACAAGGAGGCAATGGCCCGCGGTACGTCCGTGTATCTGGTGGACCGCACGGTCCCTATGCTTCCTGAGAAGCTCTGCAACAAGCTCTGCTCCCTCCGTCCTCAGGAGGACAAGCTTACGTTCTCAGCCGTGTTCGAGATCACTCCGAAGGCGAAGATTGTCAGCCGCTGGTTCGGCCGCACCGTCATCTGCTCCGACTATCGTCTGGACTATGATCAGGCTCAGAGCATAATTGAGGGGTCTTCGGAAGCAGATTCCTCCGCCCTCAAGGAGGCAGTGCTGACACTGAACAAGCTGGCACTGGCGCTGAGGGCGCAGAGGTTCAAGAACGGCGCAATGAACTTCGACCGTCCTGAGATGAAGGTCGAGTGCGATGAAAAGGGCAAGCCGGTCAATGTATACGAGAAAGTTTCCAAGGAGGCCAACTGGCTGATCGAGGAGTTCATGCTCCTCGCCAACCGCAGTGTCGCCGAACTCATAGCCACCGACGGCAAGATGAACGCGGTCCCGTCAAAGAAGGCGAAGACCTTCGTTTACCGTATCCACGACGAGCCGAACATGGAGAAGATCCAGGGCCTGCGAGAGGTCGCCGGCAACTTCGGCTTCAAGATGGGCGAAACCAGCGGCCCTTTGGAGGTCGCCAGGTCGCTCAACGAGCTGCTCGCCACCGCCAAGGGCTCCACATCCTACGACGCCCTCCAGATAATAGCGCTCCGCGCAATGGCGAAGGCCAAGTACGCCACCGACAATATCGGCCACTACGGCCTTGCATTCAAGTTCTACACCCATTTCACTTCGCCTATCCGCCGTTATCCTGACACAATGGTACACAGGCTTCTGGCGATGTACCTGGACGGAAAGGACAGCCAGGACAAGGGCTACTACGAGGCGCAGTGCGTACACGCTTCCGAGCGTGAGATCATCGCCGCAGAGGCTGAAAGGGCTTCCGTGAAGTACAAGCTCGTGGAATTCATGCAGGACAAGGTCGGTCAGGAGTTCGACGCCCACGTTTCCGGAGTCACCGAGTGGGGCATCTATGCTGAGATAGAGCCTACCAAGGTCGAGGGAATGATCCCTCTGCGCACCATCAAGTCCGATTTCTTCGAGTTCGATGAGAAGAATTTCCGCGTCGTCGGCCGCAGGACCAGGAAGGTGTACAACCTCGGGGACCCTCTCCGCATCCGCGTGAAGGCCACAAACCTCGAGCAGAAACTGCTTGACTACGAGCTTGTCGAGCCTGAAACCGCAGTTGAAGCGAAACTTGAGCATAAGCCTCAGCACAAGTCCGGCAACAAGCCGGCATCCCGCAAGCCGGCTTCGAAGAAAGGTACATCCAAGAAACAGAAATAAATGAAAAGAACACTCTCCTTTTTCCTGCTGGTCCTTCTGGGGACGGTGTCCCTGCTTGCACAGGACAAGGTGGTCGGGAAGGTCCTTGAACTCGGCCGGACTGACAACCGGGTGATGCAGCATGCCGATTATATCTCAAACAATATCGGCGGCCGCCTGGTAGGCACCCGCAGCCTTCAGGATGCAGAATCCTGGGTAGCGGAGCAGTTCCGTTCCTGGGGCCTGGAAGTTATGGTACAGGAAGTGGGGGAGATGAATGTGGGTTTCGAACGTGGTCCGTGGTGCGGCAGAATGCTTTCCGAGGACGGAATGACCCTTCATTTCGGCACTCCTGCATATACTGCGGGCACAAAGGGGCCTCAGAAGGGCCGTGTCCTGCTGGAGCCGATGTCCCAGCGTGAATTCGACCGCATCAAAGGGGCTTTGAAAGGCGCTTGGGTGCTCGTGGAATCCGGAACTATGAACGGGCTTGCCATCGACGCATCGGCCAAGGCTGACTCAACCCGTGCCGCCCTGGTCGCACAGGACAAGGCGAAAGAGGCGGCAGTTCCTTTCTACCGCCAGATGGTGGAGGCCGGAGTCCTGGGTTTCATCCGTCCGTCAGCCCTTCCTATGCAGGTGCTCTATAACCGCGCGATGTGCTTCGACCTGACGATGGACACCCTTCCGACAGCCTGTGACATCCTTCTGGACGAGCATCAGTTCGCTGTTATAAAGCAGAAGGCCCTCGACAGACAGGACTTCCTTCTCGAGTTTGATATCAGGAACCATTTCTTCCCGGGTCCTGTGAAATACAGCAACGTCATCGGAATCCTGCGCGGCAGCAAGCATCCTGACGAATATGTCCTTCTGGGAGGCCATCTCGATTCATACGATATCGCCACGGGCTCCGTGGACGACTGCAACGGTGTGTCCGTGACGATGGAGGCCGCCCGCCTGCTGGCTGCTGCCGGCGCCAGGCCGAAGCGTTCGATAATGTTCTGCATCTGGACGGGAGAGGAATACGGCCTTCTCGGCTCCAGGTACTTCGTGGAGCAGAAGACTGTTCCGTGGGGAAAGATATCAAATTACTTCAACCGTGACGGAGGTCCTCTCGCCTGTACCGGCATTTCAGTGCCGCCTGCCATGTACGATGACTTCGTGAAGGTCTGTGAACCGATATCGGACTATACTCCGGGCATCCCGTTCAAGGTTGAGAAAAGGGCCGGTGAGCCGGGTGAGCGCCCGAAGAGCGCCGGCGGTTCGGACCACGCATACTTCGCGATGAACGGCGTACCTGCCATATCGTTCCGTGAGTCCGACATCCTCGGATATGACTTCAACTACCGTGACATCTGGCATACCGAGGACGACCTGTTCGACAAGCTCATCCCTCAATATCTCGAGCACTCCGCTGTGGTGAACGCGGTGGTTTCATACGGAATTGCAAATCTGGACCATCTCCTTTCCAGGGACGGTCTTTACAAGGAATAGGATGAAGGGCGAAGCGACAGTAGTGAAGAATGCCGGCAGCCATTTCCTGCTGAGCTGTCTCCCCGAGTGGGAGCTTTTCCCGGCTGTCCTGCGCGGAAAGATACGTCTGAAGGGGAGCAGTTCGACCAATCCTGTGGCCGTGGGCGACAGGGTGGGCTGGGAGAGTGACGGTACCCCTACTGTAGAGCATCCCGCCACCATCACAGAGGTTCACGAGCGGAAGAACTATGTGATCCGCAAGTCCACGAACCTTTCGAAGCAGGCCCACGTCATAGCCGCCAACGTTGACGAGGCGTTCATCATAGTCTCCCTTTATTTCCCTGAAATCAAGCTTCCTTTCCTTGACAGGATCCTGGTAACCTGCGAGGTTTACAACGTCCCCGTAACCATTGTCCTGAACAAGGTCGACATGTACAGGGAAATGGCCCAGGAGAGCATCGACGCTTTCCACCGCATATATGAAGGAGCCGGCTACCGGGTCCTTGAGACCTCTGCGAGGACTGGCGAGGGCATCGATGCCCTCCGGGAAGCCTGCCGCGGGAAGGTCTGCCTTCTTTCCGGTGAGTCCGGAGTGGGCAAGTCCTCCATCATCAAGGCAATGGACCCTTCGCTCGACCCGAAGGTCGGGCAGATTTCCGAGGTTCACCTTCAAGGCAAGCACACCACATCCCTGTACGAGATGTACAGGACCGTTTTCGGTGCCTACATCATCGACAGCCCGGGCCTCCGCGGTTTCGGCCTGGTCGATCTGAAGAAGGAGGAGATTGCCCTTTATTTCCCGGAAATGCTCGAGGCGTCCCGCGGATGCCGCTTCACCCCTTGCACCCACACCCATGAGCCGGGATGCGCTGTGAAGGCCGCGGTCGAGACAGGGGAGATCAGCTCCGAGCGTTACTGTTCTTATCTTGGAATGCTGGAGGAGGACAGCAAGTTCCGTTAGGATGAAATCATTGAACAAGGAAATACTCCGTCTGGCGGTACCGAGCATATTGGCGAACATCACGGTTCCGCTGGTGGGGATGGTTGACATTGCGGTAGCCGGGCATCTGAAGGCCGGCGAGCTTCTGACAGCAGCCTCCTTCATCGGCGGCATATCCATCGGGTCGATGCTTTTCGACCTCCTCTATTGGAATTTCGCTTTCCTGCGTGTCTGCACCGGGGGCTTGACAGCCCAGGCGTTCGGACGCAGGGATATGCGCGAGAGCGCGAGGATACTGGTCCGGGCCCTGCTGCTGGCATTGGGCTGCGCCGCCCTTATCCTGGCGGTCCAGTGGCCTTTCTCCAAGCTTGCCTTCCTGGTCGTGGACTGTTCCGACGAGGTGAAGTCGCTGGCGCTGGACTATTTCTTCACCCGTGTCTGGGCCGCTCCGGCAACTCTGAGCCTGATGGCTTTCAGGGGCTGGTTCATCGGTATGCAGGATTCTGTGAGCTCTATGGTCACCGACCTGGTGGTGAACTTCGTGAACATTGCCGCGAGCATTGTCCTGTGCCTGGGGCTTGTGCCTTTCGGCGGACAGTGGGAAGGAATGGGCTTTGTCGGGATCGCACTGGGAACCGTCATCGCCCAGTATTCAGGCCTGCTGTATTGCGTCATCAAGCTGCTGGTCAAGTACTTCAGAGTGTTCGACGGGTTCAGTCGTGAGGATGTGGCTATGTCCTTCAAGCCTGAGGTGCTGAAGTCGTTCACCGCGATGAACCGCGACTATTTCATCCGTTCCCTCTGCTTTACAGGCATTTACATAGGCTATACCGTCATTTCGGCCAGATACGGCGACCTTATGCTCGCTTCCAGCGCCATAATGATGAAGCTTCTGATGATATTCTCCTACTTTACGGACGGTTTCGCCTATGCCGGGGAGGCGCTCACGGGGCGTTTCATCGGTGAGGGCTCGCTTGAGCGCACACGCCTCGCGGTACGCAGGGTGTTCGTCTGGAGCCTCTCCCTGGTGGCATTCTTCATGGTGCTGTACTGGGCGGCGGGTATGCCTATGCTGCGTATGATGACCTCAGACGAAGCGGTGGTCCAGGCCTGCAGGCAGTTCATCCCGTGGCTGATCCTGATGCCTCCTTTCGGCTGCGTGGCATTCACCTGGGACGGAATATATCTGGGAGCCACAGCCTCCCGCGGCATCAGGAACTCGATGCTATGGGCCCTCCTTGCATTCTTCGCCTGCTGGTTTGCGGGGATAGGGATACTGAACCTGTGGCAGGCACGGTCCGCAGGTGGCAATTTCGTTGAGGTCGTAGGCAATACGGCGCGTTATCAGTTCCTCGCCATACACGTCCTGATGGTCGCTTATTTCGCCCATCTGCTGACCCGTTCGATAGTCCTTTCCGTCCAGTACCGCAAGGAAGTGCTCGGAAGGCATTTCAGTCCGCAGCAGGCATAAACAACGGTTGTTTACCATCAAATATTGTTATATATTTGTCAGAACTAAAACTAATACTATGATATCAGAAGCATATATTAACCGCACGATCGCTGAAATTTTCGAAGACATCGAATTCCCTAACGCTCCCGCCGGCCTCTACGACCCGCTCAGATATATGATTTCCATCGGAGGAAAGAGGGTGAGGCCGAAGCTCTGCATGCTTTCCTATTCGGTGTTCAAGGATGATCTGTATGACGAGATAGTGGAGCCCGCCACTGCGCTGGAGGTATTCCACTCATTCACGCTTATCCACGACGACATCATGGACAGGTCACCGCTCCGTCGCGGTGTCCCTACGGTCTGGAAGAAATGGAACGAGGACACCGCCATCCTTTCGGGTGACGTTATGAACATAGACAGCTACCGCAGAATGGCGAAGGCCCCTTCGCGCGTTCGCGGGAAAGTGCTGGACCTCTTCATCAAAACGGCCACCGAAGTGTGCGAGGGCCAGCAGCTCGATATGGACTTCGAAGCTGAGAAGCAGGTGAAGATGGACGATTATATGAAGATGATAGGCCTTAAGACCGCAGTCCTCCTGGCCTGCTCCGCTAAGATCGGAGCCCTCATCGGAGGTGCGTCTGAAATGGATGCCGATTTCCTGTATGAGTACGGCTACCAGCTCGGGCTCGCGTTCCAGGTTGCGGACGACTATCTCGACACCTACGGCGACGAGAAGGTCTTCGGGAAGCCTATCGGGGGCGACATCGCGAACAACAAGAAGACCTGGCTCATCACCCGCGCCCTTGAAAAGGCCGACGACAAGGACGAAGTCTTCGAGGCCATGGCCATGCCTGTGGACACTCCGGAGCAGCGCACTGCCAAGTTCAACGCTGTCAAGGCCATCTACAACCGTCTCGGAGTGGACAATGATGCCAAGGAGGAAGTTTCACGCCTGACCACCCTCGCTATGGATTCAGCCCTCAAGGTCAGCGTCAACAGCGTGCGAATGGAGCAGCTCCGCAGGTTTGCGGACTCCCTGGTCGCCCGCGCCAAATAATGCCAATGGAAAGGAAAGAACTGGAAATAATGGCCCCTGCGGGCAATTTCGAGTGCCTGCTCGCAGCCATCCAAGGTGGTGCCGACTCTGTCTATTTCGGTGTAGGCCGCCTGAACATGCGCTCGCATTCAGCGAACAATTTCTCCATCGAGGATCTCCCGGAAGTGGTCAGGATTGCCTCTGGATATGGGGTGAAGACATATCTGACGCTCAACATCGTGCTCTATCCGGAGGACCTCGACGAGACGCGCGCCACCCTCGACGCCGCCAAGGCTGCTGGGGTCTCGGCCGTGATCGCGTCCGATATGGCGGCCATAATGTACTGCCGCCAGATAGGGATGGAGGTGCACATCTCCACCCAGCTCAGCATCTCCAATGCCGAGGCGCTGCGCTTCTACGCCCAGTTTGCCGATGTCATCGTCCTCGCCCGCGAGCTCAACCTCGACCAGGTCAAGGACATCCACAACACTATTGTGAAGGACCATATCACCGGCCCTTCGGGCAATCCCGTCCGCATCGAGATGTTCGCCCACGGAGCGCTGTGCATGGCCATCAGCGGCAAGTGCTACCTGAGCCTGCACACCTACGGAGCCTCCGCCAACCGCGGCGCCTGCTTCCAGGTCTGTCGTCGCGGCTACGAGGTCACCGACCTCGAGACCGGCAACCAGCTGAACATTGACAACAAATACATAATGTCCCCGAAGGACCTGTGCACCATCGAGTTCATGGAGCGCATAATCGACTCCGGAGTGAAGGTGTTCAAGATCGAGGGGCGCGCCCGCAGCGCCGAATATGTGAAGCGCTGCGCGTCCTGCTACCGCCGTGCCGCCGATGCCGTATGCGACGGGAACTATACCGCCGAGTATGCCGCTTCTCTTAAGGAAGAGCTTTCAAGCGTCTTCAACAGAGGTTTCTGGGACGGCTACTATCAGGGAGCCTATCTTGGGCAGTGGAGCGAGATCTACGGCAGCCACGCCAGCCGCAGGAAGGTCTACTGCGGCAAGGTCACCAACTGGTTCGACCGGATAGGTGTGGCGGAGATCCTCGTGGAGTCCACCCCTCTCAAGCTCGGAACCCAGGCGATGGCCATAGGCGCCACCACGGGAGTGGTCGATTTCACTGTCAATGACATGAGAGTGAACCTCAAGCCGGCCGAAGTGGCCGGGAAGGGAGTGCGCTGCTCTGTCGCAATCGTTCCCGATGCAGTGCGGAAGGCTGACGGCACTCCGGCCGATGAGACCGTCCCGTTCGAGAAGCTCCACCGTGGTGACAAGATCTATATCTGGGAAGAAAACTAATCTATTTTGAATATGAAGAACACACTCATCATCGCCGCAGCAGTGGTCCTCGCCGGGCTGATGCTCCCTCTTTCAGTTGCAAAACTCAAGTCCTATGACCGCACCGTCGATGTCAAAGGACTCTGCGAACGTGAAGTCAAGGCCGACAAGGTCATCTGGCCCATCACGTACAACGTCGTGGATGACCAGCTGGCCAACATCCTCGCCCAGACCGAGGAATATAACGGGATAATAATGAAGTTCCTCAGCGAAGGAGGGATCAAGGCTGAAGAGATTTCGGTATCGACACCGAAGATCTCTGACAAGTATGCCAACGAATACGGCAACAACGACCGTGTCTACCGCTACCTGTGTACTAACACTATCACTGTCTGTACAAGCGACATTGACGCCGTCCTCGCCCTCCAGGCGAAGCAGTCTGACCTTATGAAGAACGGCATAACCCTCAGAAGCAACGAGTGGGAGTCATCCACGCAGTTCAGCTTCGAGGCCCTTAACGACATCAAACCGGAGATGATCGAGGAGGCCACTGCAAACGCGCGCCAGGCGGCGAAGAAATTCGCCCAGGATTCAGGCAGCCGTCTCGGGAAGATCAAGACCGCGACACAGGGCACCTTCAGCATCGAGAACAGGGACAGCAATACCCCTCATCTCAAGAAGGTCCGCGTGGTCACATACGTGACCTACTACCTCAAGAACTAGAATTCTATCATAGGGGCCTCCAGGGCCTTCTTCAGCTGGTCGTCATAGCGCAGGCGTATGGCGATGCCGGCTTCCTGATAGTAGTATCTGATAGCTATTTCCTCCTCGATGAACTCGACGAGCTCGTCCTTCTTGAGCCGGATATAGCTTTCTTTTTCCATATTTAGTGCCTTGTCCAGAGCTTCCAGGGCTTCTGAATTGCTCTCCTTCAGCCCGTCCTTTTCGAGCTCCTTGCTCATCAGGTCGAAGTATGTCTTGGCCTCCGAGCGGTAGTCGAAGGTCTCGTTCTTCGCGAACTGGACGAAGTCCTCGAAGTCGGCGTCGCTGAAATGGAAGTCCTCCAGGGCCGGGATGCTTTCGTGCTCGCTGGCGTACTTGAGGGCGTAGTGGTCCACAATCTGGTTCAGCACTATGGAGTAGGTGATCCTGCTGTATTCTTCTGCCTCTATCTTCACGTCAGGGGTGATGCCGCCTCCGTCGCGCACCGTCCTGCCGTGGGCGGTCTTGAACTCCCTTGTGAGCGAGTCCGGGATGTGGCCGACAGAGCCGTCCTCGTTCCTGTTGGAATAGTCGATGGCCTGCACGCAGCGTCCCGAAGGGGTGTAGTACTTGGCAGTGGTCACTTTCATCTTGGCATTGTAAGGGAGCGGACGGATGGACTGGACGAGTCCCTTGCCGTAGGTCCTGGTGCCGATGATGGTGGCACGGTCGAAGTCCTGGAGGGCGCCCGCCACGATTTCTGATGCTGAAGCGGAGGCGGAGCTGACGAGGACCACGATAGGGATTTCAGTGTCGACAGGGTCGGTGACGGTCTTGTAAACGTGCGAGGTCTCCTCGGCGCGGCCCTTGGCTGTCACGACTGTGGAGCCCTTCGGGACGAAGAGGGAGACGATTTTCACGGCTTCCTGGAGGAGGCCGCCGCCGTTGCCCCTGAGGTCGAGGACGAACTTCTTCATTCCCTGTTCCTTGAGCTTGAGGAAATTGCTGCGGATATCAGCGGCGACGTTTTCGGTGAAGCCGCTCTGGAGGATGTAACCGGTGGTGTCATTGACCATTCCTGCATACTCCACGTCAGGGAGCTTGATGCGTTCGCGGGTCACGAGGATGTCCTTGATCTCGCCTGTGTGGACCTTCTTTACGGTGAAGACGACGGTGGAGCCTGGCTTTCCCTTCATCCTGGAAGAGCATTCGCTGGCATCGAGCCCGTGGACTGACACTCCGTCGATGGCAGTGATCTCGTCACCGCACTGAACCCCCAGCTTGTAGGCGGGGGAGTCCTTGTACGGCTCGTTGATGATGACGTTGCCGTCCTTCTCCGGCTTGTAGATCACTGCACCGAATCCGCCGTAGGACTTGTTCAGAAGCATTTCGAGATCCTCCTCATCCTCTTCGGGGATGAATACGGTGTATGGGTCGAGATTCTCCAGCATGGCGTCGATCCCTACGCGCTCCATCCTGTCTAGAGGCAGGGAGTCCACGTAGTTCCTGTTGAGTTCCTTGAGTATGGCGTTCTGTATTTCCACCCACTGGCCGAGCTTGAAGCCCTGGGACTGGCCGAAGCTGATGGATGCGGTGGCCAGGACCGCTGCTATCGAGAATATTATTTTTTTCATACGGGTTGTTTTCTGTGCAAACAATGTTCCACAAATATACTAACTTTGCACGATATGAAAATCATTTTTGCTACAGGAAACAAGGGCAAGCTGCGCGAGGCCGCCGAGATTCTCGGCAATGGTTTCGAGCTTGTCACTCCGGCGGACCTCGGCATCACCGAAGACATAGAAGAAACGGGGGAGACGCTTGAGGAGAACTCCATCATCAAGGCGGAATATGTATACAGCCGTACCGGGCTGAACTGCTTCGCGGATGACACGGGGCTGGAAGTGGATGCCCTCGGAGGCGCTCCGGGAGTGCATTCAGCCCGCTATGCCACTGAAGGCCACGATTTCAATGCCAATATCGACAAGCTTCTTTCCGAGCTCTCAAAGCACCCGGGCGAGCCGCGCACCGCACGCTTCCGCTGTGTGGTGACCCTGATCATCGGAGGAGAGAAGCATTTCTTCGAGGGATGCGTGAACGGCCGTATCGCTGAGGAGCGCGAAGGCTCGCAGGGCTTCGGCTACGATCCTGTCTTCATCCCAGACCAGTATCCGGAGCATACGATGGCCTATCTGGGCGAGGACGTGAAGAACGGAATCTCCCACAGGGGACAGTCCCTCAGGGCGATGGCTGCCTGGCTGAAGGAGAACTGCGGTGAATGCTGACCTCATTGTCCTGAATCTCACGAAGATAGGTGAGACTTCCATAGTCCTTCACGCACTGACGAAGGAGTATGGAAGGAGGAGTTTCGTGGTCAAGGTGTCCAAGAAAACCTCCATGGCCCAGTTCCTTCCCCTGAACATCCTTGAAGCGGATGTGAAGGAGAGCACGAAGTCCACTCTGTGGCGCGCTGACTCCCTGAGCGTCAAGCATCCTCTGAACGGCATCCGGACGAACATCTTCAAGAATACGATGACGCTCTTCATGAGCGAAGTCCTGTACCGCGCCATCAAGGACGGTGCGATGGAGGACGGGCTCTACGACTGGTGCGCGAAGAGCATATTGACCCTGGACGCTATTGAGAGCGATTTCGCGAACTTCCACCTGCGGTTCCTGCTGGAACTGGCGGTGGCGCTGGGCTCCAGCCCGTCCGCCGGGGACTTGGCCCCGTTCGCGGGCGAGCATTTCCCTGTGCTGAAGAGCTTTGTGGAGGCTTCCTTCCCCGAAGCGATGCTGATGCCGATGAACGGGGCTATGCGCAACTCCCTCGCCGAAATCCTGCTGAAATACATAGCCCATCACTCCGAGTCGTCCCTGAACGTGCAGTCGCTCAAGGTACTCCGCGAACTTTACGCATAATCCATTAATTATTCGTATCTTTACAGGATGAAATTTTGAAAGGCAAAAAAATAAAAATAGAAAAAATGAACAGAAAAGTACTTCTCATGATCCTCGACGGTTGGGGCGAGGGCAGACACGACCATTCAAACGCAATCTTCACCCAGGGACAGCCGTTCATCGACTCCCTCAGGGCCAAATATCCTTTCAGCCATCTCCAGGCCTGCGGCGAGTACGTAGGACTTCCTGACGGACAGATGGGTAACTCCGAGGTCGGTCACATGAACCTCGGCGCAGGTCGCGTCGTATATCAGGACCTCGTGAAGATCAATATGGCGTGCCGCGACCACGCCCTTATGGAGAACGCCGAGATCAAGGCAGCATACGAATACGTCAAGTCTTCAGGAAAGAAGCTCCATTTCGTGGGCCTCTGCTCCCACGGCGGAGTACACTCATCCCTGAACCATCTCTATGAGTTCCTAGCCGAGGCTCAGCGCCAGGGAATCGACAAGGCTTATGTCCACTGTTTCATGGACGGCCGTGATACCGACCCTCGCAGCGGACTCGGCTTCGTGAAGGAGCTTGAGGAGAAGATGGCGCAGACCACCGGAAAGGTGGCATCCGTCTGCGGCCGCTTCTATGCAATGGACCGCGACAAGAGATGGAACCGCGTCAAGGAAGCCTATGACCTTCTCGTCGAAGGCAAGGGCGTTGAGTTCACATCAGCTCTCGAAGGCATCCAGGCATCATACGACGCCGATGTTACCGACGAATTCATCAAGCCTGTTGTAATCACCGAGAACGGCGCTCCTGTAGCAAAGGTGGAGGAAGGCGACGCAGTCATCTTCTACAACTTCCGCAACGACCGCGCCCGTGAGCTCACCGCAGTCCTCACCCAGCAGGATATGCCTGAGGAGGGAATGCACACCATTCCTCTCTACTGGTGCTGCCTCACTCCGTATGACGCTTCATTCACCGGCGTACACATCCTCTTCGACAAGGAAATCGTGAAGGACACCCTCGGCGAGACCCTCGCCAAGGCAGGAAAGCGCCAGCTCCGCATCGCCGAGACCGAGAAATACGCCCACGTGACCTTCTTCTTCAACGGTGGCCGCGAGACTCCGTTCGAGAACGAGGACCGCATCCTGGTCAATTCCCCTAAGGTGGCCACTTATGACCTCCAGCCTGAAATGAGCGCTCCGGAAGTCGCAGAAAAGCTCATCGAAGCCATCAACACCGGCAAGGAGGATGCCATCATCCTGAACTTCGCCAACGGCGACATGGTGGGCCACACCGGCGTTTACGACGCCATCTGCAAGGCTGTCAGGACCATCGACTCACTCGTCGAGAAGGTTGTCACCGCCGCTATCGCCAATGACTACGCTGTCCTTCTGACCGCCGACCACGGCAACGCCGACTACGCAGTCAATGAAGACGGCACCCCTAACACCGCCCACTCCCTCAACGAGGTCCAGTTCATCGTTATCAATGCCGGAGAGGAGGTCAAGCAGGTCAAGGACGGAGCCCTCTGCAACGTCGCTCCTACCATCCTCAAGCTTATGGGCATCCCTCAGCCTGAGGCAATGACCGCCGAGCCGCTAATCTAACACAAATCCATATGACAAAGAAACACATTACATTGCTTGACGGTGCCGTGGGCACCAGCCTTTGGGAACGCTCGGACGACAGAAACCCCGTCTGGCGATACAACATTGAGAAGCCTGAGCTCGTGAAGGAGCAGGCCAAGGATTTCATCCGGGCAGGCGCCAAAATCGTGCTGACGAACACATTCGGGGCCAACGCCCCGTCGGTGGCCGCCAGTTCGGACATGAACGTGGAGGAAGTTATCGCCGCCGGTGTGCGATGTGCCAGGAAGGCACTTGAGGAGTGCAAGGCCGAGGCCGGTGACGGCAGATACGACGATGTGAAAATCACCCTTGCGCACGGACCGCTTTCCCAGATGCTCGAGCCTTGGGGTGAACTTTCATACGATGACTGCCGCGCGTATTACCGTCAGGTGATGGCAGCGGGAATGAAGGAAGGTGCCGACATCATCGAGCTGATGACCTTCATGGACCTCGATATGCTGAAACTGGGCGTTGAGGAAGCCGTGAAGTTTGGAGTTCCGGTATTTGCATCGATGACCTTCACCGAGTTCGGAAAGACTATGATGGGCAACGGAGTGGACGACATCGTCGCCGCCCTCGAGCCTCTCGGAGTCGCCGCCCTCGGAATCAACTGTTCCCTCGGCCCTGACAAGGCCCTCCCTGTCCTGAAGGAGTTCGCTGAGAAGGCTTCGGTCCCGGTACTTTTCAAACCTAACGCAGGCATCCCTATCAGCGACGGAGGCGGCTCGGTGCTCGCATGCACCCCTGATTCGTTTGCAGATGCGTTCATCCCTGCCTTCGAATATGCAGACTACGTCGGAGGATGCTGCGGCACCAACTCCCTGTACCTGCGTGCCGTCAATCAAAGACTGGACGAATATTTAAGCAAGTAACCGCATATGAAACACTGTTCTGTCCTGGGCGCAGCGGCTCTTGCCGCCGCTCTATCATTGAATTGCATCTGCGCGGATGCGCAGTCACTCTACTCGAACACCTTCCCGCTTTCGGAGGTGGAACTCCTGGACGGTCCTTTCAAGCATGCTATGGACTTGAACGTCAATGTTCTGCTTGACTATGACACTGACCGTCTCCTCGCCCCGTTCTTCAAGCAGGCCGGACTGCCTCTCAAGGCTGAGCTCTTCCCTAACTGGGAGGGTCTTGACGGCCACGTGGCTGGACATTATGTCTCCGCGCTTGCCATCCATTATGCCGCTACCGGCAATCAGGAGTGCTACGACAGGCTTCTCTACATTCTCGACGAGCTGAAGAAGTGCCAGGATGCGGAAGGCGACGGCTATCTCGGAGGCGTGCCTGACAGCGATTCGCTCTGGGGTGACCTCAGCAAGGGTGACCTTGCCAAGTACAAGAGCGCCTGGGTTCCTTGGTACAACGTCCACAAGATGTACGCCGGTCTGCGCGACGCCTGGCAGTATGCCGGCGTGGAGCAGGCCAGGGATATGTTCCTGAAGTTCTGCGACTGGGGAGTGGATATCATCAAGGACCTCACTCCGGAGCAGATCGAGAATATGGTAGGCACCGAGTTCGGTGGAATGAACGAGGTGTTCGCTGATGCCTGGCAGATGACAGGAGAGGCGAAATATCTGGAAACGGCGAAGAAGTTCACCCATCACGAGATCTTCGACGCAATGCTCCACGACAACGACAACCTTGACAACCGTCACGCCAACACTCAGGTGCCGAAAGCAGTGGGTTACGCACGCATCGCTGCCGTGGACAACAACCCTGACTACCGTCACGCAGCCGAGTTCTTCTGGGACAGGGTGGCCAACTACCGCTCGGTCGTCATCGGAGGAAACAGCCGCAGCGAGCATTTCCCGGCAGCGGCGGACTACCACAGCTATGTGGAGCACCGCGAGGGCCCGGAATCCTGCAATACGAACAATATGCTCAAGCTCACGGAGTTCCTCTTCGCCCTTGACCCGAAGGCTGAGTATGCTGACTTCTATGAGAAGGCTATGTACAACCATATCCTCTCCACCCAGCATCCGGAGCACGGAGGGTACGTTTATTTCACCTCGCTCCGCCCTGCACACTACCGCGTATATTCTGCAGTGAATGAAGGAATGTGGTGCTGTGTCGGAACTGGAATGGAGAACCACGGAAAATACGGTGAGTTCATCTACACCCACGACGGCGCATCCGAGCTGCGCGTCAACCTTTTTGTCGCTTCCGTCCTTGACTGGAAGGAGAACGGTGTCGTACTGACCCAGGAGACCGGATTCCCTTATGCAGAGTCTTCGAAGATAACCCTGAATATGAAGAAGGCGAAGAAGTTCAGCCTGAAGGTGCGCTGCCCTGAATGGGTGGATGCCGGGTTCAGCATCAGGGTGAACGGCCAGGAGATGGCAGCGGGAGCAGTCCCTCAGTCATACGTCTCCATTGACAGGAAATGGAAGGACGGGGATGTCGTGGAAATCGCTCTCCCGATGAAGGTGCGGGTCGAGGAACTTGACAACTGTCCTGAGTATCTGGCAGTCAAGAGGGGACCGATCGTCCTTGCTGCAAGGACCGGCTCCGAGAATCTTGACGGTCTTGTGGCTGATGACGGCCGCTGGGCCCATATCGCCCACGGCGCCCTCGTGCCTGTCGCCGAGACTCCTGTGATGATAGGCACCCGCGCTGAGATCGAGGCGAAGCTTCAGGGAATGAAGCCGGTAGCAGGAAAACCTCTGCACTATACCGTGGACGGCCTTTTCGATGAAAGCAGGTTCGCCGGTCTGGAGCTGGAGCCGTTCTTCAGCCTCCATGACAGCAGATATGCGATTTATTTCCTCTCCCTTTCGTCATCCGACTACGAAGGTATGCTCGAGAAGATCAAGGCCGACGAGGAAGCCATGCTCAGACTCGACCGCCGCACCGTCGATGCCATCACCCCGGGCGAACAGCAGCCTGAGGCCGACCACAAGGTCAGCAGCGAGAATTCAATGACCGGATATCAGGACAATGATGCCTACCGCACTGTCCGCCAGGGCGGAAGCTTCAGCTACGACCTCTATACAGAAGGCCGCACCGACCTCACCCTCTGCCTCGGTTTCTGGGGCAATGAGACCCAGAACGGCCCTGCCGGGATGAACGTTTCCCGCAGCCTCCAGGTCCTCTTCGACGACGAGGTCATTGTCAATGAAACAGAATTCCCGTCCACCGGCGAGTCCGCAGTAGTCCGTAAGGAGTACTGCGTGCCTCAGTCTGCAATCGAGGGGAAGGACAAGGTCAGAGTGACGTTCCGTGCAGGCGTGAGCGGTTTCGCCGCCCGCGTGTTCGACATCAGATTCCTTAAGGCTGAAGGGAACTAGAGTATCCCCGCTCCCTTTGCGAGCAGGTAGATACCGAAAAGGAATACGCCTGCTCCGGCGATGCGGTTCACTATGAGAAGGACCTTGTAGTTGAACTTGTAGCCGAAGCGGGCTATAAGTTTGGATATGGTGTACCAGTAGAGCGCGGAACCTGTGGCCACGGCTAATATGGAAAGGACTGGCACATAGAAGGGCTGTCCGCCCATATCCATCTTCATTATGGTGAAGAAGGCGAGCATGAAGGCCGGTGCTGCCGGGTTGCAGAATCCCATAGTCATCGCCTTGACGAAATTCTTCGGTGAATACGGCTTCTTCCTGCGGTCCTGTGCAACCTTTGCACGGAACATGCTGATGCCGATGACTGCGATGAAGATCCCTCCTATGATTTCGATGGGGCTTTCGTGGTTGTGGAAGAAATCACTTATGGCGGACAGGGCGAATGCCGCTATTATGGCGCAGGTGGTGTCCACTGCCGTGGCACCCAGCCCACAGGAAAAGCCCGCCTTCCTTCCGTCGTTGATCGACTTCTGGATGACGAGCATCAGGATCGGACCGATGGGCATCGAGGCCACTATTCCGATTAAGAGTCCTTTGAGTATGTATGCGACTTCTACCATTCAGTGTGTTTGAAATCGCAAAGATATGATTTTTTTTCTGATTATAGCTTTTTCAGGCTTGCGCTTCTGGATACTTCGTGTATGTCGAGGCCGATCCTGCCGTCTGCCTTGTAGCTGCAGGAAGAAGCTCCGGAACAATTTACTTCGAGCTCGTCCAGGACATATACCTTGGCATAGCTGGCGCCGGACAGATCCACGTCCACGCTTTCTGCCGCCATCTTGAGAGCGTTCACTCCAGATGCACCTGAACAGCCGACCTCAAGCTCGTCAGTGCTTCCCGAAAGGTTGATTCCGCACGCGCCGGAGCACTGTACGTCAATGGACTCGTATGTTCCGGCAATCTGGGCTGAACTGCTGCCCGAGGCATCGATGTCGATGTCTTCGGCATCGGTGTCGAGGTCAAGCTTGGATGCTCCCGAGAGCTGTATGCTGATATCTTCGAAACGGCCGGAAAGTGCGGCTCTGGATGCTCCTGAGACCGAAACGGTTGCATCGCTTCCGCTGACGTCGAGGCTGTATACTTCGCTGGCGCCGCTGACGCGGAGCCTGAAGTCCTTGCCCTTGAGGTCGAAGGAATCGCTGGCGTGCAACTTGCTTGCGCCGGAAAGCTCGACCGATTCCAGGGACGGCATGGATACGGTGGCCACGGCGATGCATCTGTCCATATGGGAGAAAAGCTTCTTGGCCTTGAAGGTGTCTGTGAAGCCTATTCTGAGGATTCCGTTGACGACCTTGACATCGAGGTACGGCTCATAATCCTTTGATATCTCGATCTGGAGGGAGTATTTGGATGAGCGGCTGACGTTGACGTCGAAGACGCTGGAGACCTGGAGCCCCTTGAAATTGGAACATTTGTAGTCCTTTATGATGGTGGCGGGCGCCTGGGAAACTTCCGGTCCGGCCGGGGTTTCCATTATGACGCTTTCACTGTTATTTGTGACGGTGGCTGACGTGAGGACGAGCGCGGCAGCGGCGATGCATAGAATGCTGAGTGTATTCTTTTTCATATTCGCTGATGTGTTGACGATTTTCGCCATTAAGACGAACCTCTTGTTCCGTTGTTAAAGGGAAACCGAATTTTTTTAGTTATATTTGTACCCGATAAGCAAAACCTCCAGTCTATGTCAGAGTTGATAGGACACATTTCACAGATCATCGGCCCGGTAGTGGACGTTCATTTCGAGTTTACCGGCGACAAGAAAGACCTTCCTTCCATCAATGAGGCGCTCAAGGTGAAGCGCCCGGATTCAAGAACCATCATAATCGAAGTCCAGCAGCATATCGGTGAGGATACCGTCAGGTGTGTGGCTATGGACTCCACCGACGGGCTCCAGAGGGGAATGGAGGCAGTGGCTACGGCCGCACCTATTTCGATGCCTACCGGCGAGGCCATCCGCGGCCGCGTGATGAACGTAACCGGAGAAGCCATCGACGGCCTCGGCTCATTGGATACTGAAGTCAAGCTCCCTATCCACCGCGAGCCGCCCAAGTTCGAGGACCTGACCACCTCGCAGGAGGTCCTGTCCACCGGAATCAAGGTCATCGACCTTCTCGAACCTTATCTGAAGGGTGGAAAGATCGGTCTCTTCGGCGGTGCCGGAGTGGGAAAGACCGTGCTTATCAAGGAACTTATCAACAACATTGCAAAGAAACACAACGGATTCTCTGTCTTTGCCGGAGTGGGTGAGCGTACCCGCGAGGGCAACGATCTTCTCCGTGAAATGATAGAGTCGGGAGTCATCAAGACCGGTCCTGAATTCCTCGAAGGGATGAAGGAGGGTAAGTGGGACCTCTCGAAGATAGATATGGAGGAGATGAAGAAGTCCCAGGTGGCGATGGTCTTCGGACAGATGAACGAGCCGCCGGGGGCCAGAAGCTCCGTGGCGCTTTCCGGACTGACCCTCGCCGAGTCGTTCCGCGACCTGGACACCGGCAGCGGTCCGCGTGACATCCTTTTCTTCATCGACAACATCTTCCGTTTCACCCAGGCGGGTTCCGAGGTCTCGGCCCTTCTCGGGCGTATGCCTTCGGCCGTGGGCTACCAGCCTACCCTCGCTTCCGAGATGGGAAAGATGCAGGAGCGCATCACGTCCACCAAGAACGGATCCATCACTTCCGTCCAGGCCGTGTATGTCCCTGCTGACGACCTTACCGACCCTGCTCCTGCCACTACGTTCTCGCATCTGGACGCCACTACGGTGCTCTCGAGAAAGATCACCGAGCTGGGAATCTATCCGGCAGTGGACCCCCTGGAGTCCACCTCCCGCATCCTTGACCCTAACATTGTGGGCAAGGCCCATTATGAGACAGCCCAGAGGGTGAAGCAGATACTCCAGCATTACAAGGAACTTCAGGACATCATCGCCATTCTCGGTATGGACGAGCTTTCCGACGAGGACAAGCTTGTGGTGAACCGCGCAAGAAGGGTGCAGAGATTCCTTTCGCAGCCGTTCTTTGTGGCTGAGGAGTTCACCGGTACTCCGGGCGTGATGGTGGAGATCGAAGATACGATCAAGGGATTCAACATGATCCTTGACGGAGAAGTGGATTATCTGCCTGAGCAGGCGTTCCTCAACGTGGGTACCATCGAGGATGCCATAGCCAAGGGAGAAAGGATTATCGCCGAATCGAAGGCTTAGTTTATGAAACTGCTTGTATTGTCACCCGAGGGGGAGAAACTCTCCTGTGAAGTCGGAGCTGTAGAACTGCCGGGAACGAAGGGACGCTTCGAGGTCCTTCCGGGCCATGCCCCTCTGCTGTCATCGCTCTCCGAAGGGGTGTTGAAATACGATTGTGACGGACAGCGCAGCCTGCTCCACGTGAGCTCGGGCTTCGTCCGTGTAGAAAATGATACAGTGACCGTATGCGTGGACTGAAAGGAATAGTTCTTGCGTCAGCTCTGCTGCTTGCCCCTGTGCTCTCATCGGCTCAGGAGCAGGATTCTTCAGCCGTTGCCCCGACCGTGGTGGAACAGGCTGCCCGGGAGGCGGAGTTCGATATGCAGAGCTATATCTTCGGCCATATCGGCGACTCGTATGAGTGGCACATCACAGAGTTCAAGGGACGTGAGATCATAATCCCTCTCCCTTGCATCGTGATAGACAACGGAGTGCATGTGTTCTCATCCAGGAAAATTGCTGAGAACGGATACACCCTCAATGAAAAGGGAAAGCTGGTCAACGCCTCCACCGGGAAGAAACCGATAGACATTTCCATCACGAAGAACGTCCTCGGACTTATGTTCGACAGCGTCCTGCTCGTGGTGCTCATCCTGCTTTGCGCCCGCTGGTACCGCAGGCACGACGTGCTGAAGGAAAAGCCTACCGGCATTGCAGCGCTTCTGGAGCCGGTGATAATGATGATAAACGATGACGTGATAAAGGATGCCGTGGGTCCCGAGTACAAGAGGTTCTCTCCGTACCTTCTGACGGCGTTCTTCTTCATCCTCATCAACAACCTGATGGGCATAGTCCCTATCTTCCCGGGCGGCGCGAACATCACCGGCAACATCGCAGTGACAATGGTGCTCGCCCTGTTCACCTTCATGATGGTGAACCTCTTCGGAAACAAACACTATTACAAGGAGATATTCTGGCCTGACGTTCCGCTCTTCCTGAAGGTGATACCGATAATGCCGATGATAGAGATAATTGGAACTCTGACCAAGCCTTTCTCACTGATGGTCCGACTGTTCGCGAATATGCTGGCCGGTCACATCATGCTCCTCAGCGCCATAGCCGTGATTTTCCTGACAGCTCGTATGGGACCTGTCATCAACGGCTCCCTGACTGTAATCTCGGCCTTCTTCGGGGTGTTCCTGGACTGCCTCGAACTGCTTGTGGCCTTCCTCCAGGCCTATGTCTTCACGATGCTCTCGGCCGTGTTCATCGGCCTGGCGCATCCTCACGGCGAAGAAACAGAATAATTCAAACTATAAATCCATAAGATCATGTTACTTTTAACTCCAATGCTTCTTCAGGCTTCAGCTCTCGGTCTCGTGGGCGCAGCCATCGGCGCAGGTATTGTAGCCCTCGCAGCCGGTTTCGGTATCAGCAAGCTCGGTCAGGCCACGATGGAGGCTTCAGCCCGTCAGCCTGAAATCGCCGGCGGTCTCCGTACCACGGCCATCATCATCGGCGCTCTCATCGAAGGTGTCTGCCTCTTCGCAGTACTCGTCTGCCTGCTCGCACTTTTCCAGTAGTAGCCTATGTCACTGATAACACCGGATTTCGGCCTCATTTTCTGGATGGTCGTCATATTTGGTCTGGTGTTCTTTATACTGGCCAAATTCGGTTTCCCTGTCATCACTAACATGGTGGGGAAGAGGTCCGACCATATCGCTCAGTCGCTTGAGGCCGCGGAAGAGGCCAAGCGCAAGCTCGGGACCATAGCCGAAGAACAGGCCCGGATGATAGATGAGACCCGTTCGGAGCAGTCCCGCATCCTCAAGGAAGCCACTAAGACCAAGGAAACGATCGTTTCCCAGGCCCGGCAGCAGGCTGAGGAGGAGGCGTCCAAGATTGTCGGGCAGGCACGAACACAGATAGCGACCGAGAAGGAAAGCGCCCTCAGGGACATCCGCGCCCAGGTGGCGAGCCTCTCCGTCGATGTGGCCGAAAAGATCCTCAGAGCGCGTCTTTCTGACGAGCAGGCTCAGATGGACCTCATCACAAAGATGGTGGATGAACTCTCAAAAACGGAAGATCCGGCATAAGCAATGAATACAGGCATCATTTCTTCAAGATACGCAAAGGCGCTGCTGAAGCTTGTCGATGAGACAGGCAATGGCGAGGCCGTCTACAGCCAGGTGCGGAGCATCCTGGCCAATCCTGACCCGATGCCTGCCGTGCTGGAGCCCGAGCTTCAGAGATTCACCGAGCTTCTTGTCCGCAAAAACCGCGTGGAGTACGTCAAGTTCATCTTCCATTCATTCATCGACCAGTATAATGAATCGAGACACATAGTCCCGGCCCATCTCAAGACTGCTGTTCCCGCCCCTTCCCTTGAAAGGAATCTGAAGGAACTGCTGGAGAGCAGGCTCGGAGGCACAGTCGTAATATCCTCGGAGGTGGACCCGTCCCTTATCGGAGGTTTCATCCTCACCATCGACGACAAGCTGCTCGATGCCAGCGTTTCCGCGCAGCTGGAGCAGATCCGCCGTCAGTTTATGGACAAGAACAAAAGAATAGTTTAGTCAATGACCAACAGTATCAATCCAAGCGAAATTTCTGACATCCTTCTGAGACAGCTGAAGGATATCGACACCTCCCTCCATTTTGATGAGACCGGCAAGGTCCTTCAGATAAGCGACGGCGTGGCCCGCATCTTCGGGCTCAAGAATGCTGAGGCCGGTGAACTCCTCGAGTTCGAGAACGGCATCATGGCAGTGGCCATGAACCTGGAGGAGGACAATGTCGGAGCCGTCCTTCTCGGACCTGCTGACCTTGTCAAGGAGGACATGACCGTCAAGCGCACCCGCCGCATCGCATCCATCCGCGTAGGCGAGTCGATGCTGGGCAGGGTGGTGGACCCGCTGGGAAATCCTCTGGACGGGCTTGGGCCGATCGAGGGCGAGCTTCTTGAGATGCCTCTGGAGCGCAAGGCTCCGGGAGTCATCTTCCGCCAGCCGGTGAAGGAGCCTCTTCAGACCGGTCTGAAATCCGTGGACGCGATGATCCCTATCGGCCGCGGCCAGCGCGAGCTCATCATCGGCGACCGTCAGACGGGAAAGACCGCCATTGCCATTGACACTATCATCAATCAGAGAGAGAATTATCTCAAGGGCGACCCTGTCTACTGCATTTATGTTGCAGTGGGCCAGAAGGGTTCGACCGTTGCGAACATTGTGGAGACGCTCCGCTCCAAGGGGGCGATGGATTATACTATCGTGGTTGCGTCTACGGCTGCGGACCCTGCGGCCCTCCAGTATTTCGCTCCGTTTGCGGGTGCCGCCATCGGAGAGTATTTCCGCGATACCGGACGCGCCGCCCTTGTCGTTTATGACGATTTGAGCAAGCAGGCCGTTGCATACCGCGAGGTGTCCCTTATCCTCCGCCGTCCTTCAGGACGCGAGGCTTATCCGGGTGATGTATTCTATCTGCACTCCCGTCTTCTTGAGAGGGCGGCGAAGATCATTGGCCAGCAGGAGGTCGCTGAGAAGATGAACGACCTTCCTGAGTCGCTCAAGGGCCGTGTGAAGGCAGGCGGTTCGCTTACCGCCCTTCCTATCATCGAGACTCAGGCGGGTGACGTTTCCGCATACATCCCTACGAATGTGATTTCCATCACCGACGGCCAGATATATCTGGAGTCAGCCCTGTTCAACCAGGGATTCCGTCCTGCCATCAATGTGGGTATCTCAGTGTCCCGAGTGGGTGGCAGCGCTCAGGTGAAGAGCATGAAGAAGGTTGCCGGTACGCTCAAGATGAGCCAGGCCCAGTACAATGAGCTGGAGTCCTTCTCGAAGTTCAGCTCCGATGTGGACAAGATCACTGAGATGACCCTTGACAAGGGCCGCAAGAACAACCAGCTCCTTATCCAGGCGCAGTACAGCCCTATGCCGGTAGGGGAGCAGATCGCTATACTCTACTGCGGTACGCATGCCCTTATGAAGGATATCCGTATCGACCAGGTTCCGGAGTTCCAGACTCTCTTCCTCGACAGGATGAGGGCTTCTCACGCCGATGTGCTCGAGTCTCTGGCTTCGGGCAAACTGAGCGATGAGCTTTCAGGCATTATCGAGCAGGAGGCAGCCCTGGTGGCCGCTTCAATGAAATAATAATCCGTTTTTGCGATGGCATCACTCAAGGAGACAAAGGGACGCATTGCGTCGGTGAAGAGTACGCTGAAGATTACTTCGGCGATGAAGATGGTGGCTTCCGCCAAGCTTCACAGGGCTCAGTCGGCCATTGAGAACATGCTTCCTTACGAGCTTCAGCTTCAGGACATGCTCCGTCTGCTGCTCGCATGTCCCGGCAGGGGCGGTCAGTGCCTTGAAAACCATGTCGCTGCGCTCGACCCCTCCCAGCTTCGCTGGGCCCCTCCCTCTTACGATGCCGAGGGTGGCACGGGTTTTCAAGACACTGCCGCCCCTGCCTCTAAGGTAGCGGTGGTGGCGGTTTCTTCCAATTCGTCGCTGTGCGGAGGATTCAACGGCAATGTGATAAGGGAAACCAAGGCCAGGGTGGCGCAGATAGAGAAGGAAGGAGGCAAGGTGGAGGTGTTCTCCGTGGGCAGGAAGATGGCAGAGTCGATGAAGAAGGCCGGCTATCCGTCCGAGTCCGATCTCTCTGACCTCGTGGCGCATTCGTCCTACGCCTCGGCATCGGATTTCGCCGACACCCTCATCCAGGCGTTCAATGAAGGCCGTTTCTCCCGCGTGGAGTTCATATACAACCATTTCGTCTCCACTGCTACACAGAAAGTGGTCACAGAACAGTTCCTTCCGATGACAGTGGGAAGCGGCGTTTCAGATGAGACCTCCATTCCTGAGGACATCATTCTTGAACCTTCTGCGGAAGAGCTCATGGAAACCCTTCTGCCACGGGTACAGAAACTGAAAGTCTATACAGTTATCCTGGATTCCCTTGCCGCGGAGCACGCAGCCCGCACCGTGGCCATGCAGACGGCCACTGACAACGGCAACAACATTCTCCAGGAACTTACCCTCGAATACAACAAGGGCCGTCAGCAGAAGATCACCAGCGAGATCCTCGACATTGTTGGTGGATCAATGCAGTAACCCGTCCTTTCCATACAGCATAATGCACTTGCCGTATGAGCCGTCATATCGGGCAGGGAGCGCTGTGGGTATGGCTTCAGGCGCTCTGGTGGAGGCGACGCTGCCGGTTCTTATATAAGTGAGCACAGCATTCAGCATTGCTTCGTTCCCGTCTCCGAGCTGTTCGGTCCTGGTCGGGTCGTCATCGACTGCGAAATCCGGCTCGAATCCGTCCGGCATGCATGGGGTACGTCCGAACTTGTCGGCGAAGCGCCCTATCATCACATACATCCCCCAGTCGCCGGCGTATTCTCCATACGAAGCCAGATCGGGGTTGTCTTTGGCATCGATGCTCCGGTACCAGTCCTTTGCACTCCGCATTATGCCCGTGCAGAATTTTCCGTAGGACACGGATCCGAATATCTTAATGTCGGTATATGGGCTCAGGCCGGTTATGAGGCTCTCCGAGGCGGAAGCCGTGCTTTCGGTCATGATTGCATATATCCTCGAGAGGTTGAGGTTGGAGGATATGAGGTCGGCTTCGATCTTTTTCCCGTTGACCTCGTCAGAAAGTCTGGGTGCGAAGTAGGTGTTGCTGTCCCCCATGATGAAGGAGAGGGTCTTATTATATATATTTGTCTCGAAAACGCTTTCCGCCCGGACTTCCGCCTCCGGGGCCAGAAGCGATGCCAGTGCAGTCTCGGCATACACGTAGCCTCCAGGGTTGTATCTGAGGTCGAGGATGAGTTCGGTGACTCCCGCGCCCTTGAATTCCGATGCGACTCTGACAAGGTCCTTGATGGAGTCCAGGGTGAAACTGTTGTAGAAAAGGTATCCGACTTTCTTGCCGTCCACATCGAAGACCTTGTGTACGAGGACGGGGTCTTCGTACATCTCAACTGCGGTCATGCTGACCTCCGAACCGTTGATATCCGTCAGGCTGACGCTGGATGAGGAAAGGACTTCATCCGTGATGAGGTCGTAATAGTTCTCTTCTGTGATCTTCTTTCCGTTTATCCTTGTGAAGCAGCAGCCCCGCGAGATTCCGGCCTCACTGGCGGGGCTTGAAGGATAGACCAGGGTGATGACCATATATACGGCTTCCTTTGAGCGGTCGGCATAATACAGTTTGAAATCCATTCCGTAGGTCGTGGAGATGTGATCGGTGCTGCTGACCATTTCCGAATAGCTGTCAGTAACCATCGTCCATCTGTCGATGTCATTCCCTTCGGCATCCTTATACCTTATATTATATACTTTCTCCACCGGGTCCTCGTCAGTGGTCCATCCTTCGAACGAACCGGATATCTCCTCGTTCCACAAGTAGTATACGTTCAGGGTATTGTACGCAAAGATGTTGACGGCCGTACGTTCGGCTTCTTCTTTTGTAGGTTTTGAAGGAACGTCCGGATCTTCCTTCCCGTAGCAGCCGGTAAGCAATGAGGCTGCGACCGCAAAAATGAGTGTCCATTTGTGTTTCATGGTACAAATATAGAAAAACCGGATGGAATCTCGCGACTTCATCCGGCTATATGCTTGTTCAATATCATTGTTAATTAACTATGCTTTTCCCTATGCGATAACTGTGCCACAACGTATGAACCAGCGGATCAATTGATTTTGAAATTTTTTAAGAATCTTATTTCCTTGTTTTTTTATACTGAAAAGGTGTTGGTTGCTTTCGATTTTTATCCAAAGCCCTCCAGTAGCTTACAATTTTAAACCAATGCTACAGATAATTCATTAAGGGACTGAATTAACGCGTGTTGAGAGTGTTTGCATATTGTTTTTTTTGTTACGATATTTGTAATTCCACGTAGTGTGAACGTATCATATTATGCGGAAACGGACTTAAGTTCTTGCCCCAAATCAAGAAAGAAAGTTTAGTTCAATATTTTTGTTTTATTAATTATTAGCTTATGAAAAAAGTTAAGATCTTTTTCTCAGTGCTTGCTTTGCTCACATGCGTAATGGCATCTGCGCAGAACATCACTGTTAAAGGTGTCGTATCAGATGCCTCCACCGGAGAGCCTCTGCCAGGAGCTGCTATCCTGGTCAAGGGAACCGCGGATGGTGTAGTAGCCGACTTCGAAGGTAACTATACTATCGTCGTTCCTCAGAACGCGACACTCGGTTTCACAACCATCGGTTTCAAAAGCGCCGAAGTTGCAGTCAATGGAAGAGCATTGATCAACGTCGCTCTCGAGCCTGATGCTGAAATGCTTAACGAGACCATCGTCGTGGCCTTCGGTACTTCTACCAAGGAGGCCTTCACCGGTTCAGCCAAGGTCCTCAACGAGGATGCACTGGCCAAGTCTCAGGTAACCAACGTCACCAGCGCCCTTGCTGGTCAGGTCGCTGGTGTGCAGCTCATTTCCGCTAACGGTGCTCCGGGTTCCAACCCTACCATCCGCATCCGTGGTATCAGCTCCATCAACGCCGGCAACAGCCCGCTCATCATCGTCGACGGTACTCCTTATGACGGAGATATGAACAACATCTCTCCTTCCGACATCGAGAACATGACAGTCCTCAAGGATGCCGCTTCCAACTCCCTTTACGGTGCGCGTGGTGCTAACGGTGTCATCATGATCACCACCAAGAACGCCAAGAAGGGACAGGCTGTTGTAACTTTGGATGCCAAGTACGGTGTGAACACCAACGCTCTCCGTAAGTACAACGTCCTCACAGACCCTAGGGCTTACTACGAGCAGCACTACAAGGCTCTCTACAACTACTACACAGCAGAGGACGGTCTCGGTCTGAGCGACGCAGCCGCTTATCTCAAGGCCAACAACAGCATCAACGACGCAGCAGCCGGCGGTCTCGGTTATGAGATCTTCAACCTTCCTGCAGGCGAGATGCTCATCGGCCGCAATGGCAAGCTCAATCCTAACGCCTCCCTCGGCAACGTAATCGGTGACTTCTTCGTAACTCCTGAAGACTGGGGTGACTATGCATACCGCAACGGTGCCCGTCAGGAATACACCCTCTCCATCGCCGGTGCACAGGACCGCATGTCCTACTACACCTCCATCTCTTACCTTGACAACCAGGGTATCACCGACAACTCCGACCACAAGCGTCTCACCGCCCGTGTGAAGGGTGACTATCAGGCAAACGACTGGCTGAAGGTCGGTACCAACATGTCATACGCCAAGTTCAACTTCAACAGCCTTGGAAATGACGGAAACGACAGCTCTACAGCCAATATCTGGGCATACGTTTCACAGATGGCCCCTGTATATCCTCTTTATATCAGGAATGCTGACGGCTCCATCTACAAGGATGCCAACGGCATCGAGGTCATGGACCACGGTAACGGTGTCCTCGACCAGGGTGGTATCCCGGGAACCAGCCGTCCGTTCGTAACCAACGCCAACCCGTTCCTCGCAAACCTCCTCAACACCAACAACGCCGAGGGTAATGCGATGACCGCCAACGGTTACATCGACATCAAGCCTCTCAAGGGCCTCAAGATCACTGTCAATGCTTCTGCAAACCTCGATGAGACCCGTGGCAACTATGTCTACAACCCATACTACGGACAGTTCCGCACCACAGGTGGTACCGTTGAGGTTTACCACACTCGTTCATACTCATGGAACAGCCAGCAGCTCATCAACTACAACAGGTCATTCGGCCTTCACAACGTTGAGCTCCTCCTCGGACACGAGTACTACAACCTCAAGAGCTATGAGGTCGGTGGCAGCAAGAGCAAGATGTTCTCCCAGAAGAACAAGGAACTCGACGGTGCTGTAGTTGACGGCCAGAGCTCATTCTCTTCACAGTCAGAGTACAATGTCGAAGGTTACTTCGCACGCGCTCAGTACAATTTCGCTGAGAAATATTTCGTTTCCGCTTCCTATCGCCGCGATGCATCCTCACGATTCCATCCTGAGCACCGTTGGGGTAACTTCTGGAGCGCTGGTGCAGCATGGATCATGAGCAAGGAAGACTGGTTCCAGCTTCCTTGGCTGAATGAGTTCAAGCTCAAGGCTTCCATCGGTAGCCAGGGTAACGACAGCATCGGTTCCTACAGATACGTAGACGTATTTGACATCGCCCCATCAGACGGAGAGGTTTCAACCATCTTCGCTTCCAAGGGTAACCCTGAGATCACCTGGGAGACCAACACCAACATCAACGCCGGTTTCGAGTTCTCCGCTCTCAACGGCAGGATCAACGGTGGAGTCGAGTACTTCAACCGTCTTACCACAGACCTTCTCTTCAGCTTCCCTGTACCTCCTTCACAGGGTTACAGTTCTATCCTGAAGAACGTCGGTGACATGAGCAACCAGGGTGTTGAAGGTGACTTCTCATTCAACCTCATCAACAAGAGAAACGTTCAGTGGGACTTCAACCTCAACGTATCTTACCTCCAGAACAGAATCGTCAAGCTCGATCCTGGTGTAATCACAACCACTGTATACGATCAGGACGGCAACAAGTACAAGGGATACACCTCAGGCAGCTTCTTCATGGCTGAAGGTCTTCCTATGTACACCTGGTACACCTATGACTACAAGGGTGTTGAGGCTGAGACCGGTATGTCAAAGTGGAACCACACCGAGTTCTATACCGATGACGACGGCGCTCAGTACAAGGATGCTGACGGTGACTACATGATCAAGGAAGTCAAGGAAACCACAGACTACACCACAGCTTCAAGATACATTACCCACAAGACCACCCTCGCTCCAGTATTCGGTGGATTCGGTACTTCTCTTAACGCTTTTGGTTTCGACTTCGCCATCAACTTCACATATCAGCTTGGTGGATATCAGTGGGATGGCTCATACCAGAGCTTCATGAGCGCTCCTACCACTTCTCATACAGGTTATAACTATCATGTTGACCTTCTTAACTCCTGGACAAAGGAGAATCCTTCAGATTCCGTTCCTCGTTTCAACTATGGTGACACTTACAGCAATGCATCATCTACCAGATGGCTCACTTCTGCAAGTTATCTGAATCTCCAGAACATCAACATCGGTTACACTCTTCCAGAGCGCATTTCAAGGAAGTTCCTTGTAAGCTCACTCAGAGTCTACGCTTCTGCTGAAAACGTATGGTACTGGTCTTGCCGTCAGGGCTTCGACCCTCGCCAGAGCTTCAGCAGCTCAACCACTGCGTCACACTACGCACCTATGAGAACCGTATCCGGTGGTATTACTGTTAAATTCTAATTATGGAGGATTATACAATGAAAAAAGTATTTAAAGCATCTATAGCATTCTTAGCTGTATCGGTTCTCCTGTCAAGCTGTATCAAGGAGACCTTCCCTCTCGGAGGCTCTGCCACCAGCGACCAGGTCGCTGAGTCACCTACAGCGCTCACTGCATCTGTCGACGGTCTCGTGGCCCAGACATATCAGCCATACTTCTTCTTCGGCTCAGGTAACCAGCTCGAGTTCGATATCTCCTATGCAGGACTTCAGATCACATATGCACGTATGCTGTGCGATATGGTCAACAACTCAGCCACCATCGGTTATGACTGGTGGACAGGCTATACCGGAAGTTACGGTTATTCAATGAGATTCAACACCGACCGTCAGACCGTTCCGTTCATGACCCTCTACAAGTTCGTCAAGAGTGCCAATGACATCATCGGACCTCTCTACGGCAAGGAGGATGAGCTCAATGCCGATACAAAGAGCTATCTCGGTACCGCTTATGTATATCGTGCCCTCATGTATCACGATATCTACAACATGTATCTCCCTGCTCTCAACGAGTACACCGACTGCTCAGCAGTTCAGGGTCTCACCGCTCCTATCATCCTCTCTAGTGCAGAGGAGGAGCCTGAGTTCAAGTCCGCACGTGCTCCAAAGGAGGCTATGTCAGCTCAGGTAATCGCTGACCTTGACAAGGCTGAGGAGCTCTTCAAGAGCATCGGTTATGCACCTAAGAGCGACCGTTACCCTTCACTGGCAGTTGTCTACGGCCTCAAGGCCCGTATGTATATGGCTATGCTTGACTATGCCAATGCTGCAACCTATGCCCGTATGGCCATCAACGAGTCCGGCAAGACCCCTCTTACCGAGAATGAGTGGCACAACCCTACCCAGGCTTTCTGCGATGCTACTGGCAACAACTCTTGGATGTGGTACTATTCCATCTCTGCTAACAACATGGGTAACCTCTGCAACCCTACCGGTTTCCTCGCAGGTGAGTCAGACTGGGGCTACAACTCCCTTACCCAGCTTGCTCTCCAGAAGTGGCTCTATGACAGAATGAACCGCACTGACTTCCGCAAGCGCTCTTTCATCGATCCTGACCGCACCACTTATCCTGCAAGCTACTATAAGTGGGGCTCAACGGACTATCTTGCAGCTTATCCTTTCGAGAAACTTCCTGATTATATGGCTTTCAAGATCCGCTGCAAGGCCGGTGACTGGCAGACTTACTCCATCGGTGGCGCAGTCGATTTCCCTATCATGCGAGTTGAGGAAATGTACCTCATCGAGGCTGAGGCTGTAGGTCTGAGCAAGGGTGAGGCTGCAGGTATCGAGCTTCTCGAGAAGTTCATGAATACCTACCGTGACCCTGAATACTCATATGCTGCCGCTCAGGCCCGTTTCAGCGAAGGTTTCGTAAAGAACTTCTCTGAGGAGGTCCTCTATCAGAAGCGTATCGAGTTCTACGGTGAAGGTGTAGGTTTCTTTGATGCAAAGCGTATCCGTCCGGGCATCATCACCTGGTACAAGGGTTCCAATGTCATCCATGCTACCAACCAGTACGAAATCAAGGAGGTCAGCCCTTACTGGAACTTCGTCATCCCTCAGAGGGAGATCGAGAACAACGACTATATCGTTGCTGAAGGTGAAACCCCTGGTGATGTTGACGGTGTAAAGCAGACTCTCAACAACCCGGATCCTACCAACAAGGTTGCCAATTCAACCAAAGAATTCTAATCTTTAACAAGATACATTATGAAAGCATATAAATTTTCATCCATACTTCTCGGATGTGTCATGATGCTGGGTTTTGTTTCCTGCGTGGAAACTGCTCCTGAGTATGTACCTGGTGAGCCTGACAGTGCCACTACCGTGGTATATCCAGACCTCTCCATGCAGAGCAACCTCAGCCTCAACGGCACTCCTATCGAAGTCCCGTTCGTTAGAAACAATGCTAACGGAGCTCTCGACGTGAGTGTGTCACTTACTGATAATTCCGGATTGTTCTCCCTCCAGAGCAACACCATTTCATTTGCTAACGGTGAGACTGTCGCCAAGGCATATGTGAACTACGATTATGACAAGCTCGATGCAAAGGGCTCATATCCTATCGAGGTCACTATGACATCCGAGGCCAATGCATCCATGTACAGACCTATCGCTTTAGGTCTCAGCTGCGTTAAGGCTTGGAAGGATCTCGGCGTGGGCGAGTTCTTCGACAATCTTGCACTTATGTCTTCTGACAGCTATGGTATTGCCAAATGTACCATCCTTCAGAGCCCTGACGGTGCACTCCGCTATCGTATCATGAATCCTTATGCTGACCAGGCTCAGCGTGCTGCCGCCTGGGATCCTGCTTGTGCAATGGCTACCCCTAGCGAGTACATCGAGTTCTGGGTGAAGGATGAGGCTACCATGCAGGTCACTTGGAACAGCTACTGGCTTACCGGTCTCTGGTATCAGGGCAATCCTGGTGATGACATCAAGGCATATCTTCCTTCAGTGAAGGGTCAGTCCGATGCTAACTGCTGTTTCCTCGACGAGTACATCGTTCAGTTCACTCCATACTACTATATCGATGGACTCGGTGGATTCGGACTTCAGGTTTGCTACCTTTCCATGCCAGGTGGTCCGGACCTTGAGAAGTGGCTTGATGAATAATTTCTGAAAGTATTACTATTTTAATAGCAGGGAGTGTTGTTAACCCAATACTCCCTGCTTTGGTTAAAACAATGAACTCAAAACTGCTTTATTTACTGACTGCGTCGTTCGTACTTGCGAGCGCCTGCCAAAGTGTCGAACTGTCTGATACTCCTGTGTCAGATCAGCCTTTTTATGAATATGGCTATGTCCCCGGAGTGGTGAATGTCAAGGTGTCAGCCGACCTTGCGGAACAGATCGCAGGGGACGGCACCATTCAGGAGATACCAGGCTCCCATGCTGTAAGACTTTTCCCGGATGGAGGCCGGTTCGAGGAACGTATGCATCGCGAGGGGCTCGACTTATGGTATAAGCTGACCTTTGATGAGAGCTTGACTCTGACCAGGGCGAACAGTACACTTTCTTCAGTAAATGGAGTGGAATTCGTCGAGTTCAGGCACAGGATGGCCCTTGCTGATGAAAGCATGCCGTTCAACGACCCGGATTTGTCCAGCCAATGGCATTATTGGAACAGAGGAGGCGGTCATTCGGGCCGTATCGCCGGCTGTGACATCAATGTCCTTCCTGCATGGCAGCGAGGGATTGTCGGCAACGACAAAGTGATAGTTGCCGTGATTGACGAGGGCGTGGACTACAACCACGAGGACCTTAATGACAACATCTGGACCAATCCCGAGACCTTGCCTAAGCTTACCTATGGCTACAATTTCGATGCCGGCAGCGATTTCGTCACGCCTGGCGATCATGGCACCCATGTGGCCGGCACCATCAGCGCCATCAACAACAACGGCATCGGAGTCAGCGGTATCGCCGGAGGTGATGCTGCAAAGGGTATCAAGGGCGTGCGCATAATGTCCTGCCAGATATTCTCTACGATCAAGAATGGTGACGGCGACTTTGAAGGAGCTATCGTATGGGCAGCGAACCATGGTGCCGTAATCGCACAGAACAGCTGGGGTCTGGTGAAGGAATATGTCAGCGGACTGACTGATACTCCGGAGTCCCAGAAAGCTGCGATAGATTACTTCAACAAATATGCAGGCTGCGACAATGACGGCAACCAGCTCCCTGACAGTCCTATGAAGGGTGGCGTGGTATTCTTCTCCGCAGGCAATGACTCCATGGAAAAGGGCTTCCCGTCATCATACGAAGGGTGTATTTCCGTCGCTGCGGTCTCTGGAGACTTTGCCCCCGCTTATTATACGAACTATGGCGATTGGGTGGATATCTCCGCTCCGGGAGGCGATGCAGCCAAGGGACAGGAAATCACCAGCACGCTTGCAGACAATAAATATGGCAAGATGCAGGGCACTTCCATGGCCTGCCCTCACGTGAGCGGTGTGGCCGCCTTGATCGTATCTGAATTCGGTGGCCCGGGATTCACCAGGGAGATGTGCATTGAAAGACTTCTCAATACTGCGACTCCTTTCAAGACGGATATTCCGATCGGCTGCGGTCTCGTCAATGCCGCCGACGCTGTCGCGCATTACGGTGAGTATTTGCCTAACAATGCCGGATTCGCCGGCTATGAGGCTGAATCCGCGACTTCACTCGTGCTGAAATTCATTGTCCCTGAGGCAAATTATGACGTCAAATGCCGCAAGCTGAACATCTATTTCAGTGACAGGGAGTTCAGCCAGCCTGTGGAAATATACAGGACTCTTGATTTCGCCTCTCTCAAGATAGGAGACACTGTATCTGTCCGCATCGACAATCTCAAAATGGAGTCCGACTACTACTTATCCACCATTGGAGTGGATGCTTTGGGCAATGAGTCCGCTATGTCGGATATCATTGCAGTCAGCACAGTGTCCAACAATCCTCCTGTCATCGAGGCTTTGAACGGAACAGAAATAACAATGAAGAGATTTATGACCAAATCCCTTGAGTTCAAGGTCTACGACCTGGACGGGAACCTCCAGGATGTCCGTTATTCTGCCGCCTGCAAAGCGGATTCCTTCGTAGAAAAGGACGGGAAATATATTCTGACCATTACAGGCCCTGATGCCGAGCCTGGCAGCTATGTCTCTACTGTCGAGGCAGTGGACATATATGGCGAATCAGCATCACTCGACATCCACTTCACCATCGAGCAGAATCAGGCTCCTGTGGTCAATGGAATCGAGAACCAGATTATAATTGGAGCCCAGCAGAGCATCGAGGTCAATCTGGGCAATTGTTTCACCCATCCGGATGGGGACGAACTTACCTTCGCTGCCACTGTCTCAGGCACTCCGGTGGTCTCGACCAACGTCATGAATGCTTCCAGCAAGATGACCATCCGCGCCAACAGCTTGGGCTACAACGATATCACTGTCACAGCGACCGATTCGTTCGGTCTCTCCGTCCAGACCACCTTCACGGTCGCCGCTATGGGAAGCAACAGCTACGAGGTCTATCCTAACCCTGTCACTGACGGAAAGCTCTATGTGCGCAGCCCTCGTGAGGGCAGTTTCGACCTCTCTGTCATCAATGCCAATGGTGCTGCAGTCATGACCGTGACTGCCTCCAACAATCCTTTTGAGCCTTATTGCCTTAATGTAAGCGACCTTTCCGCCGGCAGATATACCGTTGTCGTCAAGGGGAACGGCATCGACGCAAGTCATAACGTAGTCATCTTCTAGCCATATGAAAAATATACTTGTAATTTCTGCCGTATCGGTCCTCCTGCTCAGTCAGGTATCTGCGGGTGCGCAGACTGTCCCTTTCGTCAACCTGGGATACAATGCCGAACAGATGGCGATGGGAGCCACAAATGCCACATATAACGGTGCCGCTGCATTCTCTGAGGTGAGCACTGCGGACATATCATATTTCAACTGGCAGCCTGCCGCTTCCGGCAGCACAATGCTCGGCCTGGATGCAGCTGTCAAGGCAGGCAGCCGCATCGCCGTCCTTGTCGACGGCAAGTTCAACGCACTTCCTGATATCCAGGGCTTTGACAGCTTCGGCAACCCGTCAGGCACGATCAAATCCAGTCAGCTGTATGCTGCCCTGGGTGCTTCCTATGCCATTACTGACAATATCGCCGCGTTCTTGAAAGCCAAGTTCGTCTCGGACAAACTTACTGATGACGCGAAAGCCGGAGCGGTCTGTGCGGACCTCGGCTTCAATTATCATACAGACGGCCTGGATGTAGCCATCATGGCTGCCAACCTGGGCTCCAAGCTGAACTATGGCACCGCTTCATACAGCCTTCCTATGCTTGTCAAGGCTGGAGCCGTAAAGGATTTCCAGGCAGGTGAGAAGTTCGCTGTCAAGCTTGCTGCAGATGCAGGTTATATCCTCAGTGCAAAGAGTCTTTCCGCCGGAGTGGGCGCTGAATTCAGCCTTATGGATATGATTGCCCTCAGAGCCGGATACCATATCGGAACTGAAATGGAGCCAAGCTTCGCAACCGTCGGTCTCGGTGTCAACGTATCTGTCCTCAGGGTCAGTGCGGCTTACATTATCGGACCGAAGGAAGCTGGGAACTCTCTCGCGGCAACCTTGGGATTCGCCTTCTAGGCTTAACAGGGCCATTGTATGCTGTCGCTGGTTTTTGCAATCATAGTCTGGCTTTTCTTCGCCTTCGTTTATCAGGGCCATCTGGTTTATAACCAAGGGCTCTGGTTGTTCCTTGACACAAAGGAGTACTTCTTCGACAAGGTGCTCCATATCGGGGGACTGGGCGATTATATTGCCATATTCCTGGCGCAGTTCGGTTATTGGCCTTTGCTGGGGGCTGCGATAGTCGCGGCGGTCCTTGGAGGCATCCATTTCCTCTTGGTCCTTTTCTTTAAGAAAATGGGTGTCAGGGGCGTCTGGAGCCAGCTGGCGATAGTGGTCCCATTGACCTTGTGGATTCTCCTTTGCCGCAAGGGGGAGCCGCTGGACCTGGCAGTCGGGATCCTCGTTGCAGCTGCGCTGGCATTGGTCCGTCTGGGCAGACAGGGGCTTGCCGGCCTTTGGCTGATTGTCCTGACCGCGGCAATATATCTGGGCTTCGGGCTTTTCCCGGCCTTGGTGTTCTCTATCCTTCAGGCAGTGTCCTATATCCCTGTCAAGGCCAGGGATCAGCGCCGCGCGGGATTCTGGGGCTATGCCCTTGTCGCTCTCGTCTTTGCAGGCGGTCTTTTCGGGGTGTACAGGATGTCTGACATTGACCGGGATGTGGAAATGTGCTGCACTCAGGCGGCGCGTGCCAGGGATTGGGCGAAGCTTGTGGAATACAGCCGGAACAAGCATCTGAAAAAGAGCCCGGCGCTGTGCAACTGCGTAAACCTTGCACTGGCAAACATTGCGGGCGCCGGGGGGAAGTCGCAGCTGAACTCATTCGCACTGCTCAGCCCTGACCTCGGAACAGGCTCTCTGATGCTCCCGGAGCAATACGATCAGATCAATGCCTGTGAGGTGCTTTTCAACCTCGGCTTCATCAGCGAGGCGCGCAGATGTGCGTTTGAGAGGCTCACTTCTGTAAGCGAGGACGGTTACTGCGGCTACTGGATTTCCAGGCTCGCGGAGTGCGCTCTGATAGACGGCCGCAGGGAACTTGCAAATAAATATCTGACTATCCTGTCCCATAATTTCATTTACGGCTATTCTGCACGCAAGCTGATGGCTATGAGCGATGAACAGATAGACGGGCATTTCCTGTATGGCCGGTTGCGAAGGATGAGGATGACCGGGAACGTCTCTTTCCAGGGCCGGGGGCTGGACTTTATGCTTCTGGCTATGCTGAACGAGCATCAGGACAATCAGATGGCTATGGATTACTATGTAGCTTTTCTCAACATTTCGAAGCATGAGTAGATACGCTGCCATACTGCTTTCTTTCCTGCTGACCGTTTCCTGTATGCCGGAAGTTCCTGTAGATGCCGGAGAAGGCGGTCCTGCGACCATTCAACCGGATTACACGGATGTCACTGTGCCACGCACTATAGCTCCGCTCAATTTCCGCATTATGACAGAATCCGACGGGTCATTGGCGGTCTTCGAGTCGGAAGGCGGACGTCTTGCCGTCAAGGGGCCGGACATTGAGATGAAAATCTCTGCCTGGCGAAGGATAGTAGCGGACTCGGACAGCATCAAGGTCACGGTCTATTCTAAAAAGGACGGGAAATGGCTCAAGCACGCTCCTTCCGTTATCAGTATCAGCGACGATCCGATGGACGGCTATCTGTGCTACAGGCGCATCTTCCCCGGATACGGAGCCTATCGTGCCATGGGCATATACCAGCGCGACCTTTCTACCTTCAAGGAGTCATTGATATTCGGACACGAAGATGCCGGCGGCGCCCAGGCGAATGCAACCTGCGTGAACTGCCACGCCTTTTCCTCCTGTGATCCTTCCACTATGCACATGCACGTCCGCGGCAAGCTGGGCGGCACGCTCATCGGTGGAAAGGTCTATGCTCTGAAGAATCCTTCCGAGGGAGGGCCGAATCCTACGTACGTGAACTGGTCCCACGACGGGAAGTTCATCGCATATTCTGCAGAGAAAGTGAAGCAGTGGTTCAATTCCGCCGCCGGAGAGATACTCGAAGTTGCAGATATCTCTTCTGAAATACTTGTTTACGACGTTGACGCGAACACCATCCGCAGGCAGCCTGCGGTCGATTCCACAAAACGGGTGCTGATGCCGGTGTTCGGACCAGGCACGGACAGGATGTATTACTGTGCGGCTGAGCCTCAGGATTCGATCTATAATATCCGTTACGGACTGTATTCGATTCCGTTCGACCCGTCGACGGGGATGTGCTATGGGGAGAGCAGATGTGAGATTGACCCTGAAGAGGGATCCGTCAGTTTCCCGCGCGTATCCTATGACGGGAAATTCCTTGTATACTCCATGGGCCCGTACGGCTATTTCCACGCCTGGCACAAGGACTCGGACCTTTATATCCTGAATCTGGAAACCGGGGAGCACCGGGCGATGTCTGAAATCAACAGCGCGGACAGCGAGAGCTGTCACAGCTGGTCGCTGTCCGACAGATGGATAGTGTTTGCATCCAGACGTGAGGACGGTCTTTATTCGCGCCCGTACATTGCCCATATCGATGAAAACGGCAACTGTTCCAAGCCTTTCCTTGTGCCCCAGAAGGATTGTGGGTACTATCAGGCAAGCATGTTCTCGTTCAACCTTCCTGAATTCGTGAGCGGTAAGGTGGAGCTGAAGGCTGAAAACATCTACCAGGGCCTGCAGTCTCCTCTCAAGGTCAACTGATCATAGCCAGTGGATTAGTTAATCCCCATTGTTTTTCTTAACTTTGGGGCTGGAATGAAATTTACCCGCATAATTTATTAACAATGAAACACATTATCCTTGCAGCAGCATCCCTGCTGATCCTCGCATCTTCGTGCAATATGGAAAAGAATCCTCTTCTGACAGAATCGAAGCTTCCTTATGGAGCTCCGCAGTTCGACAAAATCGAGAACAAGCACTACATCCCGGCTTTCGAGCAGGGTATAAAGGAAGCCAAGGCCGAAGTCGACGCCATCGTGAACAGTTCCGAGGCACCGACCTTCGAGAACACCATCGTAGCCCTAGACAACTCCGGCGAGACCCTGAACCGTGTCGCTTCCATTTTCTATAACCTGATGGAGGCGGATACCGATGATGAGATGCAGGAGATCGCAGAGACGATTGCTCCGATGATGACTGATTTCGAGATGTATGTCTCCCTCAACCAGCCACTGTTCGAGCGTGTCAAGGCCGTATGGGAGCAGAAGGATGCCCTCGGACTTGAGCAGGACCAGATGAGGCTTCTTGAGAAGACCTACAAGGGCTTCGAGAAGGGTGGTGCGAACCTCAATGACGAGGACAAGGCCACTTACAGCCAGCTCGCCGAGCAGCTCTCGCTCGCTCAGCTCCAGTTCTCGAAGAACGCCCTTGCCGCTACCAATGCATATACGCTCAACCTCACCGACGAGGCTGACCTCGAAGGTCTCCCTCAGTTCGTCCGCGACATGGGTGCCCAGGCTGCAAAGGACAAGGGCCTCGAAGGCTGGGTGTTCGACCTCAGCGCTCCGAGCTACAGCCCGTTCATCACCTACAGCGCCCGCCGCGACCTCCGCGAGCAGATCTGGACCGCCTACAACACAAAGGCCGTTGGCGGTGAATTCGACAATACCGACCTCTGCCGCCAGATAGCGGAACTCCGCATAAAGATGGCCAATATCCTTGGCTATGACACCCACGCCGACTTCATGGTCGAGGACCGTATGGTAGGCAGCGTCGAGAACGTCTACAAGTTCATCGGCGAGCTTGCCGCCCCGTCCCTTCCTAAAGCAAAGGCGGAGGTCGCCGAGATCCTCGCCTATGCCCGCGAAAACGGGTTCGAGGACAATGAGTTCAGGCCGTGGGATTTCAGCTACTGGTCAGAGAAGTACAAGGATGCCAAGTATTCCCTCAATGACGAGATGCTCAAGCCTTATTTCCAGCTTGAGAGCTGCATAGATGCAGTCTTCGGACTCGCAACCAGGCTCTACGGCCTTCAGTTCGTAGAGAGGAAGGACATCCCGGGATACCACAAGGATGTAAAGGTATATGACGTGCTCGATGAGAATGATGTCCACAAGGCTCTCTTCTATGTGGACTTCTTCCCTCGCGAGTCCAAGAGAAGCGGCGCGTGGATGACCGAGTTCCGCGGCCAGAGCATCGTGGACGGTGTGGAGAAGCGCCCGTTCATCAGCCTGGTGACCAACTTCACCAAGCCTACTGACACCGACCCTTCACTCCTGACCCACGACGAGCTCACGACCTTCCTTCACGAGTTCGGCCACTCGCTTCACGGCATTATGGCCGAGGGACGCTACTCATCCCTTACCTGCACCAACGTTGACCACGACTTCGTGGAGCTCCCTAGCCAGATAATGGAGAACTGGGCGTTCGAGAAGGAGTATCTCAAGCCTTTCGCAAAGCACTATCAGACAGGTGAAGAGATTCCTGACGAGCTCATCGACAGGATCATTGCAGCGAAGAACTACCTTGCCGCATATTCCCAGGTAGGCCAGCTCCGTTACGGCACCATCGATATGGCCTGGTACACCCTCAAGGCCCTTCCAGAGGAAAATACCCTCGACTTCGAGGTTAAGGTTGCGGATGAACTTACCGTGATCCCTCGTCCTGCAGGCACAAGCTCATCAGCCACTTTCAGCCACATCTTCACAGGCGGCTACAGCGCAGGATATTACTCATATAAGTGGGCCGAGGTCCTTGCCGCCGATGCATTCTCCCTCTTCGCCGAGAAGGGAATCTTCAACACCGAGGTCTCCCACTCGTTCCGTGACAATGTCCTCTCCAAAGGCTCCTCCGACAAGGAGGCTGTCCTCTACCGCAACTTCCGAGGCCACGATCCGGAGCCGAAGGCTCTCCTCGTAAGCCTCGGAATCATCGAACCGGAAGAATAACCTGACATATATTCCCCATCATATGCTGAAAAGAATCACCCTCGCGCTCGTCATTGCCGCATCCCTCGTCCAGTTCCCTGCACGGGCGGATGAAGGAATGTGGATGATCAATGCCATCAACCAGGCGCTGGAAGCCAACATGAAGGCCAAAGGACTCAAGCTTCAGGCCAATGAGATATACAACTCCGACGCTGAGGGTGCAGCTCTTTCAGATGCAGTGGTGTCGCTCGACTTCGGCTGCACGGGAAGCATAATCTCGGACAACGGACTTCTGATTACGAACCATCACTGCGCTTACAGCGATGTCCATGCACTCAGCACCAGCGAGCACAACTACCTTGAGGATGGATTCTGGGCTTTGAAGGCCAACGAAGAGAAACCTATTCCTGGGAAGAGCGTATTCTTCCTGAAGAGGGTCCTCGACGTGACTGAGGAAGCTCAGGCAATCATCAAGGAGGCCGGTCTTGAAGGGCGTCCTATGGGCTCGCGCAAGCTTGCCTATGAGATGGAGAAGAAATACTCTGCTGAAACCGGTCTGGAGGCATCCCTCAGCTCCATGTGGGCCGGCTCGAAATATTATCTTGCGCTGTATGAGGTCTATACCGACATCCGTCTGGTAGCCGCCCCTCCTGTAAGCATCTCGGCTTATGGCGGCGACATAGACAACTGGGAGTGGCCGCAGCACAAGTGCGACTTCGCCCTCTACCGCGTGTATACGGGCCCCGACGGAAAACCGGCCGACTATTCGGAGGCAAACGTTCCTTTGAAGCCGCTGCGCAAGCTCAGCATCTCCCTTGACGGATACAGGCCCGGTGATTTTGCAATGGTCATCGGCTACCCTGGCAGGACAGACCGCTATGCTTCCTCAGCCAAGATAAGCTATGAGGAAACCCTGAGCTATCCGCTTTCAAACATCATCCGCGGCGAGCAGATGGAAATAATGAGTGCCTGGATGAACGCCGACCCCGAGATCCGTCTCAAATATGCCGACAGTTATTTCACTCTCTCCAATATCCAGGAGAACAACGACGGCATGGTCCAGTGCTTCTCCCGTTTCAAGGTGGCGCAGGAGCGCCAGGAGCTTGAAACGGAGCTGCAGGAATGGATAGACTCCGACCCTGAGCGTAAAGCGAAGTGGGGTGGACTGCTGTCCGCGCTTGACTCTACATATGATGCCGTCCGTGACATAGAGGCGAATCTCATCTGCTTCCGCGAGACTCTGATCAGAGGCACCCGTCTGGCTCTGGTCGCCACAAGGCTCAACTCCTACCATGCGCGTCTGGGCAATCCCAGCACCATGGAGATGCTGAAACACAACACTGCTGCAGAATATGAAAGCATTGACCTGAGGGTCGAGAAGGATCTCTTCATGCACGCTGCCAGGACGTTCTATACCAATGTGGACAGCACCTTCTGGGGCCCTTATCAGAAGGAGCTCTTCAGGGAGTACAAGGATGATATGGGCGCATTCTGCGCAAATGTATGGGATGCAAGCTGGATGACTGACGAGAAGAAGGTTGTGGAGTTCCTCACTTCCGACGCTTCGGAGATGGAACCGTACTATGACGACCCTCTGTTCAGGTTCTTCCTGGATATTAAGGTCAGCGATTTCAACGATGAGCTGAGCCGTGTCCAGGGACCGGCCACCATGTCCTCCCTCGGCTCTGAATACACCCGCGCGCTTTATCGGATGCGCCTGGACAAGGGTGAGCCGCAGTATCCCAACGCCAACAGTACAATGCGCATAACCTACGGTACTGTCGGCGGCTATGAGCCCCGTGACGGCGTATGGTGCTCCTGGTACTCTTCTCCTTCAGGAATCCTTGAGAAGTACGATCCAGATACGTATGACTTCAATCTGAAGCCGGACTGGAAGGCTCTGCTCGAGGCTTACTGCGCCCAGAGCGTCCCGGCTCAGGCGTTCAATGCCAATTTCCTGACTGACAATGATATAACGGGCGGAAACTCCGGTTCACCAGTCCTCAATGCCGACGGCGAGCTCATCGGCCTCGCCTTCGACGGCAACAAGGAATCCCTCGCCTCCGACGTCTCTTTCACCGAAGGCTACAACAAGTGCGTGAACGTCGATATCCGTTTCGTCATCTGGACTCTTCAGAACTACGCCCACTTCGACCGCATCCTCTCCGAGCTCGGTCTGTAAGGGCTATTCCGGGACGGAGGTGAAGTCGTAGACGGTGTGACCTTCAGGGAACTCCATGCGGCGGCCTTCCTCGCGGACATCGTCCTCCGAGTAGGTGATGGTCCAGGTCTCCATATCCATCAGCTCGCGGACGCGCTCAGCGGTCATTGGCGCAGCGAAACGGACCATAATGGCAGGGACGAGGTCCTTGTTGAGCCTGAGGTAGAGTCCGATCACGCCTTCCTCGCGTGAGAGGTGGTTGCCCAGGTATGGGAGGGCTCTCTTGATGATCGGCTTCTCGTAGTTCTGCTCGGCGATCTCGAGCATATACTGAGGCTGGCCCTCGTAGTGCTCGAAGCGCTTCTCGATGTATTCATTGCCCTCGGCGTCGGTGTAGCGGCCGTTGAACTCAGCGGTGAACGGGTCGAACATCATATGCAGGTACTCGTCGATTTCATAGAGCTTTTCGCCCTTTTCCAGGCGCACGAACTCGAAATCCACCGGAGTGGACTTCACGCCGCCGCCGTGGACCGGCATATCGAGGGACTTCTTCTCGACGATCTCCTTGAACCAGGCCTCGTCGAGCTGCTCGTCCGGGGACATATATACGTGGACGATGAGCGGGCAGTCATACTCGGAGTCCACTCCGAAGATGCTCTTGCCGGTGTTGCGGAACTGCAGACCGAGGTAGTTCAGGTCGAGCTTGTCATACATTTTCTCGGTGCGGATGGTGACGCGCTTGAGCTGCTGGAGCTTGGCAGGGTCAGGGCTCCATACTCTGAAGTGCGAAGGCTCGAAGACCTCCTCGCGGACCTTGTCCTCATTGGTGACCTTCGGGTCGTAGGTGAGGACGACGGTGTGGCTGCCGACGTAGGTCTTCACTCCGTGGACGCCGCGTACGCCTTCCATCTTGGCCTTGAAGGCCATGGAGGAGCCGTAGCACTTGACGGTCTTGAGGTTCTCTATTGTCATGGTCTGAAGGTCCATCCCTTCCTCGATGCCCCATTTCTTGTCGATGGTAGGGAGCTCGAAGGTGCGGCTGGCGAAGATGGCGGCCGCGGTGAGCAGGATAGCGGCGATGGCCGGGATGAAGCGGCAGAAGCTCTTCCCGCCGTCCTTGGCAGGCTTGCCGAGGCTCAGGGCTCCGGTGTTGCAGGCGGCGGTGCATTCTCCGCAAAGGGTGCAGTCGACGGAGTTGACGCGTCCCTCGAAGTCCTTGATGTTGATGGCATAAGGGCACTTCTTTGTGCAGAGGCCGCAGCCGGTGCACTTGGAGTCATCCTTGCGGACATACATAAGCTGAAGGCGGGTACGGCCTCCGAGGATCTCGAGGATGTAGCCCATCAGGCAGAACACTGCGAGCAGGGCGGCCCAGCTGATCTTCACGCCGAAGAGGTGGAATGCGAAGTAGATGGCTGCGAGGAGCAGGCACCAGCCCCAGAACTTGAGGGTGTTGGCGATGGCTCCGAGCGGGCAGACATAACGGCACCAGAAGCGGTCGATGAACATGCCGAGGACAACCACCATGCTTACGGTGATGATGCTCATCCAGAGGACGATCTCGCCCTTGAAGGCCGTTGCGGTGGCATAGTAAGGGTCAAGGTTCTTGCAGAACAGCTCGCTGGAGGTGATGGTCATATAGAATATCCAGAAGAGGAGTCCGTACTTGACGATGCGGAGGATCTTGTCGACCACTGAACCGTTGCGGATGCCCTTGCACTTGATCTTCAAAGGCTTGCGCAGTCTGGCGAGGAGATCCTCAACTGTCCCCACAGGGCAGAGATAGCCGCAGAAGAGCTTGCTCAGAAGGATGACACCGACGGCGAGGGCGATGCCCATCAGGATTTGGAGAGTAGTCATCGAGCAGGGGAGGGAGCCATTCACGAGATAGGTCGAAAGGGCTTCCAGACCGCCCATCGGGCAGTACTTTTCAGGGTCGACGAGACAGAGCGCCATTACGATGATCGCGACGAGGGTAAGAAGCTGGAGGATGTTCTTCGGCCAGTTCTTGCAGAAGGTACAATTCTTTGCCATAGGGAATGGTTATTTCGCTAATTTGGTTATATTTGCATATTATGCGGCAGTGTCGCAAATATACAAAGAATTATGGAATTCCTAGAAGTAATACAGAAACGTCATTCGGTGAGGAAGTTCACCGGCCAGCCTGTTGACAGGGAGATTATCGATACTATCATCGACATCTCGCAGAGCGCTCCTTCATCGAAGAACACGAAAAGTTCCGCCTTCATGGTCATCGAAGATCCCGATACCCTCAAGGCTCTTTCCGAAATGCGTGACCGCGGTTCGGCATTCATGGCCGGTGCTGCAGCGGCCATCGTGGTGATGGGTGACTCTTCGAAGGCCGACCTCTGGGTGGAGAATGCCTCCATTTCCGCTACGTTCATCCAGCTCGCGGCTACCGCACTGGACCTCGGAAGCTGCTGGGTACACGTAAACGGCCGCCCTCGCTCGAAGGAGGACGCTTCCTTGGGGAATGCGGAGGATTATGTAAAGGAACTCCTTGGGATCAAGGATGAATACAGGGTGCTGTGCGTTGTCGCCCTGGGATATGAAGAAATCATTTAATCTGATAATCAATATGAAAAAGACACTTTTCGGACTGGCCCTCGCCGCTGCACTCATCTGCGGCTGCCAGAAGATCAATGACCTCGATTCACGCATGAACAAGGCCGAGCAGGATATCAATGCCCTCAAGGGCGAACTCGCAAAGCTCCAGGCCGCTGTAGATGCTAAAGTTACAGTGACCTCATACAAGGCTACCGACAACGGATATGTCCTTTCAATGTCCGACGGTTCCAGCATCAATATCTTCAATGGAAAGGATGGTGCTCCGGGAAAGGACGGAAAGGACGGTGACGCTTTCTTCAGTAGCGTGTTGGCTCAGGATGGCACGCTTGTCATCACTCTCGTTGACGGAACCGTGTATTCACTTCCTCTCTTCGACGTGCTCGCATCAGTTTCATCATTCGTGTTCGTCCCTGAGTACGATGATAATCTCGCTACATTGAATGTAGTCGATTTCAGTACTACACAGTATCTTGAGATGTCAGTGCTTATCTCTCCTGCAAGCGCGGCCAAGGCTATCGAGGAAGGTAGTGATGACTATACTATCTCCATCGTTTCAGCAGGCGCCGCCACCCGTGCTACCAAGATTGAGGTGTTCGAGTCCCTGTTCACATTCTTCGACGGCAATGTCCTGAATGTCACCTGCGATGTTTCCGGTGTCAATCGTGATGCAAAGTTTGCAGTCAAGATATCCAGTGCCACCAACAGCATCGTTTCAGAATTCGTAGGTGCCAAACCGGAAATCTTCGGTGTGAAGTATGGTGATGAAGCTTATCTCGCTTCCAGGATGAAGGACGGAAAGGTATGGATGACGCAGAACCTTCATTACGTACCTGAAGGATACACCCCTTCAACTGACCTCACTAACGTCAAGGCGGGCATCTATATGCCTGTAGTAATCAATGAGGACCATACTGCTGCAACCTTCGGTACTGATGACGATGCCCGCTACCAGGGTTATCTCTATCAGTCTGAGGTCGCTCTCGGGCTCAATGTCGGTGACATCGCTTCGGAAGAGCAGGCCAAGGCCCTCGAGGGAACACAGGGTATCTGCCCTGACGGATGGCATATCCCTACAGCGGATGATATCCTCGGACTCGTAGGCAAGGCAGTCGCTCCACTCACCACAAATGAGGCGGCTCCTTATTATGACAAGGTGAAGAAGTACGGTTCCATGGATCTTCTTAATGACGATGGTTTCCTCGCCGACGCTTGGGGTGCAGTGAGCATCGTGGACAATACAAAACCTTCTGCCACCCTCATGGGATGGCTCAAGGCCAGTCCTGATCAGATATCTTCCGGTTATATCTGTGGTTCCACCTTTGCCGGTATCAGCTACATTACTGCAAACGACCCTGCTTCAGGGATCAAGAACGTTCAGTTCTACGGGTTCATGCCAATGGCCAACAACGGCACATTCAACGGTGCGAAGCTCAGCTACCGTATCGGCGCTTCCGTCCGCTGCGTAAGGAACTCAGCTGAATAATCCTGTCTTGAAAAGAATTTTAATATTTCTGGCGTTGCTGCTGGTGACTTTCCTGTCGCCGGCAGCAACCGTCAAATATTCAGTCTCGGGAACCGTCACTGAAGCCGCCGGCTCGGAGCCGATGGCGGGGGTGGTGGTGAACCTTGACGACAATTATCTCTGGGCGGTCACGGATGCGGACGGAAAGTTCGTCATCCGTGACGTGGAGCCTGGAAAATATACAATCACAGCCTCAAGCCTGGGCTACGTGGATGCCGTCCTTGAAATAGAGGTCAAAGGCGATGTCACAGGCTTGCAGATCAAGCTTCAGGAGAGCTCGCTCGCTCTCAAGGAGGTCGTAGTGACGGCCCAGAAAGCCCATGACGGCGTCGGCACGCAGCATACTCTCGGCCGCGACGCCCTCAACCATCTCCAGATGTCCAACATGTCGGACATGGCCGCCCTGCTCCCTGGAGGAAAGACTGTCAACCCGGACCTCACCTCCTCCAAGTCCATGTCCTTGCGTGCAGGCGGCTCCACAGCTGCCAACGCCGCGTTCGGTACCGCCCTGGAAGTGGATGGCGTCCGCCTGGGGAACAACGCCGGATTCGGTGAGATGGGTGGAGTGGACACCCGCAGTATCTCAGTGGACAACATCGAGTCGGTGGAAGTCATAACCGGTGTACCTTCAGCCGAGTACGGTGACCTTAACAGCGGTATGGTGAAGATCCATACCCGCAAGGGACGCACGCCGCTCAACGTTTCGTTCACCGTCAATCCTCGCACCTACCAGACTTCCGTCTCCAAGGGAATCGGTCTTTCCGATGACGGCGGAGTGCTGAATTTCAGCGCGGAGTGGGCTGAGGCGACGAAAAAGCTCGTCTCCCCATACGAGTCCTACACCCGCCGCGGCCTGACCCTCGGCTACTCGAACACCTTCGCCAAGGTGCTCCGCTTCGAGGTCGGAGCCACCGGCAACCTCGGTGGAATGAACACCGAAGACGACCCTGACGCCTTCTCAGGCGAATTCACCAAGGTGCGGGACAACGTTTTCCGCGCCAATACCTCGCTGACCTGGCTGCTCAACCGCTCCTGGGTCACAAACCTGAAACTGGACGCCTCCGTCAGTTTCAATGACAACCTCTCCCATACCCACAAGCTCAATACTTTCGGCTCCAATCAGCCTTCCGTCCACTCGGAGCTTGAAGGCTACTATCTCGCCGACAGACTGCCACTGACTTTCTATTCAGACCAGATGGTCGATTCCAAGGAGCTTGACTACGCCGCTTCTTTCAAGTACGAGCTTACCAAGCGCATCGGCGGAACCAGAAGCGCCACCAAGGCCGGTGTCCAATGGAAGGCCAATGGAAACGTCGGAGCCGGCGAATACTACGAGGACCCGTCCCTCGCCGCCAACGGCTACCGTCCGCGTCCATACAGCGACTATCCGTTCATGCACAATGTCTCCGTGTATGCCGAGGAGGACCTCACCCTCCCGCTCGGCGGCACGAAACTTCAGCTGGTGGCAGGTCTCCGTATGGAGAACGTCTATATCAGCGGAAGCCAGTATGAGGATATGAACACCCTCTCCCCGCGTCTGAATGCCAAGTGGCAGATCTCCGACAACTTCGCCATCAGAGGCGGATGGGGAATCACCGAGAAACTCCCTTCATTCTATATCCTGTATCCTAAGCAGGAGTACCGCGACATCCAGACCTTCGGATTCTCCCACGGCGACTCCTCTTCATACATCTACTACACCCAGCCGTATACGATGGCTTTCAATCCCGACCTGAGGTGGCAGCGCAACCGCAACTCCGAGGTCGGCATCGATGCCGTCATCCTGGGCGCAAAACTGTCCCTCGTAGGTTTCTACAACCGCACCAGGGACCCTTACAGGTTCTCGAGACTCTATACACCGTTCGCATACAACATCCTTCAGAAGCCGGCAGGCTTCGACGTGCCTTCGGATCCACGGATAATGGTCGACAACCAGACGGGTGACGTATTCATCCGTGGAGAAGAATCCGACTGGTGGACTCCGATGGACGTGAAGGTGACGGACCGCACCTTCGTAAGGTCCACATATCAGGACAACGGCGCCACTGTCGACAGGGCCGGCGCCGAGCTCACCCTGGACTTCCCTCAGATAGAGCCTATTTTCACCCAGTTCAGGCTTGACGCTTCGTATGCCTGGACCCGCACGGTGGACGACGCCCTTTCCTACTATTACAATGACGGATGGTCCCACACCTCGGAGGCCAACCGCTCGTACCAGTATGTGGGCATATATGCCAACGGCGGCAGCGACAATTATGTGGCGAACGGCAAGGTTACGCACAATCTCGATGCGAACCTCACCGCCATCACCCATATCCCTCAGGCCCGTCTCATCATCACCTGCAGGCTGGAGGCCTCCCTGCTGACCCGCAAGCGCAACATCTCCACCCACAACGGCGCCGACTATGCCTTCACGGTATCCCAGGACAGCAAGGCCCCTACCGGAGGGAACATTTATGACGGCAACTCCTATACCGCCGTGTGGCCGGTCGCCTATATGGACCTGGACGGCGGCGTCCACGAGTTCACAGCCGCAGAAGCCGCGGACCCTGCGTTCTCCAACCTTATCATCCGTTCCGGGAATGCCTTTACCTTCGCTCAGGACGGCTACGGGCCGTATTTCTCAGCGAACCTCAGCATCACGAAGGAAATCGGCGACAAGGTGAGCCTGTCCTTCTTTGCAAACAACTTCACGAACTCCCGCCCGTTCGTAACCTCGATGGCTACAGGGACTGCAATTATATTGACTCCGGACTTCTACTACGGACTGACCTGCAGACTTAAATTCTAGAGATTATGAGAAAGACATTTCGGATATTGTTTTCACTGCTGGCAGTCCTCTGGTCCTGCACCCCTCTGGCGGATATGAACCCGTATCAGGATGCCCTGTGCACCCTTCAGGTCCAGGCATCCTACCCGGACGGCTATGCTTCCTTCATGCGGGAAGGGGTTTCCGTCACCCTTGAGGAGATCAATCTCGGCATTGTTTATTCCAGCCTCACGGACAAGGACGGAGCCGCAGATTTTACCTTACCCAAGGGCCTCTACCGTATCAGCATCAGCGATATCGCTGACGGGGACATCTTCAACGGCGCTTCCGACAAGGTGAAAGTCAACAGTGGCGTTGTGAAGCATACTCTGAGCCTGCTCCACTCCAAGGCCGGCTCCATCATCATCAAGGAAATCTACTGCGGCGGCTGCAAGCGTCTCCCTCAGGAGGGCGACTACCAGGTCGACCAGTACATAATGCTCCATAACAACGACTTCCGCACCCAGTATCTCGACGGACTGTGTCTCGGCTCCTTGTTCCCTTACAATTCCACTGCCGCCAATCCTTTCATCTCCAAGGACCAGCAGACCGGCGAAACATTATTTCCTTCCTATGTCCCGATCAGCGAAGCTGTATGGCAGTTCGGGGGAGACGGAACCACTTTCCCTCTCGCTCCGGGCGAGGACGCAGTGGTCTGCCTCAGGGGTGCCATCGACCATACCGTACAGTTCCCACTGTCCGTCAACCTCAACAAACCTGAATATTTCGTCTGCTATAACAGCACATATTTTACCAATACCACCTTCCACCCGGCTCCTGGCGACAGGATTTCGCAGGACCGCTATCTGGAGGTTGTAGTAAAGACCGGCATCTCCAACGCTTATGCATTCTCCGTCAATTCCCCCGCTGTGGTCCTCTACCGGGCCCAGGGAATGACTATGAGGGAGTTCGTGCAGACGGCCGATGCCGTGGTCCCTATTCCCGGCGGCTCGAAGGCCCAGGTGGCCGCCATCCCTCCCGACTGGGTGGTGGATGCGGTGGAGGTGTTCACCGGCACGTCATCCTCCAATGCCAAGCGTCTCGCCCCTTCGCTGGATGCCGGATATACGACATTGTCGGACTCTTTCCTCGGCCACAGTCTTATGAGAAAGGTCAATGAAGACCTTTCCGCCAGCTCCGGTTATGAGGTCCTGGTCGATACGAACAATTCTTCAGTGGATTTTTATGAAAGCGAAAAACAGTCATTGCATGAGTAGAAGAATGATGCTTGCTGCGGTGATGGTGTTTTTCTCCGCAGCGTCCTTTGCGCAGCAGCGCCCTTATGACCGGGCGATCGAGGACAACCTTTGGCTGCTGGGCGACAATATCGCCGGTCTCCGCCAGGACATGGGCTGCAATATTTCGTACGCCGAATTGTACGGTGGGACAGAAGCGGGCGGCTTCCGCGCCACTCACGAAGCTCCATCGCTGTGGCGTGCCGGGGCTGAGGCGAGGACGATAAAGCATGTCGCGAGATTCTCTATGATAGGAGGATTCTCCTTCGAGCAGACTTCCGGCCGGGATATGTGCGGTTCGATGTTCATCCAGCCCGGATCCTATCCGCTGGATGTCCTGGAGTTCACCCCGGGGCGGAAGACTCTCCAGACTTATGCCTTCGATGGCGGTGTGTCGGTGGACCTTGCCGGCGGATGGCGCCTCGGGGCACGGATGGACTTCAAGTCCGCCAATTATTCCAAGAGGAAGGACCTTCGTCATACGAACTACAGGCTTGATATGAAAGTCGCTCCGGGCCTGACATATACATCAGGGAACTTGACCTTCGGGCTGAACTATATCTTTGCGAAGGACAGCGAGTGCGTCGATGCCGAGCAGATCGGGACGGGGGAGAGTTCCTATTACGCCTTCCTCGACAAGGGCCTGATGTTCGGCAAGTACGAGGCTTGGACGGGAGGCGGAGTGCATCTGGACGTGGATGGAGTGAAGGGTATGCCTCTCAGGGAGACTTTCAACGGAGTGGGTGTGCAGTTCAGCTCCTCCGACCGTTTCTACATTGACTTCGAGTATCTCCGGGGTACCGGTTCGGCCGGAGAGAGAAAGATATTCTGGTACCGTTTCCCGAGCGATGAGTTCCGTCTGGGTATCGGGGAGAACTTCTCCAGCGGGGAGACTGTATTCCGCCTGAGCGAGAAGTTCAGTATCCGCAGACAGCAAAACTATGAGACAGTGCTGGAGATGGTCTCGGAGAACGGAGTCATCATCCCCGTTGAGTATGGGCAGAACCGAATCTTCGCCAGACAGATTACTGACGGAGAGATACAGTTGAGGGTGCTGCGTCCGAATTTCGAGTATTTCTTCAAATACCGTGGGACCTCGACCGAGGCAATGGCTTCCCAGGTCTATCCTTATGTGACCGATTGTACTCTGAACGTCTCCCGCTTCGATTTCGGACAGACCTGCCATACAGGCAAGTGGGACGTTGAACTGACCGAGGCTGCAGGATTCGGCTCAATGGTGGAGAATGCCAGGACTGTGACGGAGAACTCGAACACCGTTACCGAACCGTTCCGCCTGGAGGACTGGTACCATAAGGCGGTCGAGTATGATACTGCCTTCAGAGTGGAGGGCGGGATTTCCGTGCGCAGGAACTTCGCCCGCGGTATTTACCTTCAGGCTGAGGTTGCGGGGGCGAAGGCTTTCGGGATTGAACTTCTGGAAGGGAGCACCAGGGGAGGCGCTGGGTTGAAGCTTGGATGGACGTTTTGATTAATTGATAAAAGAGTATTGATATGAAGATCAGATTTTTCTTGTTTGCAGCTGCGGTTTCTGCTCTGGCCGCTTGTGGTGGAGTGGATAACCCTGTGACTGCTCCTGCTACGGTCAGAGTCGAGCCTGTGATCACCCGTGCCACTGAGGTTAATTTCGAGACGGGCGACAGGATTGGGCTCACGGTCACTGAAGAAGACGGGAGCGTATATGCGCAGAATGCACTTCTGACCTATGACGGAAGCAGTTTCGCAGGCGAGCTGAAGTGGTATGACGACAGCGGCGTTTCCTGCTCGCTTCGTGCATTTTACCCATATTCGGAGGGCGGTTTCCCTTCATCGTTCACCGTGGCGGCCGACCAGCGTTCCGGAGCCGGGGCCAATGATCTGATGCTCGCCACCAAGGAGAACTGCAGGCCGCAGGAGGCTCCTGTGGCTATGGTGTTCATGCACCAGCTTTCGCAGATAGTGATGAATGTCAAGAATGACGCCGGGATAGCTCTGGAGAGCGTCACCCTGAAGGGACTGCTCCCGAAGGTCGATTTCTCCTTTGCGGAGGATGGCTCGCTCGTCGCTGAGGCGGATACAGACGCTCCGCTTGTGGACATAATGATGGAGGAGGTCAATCCCGGACTGAAATACCGCGCCATCGTCGTCCCTCAGAAAATGGCTTTCAGCGTTAGCGTGAAGGCAAAGGCCGGCACTGTGGTCCAGAAATTCTCTGAAGTGACGATGAAGCCCGGCTACACTTACGCAATAGATGCTACAGTCACTGCGGAAGGTATGATATTCAAGCTTTCCGGTGAGATCCAGGCCTGGGAGAACGGTGGCGTGATAGATCCTGACGACCCTGATGAGCCGGATGAGCCTATTGAATTCGAGGAAGGGGACGGCTATTTCGTTTATGACGGAATCCGTTATGAAACCGTGGAACTGCCTGATGGCAACATCTGGATGGCGGAGCCTCTGGCTTTTGTGCCTAAGGGCGTGACAGTCTCTGACGATCCTGGCGTCGGCACCGTCTGGTATCCATATTCCTCGGATGGAACGAACGTGACCGTGCTCAAGGACCAGGAATCAGTAGAGGCTAACGGACTTCTCTACAGCTATGATGCCCTTCTGGGAGCTACGGTAGATGAAACGAATTATGACAAGTTCGAGGGAGCCCAGGGAATCTGCCCTAATGGCTGGCACATCCCTTCACGTGCCGAGTGGTTCGCTCTGTGCGGCTCTTCCAATGCCAGCAAGTATCTGGGCGAAAGCGGTACTCAGACCAATAAGGCTGCTTTCTTCTGGGACAAGACTTGTGATTATTCTACTGTGGCCAAGTTCAATGAAGCCGGTTTCAACTTCACTTTTTCCGGATGCATTGCCAATAATAAATACAATGCTCTGATAGTGGACGCTTCCGTGTGCGATGTTGAGGCATATATGGGCAGGAACAGGATGGCATACGTTGCCTCATCCTCCCCGAACTCTCCGACCCAGATGTTCGCGCTCATGACCACCTTCTCTTCGGCGAACACCCAAGGCAAGGTTTCCCTGGCTTTTGCCACTCTCGGAAAGACCGGCGTGCAGGTGCGCTGTGTCAGGAGCGGGCAGCGTTAACATTCCAGCCTAAGTTTTTTTTATCATTCCTAAAGGGGGAAGACAAGCACAGAGATGAAAATGTTCGCGAAAAGTATGATAAAATTCATCGGTATGCCGATCTTCAGGAAGTCATTGAAACGATAACCGCCCGGGGCATAAACCATCAGGTGTGTTGGAGACCCTATCGGTGTGGCGAAACTCGAACTGACGCTTATCATCAAAGCTACGCAGAATGTTAACGGATTCACTCCCAGCTGGACGGCAGTATTGAAAGCGATGGGCGCGAAAATTGCTCCGGCCGCTGTATTTGACACGAACTCAGTGAGGAATGTTCCTGTCAGGCAGATGACGGTGAGAGCAATCAATGGATTTGTGCCGCAGAATGAGAGCAATCCGTTAGCTGTCAATTCCGCAAGCCCGGTCTGTTCAATGGCTGAACCGAGGCAGACGCTGCCGGCAAATACCATAAGGATATCCCAGCTTATTGACTGCCGTGCCTGCTTGATGGTGCAGCAGCGACAGACAATCATCGTCAATGCTGCGAGGAAACAACACTCCAGAAGGGAAAATGCAGAGAAATACGAAAGGCAGATCATAGCTATCATTATTGCGGCGGAAACAATAGATTTTTTGCCTGGTTTGGGTATGGCGTCCGTTCCGTAAACATTGTTGTGCAAACCGAACTGACGGCACAAGTGCTGTATCTCATCCGTTTTTCCGTTCAACGCGATGTGGTCACCGCCCATAAGAAACTCATCCTCAGTTACATTGGAAACAATTTCTCTGTCAAATCGGACTATATTCAATACACGTGGTTTGCTGTTGTCATTGACATCAAACGAAACATATCTATCAATTCCGCTCTCCTTGAAGGACTGCCCGATCAGATGGCTGTCGGATGAAACCGTCAGTTCGAATATCATATTATCTTCAAGAGCTGCGGTCAGTTCGGTGTCGGTGCGCCTTTCCGGCAGCAACCTGGACAATAGCAATGTAGAAGTGATTCCTACTGCAAGGCAGAACAGGCCCGGCAGCAAAGTGGTGAAAATAGAGAGTTCTGTTCCGGTCTGTCCGGAATAATAGGAGGAAATGATAAGATTCGGGGGCGTGCCTATCAAAGTGCATATCCCTCCCATTCCGGCGGCATAACTGAGAGGAATGTACAGCTTGCTGGGTGATATCTTGAGTTTTCTGATCCAGATTTTCACAATGTTGATGAACATTGCCACGACAGTCGTGTTGCTCAGGAATGCGCTCAGTGCGGCAACCGGGAGCATAAGTCTCACAATTGCCCGCTTGTACCCTCGTGGTGTACCAAGCAGATGATCCACTATCCACTGCAAAGTCCCGGAATAGACCAGTCCTGCAACCACTATGTACAGTACACCTACTGTAATGACGCTTTCGCTGCTGAAGCTTGCCAATGTCTTCTCCTGTGTCAGAGTGCCTGTTGCGAGCAGTATGACCATTCCTCCGAAGAAAACTATGTCAGTCGACAGCTTTGTTTTGAGAAGGATGACGAACATCGTAATTATCAGCACGAGTGTGAGCCATGCATGCCAGTCGAGTCCTAAAATCATATGAATCTTTTTTTTTAAAAGGGGAAAGCCTTTTGTCCTGGCTTTCCCCCTCAACATTATTATTTTTGCTCGTGAATTATTTCACAATCAGATAGTGCCTTCCGAACCTTTCGAAAGCAGCTCTTTCGAGGGCCTCGCGGTCGTCAGGATGGGCGATGGAAGTCAGCAGGCGGGCACGCTCCTGATAGCTCTTGCCGTAAAGGTTGACTGCACCCCACTCGGTTACGACCCAATGCACGTGGAATCTTGAAGTCACGACCCCTGCGCCTTCCTTCAATACCGGCGATATCTTGGATACACCCTTCTTTGTGCGGGATGACATAGCTATGATAGGCATACCTTCCTCAGCAAGGGATGCTCCATATATGAAGTCAATCTGTCCACCGACACCGCTGAAGTGCTTTGTACCGATGGAATCTGCGCAGACCTGTCCGGTAATGTCGATCTCCACAGCTGAGTTGATGGCTGTCATACGGGGGTTCTTGGCGATTACATAAGGATCGTTGGTGTAACCTACGTCCATCATCAATACGTCAGGGTTGTTGTCGATGAAGTCATAAACTTTCTGAGAGCCCATAAGGAAGGTGGACACAATCTTGCCTTTGTCTGTAACCTTGTTGGAGCCATTGATGACACCCTTCTCGACCAGGTCGAGCACGCCGTCAGCGAACATCTCAGTGTGGATACCGAGGTTCTTATGGCTTCCAAGCTTGGCAAGAATAGCATTAGGGAGAGCTCCAATACCGAGCTGGAGACAAGCTCCGTCCTTGATGAGTGGCAGACAGTTCTCTCCGATGGCGAGGTCGGTCTCGTCAGGTACGACGACTTTGGCCTCCATAAGAGGAGTGTCGTCCTGGACGAAGATGTCAATCTGGTCGATAGAGATCATTGCCTGACCGAAGGCGCGCGGTACGTGCGGATTGATTACGGCGATGACAGTTTTCGCGCACTCTACGGCAGCGAGAGTAGCATCGACACTGGTGCCGAGGGATACCATACCGTTTTCGTCCGGAGGGCATACCTGAATCATTGCGACATCACAAGGGACTGCTCCGCAACGGTACAGTTTCTGAGTTTCGGAAAGGAATACCGGGATGTAGTCCGCATAGCCGCTCTGAACGCCCTTGCGTACATTGCCACCGATGAAAAAGCCCTGATGGAAGAAGATACCGCTGTATTTCTCCTCAGCGTAAGGTGCAGGACCTTCTGTATGCAGGTGGTGGATGCGTACATCTTCCAGCTCTCCTGCATCACCTCTGCGGCACAGAGCCTGGATCAGGCACTGCGGTGCACTGGCAACACTGCTGAAATGGATATGGTCACCTGATTTGACGACCTTTACAGCTTCTTCTGCACTGACAAAATTAATCTGTTTCATAAGCATTCACTATTCTTTTCCCAACATAAGTTTCATCATTGTAGCAGCTGAATATGCCACCGGAGTACCAGGGCCGAAGATTGCTGCAACACCTGCCTTATAGAGGAAGTCATAGTCCTGGGTAGGGATTACACCACCTGCAACGACCATGATGTCCTCGCGGCCGAGTTTGCGGAGTTCTTCGATGAGCTGTGGGATGAGGGTTTTGTGACCTGCTGCAAGTGAGGATGCGCCGACAATGTGCACATCGTTCTCGACAGCTGCACGGGCAGCCTCCTCCGGAGTCTGGAAGAGAGGTCCCATATCAACGTCATATCCGCAGTCAGCGTAACCTGTGGCTACAACCTTTGCTCCGCGGTCATGACCGTCCTGTCCCATCTTGGCGATGAAGATACGAGGACGACGTCCTTCCTTCTTGGCGAATTCATCTGTAAGGCGGACAGCTTCCTCGAACTGCGCGTCCTTCTGGTATTCTGAACTGTACACTCCTGAAATGGTTCTGATGGTTGCCTGATAACGGCCGACGATTTTCTCACAAGCATCGCTTATCTCACCAAGGGTGCAACGCAGTTTCGCGCACTCGATGGCGGCTTCGAGAAGGTTGCCGTTTCCTGTACGTACGACTTCGGTAAGAGCATCGAGAGCTGCACGGCATGCATTCTCGTCGCGGTTGGCGCGAAGGGCTGCAAGAGACTCCTCCTGCTGTTTTCTGACTTCAGCATTGTTGACCTCGAGAATGTCGATAGGATCCTCGTGATCAAGAACGTATTTGTTGATACCGACGATTGTCTGTGCGCCGGAGTCGATACGTGCCTGTGTGCGGGCTGCAGCCTCCTCGATACGCATTTTCGGAACTCCGGTCTCGATGGCCTTTGCCATACCGCCGAGCTTCTCGACCTCCTCGATGAGGGCCCAAGCCTTCTCGACGAGCTCGTTTGTGAGGCTCTCCACATAGTATGAACCTGCCCAAGGGTCGATCTGCTTGCAGACCTTGGTCTCGTTCTGGATGTAAATCTGGGTATTGCGGGCGATACGGGCGGAGAAGTCCGTAGGCAGTGCGATGGCCTCGTCAAGAGCATTGGTATGAAGGCTCTGGGTGTGGCCGAGCACAGCGGACATTGCCTCGACTGCTGTACGTCCTACATTGTTGAAAGGATCCTGTGCGGTGAGAGACCATCCTGAGGTCTGGCTGTGGGTGCGCAGAGGCATGGACTTGTCGCTCTTGGCACCGAAACTCTTCACGATCTTGGCCCAGAGAAGACGTCCGGCGCGAAGCTTTGCGATCTCCATGAAGTGGTTCATGCCGATGCCCCAGAAGAATGAAAGTCTAGGTGCGAAAGCATCTACGTCGATACCAGCGTTGACACCTGCCCTGAGGTATTCCATACCGTCGGCAAGGGTGTATGCGAGCTCGATGTCAGCGGTAGCTCCTGCCTCCTGGATGTGATATCCGGAGATGGAGATGCTGTTGAACTTAGGCATGTTCTTGGAGGTGAACTCGAAGATGTCGGCGATGATTCTCATTGAGAACTCAGGTGGGTAGATGTATGTGTTACGCACCATGAACTCCTTGAGGATATCGTTCTGGATGGTTCCAGCCATTTCCTCGAGCTTAGCGCCCTGCTCAAGACCGGTAACGATGTAGAATGCGAGGATAGGGAGAACGGCACCGTTCATTGTCATGGACACGGACATCTTGTTGAGAGGAATTCCCTCGAAGAGTCTCTTCATGTTCTCGACTGAGCAGATGCTTACACCAGCCTTGCCCACATCACCGATGACTCTCATGTTGTCAGGGTCATATCCACGATGTGTAGGAAGGTCGAAGGCTACTGAAAGTCCCTTCTGGCCGGATGCGAGGTTGCGTCTGTAGAACGCGTTTGATTCTTCAGCTGTGGAGAATCCGGCATACTGACGGATGGTCCAAGGCTTGAAAGGATACATCATTGAATAAGGTCCGCGAAGGAAAGGTGGGAGACCGGCGACGAAGTCGAGATGCTCCATTCCCTCGAGATCCTCCTTAGTATAAACCGCCTTCACACCGATCTGTTCCGGGGTTTTCCAAACTATATCATTCTTTGCCATAATTAGATACCGAGTTTTTGATTAAACGATTTCAGGGTCTCGAGCTGGTTTACTCTAACGTGGATGAAGTTCTCGATGCCTGCGGCCTTGAGGTCTTCTGCACATGCAGGATTTCCAGCTACAACGAACATTGCCCTTCCTGCAAGGTAGTTGTATGCAGGGATGGCATACTCAGCATATTCATCGTCTGAAGAGCAGATCACCACGATGTCGGCTCCTGCCTTCACGGCAGCGTCCACACCTTCCTCCACTGTTGCGAAACCGAGATTGTCCACAACTTTATATCCTGCGGATGCAAGGAAATTGCAGGAGAACTGTGCGCGTGCCTGACGCATTGCAAGGTTGCCGATGGTGAGCATGAAAGCAACAGGCTGCTTTGCGGCTTTCTCAGTGGTGAGACGGAGAGTCTCGAAATCAGAAGAAAGTCTGGATGTGCTGATGCCCTTGAAAGGAGCGTCCTCGTTTGCGCATTTGCAGCAGCAGGTCATAGGAGTCTTGCCGTCGGAATGCTCTATGAAGTTAGGGAACTGGTTGGTTCCGAGAATGAACTCGCGTGACTGTGCGGCCAGTGTGTGGCGCTTCACGTCGGAGGCGATGATATCGTCCTGAACAAGGCCTTTCTTTGCATATTCGACGATACCGCCATCCTCCTGGACCTTGAGGAAAATCTTCCATGCTTCAGCTGCCAGGGAATCTGTAAGCACCTCAATGTAGTAAGAACCACCTGCAGGATCGATGACCTTGTCGAAGTGGGACTCCTCCTTGAGGAGAAGCTGCTGGTTGCGGGCAATGCGCTCGGAGAACTCATCCGGCTTTTCGTATGCGGCATCGAAAGGTGTAACGGTTATGGAGTTGACACCTGCGAGTGCGGCGGACATAGTCTCTGTCTGGGAACGAAGCAAATTGACGTATGAATCGAACAGAGTCATGTTGTAGAAGGAGGTCTTTGCATGGATGCAGGCCTTGCAGGCTTCCTTGTCTTCTCCGGCATATTCAAGGGCAATCTTGGACCAGAGCATACGTGCAGCACGGAACTTTGCTATTTCCATGAAATAGTTGGTGCTGATGCCCATGTTGAACTTGATTCTGCGTGCGATTTCGCTTCCGGCAACACCCTCGTCAGCAAGACGTTTCAGGTATTCGGCGCCCCAGGCAAGGGAATAGCCGAGCTCCTGTACGATGTATGCGCCACTGTCGCTGAGAGCGGCACCGTTCACTGAAATAACCTTGAAACAAGGATAATCCTTGACGGCCTCAATAAGGGCCTTGCCAATTGAAATCAGGCTTTCGGTATCCTTGCCCTTCATGATCATACCCTTGATAGGGTCAAAATCGATGGATGCGTTGATGCGAGCAGGGTCATAGCCCTTGCCTGCGAAGTAAGCGACGAGGATTTGAGCGAGCTCCAATGCATGTTTAGGGCATACTTTGAAGTTAAGTTCAACGCAGTCGCAATAGATACCTTCGAGCAAAGCCTGCACATATTCTGCGCTGAGCTGCTCTCCAGGAATCATGAATCCAAGCGAGTCGATGCCTTTTCCAAGGACATCGAGCGCTTTTTTGTTGGCCTCTGCAGCGGATTCGCCGCAAATCTCCTGACGGACAAACCAGTTGTTGTCACCCGCCTTGTTGCCCCTTACATAAGGGAATTCACCTGGCTCTGAGCCGATGGTGCAAAGGTTCTCCAAATCTTCTTTCATGTAGAAAGGCTGTACTGAGAATCCCTCATCGGTCTTCCAGACCAGCTTTTTCTGGAAATCAGCGCCTTTGAGATCGACCTGAATCTTGTCAAGCCAATCCTGGCGGGTAGGAGAAGTAAATTCAGAAAATAGTTTTTTGTCTGACATTTTAACTGTAATTATTGAATTTCAGAAATATTCTATTTGATCAGTTTGTAGTATTCGTCCAGCAATGAATGGGCGGCGGTGAAAGGAGTCATCCGCCCGTTCCATACGGACTCTTCGGCCTGGCTGATCCGGATTTCCATCCTGTGATAGAAATCACCGAGGATCGCCGAGTCTATGGTCTCTTTCATCCAGTAGTTGTTCTGACGGCGACGGCGTATGTCGAAGTACCCGTTGGACTTCACGAAGTCTATATAGGAGAAGACCATTTCGAAGATCTCCTTTATCCCGGTACCGTTCAACCCCGAGTAGGTAAGGACCTGACGTGTCCAGCCGCTTTCGGGAGCAGGGAAGAAATGAAATGCGTTCCGCAGCTGGATTGCTGAAAGCTTGCAGGCGTCTACATTGTCCCCGTCGCATTTATTGATGACAATTCCGTCTGCCATCTCCATAATGCCGCGCTTGATGCCCTGGAGCTCGTCGCCGGCACCTGAGAGCTGGATCACAAGGAAGAAATCCACCATCGACTGGCAGGCGGTTTCACTCTGACCTACACCCACAGTCTCGATGAAAATCTTGTCATAACCGGCTGCTTCGCATAGAAGCACGGTCTCCCTTGTCTTTCGTGCCACGCCTCCGAGACTTCCTGCCGAAGGGCTTGGACGGATGAAAGCATCCCTGCGCTGGACAAGGGTTTCCATACGTGTCTTGTCCCCAAGGATGCTGCCCTTGCCGAACTCTGAGGAAGGGTCAATGGCAAGCACTGCCAGTTTACCGCCGTAATTGTTCAGGAGATGGACTCCGAACTTGTCTATGGATGTACTCTTACCGGCTCCGGGCACGCCGCTGATACCTATGCGTACGGACTTTCCGCTGAGCGGGAGGCATTTCTCGATGACTTCCTGCGCCTTGGCGTAATGGTCCGGGTTAGTGCTTTCCACAAGCGTGACAGCCTGCGAAAGGATAGTGATATCTCCTTTTGCAATACCCTCAACCATTTCTGCCACAGACAGTTCGTTATGGCGAAAACTATTCCTTCTAAGATATGGGTTGACTACCGGAGGTTGTGCAACTCCTTCATTCACCACAAGCCCTTTGTAGGCTTTATCGTTTTCCGGGTGTTCCATTTTCCCAATCCTTTATAGTTTAGTATCAGCAATGCCCGCATCGGCATTGAGTCTGCGTGAAAGTGCGAACAGCAGGTCGGAAAGACGGTTGAGATACTTCAGCACCCCGTTGCTTTCAGGATCGATCTGATGGTCGCTAAGGAATGTCACCACGCGGCGTTCCACCCTCCTGCATACAGTCCTGCATACCTGACACTGGCAGGATGCCCGGCTCCCTACAGGGAGAATGAAGCACTTGAGCGGCGGCAGACTATGCTCTATGGAGTCAATCTCCGTTTCAAGTGCCTTGATTTCTTCGGAAAACTTATTATCTGCACCAGGGAAGGCTATTACACCTCCCACCGCAAAAAGCTCCCGTACAATCCTTTCCAGCAGTGGCTTGTAATACGAATCTCTGCGGCTGGCAGGGATACTGCCGTCCGCAGAGCATAACGCATTCAGAAAAGAAATTTGCGAGGTCAGTTCGTCCACATCTCCGTACGCCTCCACTCGGGCGTCGTCTTTGGACACTCGTTTTCCGTCCGGCAGGGAAGTGTTCCCGCTATCTCCTTTCCGGGTATAAAGCGACATTACTTCTTCTTTTCACAAAGTTCGGTGAGGATGCTTTGTGTAGCCTTTGGATGAAGGAAAGCGATATTCATTCCGTCAGCACCTGCTCTAGGAGCGGCGTCGATGGTACGGATTGACTTTTCGCCACACTCAGCAAGTGCATTGGCGACACCATCCTCCACGGCATAAGCCATGTGGTGGAAACCAGGACCTCTTGTTTCAAGGAACTTTGCCACTGTG
>JAZLLA010000044.1:0-140855 GCA_045597895.1 Candidatus Cryptobacteroides sp. | reverse complement strand
ACTTGGTAATCTTTATGGTTCTTGTTTTGTCTTTTGAACATGTCATTCAGTCACGTAGCCCGCTACGTTCCTTCATTCCATATTCAAAATCCATAAACAATCCCTCATAAATCTTTACCAACTTATTTTTTCATCATTCCTAAGTCATTCCTAAAGTGAAACTTTTTGAAACTTTTCAAACGCTATATCTACAAATATATGAAACTATCCTTATATTTGCTACCCCCAAGAAAACAATATGCGCGGAAAACTTTATCTGATAGACGGACATGCCCTTATATTCAAGATGTACTATGCATTTCTGAGGCGTCCTATGGTCAATTCGAAGGGAGCGGACACATCCATCCTGTTCGGATTCACCAAGTATCTGCTCGAGCTCATCGAGCGCGAGCGTCCCACCCATCTCGCTGTGGCGTTCGACCCCCCGGGAGGGACCTTCCGCAATGAAATGTATCCGGCCTACAAGGCGAACCGCCCGCCGACTCCGCAGCTTATAATCGATGCCCTGGAGCCCCTGACTGACATCGTCGGAGCTCTGAACATCCCAGTTCTGATGATGAAGGGCTTCGAGGCTGACGATGTCATCGGCTCTGCTGCAAAACGCTTTGCAGCAGAGGGCCTGGACGTCTATATGGTCACCCCCGACAAGGACTATGGCCAGCTGATCGCCCCGCATATCACCCAGATCAAGCCGGGCAAGTCTGGAGGCGACGACGAGACCGTCGATGTCACCGCCGTGACAGCGAAATACGGCATCACCTCGCCGCTGCAGGTCATCGACATGCTCACCATCTGCGGCGATACTGCCGACAATGTCCCCGGCGTCAAGGGCGTGGGCGAAGTGGGAGCGGGCAAGCTCATTGCCAAGTACGGCTCGGTCGAGAGCATCTACGAGCATCTCGGCGAGCTCTCCGACCGCCAGCGCGCGATGTTCGAGGAAGCGCGTGACCACATCGCCCTCAGCAAGGCTCTCGTGACCATCAAGACCGACATCCCGCTCGAAGTTACGGCGCACGACCTGGAACTCTCCGCGGAGTACAGCCCGTCCATCGCCGACCTCTTTGAAAAATACGAGTTCAATTCGCTCAGAAGCCATATCAGCCACATCGCTGCCCCAGTGAAGGAAGCGGCTTCCGCCAATGTCAATGTCACCCCGGCAGCTCCCGCTGCCGTTATGGAAGCGGCCCGCACGGCCGGGCGCTGCTCCCTCTGCGCCCCGGCTGTCTCCGACATCTTCGCCAGCGTGCCGGCGCTCACCGTCGCAGCCCCAGCCGCAGACGGAGCCATCGCCGCGACCGCCGGCCCCGAGGCTTTCAAGCAGCTGCTCGAGGACGGCGCTGTCGCGAAATTCGGCTATGGCATCAAGCCCCTCCTCAGCCGTCTGACCCGTTCGGACATTGGCCTGGAAGGCCGCCTGGTGGACATTGAACTTATCCACTATCTGCTCAATCCCGAGCGCAGCCACTCCCTGGACATTCTGGCGAAGTCCTATCTGAACGTCACCCTCGAGGCCGCTCCGGCGAAGGAGCAGGCTCCGGCATCGCTGTTCGATGACGTCGAGGATGGCGACCGTGCCGAGGCGGACCTGACAAATGAGGCTGCGGTCATATTGGCCCTGGGCACGAAGCTTCTGGACGAACTTTCCGAGGCGGGGATGAGCGGCCTGTACGACGATATCGAGGAACCGCTGGTCGCTGTCCTTGCCCGTATGGAGCGCAACGGAGTGAAGGTGGACCTGAACTCGCTCTCCGAGTTCGCCGCTGCACTGCGTCAGTCTATGCTGCAGAGCGAGGCGCAGGTGCGTGAACTGACCGGCGAGCCGTCGCTGAACGTGTCTTCGCCGAAGCAGATAGGGGAGGCGCTGTTCGAGAAGATGAAGCTGGACCCGAAGGCGAAGAAGAGTGCCAAGGGCAGCTGGAGCACGGACGAGGAGACTCTGCTGGCGCTGGCTGACAAGAGCCCCGTCATCGACGCCATACTGGATTTCCGTGCAAGGAAGAAGCTCCTTTCGACATATATCGAGCCTTTCCCGGGATTCGTATCCCCGGTGGACGGCCGCGTGCATACCACTTTCAATCAGGCGCTTACCTCGACGGGACGCCTGTCCTCCTCGAACCCTAACCTCCAGAACATCCCGATCCGCACGGACCTCGGGAAGGAGATAAGGAAGGCCTTTGTTTCCGGTATGCCGGGAGGGCTCATCCTGTCCGCGGACTACTCCCAGATAGAGCTGCGCATAATGGCTCATCTGAGCTGCGACACTCATCTCGTGGAGGCGTTCAGGAACGGTGTGGACGTACATTCAGCCACAGCTTCGAAGATTTTCGGGATCCCGGTAGAGGAAGTTACCTCAGACCAGAGGCGCATCGCCAAGACTGCCAATTTCGGAATAATGTACGGAATATCATCCTTCGGCCTTTCCCAGCGCCTGCGCTGCCCGCGCTCGGAGGCGAAGAAGATAATCGATGACTATTTCGCTTCATTCCCCGCCATCCGCTCCTTCATCGACGACACCCTCGCCGCGGCGCGTGAAACAGGTTACGTGGAGACACTCTTCGGCCGCCGCCGCTACATTCCGGACATCAACTCGAAGAACGGCACAGTACGCGCGCTTGCCGAGCGCAATGCGGTCAATGCCCCTATCCAAGGCACTTCCGCCGACATCATCAAGAAGGCGATGGCTGGGGTGGACCGCCGTATGCAGCAGGCAGGACTCCGAAGCCTTATGGTGCTCCAGATCCACGACGAACTCCTCTTCGAGGTCGTCCCCGAGGAGCTGGATGCTCTGAAGGCCATTGTCGTGGAGGAAATGGAGAACGTGATCAAACTTTCCGTACCTCTCACGGTCGAATGCAACTACGGTACTAACTGGCTTGAATCCCATTGATATGCAGATCTCTACAAACAATACCAACGACCTCGTCCGCCAGGCCGTCGCCGGAAACGGGACTGCCTTCACGGCACTATGGGACCTTCATATCGATGCCCTCAGAGCTTTCATCAAGCACTGGCTCAAGAACCTCGATGACCTGTATGTGGACGATATCTGCTCACGGAGCTTCGAAAAGGCTTTCCGTCAGATAAATTCCTATGACCCGTCGAAGAGCCAGTTCCTGACCTGGCTGAAGACCATAGCCAAGAATACTGCGCTGGACCTCCTGGAGAAGGAATTCCGCCTGCAGAACCAGATGGTTTCCATCGATGACGATACGAAGTCCACTTCCGTTATGGACATCATTCCGGACCAAGTGGACACCCCTCTGGAGTCCATCATCCGCTCCGAGGATGAGGAGCAGACGGAAGGCTACATCGACAAGCTCCCTGCCCTGTACCGGGAGGTGGCGCGCAAGCGTATGATAGACGGCCTCCAGTACAAGGAGATAGCCCAGGAGATGGACCTGGAGCTGAACACGGTCCGCACGCGCATCCGCCGCGCCAAGGCTTTAATAGACAAAATGAAGAAAGACAGCGACAAGTATGACATTTGATGAATTTTCCGCAATAGTGTCCGCGGAGTTCCCTTTCGTGACCGCGCAGCAGATGGAGCGGTTCAGGGCTATGGAGGCCCTGTACCTGGACTGGAACTCTAAGATCAACGTGATCTCCCGCAAGGACACCGAAGGCTTCTACGAGCACCATGTGCTGCACTCATTGGCCATCGCCTCCTATTGGAAGCGGGAGCTTCCCGTGGCCGGTGATGCCGGCAGACGGCCGTCCGTGCTGGACCTCGGGACCGGCGGCGGCTTCCCCGGCATCCCGCTCGCCGTCCTCTGCCCTCGGATGGATTTCACGCTCTGCGACAGTATTGGCAAGAAAATAAAGGTGGCTTCCGCGGTGGCCAAGGCGCTGGGGCTGGAGAACGTGACCGCCGTGAACGCGCGGGCGGAATCGCTCCCGCAGACCTTCGATTTCGTGGTCTCGCGCGCTGTTACCACTCTGGACAATTTCTATCCGTGGGTGAAGGACAAGTTCACCGGTAGCATCTTCTATCTCAAGGGCGGGGATGTCAATGAGGAGATCGCCCAGCTTATGGGGCATTACAGGCTGCAGAAGGGGAGTGTATCGGCATGGAGGGTGGACAGCTGGCTGGAGGACAAATATTTTGAAGAAAAATTTGTCATTAAGATTGAAAAAGATTACCTTTGCAGTCCTATTGTCGGAAATATATAAAAATTTAGATAATGAAAAGAACATTTCAACCTTCAAACCGCAAGCGCGTAAACAAGCATGGTTTCCGCGAGCGTATGGCTTCTGCCAACGGCCGTCGCGTCCTCGCATCACGTCGTCGTCACGGACGCAAGAAACTTACCGTCTCTTCAGAGGACAGGTGGTAGTTTAAAGCAGACTAAAAGAAAATCAGCCGGTTGCATTTTATGCTTCCGGCTTTTTTTTGCTTATTGAAATGTAATTTCAATAGTTTTTTCCTCCTTTTCCATATTTTTTTTGTACTTTTGTCAACTATTGTCCCATTTTTGATATTACATAAGTTTAGTGTTATATGAAAAAATCCCTTTCGAAACTCGCGGCATGTGTGTTATGCCTGTCCGTGTTTGCTACTGGTTGCTACAAAGAGTCCATCGATCAGCTCCAGCAGCAGATTGATGAACTTCAAATCAATTCTCTTATCCAGCAGGTCGCTGCCATGCAGAGCAGCGTGGATGGCCTTGCATCCCTCAAGGACCAGCTTAAGCCTGCAGTAGAAAAACTTCAGGAAGAAAAGTCCGCCATCGAGGCTGAAATCCAGAAGATGATGGCCGAGGCCGGTGACGTGACCAAACTCTCCGCCGAGCAGAAGGCCAAGCTTGCCGATCTTCAGAACAGGATGGAGAAGGTAGAGAATACCATTTCCAGCCTGGAGGCTGTCAATGCTGACCTCGATGTACGCATCGCCGCCATCGAGGAAATCATCAACACTCCTGAGTCCGGCCTTAAGGACAGGGTGACCGAACTTGAAATCCTCAAACAGAATTTCGCACTTGCTACTGACCTTGCTACGATCAGAGGCAAAGTGGACGACATGAGAGAGGCTTTCGACGGAAAGTTCGTCGCTGCGCTTGAAGACCTCAAGGACCAGATCAGCCAGTGGGTTTCAGAGAGTACCGAAATCAAGAACCTTTTCAACAACTACTACGACTGCGCATACATCGATGCGGCTCTCGCTGCCCTCAAGGGTAAGGATGAGGAGCAGGATGGTAAAATCCTAGGCCTCGCATCCTCCATCGATGCAGTCAAGAAGGAGATCCAGGAAAGCGTTCTCGCCGCTATCGACGGTTTATATGACGAGTATGATTCCCAGATTGAGGATATCAACGACAGCATCGACGCATTCAAGAAGAATTTCGATGATATCGTAGCCGCCCTCTGGGACAAGATCGGCCGTGAGGACCTCGCCATCGAAGGTACCATCGTCAGCGTCATCAATACCCTTATCGAGCGTTTCGGTACGCTTGACGGCAAGACCGGTGACATCGACGCCATCGCCTCCGCCCTCCGCGCGGACCTCGATGTTCTCCGCTCCGATTTCTTCAAGGCATTGGGAGGAGATGAATACAATAATGAGACACTCGCAGGTCTCCATGCGCTCCTCAATGAACTCCAGGGCAAACTCAATGAAAAGGCTGACAATACCAAGGTGGACAGTCTCATCGAAGAGGCAAAGAAGCTCACTGCCGACGTTCAGGCTGCACTTGAAAAGTATATAACAGAAAATAATGATGCCCTTGAGGCCTATATCAAGGAGGCTGAAGAAACCTATTATAAGAAGGCTGACGTTGAGGCACTTAAAAACACCTATGCATCAGTGGAGGCTCTTTCTGCCCTTGATGCCAAATACCAGGCTCTGGAAGAAAAGTTCAATACCTTGAACAAGGATTTCGAGGCATTCAAGGCTAATGAAACGACCATAATGGGTATGATCCAGAAACTCAACGACCTTGTCGGCATCGACAAGGAGAAGAAGGGCTGGACGAATACCATCGTGGAAGCTGTCAATGACCTTTATGTACTTTTGGGTCAGAAGCTCAACAAGGACGAAGTGACCGGGATCGCTTACGGCATCGTAAACGGTTTCATCAATGAGATCCTCGGTGTGAAGGAAGGTGGCACTGCAGCGCAGGTAAAGGCCCTTCTCGACGGTTTCGCCGGCGACATCACTACGCTCAAGACTGCTATCGAGACATTGGAAGGAAAGATAGGTCTTAAGGACCTTGAGGCGGCATTGGGTGATGACAAGGACATCGCTGCCGCCATCGCAAACATCAAGTCCGCTGTCGCCGACATCAAGGCTGAACTTGAGGACCTTCCAAACAAATATGCAGCCAAGGAGCATAACCATACCAGCGATGAGATTTCTGACCTTGCAACCACCATCAAGGATGCAGTCGAAGCGATAACCGGCAAGCTTGCAGATCTTAAGACCACCGCAAAGGAGACCCTCGTGGCTGCCATCAACGAGCTTCTCGCCAAGTTCGACGGCTACTACACTAAGACGGAGGTCAATGAGCTCCTCTCTACAATGCAGTCAATTCTTGCTGCTGCCATTATGGACGGCACAGGTCTTGAGGGCTATTTCGCAAGCCTTAACCTCACCGCCCTCAAAGATGCTATCGATGACATTCTTGAGGCTGATACAGGTACCCTTGATACAAGGATAAAGGCTGCCATCGACGCACTCGACGTCGACCAGTATCTTACTGAAGCCGAGCTTCTCGACTATGACTATGCTACTCACACAGAGCTGCAGCCTGCCATGGACATCGCAGCTGCTATGGCTACTCTGAAGGTTACCCTCGGCAGTACCACTTATGAGTACAATGAGCTGGATGATGCCATAGAGGCTATATATTCCGCCCTTCAGGGCCATATCAGTAATTATGACTCTCTCAAGGGGTCTTTCGATGAGGTGGAAGGACGTCTGGATGCTGTCGAGGCTCTTATCGGTGACGGTTTTGACGAGGAATACACCATCAAGGATGCTGTGGACGCTATCAACACCACTCTGTCAGGTCTTCAGGATTTGATCGGTGATCTGGGTTCCGGAAATACAGTCCAGAGCCTCTATGAGGGCCTTCAGGATCTCTACGATGCCCTTGTGAACGCTCTTGTCGGAAAGACCAGCGGCGGTTCTGTAACCGATATCGATTCCAGCAACAATCTCATTGCTCTCAAGGCTAGTCTCGATGCCATCGGCTTCAATACCATCCGAGGAAAATTAGAGGAGGGAGGAAAAGAGCTGTCCCTGGCTGAAGTCCTCGGTGAAATCACCAAAAGAATCGATGCACTCGAGTCAACCATAGGAATTACTGTTACCCTTACAACCGGTGATGCCAATGTGATAGCTGCACTCAACAGGATTTCCACTGCTCTCGGTCTCTTCGACAACACCGAATATGAAAGTACGGTTAGTGACATTGAAGATGACATTCAGGATCTTCTCGACATACTTTCCGGAAAGACTTCCGGGGCTGAAGTTTCAGACCTTCCTGCACTTGCCACATTGCTCAGTACTTTGAGCGACAGGCTCGACAACTTTAATGGTGAAGCTAACGAGACATTCGAGGAAGTCGTTGACGGTATGAGCGATGACATTGACGATCTTTACACTCTTCTGGGTGGTGATGTTGATGCTATCAAGAAGATTTTCGGCAATGACTTTGTAAGCATGGCCGATGAACTCTATGAGCTTAAGGAATATATCTACGGTGACGGTCTTTCAAAGAACATTGCCAAACAGGCAACGGAATTCATCCGCCAGTATCTTTCTGTGGATGAATTGCTTGAAATCGTGGGAAATGTTTCAAGACTTAGAACGGAGAGCAAAACTCTTGTAGGCGCTATCAATGAACTACTTGCAAGCTTCAGGGCCCTCGGTTATGCAGCAGACGAGGATGCTCTCAACCGGTTCAGAAAGGAGATACTTTTTGGAAGCCCGACTGGCAGCGGTGATTATGAAAGTTTGAAGGAGCTTGGTGATCTTATCGATCAGCTGGTTGCTGAAATCGGCACTCAGCCTGCAGAATTTGCGAATACTAGTGTTTATGCTGCCATCTCTGCACTTCGCAGTGCATTGACCGATTTCGAGAACGAAATAGGTGAAGGTGACGGTTCGGTATGGGATGCCATTGACGCTCTTTATGAACTGATAAGTGGATCTTCCAGCGGAACCAGCCTCGCAGAACTTATCCACTCCCTCGTCTACATCCCTGAGTTTGCTGACGGAAGGGCTACAGTAAAAGGCGGTAATCTCGAGATGAGTTTCGCACTCTCAGCCGATGAATCCTTTGACATCGATGACTACACGGTTTCCTTCGCTATCAAGGAAGTCCAGACAAGGGCCGGCAGTGGCGAATCTATCACAGCTACAGCGAGTCTTTCTGATGATGGTATCCTCACTGTCACTGCCTCAGGCGTTTCCACGCCAGCTTCCGGTGCTGCACAGGCTGCAGTCGTCATATCCGAAAAGGATGACAGCGACTCATTCATCTCCCAGTATGTTCCTCTCTATTTCATTGACTAGTAGATATGAGAAAATCATTCATCAAACATATACTCTGTCTGCTGGGCGCAGTCCTGGTGTTTGCCGGCTGCTACCGTGACGAGCTGGCTGATATCCATAATCAGATCGATGATTTGGATCTCAGAACCATCAGACAGCAGATAGAAGGAATGAAGGAGGGCGTTGCCAACCTTCAGGAACTCCAGAAATGGATCGAACCTGCCGTTGAAAACCTCCAGGCCTCCAAACAGGCCATAGAGGCTGAAATCGAAGACCTCAAGGCACGTCTCGCCGAAGCCGGGGTTGCAACTGAGGGACTCAAGGACGAACTTGCATTCAAGGAGGCCCAGCTGGGCAATGTCGAAAAGGCCATTGCCGGTCTTGAGTCCGTTTCCGCGGCTCTTGTAGAACGTGTGAAAGAGCTTGAGGCTGCAGTCAAGGCGCCTACTACCGGTCTTTCCGACCGTGTAGCGGCTTTGGAGACCGCTTGGCAGGGTATGGTTACCCAGGAGGAGCTTGCTGCACTGGAGAAATACGCCACTGAATTTTCAGGTGACTTCGGTGATAACTTCTTCAAGTCCCTTGAAGAGTGCAAGCAGCAGCTCAGCCAGTGGGTTTCCGAGAGCACTGCCATACAGCAGATGTTCGACAAGTACTACGACTGCGCCTATCTGGATGCCGAGATCAACGGTCTGAACGGTGTCGATGGCACTCAGGATGCATCGTTGGCGGAGATCGGTACTGCAGTGTCCGGCCTCAAGGCTGAACTGCAGAAGATGATCAACGACGCCATCAATGGTGTCGCTGACAGGTATGAGTCCTCTCTTGAGGAGATAGAGAACGCCATCAAGGTCATTCAGAATGATATCGCTGACCAGTATGCCCTCCTTTGGGCAAAGATAGGCCGTGAGGACCTTGCCATCGAAGGAACCATTGTCAGCGTCATCAATACCCTTATCGAGCGTTTCGGTACGCTTGACGGCAAGGCCGGTGAGATCGACGCCATCGTCTCCGCCCTCCGCACTGACCTCGACCTTTTCCGTTCCGATTTCCTCAAGGCATTGGCATCGGAGACAGAAACATATAATGGTGAAACCCTTGCAGGACTCCACAAACTCCTCAATGACCTTCAGGACATAGTCAATGGAAAGGCTGACAATACCAAGGTGGACAGTCTCATCGAAGAGGCAAAGAAGCTCACCGCTGGCGTCCAGACTGCACTTGAAAAGTATATAGCAGAAAATAATGCTGCCCTCGAGGCCTATCTTAAGAAGGCTGAACAAGACTATCTCACGAATGCAGAAGCTGAAAAACTTAAAGACAGCTTTGCATTAATATCGAATCTTTCAGCACTTGATGCCAGCATCACCGGTTTCGATACAGGTGAAGGTGCCTTTATCGAACGTGGAGAATGGGACAGTACCGTTATGGGTTTACTCTCGAAGCTCAACTCCCTTGTCGGCATCGGTGAGGATGGGGCTGCGGACAAGCCGAAGCAGGGCTGGACGAATACCATTGTGGAAGCTGTCAATGACCTCTATGTACTTGTGAACGGGAAGCTCAACGAGGATGAAGCGACCGAGGTTGCCATCGGCATCGTAAATGGTTTCATCAACGAACTCCTCGGTGTGAAGGAAGGCGGCACTGCAGCGCAGGTAAAGGCCCTTCTCGACGGTTTCGCTGATTCCATAAACAAACTCGGCACTTCCATCGGAACTCTCGATGAAAAGATAGGTGATATCTCCAAGTTCCAGGATACACAGGATAAGGATATCGCTACAGCCATCGCCAATATCAAGTCCTCCATCGCTGATATCAAGGGTGTACTTGCTGGCATTTCAGGTAAATATGCAGACAAGGAACATGGCCACGACGGCAAGGACATCACAGACCTTGCAGAAGCCATCTCCAGGGAGATAGACGCCATCACCGGCAAACTTGCAGATCTGAAGACCAAAGCAAAGGAGACCCTCGTGGCTGCCATCAACGAGCTTCACGACAAGTTCGGTGATTATTATGGGAAGACTGGCAATGAAGGTGTAGATGCGCTCCTCTCAGACCTCGAGGCTGTCCTTGCAGCTGCTGTAAGGGACGGTGGAGCCGGTCTTGAAGGTTACTTCGCCACCCTTAACCTTACCGTTCTCAAGAATGCAATCGATGATGTCGTCAAAGCAACGACCGGTACCATTGATACCAGAGTCAAGGCCGCTATTGGTGCACTTAATCTTACCCAGTACTTGAAAGATTCCGGAATTGCAGCATACGACTTTGTTTCCAAAAATGAGTCTGCTGTAAATGCTAACCTTGAGATCCTTTCAGCTCTTGCAGCACTTAAGGTTACCATAGGTGAGGATGTATTCGAATATGGTGACCTTGATGATGCAATCAAGGCTGTGTATGATGCACTGAACGGTCATATCACAAAGTATGGTGAAATCACCGGCACATACAATACCATTGATTCCAGACTGTCTGCCGTCGAAGATATGATAGGTGAGGGCTTCAGCGCCACCAATACCATATCTTCTGTCCTTGGCACCATTGCCGGAACCGCTGACAGCCTCGATGGCCTGTTCGACGGACTTGGCACTGGCGAGTCTGCAAAAACTCTTACCGATGATATCCGTGCCCTTTTCAATGCCCTGATCAACGCCCTTGTCGGCAAGACCAGCGGCGGTTCTATCACTGATATAGATTCCAGCAACAATCTTGTCGCCCTGAAGACCGCCCTTGACAATCTTAATTTCGATACTATCAAGAAAGATGGGAAGAGCATTACCGATGTTCTGACGGCAATTACTAATAGAGTCAGCGCTTTAGAGACCAAACTTGGTACAGGACTTGGTTCCGGTTTGACCGTAATCGGTGAACTCAACAGAATTTCTGCTGCGCTTGGGGATTTCGAATACTCGGAGTTCAATTCCTGGACAAGCAGCATCGATACTGAGATTCAGAATATTATCGAGAAACTTGCCGGCAGTGGTGCTGACCTGGATGATCTCGAGGACCTTATCGACCTCCTTGATGATATCACTGATCGTTTGGATAATTTCAATGGCGTTGCTGGAACCAGTATTGAAGATTTCATGGATGATTTAAGCGGTGACTTAAAGAGTCTACAGATTCTCGTAGGAGATTGCAAGGTCTTTGGCGATGGATTCACAAATATTGCAAATGAGATTGCAGAGTTCAGGAAAGCCGTTGATTCTTTCACCATTGATTTCTCATTCGAAGGTATTATTAATGCTCTGGAACAAATCGGAGAGTATCTTGCTTGTATCATAAGAATCAATAATTACAAGGCTGGTACAGGTATTTATACTTATCGGTATGGAAGTTATGTTAACCCGAACCTTGGTCTTCTGAATACTTCAGACAAGTCAGACCTTGCAGCTGCTGTAGATGAGCTCTTTGACATCCTTGCTCCTTTCGTTGCAATGGATGATTATCTCAATACACTCAAAGCTGCAATCATCCCTGAAGGATATAAGTATACTTCTCTGAATCTGATCGCAGCTGCATTTGAGACCCTTGCTGCCCTTGTAGGAGACAAGACTCCGGACTTCTCAGAGAGTGATATCTGGAGCGCCATCGCTGCTCTGGATGACACCACAAATTCCCTTAAATATGCGTTGGGCACTAATTCTACAGAATATCCTACCGTTTGGGCGGCCATCAACGATCTCAGATCCGTTTTAGCTGCCCGATTCATCAATTCTCTGGTATACATCCCTGAATATGATGACGGCAAAGCTACTGCAGTTTCCGATGGCAGCGTGTTCACTGTCGATATGGACTTCCGTGTCAATGCTCTGGCATCCCTTTCAGATGTCCTTAGTGCAGGAAAGTTACCTGTCAAGGGATTGCTGAAGACTCCGGGCGCAGGGGTAGGAACAGAGATTAACGGAAATGCGACTTATTCTGACGGTATTCTGTCCGTTTCCCTGTTCGGAGCGAAGAGTATTTCTGATGGATCAAGCATAGCCGTCGTTCTAGGATCAGTCGCAAATGGTATTATGTCCCAGTATATTCCAATACATATTTCGGACAGTATGACCAAGATCGCCAGAATCAAGAGTGCGGACCCTGCTTCCGGAACTGTATTTAAGTTCCTGGCCGGTATAGGTGGAAGCCGTTCTATCAAGTTCACTCCTGAAAACGAACTTGATGATCTGTCCGATATTACTGTAAATGAGTCTATCAATAATATCGATGTCAAGGGTAATGGCCTTGTCTGGACTATCGAGGCTTCCTCTAACATATCTACCAGAAACACTGGAAATATCTATTTCCCAGATGATTTCACATATGCGGTTGAGGTCAGCTCTGTCAGGAGTATTATGTCATTGACAGATGCCGCTGTAGCAACTTATGGCTCTACCTACTATTTTAACGTCAGGTACAATAAAACCGTGACCATTGATTTCGGTGATCTGTCACAGTATGGCCTTTCCGGTTCACTTTCTGCTACAGTGAGCGATTATTCAGGTTATTCAAACTTTGTTGACTCGTCTTCAGTAAGGGTTGAAGGAAGCAAGGTTATTTTCAATACATTGTCAACACGTAATGGTCGCAGTAGAATCACTGTCAAGAAAGGTGACAGTACGTTGCTTGATGGTATTGCAGTAGTATCCCTTAACTATTAGTGAATCGACAGCTTTTTCATTTGACGATTTTATGAAAAGATATATTTTATTCATCATATTGTTTCTGAGCCTCCCGATGGCTCTCGCCGCTCAGGACAGCGGCGAAGCGAACAGGGCCAGGACTAAGAAGGTCTACGAGGAGGCCCATTCCAAGTTCGATATCTCCACGAATCTGTTCGACTGGGCTGATTTCGGTACAGTGAACCTTGACTTCGGGGTGGCTCTCTCGCGTCATTTCTCCTTCCAGATAGGTGGCAAGTACAACAACTGGGAGTTCGCCAACACCAAGGGACCTGTCTTCCTTACCAAGAATCAGCAGATGTCCGGATCGCTGGGATTCAGATACTGGCCTTGGTACGTGTTCTCAGGCTGGTGGGTCAGTGCGAAGGCTCAGTACTGCGACTACTCCGAGTGCGGAGTATGGCGCCAGGACCTGGACGAGGGCACCGCTGTCGGAGGCGGCCTTTCCACCGGTTATTCCTGGATGCTGGGCAAGCATTTCAACCTCGAGTTCGGTGTCGGCTTCTGGGGAGGCCGTCTGCTGGACCAGAACGTGTATCATTGCCCTGGCGACTGCTATGCCGCTGGTGATGCTTATATGAGCGGACCGAGGACCTTCCTTGCTGTCAACGACATTAATATTTCCTTGCATTGGCTGTTCTAACGGCAAAGAATTGAATCATGAAGATAAAGTTTAAGATAGAAAACATTGTTCTTGCGGCTGTTCTTGCTGCTATCGCTGTCTCCTGCGGAACCAGCGCCAAGATGGCGCAGATCAAGAAGGAGGAGGCAACAGCTCAGATCGAACTCAGCAACGAGACTTATGTCCCGGACGTGTCCGTACCTCTGATCAGGAAGACAGCCGACACCATTTCCGTAACTGACGATGAAGGCCACAAGTTCCTTCTTATGAAGACTTATCAGAACAAGGAGACCGGTGAAACCACTGCTTCCGAAGTCCTCGATGCCGCCATCGTCACCGCCAGGTTCCGTAACCTCGCCGAGCGTCAGGGAAAGGTGGACATCGCGTTCCAGATCGTGGTTCCGGAGCGTATGCAGGATCCGAAGTGGCAGCTGCGCTTCTATCCTGATATGTATGTCCTGGGGGACAGCATCCGTCTGGATCCGGTCATCATCACGGGAAAGGACTACCGCAAGGCCCAGCTCCGCGGTTATCAGCAGTATGACAAGTTCCTTAACTCCATCATCTCGGACTCCACCAAGTTCGTGGACCTCAGGCTCCTCGAGATATTCCTGCAGCGTAACCTTCCTACCATCTATGCATTCAAAAATGATACGACCTTCGTTTCCGACGAGCAGTTCATGTCTTTCTATGGTGTAAGCGAGCAGGATGCTGTCGACCACTATACAAACGGTCACGCAAAGCGTATGAACGAGAAGCGCAAGGGCCGCGTGGACGAGATGTATGAGAAATATGTCAAGGTCCCTATCGTGACCGAGGGCATCCGTCTGGATACTGTCATCACCACCGCCAACGGTGACTTCATCTACAACTACGTCCAGACCATCAACACACGTCCGAAGATGAAGAAGGTGGATGTAGTCCTGTCCGGTGAGATATTCGAGAAGGACGAGAAACTATATGACATCCCGAGGTGCGAGCCTCTGACGTTCTATATCAGTACCTTGTCCGCATTCGCCATCGACTTCGACAGATATATGACGAAGGTGATCCAGCGCAGGGTCTATACCAACACCGCCAGCCACATCGACTTCCAGGTGGGCCGCTCAGAGGTCATCCCGACCCTGGGCAACAATGCCGGAGAGATCGCTGCCATCAAGGAGAACCTGGCCATGCTGATGGACAATACCGTCTTCGACCTCGACTCCATCGTAGTGTCCGCCACTGCATCTCCTGAAGGCTCGATCGCGCTCAACAGGAACCTGGCCCAGTCACGTTCCGTCAGCGTGTCGAACTTCTTCAACAAGTATATGAAGAGTTATGTCGACTCCCTCAAGCTTGCCAATGGCTTTGTGGTCAATATGTCCTCCGACGTGCAGATCGAGAACAAGAAGGTCGAGGCTGTTTCATTCAGCCCTAAGTGCATCCCTGAGAACTGGGAGGACCTCAACAGGTTCATCGCTGATGACGATACCCTGACCCAGGCTGACAAGGAAAGGTACTTCGAGATACTTGAGATCAAGAATGAGGATGACAGGGAGCACGCAATGCAGAAGGAGTCCTGGTACAGCTATGTGAAGGACAAGTACTATCCTGCTCTGCGTACTGTGAAGTTCGATTTCTTCCTGCACCGCAAGGGTATGGTCAAGGATACTGTGAACACCACTGTCCTCGATACTGTCTACATCAAGGGTGTCCAGTGCCTGAAGGATATGGACTATGAGGAGGCTCTCGACTACCTGAGACCTTACAATGACTTCAACACTGCTGTTGCATACACCGCACTGAACCGCAACACCAGCGCTATGATGATCCTTTCCCCTATGGAGAGGACCGCGGAGGTCAACTACTTGCTCGCTATCCTCTATGCACGTATGAACCGTGAGCAGGAGGCTGTCGAGTGCTATCTCAAGGCCTGCAGGCAGAACGATATCTATGTCCATCGAGGAAACCTCGACCCTGAGATCTCGCAGCTCATAAAGAGCTATGGGCTCAGCGCAGTGATCGATGAGATGTTCTCGTTCAATTATGATGATCTGTATTGATCCTTACAGAGTTATGTAAGAAGGATATTCTTTAAAAAATTTATTATCCGGTCCCGGCGTTCGAGACCGGATTTTTTGTTGAGTAGTTAATTTTTTATACCTAATTTTGTTTACTTTATTTGTGCTAAAAATCCAATTATCGTGAAAAAGTGTGTGCTTTTTGTGCTCCTGGCACTGCTGTCCTTCAGCGTGTCAGCCCAGAGATTCGCTCTCAGTACTAATGTCGTGGATCTGGCTAATTATGGTACTCTCAACCTTGATGCCGGATATTCGCTTTCCCAGCATTTTTCTGTAGTCGGAGGGGTGAAGTACAACCCTTGGGATTTCAGCAAGGATGACGAGGACATTTACAACAATCTTTTCGCCGTTTTTGCAGGATTCCGTTATTGGCCTTGGTACACGAACTCGGGTTTGTGGTTCCAGGCGAAGGGACAGTACGCGGATTACTCCATTACAGGTACCTGGCGTCATGCCCTTGACGAGGGCCGTGGTGCCGGTGTCGGACTGGCTGCGGGTTATACCTTCATGCTTTCCCCTCACTTCAACGTCGAGCTCGGCTTCGGAGGCTGGGCGGGTAAGCTGTTCGAGCATAACCTCTATGAATGCTCCGACTGTATGAGGCTTCGTGAAAGTGAATCGGGTCCCGGTGCGTTCGTCGACTTCGACAACATCGCAGTATCCTTAACCTACATCTTCTGATCATGTCAAAATTCATTAAAAGGAAAGACTTCTGCCTCCTGTCGGCGGCAGTGGTCGTAATGATGGTTTCCCTGATAGCCTGCGGCCCTCAGAAGAAGCTTGCAACGATGGAAAAGGAAGGCCCCGCCGAGGTCCTCAATCTGGCCCCTACCGAGTCCACCCTTCCTACCATATCCATCCCTAAGATTAACCGTGACACCCTCACCATCAAGGATGATGACGGGTCCGAATATCTGGTGATGAAGGCCATCAAGGATGACTACAGCGGCGAGATGGTGGCAAGCGAAGTGCTTAATGCGGCAGTGGTCACCGCCCGTTTCAGGAATATAGCCGAGCGTAACGGCAAGGTCAATATCGCCTTCCAGATCGTTGTCCCTGAAGCTATGCAGGACAGCAAGTGGCAGCTCCGGTTCTATCCGGATATGTACTATCTGGGGGACAGCGTCAGGCTCGATCCTGTCATCATTACAGGAAAAGCATACCGCAAGGCGCAGCTCAGAGGTTATGAGCAGTATGAGAAATTCCTCAAGTCCATCATCACTGATTCGACTGCGTTCATAAACCTCAATGCTCTTGAGATATTCCTTAGGAGGAACATCCCTCAGGTCTATGCGTTCAAGACTGACTCTTCCTATGTAAGCGATGAGCAGTTCCACTCCGTCTTCGGCGTTAGCGAGCAGGATGCTGTCGACCATTATACCCACGTAGCTGCCATTGACCGAAACGAGCGCCGCAAGGCCCGTGCTCCGAAGATGTTCGACAAGTATGTCAAGGCTCCTATCGTGACCGATGGCATACGTCTCGATACTGTCATGCAGGCTGTCAACGGAGATTTCATCTACAACTACGTCCAGACCATCAACACCCAGCCAAAGCTGAAGAAGGTCGAGGTCGTTCTGTCCGGTGAGATCTACGAGCAGGACGAGGTCATCTACAACATTCCTCGCGGGGATGCTCTGACCTTCTACATCAGCTCGCTGTCAGAGTTCACCGACTATAAGGAAAGATACCTCAAGAAGGTGATCGAGCGCCAGGTGGAGGCCAACACCACCAGCTATGTGGAGTTCGAGACCGGCAAGAGCGCTGTGCGCGAGGATCTCGGCAACAACGCTGAAGAGATCGCCCGTATCAAGGGCAACCTCTCCGACTTGATGAACAATGCCACCTTCGACCTTGACTCCATCATAGTCAGCGCATACGCCTCCCCGGAAGGAACCGTATCATTCAACCAGAAGCTTTCCCAGAGCAGAAGTGACGCTATCTCCAGGTACTTCAACGACTATATGAAGGTCTACCAGAAGGAGATCGACGCCCAGAAGGGATTCTCCGTGGATGAGAGCGGACGTATCGTCAAGGAGGCTGCTGTAAGGATTCCGTTCATCAGCAGCAGCTATGGTGAGAACTGGGAGATGCTCGACTTCCTTGTCGCGGGTGACCGCAATATGTCAGAGGAGGAGAAGGACCTTTACTCTTCTCTCAAGACGGTGACCGACCTTGACAGGAGGGAGGCATCCATGCATTCAAGCTCCTATTACAACTATATGCTTGAACATCTGTATCCTCGTCTGAGGACAGTCCGCTTCAACTTCTATCTCCACCGCAAGGGAATGGTCAAGGATACGGTCCAGACCACTGTCCTCGACAGTACATACCTCCACGGTATCGAGGCCCTTCAGGACAGGGAGTATGAACAGGCCCTCAAGTATCTCGGGCCATATGCCGACTTCAATACGGCAGTGGCATACGTGGCCCTGGAGAGGAACACAAGCGCCCTGCTCATCCTCGAGACCCTCGAGAGGACAGCTGATGTCAACTACCTCCTCGCTGTCGTGTACAGCCGTACAGGTGATGTGGAGAAGGCTGTCAACTGCTATCTCCAGTCAGTCAAGCAGAATCCTTCCTATGTCCATAGAGGGAATCTCGACCCTGAGATCGCCATACTCATCAAGACTTACAACCTGAACAGCTTTGATGATGATTACGAAGATGAATTACAAAGTTTTTACCTATAATCCGAACTGAGATATGAAACGTTTGCTTCTTGCAACCATCAGTGTCATCCTGCTCCTTACAGGATGCTACAAAGATGACATCAAGCTGATGCATAAAGATATTGAGTCCCTCAGGAATGCGAAGGTCGCTTCTTTGAGCGAGCAGGCTGAGGGCATCAAGGTTTCCATCGCCGACTTGAACGGTATGGGCGCATCCCTCCAGGAATTCATTTCGGCTTTGGAGGTTTCCGAGGCCGCTACTGAGAAGGAACTTGCCGGCCTGGAAGAGAAGATTGCCGCTTTTGAGCAGTCCGCAGGGGCCGGGGCCGATTCCGCCGTGGCCGAGTTCATTGAACTGATAAAGGGACTGGATTCCGCTGTTCAGACTGAGCTTGGCACCATAGCTTCGGTTGCCGCCGTTCTCGATGGGGACGGTGACGGGATCCGTTCAAGGATTGAGGAACTCAAGTCCTGGCTCGACGGGAAGTTTGCCGAAAAGGACATCTTTGAAGGCACATATGGAACGCTGGAGATCCAGAATGGCATTATAGATGACATTGAGAACATCAAGTTCCATATCGAGGCGCTCAATTCTGACGCAGACAAGCTCAATGAAATGCTCAAGGGACTTGTCTCCGACTCCGTTGCCGGGTTCAGCGATGCATTTTCTGGAACGGTCCGTGACAACGCCACCGCCATCCTTGACGGTTTCAACTCAGCTCTCGCTGAACTGGAGAGTACGCTCTCCGAGGCCGGGTCCGAGGATATCCAGAAGAAGGTAGGCGAGTGCGAGGAGTCTGTAATGGCCTGGATCAATTCTCAGCTCGATGACTATTACAAAGTGTCCGAGGCCGAGGCTCAGGTGGAAGCCTGCATGCTCCTTCTCGGGACTGTCCCTGATGGCAAGTCCCTTCAGGGAGAGATCGATGATGCGCTTTCGGCTCTCGAGTCAGTCAAGGCTTCAGTCAACGATATCTATGTCCAGGCTATCGAGGATGCCATCAAGGACCATTACAACACTATTTCAGGTGTGATGGATGAACAGATCCAGGATCTCCGCGAGAATGTAATCGCTCCTGTAGTTTCAGTGGTCGAGCCTCTCAAGACCCAGGTCTCTGACATCTGGACTGCTGTGGGAGGGATCGAGGACAGACTGCTTAGCTCTGAAGAACAGAGGGCGGCTATCAGCACTTCCATCGCAATCCTTTCCCAGCTCGGACAGACCCTTGAGGAATATGTAGAGGCATTCAAATCAGCTCTCTCTGAGGCTGACGGGAAAAACTATGATCATCTGAAGGGACTTATCGATGAACTTGACGCCATCATCAACGGCACTGGCGATGATTCGTTCTCATCCCAGATCGCCGCTCTCAAGGCTTATATCGGCACCCTCCCGGATGGATTCACTGTTGCAACTGACTGGATAAGCAGTGTTTTCACTGCTCTTGATGAGGAATTCAAGACTGTTTCGAAGATCGAAGAGATAGACACGATCGTAAAAGTTCTCAATGGGACACTCGATGATCAGGATGATGACATCAAGAATCTTGAGAACAAGCTGAAGGAACTCATCCCGTCCAGCGAGGATACCATCAAGGGCTGGGTGGATTCGAAGATGAAACTCACCGGCTATTATACTGCCGGAGAGATTGATGGCCTGTTGTCTGCTTTCGAGGCGGAGATCAAGTCATATTTTACTGGCGGTGATGAAGAGCTTCAGAAGAAGATCGATGCTGTTTCGGATGAACTCGACAAGCAGAAAGGCTTGCTTGAGGCGGCATATAAAAAGGCCATTGAAGATGCCATCAACGATGAAAAGGGTAAAGTGACCCTGGAGATTGCCGGTATGTTCAAGGATTCCAATGACCTTCTCGCAGATCTCATCACCAAGTCCGGAAGCCTCAAGACCGAGGTCGACGGGCTCCGTGATGAACTGGACGGCTATATCTCGAGTGTCGGCACTATCGAAGGTACGATAGCCACTCTTAAGACTTTCCTTTCCGCCACCGGATACACCTCGCTTCTTGCTATCGTGACCAAGATTGAAGATGACCTTGCTGCTGTCTCAAGGACTTATGCCACGAAGGAAGACCTTACAGCGGTTTCGACCTATGTGAATGGTGAACTCAAGACAGAGGTGGACAAGATCGCAGGTCTTGTGAGCAGGCTTGACTCTGTCGAGAGCACTCTGGATACTATCAGTGCGTTCCTCACCGGATTCGATGCGACCACCAAAACACTCAAACAGCAGTATTCCGATATCCAGGGCTATATCGCCGCTCTTCAGGCTACCGTAAACGGAACTGACAGCGCACTCGGACTCCAGGCGCAGATCGATGCCATCAACGTGGCTCTCTATGGCGCTGAGATGGATGAGGACAATCCTGCGGATGACAGCATTATGGGTATGCTCAAGAACGCCGCTGCCGTCCTCTCTGCTAAGCAGCTGTCGTCCATTTCATACATACCTACCTACCTTGACCATAAGGAGTACGTCTACAGGGCCGGCAGCAAGACATATTATGCCTATTTAAGGTTCCTTGTAAGACCTGCAGAGCTGGCCAGCCTTCTGGTCAAGGATACGGACTCCTTCTCTATCAAGTTCAAGCCTTATAACGGAAACAAGCTGTATGACTTGAATATAGACAGCATCGTAGAAGATGATGGTCTGATCGCCTTTGTGATTGCTGAAAGCACATATACAAGCGTCATCGACGGAGGCGGCAGCGTAGCCCTGTTCTATGAGAATGTGGACAGTGAGGGAAGGCTGATGTCAAGCTTCACCAGCGAGTTCATTCCTCTTATCGTCCCTGCTGCATCCGGATCGGGAAAAATCCCTTCTTCCGATTCTGAGCTGCGTTTCCCGGCTGAAGGCGGATCGCAGACGATCACTGTGGGTGATGAGAACTCGAATGCTCCTTTCTGGCTGGTCCACGACCAGGGTGATGTTTCATATTTACCTTTAAGAAATTTCTTCGACCAGCTGACTGAGAACTATTATATTGCTCTGTTCCCTCCTGACTGGGTACATGTTTCTCCTGAAGAGCCGAACCAGCCTACGATCCTTGTACCTTGGAGAAAGTACTATATCGGAAAGAATGAGCTTACAATCACTGTGGACGAAAATCCTAACAAGGAGACGAGGACAGCGAATCTGGTATTCAGAGTCATTTCCATTGACCTCTCTACTTCTGCAGACCTTGTAATCAAAATCACCCAGGACGGTAAAACCAAATAATCATCAGGAGTTATGAAAAAGTTTTTCCATATATTCATATTGTCATCCCTTCTCCTTTCCGGATGTTATGATGACTTGCGTGACTATGAACAGAACAGACTGGCGGAACTCAAGGATGTTAAGATTTCGTCCTTGGAGCAGCAGGTCCGGGATATTGCCTCTTCAGTCAATACCCTCTCCCAGCTCAGCTCGGAGATAGGGACCTATATAGATAACCTTCAGAAGATCAATAATGAACTGAAGGACAATCTTGCATCCCTCAATGCGGGGTTCGAGAAGACCAAGTCCGATCTTCAGAGCAGCACTGACGCGTCCAGGGCCAGCACTCTGGCGCAGTTTGAAAACGTGCAGAACGCCCTTGAAACCAAGATCGCCGATATCAATGCCGTGATTTCAGCCCTCCAGACCAGGAAAGCGTCCATCGATGCCGGACTGACCGGCCTCCGCAGCCATGCTGACAACGATTTCGCTACGAAGGACTGGGTAGAAGGAACCCTTGTCACCTTCGGTTCCCAGAAGGCCCTTCAGGATGATGTGGCCGGTATCAAGGCTTACGTGGACAAGCTCAGCGAGTCCCTCATTGCCGTTGAGAATGAAATCGACGGGATCCTTGATGGTAAGCTCGCCGAGGTCAGCGCTTCTCTCGATGAAGCCTTGAAGACCGAGGTGTACAAGCTCGCAGAAAGCTACAGAGCAGCCGTCGCTGACTTGCGGAATAGTGTTTCCAGTGCCTTCAGCGAAGCTCTCGCTGCAGCAATTGACGAAAGCAAGGAGAAGCTTAAGGACTGGGTCAGTGAGCAGCTTGCTGACTACTGGACTGTGGCTGAGGCTAAGGCCGCGCTTGAAGCATTCAATACCCTCGTTGGAAATGTTCCTGAAGGAAAGGATATCCAGTCTCAGATAGAGGATCTCCTCACTGTAATCGAAGGTGTAGAGGCTGAACTTACTGAAGCCTACACTGAGGCTATTACTGCGGCCATCGTGGAGAGCGGCTCCGCTATGGACCAGGCAATAATTGACAGGATAGAAGAGGTGACGACCACTGTCGCAGGCCTTTCTTCCAGAATCGAAACCATCGATGAGGAAGTGACCAAGCTCTGGGCAAAGGTCAATGAACTTGATTCTGCTGTCAATTCCCTTGCTGACCAGATAGATGCTATCAGTACTTCCATCGCAGTGCTTTCGGAGCTTGAGATGACTCTCGAGGAGTACATTGAGAGCGTAAGGAAGACTCTCTCCGACACTGATACTGAGAACTCCGACACTGTGAACGCCCTTATCGAGGCGCTCGCCGCTGAAGTGGAATCATTGCAGGAACAGCTCGATTCGCTGAAGGAATATGTAGGCACCAAGCCTGACGATGCTGACAGCATCGTAGAATGGGTGGAGACGTCAAAGGCTAATGTAGAGAAGCAGATAGCCCTGTACAGCCTGACCGGCCGGATCGATGACATCAAGGATGAGATAGAGGAAGCCATAGGTATGGCAGATGGCACCATAAGCTCTCTGAGCACTGCCATTGACAGCAAGATCCAGGATTCAAAGACCACCATTGATAAATGGATCGACGCAAAGCTCCTTGATTATCATACGGTAGCGGACATAGATGCTGCATTCATCGCTCTCAGGGAAACCCTCAAGGCCCTTATCGATCCGAAGGACTCAGAGATCGGGACTCTTATTGAGAACCTCGGCAGTCGGCTCAGCGATGCTGTGGAACAGTTCGGAATAGATTATGGCGCAGCCATCGCGGAAGCTATTGAGGAAAACGCCAGTACGGTGACAGCTGCCATCAGCAGCAAAGTAACTGAGTCTGCCAATAAAGTCAAAGCCCTCAATGGCGATCTGGAAGTTATCGATGCGGATGTCGCAAATATCAAGAAGGACCTCCTGACCATTAAGGCAGATGTAGAACAGATGGGCAGCGATATCTCTGACATTCAGAGTTTCATAAACGATTCCGGTTATGACAGCCTTCAGGCTATTGTGGATTACCTTACCGGTGAACTGGCAAAGTGCCCGACATCCTTTGCCACCATTGCCCAGCTCAATGCGCTGAAAGATATTCTCTATGGCAACGGTACTACCACTTTCGGCCTTAAGGGCGATGTGGCGCAACTGGCATCTCTGACAGCCCGTCTTGAGGCTGCGGAGACCGCAGCGACCGGGCTGGACACCTTCATCTCCGGTTACGGTTCCACCGATACCATTGCTGCCATCCTTGCTGGCATCAACGCTGATATTGCCGATCTTCAGAAGGATGTCGACGGGGATCCGGCTACCGGCAAAGAAAGCCTGCAGAGCCTCATCGACTCAATGCTTACGGCTCTTTACGGTCCTACCAAGTCTCAGGAAACAGCTTCGGCCGACAGTATCTATGGAAGAATACTGGCTCTTTCCAAAGCAGTCATCTACAGGAACTTCAATTCTCTCGAGTTCATCCCGACCAGTGAAGACAGTTCTGTGACTATGTCAAGGATCAGCGGGTCCTGGACTGTTCAGATGGATTTCATAATCTGCCCTGCAAACCTTGTATCCCTTCTCAATCCGGACAACTGCAAACTCTATATCATAGGAGCTGCTACAAGGGAAGTCAGTGGGCAGGAGGCTCTCGATGTCACTATCTCTTCTATAGATCCTGAAACCGGCGAGTTTACGGTCAAAGGCACTTCCAGTACCAAGCCTTCCTTCAGCCGGGGATTCGCTGTACTCTATGTGGATGCTGAAGACGGTGACGAGAAACTCAGCTTCACCAGCAAGTACATTTCATTGAAGGTCGAATAAAATAATCTTTCAAGTCAGATGAAAAAGACATTTTGCTATATATGTATGACAGCTCTGCTTGTGGCAGGGTGCTATAAGACCGAGCTGAATCAGATCGACAAGGAGATAGACACCTTGTCCAGCACAGAGGTCGCTTCCCTCGACGCTCAGGTGAAGAATATAAAGGAGTCCCTGGACAACCTCCCTTACCTCAGCGTTGAACTGAAGGATTATATCATCACACTGATGGATACCGGCGCCGGACTCCAGACGAAGATAGATGCAATCAACGGGTCGATATCCGCACTGAGAGCGTCTGTAACCGATCGGGACAATGCTGTACAGGCTGATCTCCTTTCCAAGCTTGAAGCTGCCAGGTCTTCTCTGGAGACGCAGCTTTCTACGACCCGTGCCGTCATAGACGCCCTTCAGCAGAAATTCGATTCCCTTGAGGAGCAGACAGAGGGGCTTGAAGCTTATGCAGAGGGGCAGTTCGCGACCCTCGACTGGGTCAGCGGCACCTTCGCCACTTTGACACGCCAGAATGAACTTATTGCAGAGGTCGAGGCCATCCGTTCTATGCTTGACGGACTTTCTTCAGTGACCGTACAGATCAATGATGATATCAAGAATTTCATCGATACTGAGGTCCAGGCCGCGAAGGAGGGTGCTGGTGCTGCAATAGCCGCTATGGTCGACGAGGTGACCGCTGCCATCGCTGCGGCTGCACAGCAGACTGCGGACAGCCTTACAGGTGCTTATTCCCAGGAACTGTCGGATGCGATAACCGCAGTCGAAGAAGGCGTAATGTCCTGGGTCAGCAATGAGCTGGATGACTATTATACTGTCGCTCAGGCTGAAGCACAGATACTTGTATTCCAGACTCTTATCGGTGACGTCCCTCACGGTGAGTCCCTTCAGGGCCAGATAGACGGCATCGCCGCTCAGGTCGAAAGCACCAAGGAAAAGATCACCGAAGCATATGAGAAGGCGATCAGGGAGGCTATCGAGAACTGCGAAGGTATCCTTTCAGACGAACTGACGGAAATGATCAACGATATCCGTAACAATGAGCTCAAGGCACTCTGTGATGACGTGGATTATCTTGACAACGAGATTTCCAAGCTCTGGGGAGAGCTCGGAAAGGTGGAAATCCGTATCAACAAGCTTAGTGCTCAGGTCAATGCTATCATGACTTCCCTTGCTGTCCTTGAAGAACTCGATAAGACCCTGGAGGAGTATGTCGGGGCTGTGGTCAATGAGCTCGGCAAGACTGATGCGGATAATCTCGATGCTCTTACTAAGCTCATCTCCGCTCTCAGCACTTCTCCTGACGGAAAGTCACTCAAGGACGAAATAGAAGCCCTCAAGGCATTTGCCGGTACCATCCCTACTGATGACGAGAGCATCTCCGCATGGATCGAGAATACGTTCAGGACACTTGAGAATCAGTATGAACTCTATGCAACCATCGATTATGTAGAAGGACTCTATAAGGAGCTCAATTCTTCCGTGCTCGACCATTCAGAAAGGCTTGCGACTATTTCTTCCACTCTGTCCACGATTATTGATGACTCCAAGTCTACGATTGAAGGCTGGATCACCGATGCATTGAGCGGATATATGGATGCTTCCACTTTCGACAGCAGGCTTGCAGACCTCGAGTCCACTCATGAGGAACTTTTCGCGGAAGGTGACGGAACCCTCAGCAGCAACATCAGCGCTCTCAGCGCAAAGATAACTTCGACTATGGGAGAGCTTAAAACAGCTTATGAAACCGCTATCGAAACAGCCATCACGGCTTTCAACGGCTTCGTTTCCGATGAGGTGAAGAAAGTGTTTGATGAGGCCGATGGCAAGATCGTTCTTCTGGATGCTGAAGTTACCGGAATCGAAACTACCATTGCCGGGATAAAGAACGATATCAACAGCCTCAATAAGAGAATCACAACCGCAAAGAATGATATTGCCACCCTTCAGAATTTCATCAAGGACTATAGCAGTACCACTTTCAAGGCGCTGATGGATGACCTCAAGGCAAAGGTGGATGCCTTGCCGACCACCTATGCGAGCCTCTCTGATTTCAATACTGTTAACGCTACTGTAAACGGTGAAAACGGTTATGCTTCCACTGTTGCGAAACTCGCCGCTTTCGTTACCGACCTTGCTGCAGCTGAGCAGAATATCTCCGATTATAAGGCAATGTTCGGTGAGTTCAATCTTTCGGGAGAAAGCATCGACAACCTCAAGGATATGATGGACGCTGTACTGGCTGAAATCGCTACCTTGCAGGGCACAGTGTTCGGGGAAAGTGGTTCCGATAGTCTGAGAGAACAGCTTGATGACCTTCTTGACGTCAAGGACGATATCCTTTCTGATTTACTCGGGCTTGAGGGCAAGATGCTGAAGGCCGCAGATTTTGCCAGCATTGCGTATGTTCCGGAATATGCTGACGGTATGGCTACATTCAAGTTTACTCGTAAAACTAGCTTTGAGCAATTGATAGGAAATATATATATTCCTATTACGCGTTATTTTTATGAATGCAACTTCAATTTTGAAGTCCGACCTCGCCAGCTTGCTTCTGCTGTCGCTAATGCAGCCAGCATGTACTATATTGGCACTCCGACCAGAGCCTTGGGTGATTGGATGACAGCATTTGATAATTATTCTATTAAAGGTGACAACAATACTGGAATAGTAACAGCCAGCGTTACAGCCTCTGTTCTTGACTATATTATTGGAGGAACGGGAACGACTGTAAATGCAGGTGCAAGTGCCGTCCTTGTGGTTGAAAACGGTGACTATGAGTTCGCCAGTGAATTCATACCTATCAGACCTTTCAGCTATAACTGATAGATTTCCATTTCTTTGATATTTGAAGCCGACGGACATTCTGTGTCCGCCGGCTTATTTCATGGCGCGGCTATGTGGCAGCGGGAGAGCTTGGAGGCGTCGGCGGGGGAGAGGATGCCGGCGCGTGCGAGGGACTCGACGGACCAGAGGAACTTGGGATTATTGTCCCGGAACAGAACGATGGCGTGGGCGCTGTGACGGTCGAGGTAGGGGTGCTGGGCCAGGTCCTCTTCGGGGAGGGCCCAGAGGGGGTAGGGCTCTGAAGGACCGACTGTGATGAGGTCCTTCAGAGCGTCGAACTTGGCCTGATCGAAGTGGTAGATGTCCATCAGCTGCTCGGGGTAGGAGTAGCCGCCGAGTTCAGTGCGGTAGCTGACCATCCTTGACGCGTAGTATGCGCCGATGCCGGGGAGGGTGTCGAAGGCTGTGGAGTCGGCGGAGTTGATGTCGATGCGTGGGATGCGGATGAAGGGCTCGAGGCGGGCGAAGACACTGTCGGCGACGACATAGGACTTGGCGAAGTCGGAGGGACGGCGGAAGCGGCCTCCTTTGCGGCGGTAGTTGTCTATCGATTGCGCCTGTCTTTCGGTGAATCCCAGGCGCTGGAGATCATTGACACTGACCGTGTTGGGGTCGAAGACGAAGGACTCGGTGCGCTTGGCTCCGGCCTTTTCCAATATCCTGTCTGCGGCAGGGGAGTGCGGTGACCCGTGGCGGACGATGATATTGGCCTCCCGGCTGCCGGTGGGCTCACTGCCCTTTTGGTCGTTCCGACCTTTGTTGCTGACGCTGTTCTGCTTCTTGCTGACTGTTCCGCTCGCGACCGTTTCTGGCCCGTCATCCTCCATCACTTTCCTGGCGAGAGCTTCGTCCACTACGAAAACCGTGTCCGGCGCGTCCCTGTGGCTGATCAGACGCGTGACCGCAGCGCTGTGAACGAACAGCGCCACCTGATATCCTATGATCAAGAATGCTAATGCTACGGCTCCGGCCTTGAATGATGCCGACAGCCTATGGCTCGATTTCTTCTCCTTCCCTTCCATCTCTCTCCTCATTTTTGTACTTGTTTCCTGAAACCTTCTTTTCCGGCTCGGCGCCGGCAACCACTATGACGATCTCGCCCTTCGGCTCGTGCTCCTTGAACCAGTCTGCTACTTCGGACAGCGTCCCGCGCCTGTGCTCTTCGTGGAGCTTGGATATTTCGCGGGCGACGGAGCATCTGCGGCTCCCGCCGAATGCTTCTGCGAGCTGCTCCAGAGTCTTTACCAGACGGTATGGGGACTCGTAGAACACCATTGTCCTCTGTTCCTCCGCCAGTTCTGCAAGAAGCGACTGGCGTCCCTTCTTCTGTGGGAGGAAGCCTTCGAAGCAGAATCTGTCGCAGGGGAGTCCCGATGACACTATCGCCGGGATGCAGGCCGTGGCCCCCGGCAGGGTCTGGACTTCGATCCCTTCGTCGGCGCAGGCGCGTGCCAGGAGGAAGCCCGGGTCTGAGATGCCCGGAGTGCCGGCGTCGCTAACCAGCGCGACGTTCAGTCCGCCGAGGATCTTGTCCTTGACCATTTCGACGGTCTGATGCTCGTTGTACTTATGGTGCGACTGGAGCTTTCCGTGGATGTCGTAGTGATGGAGCAGCACCGATGAGGTGCGGGTGTCTTCAGCAAGGATAAGGTCAGCTTCCTTCAGTACCTGGACGGCCCTGAAGGTCATATCGTCAAGATTGCCGACAGGGGTCGGCACTATGTATAGAATTCCCGCCATAGATCAGTTAAGTTTTCTTCTGACCGCCATCATAAGCTTGAAGACGGTGTCCGAGCTGAAATTCCACTCCGGGAAGTTCTCGAATACGTATTTCTCGGCTTCCTCCAGGGTGGTCATGGAGTTGAATGCGGCGATCGCGTCCTGGAACGCCAGCGGGTCCTCCTTGAAAAGGGTGTTGATGAAAAGCACCCTGTCGTTAAGGGAGATGGCGCTGATGACGTTCTTTACAGGGCTTCCCTGCACGGCTGTGCGCCACGGGAACTTGTCTCCCATCACGTCGACGACCGCCTTTCTTGCGCGCTTCTCCTCCTTGTCGTTTATGCTGATGACCTTTCCGGTGCTTTCCATTATGGCTTCCTCCAGGGATTTCGCCTCCATCGGCTTCGCGTTCTCCACCACCACGGGTTCCGGCTCGAAACGCACAGGCTCTATGTCCAGATCGTCGATGCTGATGTCGATCGGGGCAGCCTCCGCTATGTCTTCAGCATCGGCCTCAAGCTCGGCGAGTTGTGCTTCCACCTCCGCGATCCTGGCCTTCAACTCCTCAAGAGTCTCGCGAATTTCTTCCAATTTCATCGTCCGGATATTCTCCATACAGCAATAAATTTCTATCTTTGTACACCAACCACAAATGTAACCAAATGTTTTCAGAAAACAACATAAAATCCGGTTGCGTGGAGGTCATCTGCGGCTCCATGTTCTCCGGAAAGACCGAGGAACTCATCCGCCGTCTCAAGAGGGCACAGTTCGCCCATCAGAAAATCGCCATCTTCAAGCCAACGATAGATAACCGCTACTCTGACGTGGAAGTCGTTTCCCACGACCTTCACCGCGTTACCTCCACTCCTATCGACACTCCGATCAAGATGCTCAGCATTCCTGACGATGTCCAGGTGGTCGGAATAGACGAAGCCCAGTTCTTCGATTTCAGCATCGTCGAGGTGGTCCAGACTCTTGCCAACAAGGGCATCCGTGTCATCATCGCCGGCCTCGATACCGACTATCTCGGCAAGCCGTTCGGTCCTATGCCGTTCCTGATGGCCATCGCCGAGGACGTTCAGAAAGTCCACGCCATCTGCGTCAAATGCGGCCAGCTCGCCAATCATTCCCACCGTCTCTCCACCAGCACCAAGCTTGTCGAGCTCGGCGAGACCGACATCTACGAGCCTCTCTGCCGCAAGTGCTTCAATGCCGCCCGCGCCACCGAGTAGCCCTTTTCTCCCAACCTTCGGAAATCTTAGAACTGCTTCTTGACGTTTTCGAGGGCGGAGATGAGCTTGTCGCACCAGGCGTCGAACTTAGGGTCTTCCACCTGGAGGGACGGGTGCGCGAGGATATTGGCAACGGTGCCGCGGATGCCCTGCTCGAAGCGGACGGTAGGGTTGAAGCCGGGCACTGCGCGCTTCAGTTTGGAATTGTCAAAGATCACGCTGGCGGCCTTGTCCCCGATCAGGCTGCCGGTGAAGTCGTAGTCGCTGACGGCGGCGAGGAAATCGGAGGCCACGTAGTACGGGATGAATTCGACGTCGAGGGCATCAGCCACCGTGGCGTAGATCTGATTCCAGGTCAGGGTCTCGTCGCCAGTAATCTGGAAGGCGTTGCCGATGGCGTGGGGATTGCCCATCAGGCCGACGAAGCCCTTGGCGAAGTCGCTGTTATGGGTGACGGTCCAGAGTGATGTGCCGTCACCGTGGACGATGACAGGTTTGCCTTCGAGCATCCTCTTCAGGACCTGCCAGGAGCCATTTTCGCCGTGGACTCCGATAGGAACGGAGCGGTCGTCGTAGGTGTGGGACGGGCGGATGATGGTGACGGGATAACCTTCCTCGCGGTATTTCTTCATCAGGAAGTCCTCGCAGGCCGCCTTGTTGCGGGAGTATTCCCAGTACGGGTTCATCAGCGGAGTGCCTTCCGTGATGAAAGGGCTGAGGCATGGCTTCTGGTAGGCCGATGCCGAGCTGATGTACATATACTGCTTGGTGGTGTCGCGGAAGAGACGCCAGTCGCGTTCGACCTGGTCGGGGGTGAATCCGATGAAGTCGCAGACGCAGTCCCACAGCATTCCCTGAAGCTTGTGCTCCACGTCCTTTTCATCATTGACGTCAGCGTATATGACTTTCACTCCGTCAGGCACAGCCTCGGAGCGGTTGCCTCTGTTGAGGAGCCAGAGCTCCCATTCTCCTTCGGCAGCCAGTTTCCTGGTGATGGCGGTGCTGATGGTGCCGGTGCCGCCGATGAACAATGCTTTTCTCATATTGGAAGTACTATCTGTAGACGGCGGGCTTGACCCAGGCGCGGCTGTGGGCGACGGTCTCGGCCGGATCGTAGTTCTCCGCCTCGACGTCAGGGATGGAGATGTAATATGTGCGCTTGTCCTTGTTCACTAGCTTCGAGTCACGCAGCCAGAGGTTAGCACGTTTCAGCTGGTTGTAGGTCACGCCGTGTTTCTCTGCGAAATCCACCAGGCTCTCGATAGGGCCGGTGACAGTGATCTCATCCTTTTCCGGAATGTATGGGTAGAGGCTTGCAGGGGTGAACGTGAAGCCGAAAGCTGAAGGATTCTCGAAATACATCTTTGCGGCAAGGATACGGAACATATAGCGTGCGGTCTCCTCCGGAAGCCAGAGGTCGAGGGCGCTTTTCTGATGCTGGTCACTGAGGCGCTTTGAGATACCCGCCTGACCAGCATTGTAGCTGGCGGCGACTGTCATCCAGTTGCCATATTTCGAATATGCCTCCTTCAGGTAGGTGCAGGCGGCGCGGGTGGCTTTCTCGGTGTTGTAGCGTTCGTCGACTTCACCGTCGACGACCAGACCGTAGCCCTTGGCCGTCTCCTTCATGAACTGCCAGAAGCCGGCTGCGCCTGCGGCAGAGACCGCCTTCGGGTCTACATTGCTCTCGATGACCATCAGGTATTTCAGGTCATCGGGGATGCCTTTCTGCTTGAGGATAGGCTCTATCTGAGGGAAATAGCGGTTCGCGCGTTTGATCATCAGAACGGAATTCGTGTGCATGTAGCAGAATGCGATGAGTTCGCGGTCCATACGCTCGCGCATTTCGCCTGTATCGAACTTGACGGTGTCACCGGCGAAGACGATGTAGGCCGGGACTTTCGGCTGGGACTGTGCGTTGAATGAAGTGAATACGGCCAGGGCCGCAAGGAGTATTGCAAGTGTTCGTTTCATCTTTTTGTGGTTTCTTACAAAGTTATCTTCTATGCTGCGGTTTTCCAAAAAAAAGTGGTGACCTGAGCCAGGTCACCACTTTTGCGGAAAGAGGGGGATTCGAACCCCCGAACCCCTTTGGGAGGTCACGCGCTTTCCAGACGCGCCTCTTCAGCCACTCGAGCATCTTTCCATTGAGGTTTTGCGGGTGCAAATATAAACAAAAAATGTTAACTTTGTGCGTTTGTAGGAAAATCTTATGTCCGAATCTACCATTTATGACCCGCTGAGGCGGAAGGACGTCGCCCTTACCCCGGAAGAGAGGGTGAGGCAGTGGTTCATCGACCTTCTCAGGACCAGCGCGCAGGTCCCGGCCCATCAGATGATGAGCGAGGTGCAGCTCCAGTACGGCTCGGGCAAGGTCTGGCGCGCGGACATTGTCGTTTACGGGCACGGTGGCGCGCCTCTGGCTGTGGTCGAGTGCAAGCGCCCCGATGTGGAGATCACGAAGGAGGTCCTTGAGCAGGCTCTCAGGTACAATATCATCCTCAAGGTCCCTTTCATTTTCCTTACGAACGGTAATCTTACCTACATCTGCCGCAGGAACGGGGATTCGTACGAGTTTCTGGACAGGGCTCCCGTTTATGAAGAGATGCTCCGTTGGAGCGATACAAAATAGCAATTAGAAATGCCCACCATCACAGAAGGCTTCCTTGACAAGCCCATTTTCAGAATAGTGTCAGAATGCGCGGCCGAGCAGGGCGTGAGGGCCTTCGTCATCGGAGGCTTCGTGCGCGACTGCTTCCTTGGCCGGAAGTGCAACGACATCGACATAGTGGTGGAGGGCAGCGGCATTGACTTCGCCACTGCGGTCGGAGCGAAGACGGGGAAGACCGTTTCCTATTTCAAGAACTTCGGCACAGCGATGCTGCGCTTCCACGGAGATGAGATCGAGTTCGTAGGCGCGCGCAAGGAGTCCTACCGCCGCGAGTCCCGCAAGCCTATCGTCGAGAACGGCACCCTGCAGGACGATCAGCTGAGACGCGATTTCACTATCAATGCAATGGCCTTCAGCCTCCAGCAGGACAGCTTCGGCGAGCTAGTGGACCCGTTCGGCGGCATCCGCGACCTCACCGGCGGCATCATCCGCACTCCGCTCGATCCGGATACCACCTACTCCGACGACCCGCTCAGAATGCTCCGCGCGATCCGTTTCGCCACCAAGCTCAGCACCCCCGAGCTGCAGTTCACCATTGTCCCGGAGTCCCTGGAATCAATGAAGCGTATGCGCGACAGGCTCACCATCCTCTCGAAGGAGCGCATCGTCGAGGAGCTGAACAAGATCCTCGTCACTCCGCGTCCGTCCATGGCGTTCCGCCTGATGGACGAGACCGGCCTTCTGGACTATGTCCTGCCGCAGCTCTCCGCTCTCAAGGGGGTGGAGACCATCGACGGCCGCGGCCATAAGGAGAACTTCTCCCACACCCTGGCTGTCCTGGACAATGTCGCCGCCGCGGAGAATGCCGCCATCGCCAAAGGCCTCTTGAAGGACTACACCCCGGAGATCGACGGTGCCGGATTCGTCGAGTCGGTCCGCACGGAGCCGAACGTCTGGCTGCGCTGGGCGGCCCTTCTTCACGACATCGGCAAGCCCGCTTCGAAGAAATATGAGAACGGCACGGGATGGACGTTTCACGGCCACGAGATAATCGGCGGACGTATGGTCCAGAAGATATTCAAGGACCTTATGATGCCTCTGAACGAGAAGATGAAGTATGTCCAGAAACTTGTCCGCCTGCATCTGCGCCCGATCGCCCTCGTGGATGACGGAGTGACCGATTCCGCGGTCCGCCGCCTGCTCTTCGACGCCGCCCACGACATCGATGACCTGATGCTTCTGTGCAATGCCGACATCACCTCGAAGAACCCGGCGAAGGTCGCGCGCATCAGGAGCAATTTCGAGCTGGTCCGCCAGAAGATGCTGGACGTCCAGGCGAAGGACGACTACCGCAACTGGAAGAATCCGATCACAGGCGAATACATCATGGAAGTTTTCGGCATCGGTCCCGGCAAGGAGATCGGTGTCCTCAAGGAATATATAAAGGAAGCCATCCTGAACGGTGAGATCGAGAATGACTTCGCCGCTGCGGACGCTCTGATGCGCAAGCGCGCCGCCGAGCCCGACCTCGCCCTGACCCCGAAGGCCTGAATTTTTCCCAATGTCCCCGGAATCTGAAAAATACCTTCAGTACATTACCACGGTGCGCCGTTATTCCGGCCGCACCAGGGCAGTCTATGAGGATGTCCTGAAGGACTTCGAAGACTTTCTGGCGGAGGGCAGCGGGGGAGAGGAGGACATAGTCGCGGGACTCACCCCGCAGATGGTCCGCAGCTATGAAGTCCACCTTCTGGACACAAAGAAGCTCAGTACGCGCACGGTGAACCTCCACCTTTCCGTTCTCAGCGGCCTCTGCCGCTATCTCGTGACTTCCGGTGTCCTCAAGTCCAATCCCGTCCGCCTGGTGACCCGCCCGAAGACGGAGAAGCGCCTGCCCGAATTCTACCGTGACGCCTCAATGGACGGTTATTTCAGTGACACAGCCCACGCCGCCTCCCGCGACGAGCTCGAAATCCTTCGCACCTTCAGCTCTCCGTGCAATTCCGACAAGGCCGCGCGCGCCCTTTATGAAAGGCGCCTGCGCCGGCTTGTCGTCTCCCTGCTCCACGCCACCGGCATCCGCCGCGCGGAGCTGGTCGGCCTGAACGTGGCGGACTGCGACTTTTCGCGCAGGATATTGAAGGTCAATGGAAAGGGCGACAAGATGCGCGAGGTTCCGCTCGTGGGGGAGGTGGCCGAGGAGATTGAACTTTATCTGGAGGCGGCTGAGCATTTCTTCGGCGCCAGGAGCGGGAACCAGCAGCCGCTGCTGCTCACCCCTTCGGGCGCGCGGCTCTACCCGGTCTATGTGGACCGTGCGGTCAAGGCCGAGCTCGGCGATGCTGACGGCATCACCGGCCGCAAGTCCCCGCACGTCCTCCGTCACACCCTCGCCACATCCCTTCTCAATGAAGGCTCAGACCTGAACTCCATCAAGGAGCTCCTCGGCCACTCCTCCCTTGCCGCCACCCAGGTCTACACCCACAACTCCATCGAAAAGCTCAAGAAGGTCTATACCCGGGCCCATCCCCGTGCCAAGGACAAATAACGCATTATCCCTCACCGGAGTGGTGAGGGATAATGGAAGATGTAGAGCGGGATACGGGAGTCGGACCCGCCTCCTTGGCTTGGGAAGCCAATGCACTACCGATGTGCTAATCCCGCGTATGCTGACACAAAAGTAATGAATTTATCGGAGTTCGCAAAAAACTTCTTACCTTTGATTAAATTCGCTTTCAAATGAAACTGCTTCTTATAAACCAACCGATGTTCAACCGCGGGGACGAATCCGCCCACAAGGCGCTGGTATACGGCCTCCTGCAGAATTTTCCGGATTGTACGATAGAAGTTCTTTTCGTCGGCCGCCCGCAGAAGGCCGTGGATGAATGCAAAGTCAATGACACCAGAGTCAAATACACGAACCTTCCCTCGACGGTAAGATACAGGAAAACCTACATCTGGAATCTCAAGCACGGCCTGAGGGTCCTCTGGCCTTTGAACCCTACTGTCAGGAAGATCATGCGCCTCTACAGGGGCGCCGACTGGATCATTTCGTCACCGGGTGACAAGAGTCTCGGAAGCAGATATGACTGGGACCACCTTTTCTTCGTCAGCCTTGCAGAGTACATAGGCTGCCGCGTTGCGTACTATGGACGCTCCATCGGACCATTCCCGGCGGATTCCCCTATACACGAACGCTTCAACTGGCTCTCCAGGAGGGCCCTGCGCAAGGCCTCCTTCGTGTCGCTCAGGGATTTCGAGTCGCAAAGGATCGCAAAGGACCTCCGTCTGGACTTCCTCCCTACGCTTGACACGGCATTCCTCTATACACCGATGGTCCAGATACCCGGCAGCGTCAGGGAAGCGATCGGTGACGGCGAATATATCGTACTGGTCCCGAACTACCTCATCCGTAATTCCAAGGGATCCTCCGGCCACGCCGCTCCGTACCAGGTGAAACTCTTCTTTACCGAGCTGAGCCGCCGCATCCTCGAAAAATTCCCTTCCTGCAAGCTCGTCCTTCTCCCTCAGCTCTTCTGCGGGGCGAACTACGCAGATGCAGACTACCACTTCTTCAAGGACATAGAAGCCGAAGTGAAGGATGAGAGGGTCGTAGTCCTTCCCGACACCCTTTCATCCGAATACCATCAGGCCATCATAGCCGGCTCCAAGTGCGTGGTCGGCGCCCGCTACCATTCAATAGTGTTCGCCATAAACAACGATGTCCCGTTCGTGGCGATGAGTTATGAGAACCGTATCCTCGGAATGCTCCAGGCCGTCGACAAGCAGGACAGACTGGTGGACATCACCCTGGCCCTGGACCCGCCGAGAGGCAGGAAACGCCTTTCCGAGTCCAAGGTCGCCGACCTCAGCTCAGCCTCGCTGACCTTCGAGGCCGAAGTCGCCCTCGCCAGAATCCTGGACAAGATGGACGTCCTTGAGAAGGATGAAAAGGCAATGGAAGGAGCGAAGTTCCTGACATCGCAGTGCTTCGAAATATTCGTCGATATCCTCAGGGACTCCGAGAACAGGAAGAAGAACCGGTCCAGAAGAAAATAGACAGTAATGCCAGACTCCAGCATCACTCATCCAACCGTTTCCGCCAACAGCAAACGTGTGGCGAGGAATACCGTTTTCCTCTACTTCCGTATGCTGCTGATGATGTTCATCGGCCTCTTCACCTCCCGTATCGTCCTCAAGACGCTGGGTGTTGACGATTATGGCATCTATGGAGCGGTGGGCGGCATTGTGACGATGTTCACTGTCATTACGAACTCCATCTCCCAGTCCATAAGCCGCTATATGACCGTCGGTCTGGGAAAAGGTGACCCTGAGAAGCTGAAACGTGTTTTCTCCACGGCTGTGATTATCCAGCTGCTGTTCTGTGCCGCAGTTGTTCTGCTTACTGAAACCGTGGGCCTGTGGTGGCTGCATTCCCATATGAAGATTCCGGAAGGAAGGATGGTGGCTGCACAATGGGTGCTCCAGTGCTCGATGGGTGTGCTGATGGTGAATCTTCTGAGCGTCCCTTTCAATGCGACCATCGTGGCCCACGAGAGGATGGGCGCGTACGCATTGATAAGCATCCTGGAGGCTGTGCTGAAGCTCGCGCTGGTGGCGCTGCTGTATTTCCTGGGAGGCGACAAGCTTAAGATATATGCAGTGCTGATGCTGGTGGTTGCATTGATAGTCCGCCTGACGTACAGTGCGTACTGCCATCATTTCTTCGAGGAGAGCAGAGGCTCTCTCGTGTTTGACAAAGGGCTGCTGCGAGAGATGACAGGATTCGCCGGATGGAACGTGATGGGCTCCGGAGCCTACCTTTTCAATACCCAGGGCGTGAACCTTATGTCGAACTGGTTCTTCGGCGTCGGCGTCAATGCCGCCCGCCTGGTGGCGATGCAGGTCGAGAACATCGTGAAGCAGTTCGTGAACAATTTCCTGACAGCCATCAACCCTCAGATAACCAAGAACTACGTCGGCGGACACAAGGAGTACAGCTTCGTACTTGTATCGAAGGGTGTCAAGTTCTCCTGCCTGGTGATGCTTGTCTTCCTGGTACCGCTTGAATTCGAGACCGGCACTCTTCTGAGGCTCTGGCTCGGAGACGTCCCCGAATATTCAATGGCTTTTGTCCGTCTGATGCTTCTCGGACTTTTTGTCGATATGGCGTTCAACCCGTTGCTGACGCTCATTCAGGCAGACGGCCGTATCAGGACATACTACATAGTCTCTTCTTTGGTCGGAATTCTCGTATTCGCTCTGTCCTGGCTGGCTTTCAGCAGGGGTGCGGAGCCTTATGCAGCCTATATACTTTTCGCAGTGGTTTATTCCGCAGTGGACGTAATCAAGCTTCACACAGTACGGCGTCTCGCTGGTTTCCCTGTCCGGGACTTCTTGAAGGAGACCATCCTGCCTCTGTTCGTGACGGCTGTGGTTTCCGCTGCTGCGAGCCTGCTCGTGTGGATGTTCGTCGACCAGTCTTTATGGCGCGTGCTTCTGACGGTGCTTGCCGCGTGGACCGGACTTGCCGCATCCGCCTGGAACCTCTGTTTGAGCAAAGGCGAGAAAGGATTTTTTATGTCGAAGATATGTCGTTGAAGACCAAACAGCTGTGGCTCCTGGACAGGTTCGGGGACAAGTTCCCGGACCGGCTCTATCTCGGCTGGAAATACCGGATAATGATGGGGCACAGGCTTCATCTGGATCCTCCTCGCACTTATACTGAGAAAATCCAGTGGATGAAACTGTACGACAGGGATCCCCGCTATACCGTCCTCGCCGACAAGCACAGCGTCAAGCATTTCGTCGCCGAAAGGATAGGTCCTGAACATATAATCCCAACCCTGGGAGTCTGGCACAGCGCGGACGGGATAGACTTCGGGAAATTGCCCGAAAAGTTCGTCCTGAAGTGCAACCACGACAGTGGCAGTACCATAATCTGTACTGACAAGGGATCATTCGACCGTGAAAAGGCCTGCCTGCAGCTGAACGCCGCCCTGAAGAAGAACTATTATCCGAAGGAGCGCGAATGGGCGTACAAGGACATCAAGCCGCTTATCATTGCAGAAGAATATCTGGGCGACAGCGTCCCCGACTACAAGTTCTTCTGTTTCAACGGCAAGCCGGAGTTCATGTTCATAGCCACCGACCGCTTCGATCCGTCAGTTGAGACCAAGTTCGATTTCTTCGATATGGACTTCAACCATCTGGATGTGCGCAACGGCCACCCTAACGCCGCAGTGCCGCCAGAGAAACCGGAGCTCTGGGAGGAGATGAAGGCGCTGGCGGCGGAGCTTTCTGCAGGACTGAGGCACGTGCGCATTGACCTGTACCAGGTCGGTGGGAGGATTTATTTCGGCGAATACACATTCTACCATTGGGGAGGTCTCGTGCCCTTCGAACCGGCCTCCTGGGATGGGAAATTCGGTGAACTGATATGAAAAGGCTGGTGATATACACTTGTATTACAGGGGGGTACGATAGGCTTCCCGACCCGAGGGCCGTCTGTCCGTCCGCGGACTACGTCTGTTTCACCGACCATCCGTCGAACGCCCGGTCCGCTGTCTGGGACTATCGTCCGATAACGCGCAGCGAACGCACCAGTGCCCTGACTTCACGCTGGTACAAGCTCCACCCGCACGAACTTTTCCCCGACTATGAGTACAGCCTCTGGATCGATGGCAACGTCACCGTCGCCGACCACGGACTCTATGAGAGGCTCGGGTCAATGATGACGGACGGGGTCAAGGCGGCCGGCCTCAGCCATCCTGACCGTGACGATATCTACGAAGAGGCTCTGCGCATCCTCCACGGACGCCGCGAGACTCTCTATAGGGTTCTGAAGACTGCCGGGTTCCTGCGCAGCGAAGGGATGCCGCGCCACTACGGACTGTACGAGAACAATGTCATCCTGCGCAAATCCTCCGACCCTCAGGTCGTCACCTTCGATGAACTCTGGTGGAAGATGCTCTGCGGCTTCAGCGGACGCGACCAGCTGTCCCATACATATTGCCTCTGGAAGACGGGCCTGAAGTACGGTCTGATCCTCCCCGACGGCTCCAACGCCCGCAACCATCCGTTCTTCGACTACACCCTCCACGGCCCCGTCTATGTCAAGAGCAGAACGTTCAAAGGCCGTCTCAGGGATGCTTCGACGGCCTTCAATGAAATGATTTTCAAGTTATGGGGCAAGCTGTCAGGCGTTGTCCTCGGGTGATTTCCATCCGAGGAAGGCGCATTCCTTGCGGGCCTCCTTCCTGACGCTCCTGAGCTCCTTGAACGATGACCACATCTGTCCTATGCCTTTCCACGGAATGGTGGAGAAATGCAGGCAGCCCATGCCGGCGAGCTTGAATGTCTGTCCGAGGATGGTAAGCAGAGGGAGGTTCTTTGGATTGGCGACAGCCACCCTTGCATTGATATTCTTCAGGTTCATCCGGTACTCCTTAGGTCTTTTGCGGGATGAACGGTCGTGTACCGCCATCGCCGACTTGACCACTACGGCCGAGTAGCCGTACCAGGCGGCGCGGTGGATGAAATCATTGTCCTCTCCGTAGTGCGGGAAGGCGGGGGAGAAGCCTCCGACAGCCATCAGGCACTGGCGGGAGACCATCCAGTGCGATGCCATCACGAACGGCACCACCACTGTCTCGGAGTCGCTGGCATTGACCAGCTTGCCGCATTTCTTCTTGAACTGGGAGTCCATCTTCGACAGCTTCGCGTCCATCTGCATAGGGCTGGCGATCCCGGCTTTCAGGCTCCTGTCGACGAGCGCGCGCTTGAGCGCAGACAGCGTCTCCGGGAACACCCAGGCATCCTGGTTGAGCAGGTAGACGAAGTTGTAGCCGTTCTCGAGGGCGTATTTCAGACCGATGTTGTTCGCTGCGCCGAAGCCGATGTTCTCTTCGTTCCTGCGCAGGAGCACGTCGGGGTGGTTGGCCTGCACCCAGTCGGCAGTGCCGTCCTCGGAGGCATTGTCAATGACCATTACGTCGGTCTCCTCCTTTGATTCAAGTGCGGTTCTGAGGCAGCGCTCTATCCACTGCATTCCGTTGAATGTCACTACTATTGTCAGGATTTCAGCCATTTCGATGAGAGTTTGATGCGGTTATAGTATTTTGTGAATATCTGTTTCGGTGTCCTGCGGGTGAAGATGCTGCGGGTGATGTTGCGGTAGACCGTCAGGTCGGTGTAGTGCTTGTCGCTCGGCATCACCGTGGCTATGGCGAAGGCTTTCAGCCGCTTGGCGAATTCCGCGCACCAGACCGGGACTGCGAGGAGGAGGTATTTGCCCGTCCGGAAGTCCGAGAAATACATCAGCGAGCCGCGGACCGCTGCGGGGCGTGTGGCCGCCATCATCCTGGAAGCGGTGGTGCGCCAGTGATGGTAGACAGCGGCATCCCTGTCCACGTAGATGGACAGCCCCTTCCTGCATACCGCTGCGCCCAGGGCGATGTCCTCAGGGGTGAAGAAATACCTTTCGTCGAACCAGCCGAGGTCGCGGAAGACTTCGGCCTTGATCAGGAACGCGGCTCCGGTGATCCCCCAGGTGCGGAACAGGGCGCGGCTGGCGACATTGGCGTCGGGAGTGCGTCCGGCGGTATTGTCCTTGGGCTCCGAATATCGGTGCCATTGCTGCCTGACATAGTTCCAGGCGGGGTAGGGCGGGCGTCCGAGCAGCTGGAGCGAGCCGTCGGAGTTGAGCAGTTTCGGGCTGACGATGGCTGTGTCCTCCGGCAGTTCGCGGATGTCCTCCAGCAGCCTGTCTATGGTAGGGCCCGGGAGCTCGGTGTCGTCATTGAGGATAAAGCAGTAACGGCCGCGGGCCTGTGCAAGGGCGAGGTTGTTGTTCTCCGAGAATCCGCTGATGCTGCCGTTCTCGATGAAGGTCACCCACGGGAAATCCTTCCTGGCCTTCGCCAGGGCTTCCTTGTCATACATATATGCCACCACCAGGGTCTCATAATCGGCCGAAGTGGTCTCGTGTATGCTTGCCAGGCACGGATAGAGATTGTCCGGCCTGTTCATGCAGACTATGATGATGCTTACCTCGCACATAACACTACAAATATAGCATTTTGTGGTAAAAGTTGAAATTCCCCGGGGATAAATGCCAAAATGGCAGCCGGTTGTTGTGGCACGATTTTGATTATTCGGTTTTTTGTAATATTTTTGTTTCCCTTTTACACTTTTTGAAAATGGCATTAGCTGGTATTATTGGAAAAATATTCGGCACCAAGGCCGAGAGGGATATGAAGCTCGTGAAGCCGTATCTCGATCAGATCCTGGCGCAGTACGATATCATAGACAAGCTCAGCAACGACGAGCTCCGTGCAAAGTCCACTGAACTGAAGGAGAAGCTCCGCGCTGTGGAGGCACCTTTCGAGGCCCGCATCGAGGAGATCAGGCAGGCGCTTGAGGGCGAACTCCCTGTATCCGAGAAGGAGAAGCTCGCCACCGAGTCCGACAAACTTGTCAAGGACGAGGACGAGGCCATCGAGAAATGTCTCGACGAGATCCTTCCTGTGGCTTTCTCCATAATGAAGTCCACTGCCCGCAGGTTCGCGGAGAATGAGTTCATCGAGGTCACTGCGACCCAGTTCGACCGCGACCTCAGCATAAACAAGGACTTTGTCCGCATCGAAGGCGACAAGGCCATATATCAGAACCATTGGCTGGCAGGTGGAAACGAAGTCACCTGGGACATGGTCCACTATGACGTCCAGCTCATCGGAGGAACTATCCTGCATCAGGGAAAGATCGCCGAGATGGCTACGGGAGAAGGAAAGACCCTCGTCGCGACTCTCCCTGTATTCCTGAACGCTCTCGCCGGAAAGGGTGTCCACGTGGTTACCGTGAACGATTACCTCTCCAAGCGTGACTCCGAGTGGATGGGACCTTTGTATATGTTCCACGGCCTGAGCGTCGACTGCATCGACAAGCATCAGCCGAACAGCGACCAGCGCAAGCGCGCCTACGACTCCGACATCACCTTCGGAACGAACAATGAGTTCGGCTTCGACTACCTCCGTGACAATATGGCAATGCGTTCCGCCGACCTCGTTCAGCGCAAGCACCATTTCGCCATCGTCGACGAGGTCGACTCCGTGCTCATCGACGACGCCCGTACCCCTCTTATCATTTCGGGACCTGTGGCCAAGGCCGAGGACGACGCCCAGTACGCGGAGTTCAAGCCTTTTGTGGAGCGTCTGTACAACAGCCAGCGCACCCTCGTGACCCAGTGCCTGAACGAGGCGAAGAAGCTCATCGCAGCCGGTGACGAGCAGGAGGGAGGAAAGCTCCTTCTCCGTGCCCACAAGGGTCTGCCGAAGTACCAGCCTCTTATCAAGTTCCTCAGCGAACCGGGAATGAAAGCCCTTCTCCAGAGAGTGGAGAACTACTATATGCAGGACAATGAGAAGGAGATGCCTGTCGTTACCGACGAGCTCTACTTCGTCATCAACGAGCAGCAGCACTCTGTCATCAAGACCGACAAGGGTGACGCAATGCTCGCGCAGTCCGTGGGCAACGAGGACTTCTTCCTCCTCCCTGACGTAGGCGCAAAGACCGCCGAAATCATGGCCGAGGACATACCTCTGGCCGAGAAGCAGGAGAAGAAGGACGCCCTGATGGAGGACTTCTCCCTCAAGAGCGAGCGCGTCCACGTGGTGGAGCAGCTCCTCAAGGCCTACGCTATGTTCCAGAAAGACGTCGACTACATCATCTCCGATGACAACAAGATCAAGATTGTCGACGAGTCCACCGGCCGTATCATGGAAGGACGCCGCTGGAGCGACGGTCTCCACCAGGCCGTGGAGGCAAAGGAGAACGTGAAGGTCGAGCCCGCCACCCAGACCTTCGCCACCATCACCCTCCAGAACTACTTCAGGATGTACCACAAGCTCGCCGGTATGACCGGTACCGCTGAAACTGAGGCGGGTGAGTTCTGGAGCATCTACAAGCTCGACGTAGTCGTCATCCCTACGAACCGTCCGGTTATCCGCGACGACCAGGATGACCTTATATACAAGACCAAGAAAGCCAAGTACGCCGCAGTCATCAACCGCGTCGTGGAACTTTCCAAGGCCGGCCGCCCGGTGCTCGTCGGTACCACTGACGTGGAGACCTCCGAGCTCCTCAGCCGAATGCTCCGCCTGCGCGGAATCAAGCACAATGTGCTGAATGCCAAAGAGCACGCACGTGAGGCCGAGATTGTGGCCCAGGCCGGACAGAAGTCAGCCGTGACCATCGCCACCAACATGGCAGGCCGTGGAACCGATATCAAGCTTCCTCAGGAAGTGAAGGATTGCGGCGGTCTCGCCATCATCGGAACTGAAAGGCACGACTCCCGCCGTGTGGACCGTCAGCTCAGAGGACGTTCCGGACGTCAGGGTGACCCGGGCAGCTCCACCTTCTATATCTCCCTTGAGGACAAGCTCATGCGCCTGTTCGGTGCTGAGAAAATCGCCGGAATCGTGGACAGGCTGGGTATGGCGGACGACGAGGCACTCGAGGCTTCGATGCTTTCAAGCGCCGTCGAGAAGGCCCAGAAGAAAGTCGAGGAGAACAACTTCGGTATCCGTAAGAGACTTCTCGAGTACGATGACGTAATGAACTATCAGAGGGAGGCGATCTACTCCCGCCGTCGCAACGCCATCTCCGGCGAGCGTATCGAGATCGACGTGATGAACATGATGACCGATCCCGCCGCCATCATCGTGGAGAACTGCGAGGGAATGAGCTACGAGGACTTCGAGCAGACCATAATGGCCAAGCTCTCCATCGACCTCGGATTCGACGAGGAGTTCTATTCAAAGGCGAAGGACCGGGAGATTGCCGACAAGCTCTGCGAGCATATGCTTGACGTCTACAACAGACGTATGGATGCACTCGTGGGCAAGGTCGCCCCTGTCATCACCCAGGTATATGAAAAACAGGGATCGATGTATCAGAACATCGCCCTTCCTATAAGTGACGGCCGCAAGGTCCTGAACCTTTCAGTGGACCTCAAGCGCGCATATGAGACCGAGTCGCGCGAAGTGGCGAAGCGTCTCAGCCAGACCATCATCCTGTATCAGATCGACGAGCACTGGAAGGAGCATCTCCGTGAGATGGACGACCTCAAGCAGAGCGTTCAGAATGCTTCATACGAGCAGAAGGACCCTCTCGTGGTCTACAAGCTCGAGGCATACAACCTCTTCGCCGACATGCTCACATCGCTGAATCAGGACGTACTCTCATTCCTTCTCCGTGCCTTCATCCCTCTCAGGGAGGATGCGCCTCAGAGAACCCAGGCCCCGCGCCGTACAGACATGAGCCAGATGCGCACCCAGCACGACAACCTCTCCACAAACGGTGAGCAGAAGTCGAACTCTCCGATAAGGGTTGACAAGCAGGTGGGCAGGAACGACCCTTGTCCTTGCGGAAGCGGCCTCAAGTACAAGAACTGTCACGGCAAATTATAATGATGTTCAAGAACAATAACCAATCCCCGAAAAGTAAAGTAATTGATATGGCAACAAAAATGGAAACAAACGTAAACGTTAACGAGATCAGCAGGATCTCTGGATGCACCGTAGTCAAAGGTGAAATCGCATCAAAGAATGACATCCGCATCGACGGCTTTTTCGAAGGCAAGATTTACTCTGAAGGCAGAGTGGTCGTAGGTGAGAAGGCTTTCATCAAGGGTGACATCATCTGTACTAACGTTGACTTCTGGGGAACCCTCGAGGGAAACTTCTATGTAAAGGACACCCTCTTCCTCAAGAACAGCGCCAAGGTCAAGGGAGAACTCCACGTGAAGAGGCTCCAGGTCGACCTCGACTCCATGGTCGATGGCTCATGCCATATGGTCAACGAGGCCGAGTTCGAGAAGATGCTGGCCAACGACCCTACCGTCCAGTCTCTCAAGGAGGCTGCCAGAATGTCCCAGCCGGCTGCAGCACCTGCCGCCCAGGCTCCGGTACAGCCAATGCGTAAATAATTTACCTGATAGAATATGACTTTGTTGATAATATTAGCCGTTGTAGCCCTCATTGTTCTGTGGGGGATCAGCGTGCAGCGCAGGCTTGTCCAGAAGGATGAGCTCTGCAAGAATGCCCTCAGCCAGATCGGCGTACAGCAGAATAGCCGCTGGGATGCTCTCACCGCTCTTGTCGAGCTGGTGAAGTCCTACAATGAGCACGAGTACAACACTCTCAAGGACATCATCGCCCAAAGACGTCCGGTCAACGGATCCAGCACCGCTTCCGAGGTCGAGGCCCAGGAGCAGGCTCTCTCAGGACTCGTGAAGAACATCAATCTCGTTGCCGAGCAATATCCTGAGCTCAAGGCCAATGAGAACTATGCGAAGGCTATGGACAGCGTCAACATGTACGAGAACCAGGTACGCATGAGCCGCATGACTTTCAACGACACCGTGACCAAGTACAACAACGAGATCCGTATGTTCCCTGCTTCCCTTATTGCAGGAATGCTTGGTTTCAGTACCAGGGAATATCTCGCTGAGCCTGTGGGCAAGACTGATATGCCTTCAATGAAGATATGATGAGGCGTTTTGCACTCACTTTGATAGCAGCATTGGCTTTTGCCAGTGCTGTTTTCGCTGGTGACTGGGACATCCATGACATCAGGGTCAATGTCCGCCTTTACCGTGATGGAAGCGCTGTGGTCAAGGAGATATGGGATCTGACCGCCGATACAGGCACAGAAGTGTATGTGCCCCGTGAGAACCTCGAGGGGTCCGTGATATCCGACCTCAGCGTTATAGACGAGGAGGGCGTTTCATTCCAGTTTGAAGAGAAATGGGACGTGGACTGGTCCTTCAAGCACAAGGCCGGCAGGTGCGGATTCAACCGCACGTCCTCCGGAGTCGAGCTTTGCTGGGGACTGGGAAGCTATGGACATCATCAGTTTACTGTCCAGTATCTGATGACCAATGCGGTAAGGTCCCTGAATGACTATGACTACCTGCATCTGCAGCTTGTCAACGATGAAATGGATTCTCCTCCTGCACACGTCAAGGTAAGCATCGAGGCCGTTGACAGTCCGCTGGATACGTCCTGGGTGCGTATGTGGGGATTCGGATATGCCGGAACCACAGGTTTTGAGGACGGAAAGGCCGTTTTCGAGTCCACGGAGCATTTCCGGTATATGAGTTCGGTCATTGCACTTCTCCGTTTCGACAAAGGCGTGTTCGAGCCTGGAATGTCTGTGGATAAGGATTTCCAGGAGGTTATGGATGGCGCGCTCGTTGGTGCCGATTTCGGCACTGACGCAGAGCCCGAACCGTTCTGGAAGCAGCTCCTCAATGCATTGTCCTCGCTCCTGTTCTTTGTCCTTTTACCGCTTTTCGTCCTTGCCAAGTTCGCGAATGTCGGCAGGCTCTCCAGACGTCAGAAACGCAAGATCCTCGGGTCCGATCCGGAGAAGGTGGACTGGTACAGGGATATCCCGTATAATGGTGATATCTATATGACAGACTTTGTCCTTAACCAGTTCGAAGTCAAGCGCCAGAGCAATGCCATTGCCTCCGCCATCATCCTCCGTCTCCTTCAAAAAGGCTATCTTGTGGCCAGGAAGGATGGAAAGGGGAGGGTGGAGATCCTCTTCGACCAGACCAAGAATCCTTCAGGACTCGGCCGGCACGAACGTGGTCTGTATGATATGATGAAGGAGGCGAGCGGCTCGGACATCATCCTCCAGGACAAGGAATTCTCCCGGTGGTCGGCTTCAAACGCCCATAAGGCAACTGTCCGTTCCTGGGCTGACGGTATCGAGAAGAGCGCCAGGGCTTCGATTGTGGCAAGGAGAGACTTTGCCAGCCTGAAATTCACTCCAAAGGGATATGAAGGATGCAGGCAGGTGTTCGGATTCAAGAATTTCCTCAGGGATTATACTCTCGTGGACAAAAGGGAGTCCTCTGAAGTGGGCCTCTGGCAGGACTATTTGGTCTATGCCGCTCTGTTCGGAATCGCCGACAAGGTGGCGAAGGAGCTCAAGGACATCAATCCTCAGGCATTCGAGGAGGTCGTTGTATATGACTATCCTATGATGAACGATGTCATCCGTATGACAAACAACATGGCACGTTCCATTACAAATGCACGCTATGTCCAGCCTTCTGCCGGTACTGCTTCGAGCAGCTGGGGAGGCTTCGGCGGTCATTCCTCATTCGGAGGTGGCGGCGGTTTCTATGGCGGCGGCCACGGAGGCGGAGTGCGCTAGCGCTCTGCTCTTACTGGATTGGTCAGGAAGTCCTGATAGCTCAGGCGGATTCCTTCCTCCAGTTCGGTTCTGTATTTCCAGCCGAGTTTCTCGGCCTTCGATACATCGAGAAGTTTTCTAGGGGTACCATTCGGACGGGTGGTATCCCATTTTATTTCCCCCTCATAACCGACGACCTTGGCTACGAGCTCGGTCAGCGCCTTGATGGTCAGCTCCTTGCCGGTGCCTGCGTTGACGGTTTCATTGCCGCTGTAGTTGTTCATCAGGAAGACGCAGAGGTTGGCGAGGTCGTCGACGTAGAGGAACTCGCGCAGCGGCGAGCCGTCACCCCAGCAGGTGACGCTCGGCGCGCCGCTGACCTTCGCTTCGTGGAAGCGGCGGATCAGTGCCGGCAGGACGTGGGAGTGCTCCGGGTGGTAGTTGTCGTTCGGACCGTAGAGATTGGTCGGCATCACCGAGATGTAGTCGGTGCCGTACTGGCGGTTGAGGAACTCGCAGTATTTCAGGCCGCTGGTCTTGGCGAGGGCGTAGGCTTCGTTGGTCTTCTCCAGCTCGCTGGTGAGCAGGCAGGATTCCTTCATAGGCTGAGGGGCCATGCGCGGGTAGATGCACGACGACCCGAGGAACTCCAGCTTTCTGCAGCCGTTCTTCCAGGCTGCGTGGATGACGTTCATCTCGAGTATCATATTGTCATACATGAAGTCGGCCAGGGCGTTCTGGTTCGCGACTATTCCTCCTACCTTGGCGGCTGCGAGGAAGACGTATTCCGGCTTCTCCTGCTCGAAGAACGCTTCGACTTGGTCCTGACGGCACAGATCGAGCTCCTTGTGGGTGCGTGTGATGATATTGGTGTATCCTTGTCTTTCGAGTTCGCGCACTATGGCGCTGCCCACCATTCCACGGTGGCCGGCAACGTATATTCTAGCGTTCTTTTCCATATCGGATCAGTCCTGGTTGTCTATCTCGGCTTTGACCTTGAGCTTGCGGACGAACTTCATGTCGTGACGCGCCATTATTCTGACCAGTTCCTCGAATGTGGTCTTCCGTGGGTTCCATCCGAGTACTGTGCGTGCCTTTGCCGGGTCACCGAGAAGCTGGTCTACTTCTGTCGGACGGAAGTATTTCGGATCCACTTCGACGAGGACTCTGCCGGTGGCCTCCTCGATTCCGCGTTCGTCGATACCTTCTCCCTCCCAACGGATCTTGATTCCGACCTCGTTGAATGCGAGGGTGCAGAATTCGCGCACGCTGTGGCATTCGCCGGTGGCGACAACGAAGTCCTCCGGCTTTTCGTTCTGGAGCATCAGCCACATGCATTCTACGTAGTCCTTGGCATATCCCCAGTCACGAAGGGAGTTGAGGTTGCCCAGGTACAGTTTGTCCTGCATGCCCTGGGCGATGCGGGCTGCGGCGATGGTGATCTTCCTTGTGACGAAGGTTTCGCCGCGGCGCTCGCTCTCGTGGTTGAAGAGGATGCCGTTGACGGCGAACATCCCGTAGGCTTCGCGGTAGTTCTTGATGATCCAGAAGGCGTACTGCTTGGCTACTCCGTACGGGCTGCGCGGGTAGAACGGTGTGGTCTCCTTCTGCGGCACTTCCTGAACGAGTCCGAAGAGCTCCGAAGTGGAGGCCTGGTAGATCCTGGTCTTCTTTTCGAGGCCGAGGATGCGGACGGCTTCGAGGAGCCTGAGCGTACCCACAGCATCAGTCTCTGCAGTGTATTCAGGGCAGTCGAAGCTCACCTTTACGTGGCTCTGAGCGGCGAGATTGTAGATTTCATCCGGCTGGACGAGCTGGAGGATGCGTACGAGCGAACTGCTGTCCGTCATGTCTCCATAGTGGAGCTCGATCTTTCTGTGCCCCTTCATATCGCGTACCCATTCGTCCAGATACAGATGTTCGATGCGTCCTGTATTGAAGGACGAACTGCGTCTCATTATTCCGTGGACTTCATATCCTTTTTCCAAGAGGAATTCGGCAAGGAAACTGCCGTCCTGGCCTGTGATGCCAGTGATTAGTGCTACCTTCATAGTCAGTTTGATTTCTTTATGCCATAAAGATAGCCATTATATTTATGAGTGACAATTTTTGATTAACTTTGCTGCCATGAAGAAAGTACATGTGCCTGAAATATTACGCTTTTTTTTGCTCGCGGCAATCCTTTCATTGTCAGCGGTTTCATTCGAGTCCTGCGACAAGATGCGCTTCCCCGGATACGTCGTGTACAATGTCGATGTCTCCGATGATGTGTTCGACCTTTTCGACGTATATGTAACTACGACCGGGCTGAACGGCGAGGAAACCACAAATATGATGTATCTGCCGTTCTACTCGGCAAGCCTCGTGAAGACTCCTCCTTTTGACGCTCAGATGAAGGTCCGCCTGATGGCGAAAAGCAGTGCGCTTCACGACTCCATCCCGTTCCGTCCCTCATTCTCGATGTGGGTTTCTTCTGAAATAACCACCAGTACCGAGAATGTCGAGGACCATACCAGAAGGGAAAAGGATCACGATAAGGCGAAGACACGTGCATCCTCTCCGGATAGCGAAAGCTTCGTTTTCCGTGTGCCGCTCGGTGGGTCGGACGGCAGCGGCATTTCTGCCAGCGTGGCTCCGCTCCTGTATGACAAGAAGTTCGCCTTCTCATTCCGTGTCGACGGATCCTATGCCAGCGGATGGTCTCGGATGTATTCCCTTTTCCAGGGGAAATGGATCGACGATGAGGAGTTCCTCCATTACGCCCTGCCCCACACTTCGGGCTATATGCCGGACCATAAGCTATGTGTCACGGACGGCTGCGGCAATGACAGGATATTCACCTTCACGGAGTCCATAAACCCTTCTGTATGGAATCAGTACAATCCCTACGGAATCATAAATGATGAGTCCAGGAACTATAAGAACCCGTTCATATGCTGGGATGAAATACAGAACCTTGTCGATATGGGCAATGGGCTCGCATTCCACCGCATTGATACAACCAGGTTCGATGAAGGCTCCCCGTACGAAGTCGCGGAAGGCCTCAGACAGGATTATTACAGGACCAGGAACAAGGTGGGATACCGTCTTAAGGTTCTTTCCACTCCGATTATGAAACCTGTTTACAATGTGGCCGGAGAAATCTGTGACCTGGTCCGCGTGATTTCCACGGATGCCCCCGATGCTGACGTCCTGGCCCTGAACACGGATACGCCGATGGCGGGAAGGAACATCTATGCGGGCTCGACGGATGATACGGTGGAAGGTGTGCTTGGCGCATTGGAAGTGGAGTCCGTTTCGTCCGATCCCAAACTTGTAAGCATGTTTCTCCATCGTCCGGACCAGAGCCATATGGACATGTTTGAAACCATCTATCAGAAATATGGTAAGGCAGGAAATGACGAAATCTGGGTCGCTTCCATTGACGAGATATATGAATATATGGAGAGACGCCGCACCGCTGGGATCTCATCATATGTAAAGGATGGTTACAAGTATTTCGTGGTCGAGGTTCCATATGGCAGCGAATTCAATTTCAACGAACTTTCCTTTATAGTCGAAGGGGCTTCTGCACCGGCTGAATTCGTTTCCAACAATCTCTACGGGTTCTCCAGCGCGCTGCGTGCCGACGGCACGGTGCTGGTGAACTGCACTTTCACTGACAAATATCTGAAAGCGGCATCCAGATATCTGGAGAAGTACGAGGACCTCGGACTCTCTGACGACAGGCTCGATGCGGAGTATCTGTTGAGCCTTGTCCGCCCTGATCTTCGCGCCAATGCTGAGAGAAGGATCGACAGTGTATATGGGACGGTCCAGGAAGACTATCCGTTCGAAAGTTTATATGATCTGGAACATATCCGCAAGTATATCAGGGTATATGACGGTTATACATTTACAGTGAAGAAGCATTTTTAATGATGGACAGGGTAAAGGAAATCTCCAGGGTTACGGTTGTAGGCGGTGTCGTTAACGCCGTCCTTCTGCTTTTCAAGTTCGTGGCTGGTGTGATAGGGCACAGCTCGGCGATGATTGCGGACGCTGTCCATTCCTTGTCTGATTTCGCAACCGACATTGCGGTCCTGGTCTTTGTCCGCATAAGCGGCAAGCCTCAGGACGAGTCGCACGATTATGGCCACGGAAAGTACGAGACCCTGGCTACGACCTGTATCGGACTTGCCCTTCTGGCTGTCGCTGTCGGTATCATTGCCGGTGGAGCCGGCAAGATTGCATCCTGGCTTAAGGGAGAGGAGCTTGCCGCTCCGGGTATGCTGGCATTGTGGGCTGCGCTGGTTTCCATTGTCTTGAAGGAATGGACATACAGATACACCATGGCCAAAGCCAGGAAACTCGATTCCCAGGCGATGGCGGCCAATGCCTGGCACCATCGCAGCGATGCTTTCTCCTCTTTGGGAACTGCTGTCGGTATTGGCGGAGCCATCCTGCTGGGGAAGCGCTGGGCGGTTCTGGATCCGCTGGCGTCCATTGTTGTGGGCGGTTTCATCGTCAAGGTGGCTGTGGACCTGCTCAGGGACGGAATAGGGGAGCTTCTGGAGAAATCCCTTCCGGAAGAGGAAGAAAGCGAGATTATGAAAATCATCGCCTCTTTCCCTGATGTTGTGGATCCGCATCATCTGAGGACACGCCGCATCGGAAACCGTGTGGCGGTGGAGGTCCATGTCAGGATGGACGGCAACATCTCATTGAACGAATCGCACGCCCGTGCCACAGACATCGAGCGTGCGATAAAGGATAAATTCGGTGAGCAGACCCACGTGGCCATCCACGTGGAGCCTGTCAAATGATCTTTAGTCAGGGAGGATTGTGGCGGCCAGCCTCTTGGCCTTGTCCCTGAGGGCGTCGGTGCCTTCTCCCAGATCCCCATAGCAGAGAACCACACCGAGACGGCGGTTTGTGTGTGCATCCGGCTTGCCGAAGATGCGTACCCTTGTCCTGTCTTCGAGGAGGGCGTCGGTGAGATTGAACTCAGGAGGGCAGCTGCTGTCCTTCTTTGCAAGGACCACTGCGCTGGCACCTGCGTGCTCGAGGTGGATTCCGGCGATAGGGAGTCCCATCACCGCGCGGAAATGAAGCTCGAATTCGCTGAGGTTGGTGGTGTGGCCGAGGGTGACCATACCGGTGTCGTGCGGACGCGGACTGAGCTCGGAGAAGACTACTCCATTGTCAGTGAGGAAGAACTCGACTCCCCAGATTCCAGCTCCTGTAAGGGCTGCGGTTACTTTGGCGGCCATTTCCTGGGCGTCCTTGAGGTCCTTTGCGGAGATCATATACGGCTGCCAGGACTCGCGGTAGTCTCCGCTGATCTGGACGTGGCCGATAGGAGGGCAGAAGAGGGTCGGGCCGTTCTTCTGGGTGACGGTGAGCAGGGTGAACTCGGAGTTGAAATGGATGAACTCCTCGACTATGACTTCCTTCACGTCGCCGCGGCTTCCTGCCATCGCGTCGTCGAAGGCCTGCTTGAGGGTGTCGTGGGTCTTAACGATGCTCTGCCCGTGGCCTGAAGATGACATGAGAGGCTTGATCACGCAAGGGAAACCGATTTCCTTGCTCGCCTGCTCGAGCTCGTCGTAGTTCTTGGCATAGAAATACTTGGCAGTCCTGAGGCCGAGCTCCTTGGAAGCCAGGTCGCGGATGGCCTTGCGATTCATGGTGTAGTTGACGGCCCTTGCGGACGGAACCACCTGGATGCCCTGCTTCTCGAAGTCGAAGAGCCTTTCTGTGCGTATAGCCTCGATTTCAGGGACGATGATGTCCGGGTTGTGCTTTTTTACTACTGCTGCGAGGGCGTCGCCGTCGAGCATTGAGAATACCTCGCGTTCATCTGCAACCTGCATTGCAGGCGCGTTGTCATAACGGTCGCAGGCGATAACGTACTGTCCCGCACGTTTGGCGGCGATAACGAATTCTTTTCCGAGTTCTCCGGAGCCGAGCAAAAGGATCTTCTTCATAATTGTTTTTCTTCGCGGTCTGTTTTTTGTTGTTTTTGGGTATGCAAAGGTAAGCCTTTTCAAATAATATTTTGTATATTTACAAACGTAATCGTTACAAACCGCACCCTTCGGGGAGCTAAAACGTGGATTATTATGGAGATAAAGATCAAATCCCTGAAATTCGACGCCGACCAGAAGCTGGTCGCCTTTGTCGAGAAGAAAGTTTCCAAACTCGAAAAATTCTATGATGGACTGGAAACCGCTGATGTGATTCTTTCCCTTCTTCCGGAGCCTGAGAACAAGAACGCGAAGATCCAGCTTCACGTTCCGGGGCAGGAACTCATCGTGGAAAAGAATGCAAAGACTTTCGAGGACGCCATCACCGAGTGCGCGGATGCTATGAAGGAGAAACTCACCCGTTTCAAGGAAAAACTCACAGAAGCATAATGGTAATAATGCCCCAGGGCATGGAACGACCGGATTTTTTCCGGTCGTTTTTTTGTAGTTTTCCGGAAGTTTTGGTGTCTAATTGTTATATTTGTAAAATATGGCTAGATCTGCTGAAAATATTGGTGCTGTTTGCAGCCAGCTGGTGAAGGATGCCCGTTCCGGCGTTTTCAAGCCGGTGTATCTGCTGATGGGCGACGAGCCTTTCTATCCGGATATGGTCTGCGATGCCGTTATCGGAAACTGCGTCGAAGAGGGGTTCAAGGACTTCAACGAATATATCTTCTATGGTTCTGAAACCAATGCTGAGACCGTCGTTTCCGCAGCCAGGCAGTTCCCGATGATGACGGACAGGACGCTGGTTGTGGTGAAGGAGGCTCAGCTAATGAAGGATATCGAGCAGCTGCAGTTCTACTGCCAGCAGCCTCTTGAGTCCACCGTCCTGGTGGTGCTTCTTCATAAGGGTTCGGTGGACAAGCGCAAGGCGTTTTACAAGAGCGTTCAGAAATGCGGCGGTGTCATAGTCGATTCCCCTGCCATCAGGGACTATGAACTGACCGACTGGATCATCAGATATTTCGACGGCCGCGGGCTGCGTATCAGTCCTGAGGCCGCTGCGCTGATGGGGGAGAGCACGGGAACAGAGCTGGGGACGATCGTCGTGGAAACCGACAAGCTTCTGAAGAACCTTCCGGAAGGAACGGTACAGGTGAGCGTCGAAGATGTGGAGAAGAACGTGGGCATCAGCAGGCAGTACAGCGTCTTCGAACTGAACAAGGAACTGGCTGCGCGCAATGCCGCCAAGGCGGTCCGCATCGCCACCTACATCGGTTCGGCGGCCCGCTTCGCCCTTCCGATGGCAGTCAGCGTGATATACTCCCAGTTCAGCAAGGTCCTCAGGTACGGAGCCCTTCTGGCCAGGACGCCTTATCCGTCCCCGGAGCAGAAGGCCGCCGCCCTGGCAGGAGTGAATCCGTATTTCTACCGTGACTACGATATGGCGGTGAGGAACTATCCGCTTCCGAAATGCATGAAGGTCATTTCCCTTCTTAATGAGTATGATTACAAGGGCAAGGGAGGTGACGGAGGCGATATGGATCAGGGTGTGCTTCTGGTCGAGCTTGTGACGAAAATTTTAAATATTTAACGAGAAAGTTTAAATTATTATTGCAAAACAATAAATAATTATTAATTTTGCATAAAACAGAATATTGTACAGAAAATGGCATTGATTGAATGTAGAGAAGTATGTAAGAATTTCGGCGAGAAAGTGGCCCTGGACCACGTTTCCGTCGATTTTCAGGAGGGAAAGATCTTCGGCCTGCTCGGACCTAACGGAGCGGGAAAGACCACCCTCATCAGAATCGTGAACAGAATCACTATCCCGAACTCCGGTGAGGTCCTTTTCAAGGGCCAGCCTATCACTCAGCGGGATGTTGAGAAGATCGGCTATATGCCGGAGGAAAGAGGCCTTTACCGCAAGATGAAGGTAGGCGATCAGGCAATGTACCTTGCCCAGCTGAAAGGTATGAGCGCTTCCGATGCGAGGAACGAACTCAAGCAATGGTTCATCCGTTTCGATATACAGAACTGGTGGGACAAGAAGATTGAGGAACTTTCCAAGGGTATGGCCCAGAAGGTCCAGTTCATCACCACAGTGGTGCACCGCCCGAAACTTCTCATCCTCGACGAGCCGTTCTCCGGTTTCGACCCGGTCAATGCCGACATTATCCGCAAGGAAATCCTCCGTCTGCGTGACGAGGGAGCGACCATTGTCCTCTCCACCCATAATATGGAGTCGGTCGAGGAGCTTTGCGATGAGATCGCCCTCATCAACAAGTCCAAGCTCGTCATTACAGGAGGCGTGACGGATATCCGCCGTGACTATGGCAACAACAACGTCGAGCTCGTCTACACCGACGAAGAGGGCCGCCACACCGAGGTCCTTCCTCGCGAGACCGACGGGAACTCCACCCTTGAGGCCTTCATCAGAAAGGGTGTCACCATCAATTCATACAAGGAACTTATGCCTCGTATGAACGATATTTTCATCAAACTTGTAACAGGGGAGGATAAATAATGAACTTCAGGACCATCAAAACCATCATTGCGCGCGAGTATCTTAACAAGGTTAAGAAAAAGAGCTTTCTCATCACCACTCTTCTCGTGCCCCTCCTTGTGGCCGGAGCTACAGTAGGAATCGTCCTGGTCATGATGAACACGAAGGAAAAGATGAAGACCATCGCAGTCGTGGACCAGTCCGGCATCGTGATGCCTTATCTTGAGGACACCGAGACCATCGATTTCGTGGATTGCAACGGACAGGAACCGGATTCCATCAAGACTCATCTTTCTACTTCCGGATATGACGGACTCCTGAGCATTTCCCCTCTCGATTCCTTGAACAAGACAGTCTATCCGGACCTTATTTCCGAAAAGCCTTTCGGAATGGATCTTACGGACAATATCTCCAACCGTCTGGACAAGGCCGTGGAGGACTACCGTATCAAGTCCTATCAGATAGAAGGCCTCGAGCAGATCATGAAGGACGTGAAGTCCGACGTCAAGCTCCGCTCCCTGACCATTTCTGACAGCGGCGAGGAGAAACTCTCCGAGGCGGGCGTGTTCTCCATTGTCTCTATGATTCTGGGCATCATCATCTTCATGTTCGTGACCGTATTCGGATCATCAGTGATGTCAGCCGTCATCGAAGAGAAGTCCAGCCGTGTGGTCGAGGTCCTTGTCTCTTCAGTCAAGGCTACCGAACTGATGTACGGAAAGATCATCGGTATCGCACTTGTGGCCCTTACCCAGTTCATCCTCTGGATAGCCCTTTCCGCCGGAATAATCGGAATAGCTGGCGGTGTGCTCAAGGACAAGCTTATGGAGCAGAGCAATCCTGAAGAGCTTGCAGCCAGTATGGGTGTAAGCGTGGACCAGCTCGACGGAGTGGACATTTCCCAGATGATCTCCGAGGAAAGCGAGGCAAGTGTCGTGCTCGATTCCTTCAAGTCAATGAACGTCGGCCAGATCATCGGACTGTTCTTCGTATTCTTCATCCTCGGATACCTCCTTTATGCATCACTTTATGCTGCAGTGGGATCCGCTGTAGAAAGCGTGGATGACACCCAGCAGCTCCAGCTGCCTCTGACCATCCCTCTAATGCTGGCATATTTCATAGCCCTCTATGCGTTCAAGGCTCCTGACAGCTCCATCGCATTCTGGGGATCCATCTTCCCGTTCACATCCCCTATAGTGATGATCGCACGTCTTCCGTTCGGAGTCCCGGGATGGGAAATCGCCCTCTCCGTGGTACTGCTTGCACTTACATTCATGGTCTGCGCCTGGGCTTCCGCCAAGATATACAAGGTCGGAATCCTGATGTTCGGCAAGAAATCCTCCTGGAAAGACCTTTGGAACTGGCTGAAACAGTAGAATATGAAACGACTTTTTATAACTGTGATCGCGTCCGTGCTGGCTCTGCAGCCAGCCGGCGCATTCGGCTTTAAATGGAAGGCTGTTCCCACTGACGGCTCCCGTACAGGAGTGACTGCTCCAAATGCCTCCAACGTATCCGAGGCTCTCGGCACTTTCGACGGCAGGACCTATGTTGCCCCCAACGGGGCAAGGTTCAAGAAGAACAGCGCCACTGCCAAGGCTGCCCGCCTGATGATCGACGCCCAGGCTGAAATGGCATATGTCAAGGAGGTCGTCGGATACAGCCCGAAGGGCATTTCCCGCCGGAACGGAATGCTCGGGGCCTGGTCCGTTGACTGCCTTATGCGTTGCGCAGAGACTGAGTTCGGAGAGAAAGTGGACCTTGGCCTTATGAACAATGGCGGTATCCGCATCGATATGCCTCAGGGCAATGTCCTTGTGGACGACCTTCTGTCAATGTTCCCTTTCAAGAACTATCTCTGCCTCGTCAGGATGACGGGCGAAGACGTCATGACCCTGTTCAGGTCGATGGCCTCCAGGATGCAGGCTGTCGGCGGCGTCAAGGTCACGCTGAAGGACGGAAAGATACAGGAGCTTCTGATCGGAGGAGAACCCGTGGACCCTCGGAAAGTGTACAATCTCGCCACAATCGATTTCGTGCTTGACGGAGGCGACGGTTTCTTCGCCGGCAATACTCTGGATGTGAAGCGCTCGCAGATAATGGTCTTCGACGCTATCATCGCCAATGTCCGCGCCCTGACAGCAGCAGGCACGCTTATCGAACAGGAGAATGACGGGCGTATAATTAATATCGACTAGCCATGAAAAGAATACTCACAATACTGGTTTGCGCCCTGCTGCTGTCAGCTTCAGGGGCATCGGCGCACAGGCATCTTGTAATAGTGCACGTCAATGATACCCACAGCCATCTCGATCCCGAGCGCAGCGGATTCCGTGCCGGCAAGGGAGGCATCATCGAACGCGCCGCATACCTTGACAGCCTTAGGAGGGCTGTAGGCAGAAGGAACGTTCTCCTTCTCCACGGAGGCGACTGGGACCAGGGCTCTCCGTATTTCACGATCTTCGGCGGGAATCTGGAGGTGGACCTTATCAATTCTCTGAAATATGACTGCCTCACCCTCGGCAACCATGAGTTCGACAACGGACTGGAGGATCTGGCTGCCAGAATCGCAAAGATCCATTCTCCGGTAGTCTGTGCCACTTACGACTTCGATTCTTTCGACAGCAGCTTCGGGGTGCGCCCTTATGCTATAGTAAGAAAGGCGGGGATGAAGATAGGCATCATAGGCGCCATCTGCAATATCTCCACCAACGTGGCCGCTTCCACTGCCTCCAGGATCAAACCTCTGGGCGTCAATGTGGATATCATCAACCGCTGGGCGGAGCATCTTCGGAACGAAGAGAAGTGCGATATGGTCATCGTCCTCTCCCATATGGGATATGAAGAGGATTTGGATGCCGCTGCTAACCTTCACGGAGTGGATATAATAATCGGAGGCCATTCACATACTACCATGAAGGACCTCCGTTATGTGGATGACGCCGATTCCAAGGCTCTCCCGGTTATCCAGGACGGAGAATGGGGCCTCACAATAGGCCGTCTCGACGTAGACTAGAGAATATTCATTGACTGCTCGCGGATCTTCTCGAGCTCATCTTTCATACGGACCACGCATTTCTGAATGGATGCGTGGTTCGCTTTGCTTCCGGTAGTGTTGATCTCGCGCCCCATCTCCTGGATTATGAACCCGAGCTTCTTTCCCGGGTACGGCTCTGAGTCGATTGTGTCCATGAAATACTTGCAGTGCTGGCGCAGACGGACCTTCTCTTCGTTGATGTCCAGTTTCTCAAGATAGAAGATTATTTCCTGCTCGAAGCGTTCCTTGTCCACCTTGACCTGGAGTTCCTCAAGGTTTTTCATGAGTCTAGCCCTTACAGCGTCGATGCGCTCGGTCTCGTATCCTTCCACTTCATTGTACAGGTCGAGGATGTTCTGCACACGGCCGGTAACGTCTGCATAGAGGGCCTTGCCTTCTGTGGAGCGGAAGTCGTCTATCATCGTCAGGGCATTGTCGATGGCCTTTTCCACCAGGGGCCAGTTCTCTTCGGTGATGATGTCCTGCTTGCGCGAGTCGATTACGTCAGGCATCCTGAGCAGGGTGGCGAGCAGGTAGTTAGGCTCGTGGAGAGGGAGATTGGCTGCTCCGATCTCAGACCCGAGCTGCTGTAACTGGCTATAATATTCCTTGGCGAGTTCGATATTGATGGTCTTTGCATTGTCTGCGGCGTTCGGCTCCCAGGTGATGAACATGTCGATGGTGCCGCGCTGGAGGATGTCGGCGATTTTCTTGCGGATGGCGATCTCCTTGTCCTTCGGGAGGAGTGAGGATTTTATGCTGATGTCTGCGTTCTTGCCGTTGACTGAGCGGAACTCTATGGTGAGCTTGCCGTTTTCGAGGATGGCTTCGGACTTGCCGTAGCCTGTCATTGATTTTATCATAAGGAGTGGATTTTCATACAAAAGTATACATTTTCCTGCATATTTCTTTAAATTTGTTTCCGTTATGCGTAATTCCCCGCTTATTTTCAGGATACTTGTATCCGTAGTCGCTTCATTCTTCTGCGTGCCGTCTTTCGCACAGATCGATACGGCCGGCATCTATGGCGAGAGGCGTGACAGCCTCGAGGCGGCAGTAGCCGTGGGCCGCCAGGCCGAAAACTATATTTCCAAGGGCAAGGACATCCGCACCGAGGTGATCAGTGCCGCGGGTATCTGCAAGCTTGCCTGCTGCAACCTCGCCGAGAGCTTCGAGAACTCGGCGAGCGTGACCGTGGGCTACGCTGACGCCGTGACCGGAGCGCGCCAGATCCGCCTGCTCGGCCAGAACGGCATCTACACCCAGATGCTCGACGAGAACCGCCCGACGATGCGCGGCCTGAGCGCCCCGTTCGGCCTCACCTTTGTCCCGGGCCAATGGCTTGAGAGCATCCAGGTCGCGAAGGGCGTGACCTCCGTCATCAATGGAGTGGAGTCGATGACCGGCCAGATCAACCTCGAGCACCGCAAGCCCGATGACGGCCGCCCTCTCTTCTTCCAGGCCTCCTTCATGGACGACACAAAATACGATGCCAATGCCTTCACCTCGAAGACTTTCGGCAAATACGGCAAGTGGAGCACCGTCCTGCTCGGACATGTGGACGGCAATATCCGCTCCTTCGACCACAACGGTGACGGCTTCAAGGACGACCCGACGGCCCTCCAGTGGAGCTTCGCGAACCGCTGGCTCTGCCGCGCCGCCGACGGCTCCGACATCCGTTTCGGCCTGAGCTTTGTCAATGACGCCCGCAACGGCGGCCAGATGGAGTCCTTCGGGCACTCCCGCTGGCAGGCGGACATCCACAACCGCGTGGCCGACCTGTACTTCAAGTTCGGCAAGCCTCTCAATGAAGAGCAGACGAGGAGCGTCGCGCTGGTCACAGACCTCAATTTCCAGTCGCTCAGTTCGGAATACGGCAACAAGGAGAACAATTGGATGGATACAATCCACTGGCTGGGGGATGACTGGGATGGCGGACTCTGGCGTTTCAATGAGGCGCGCCAGACTTCAGGCTTCGTGAACCTCATCTATCAGTACAATGTCAGCGACAGCTTCAATTATTCCCTGGGTCTGAGCGACCAGCTGGACCTCATCAGCAACATGTTCTGCTGTGATGAAATGATAGGCAGGCCTCTCAATGACTTCGGGGTGTACGGTGAGTTCACCTATCACTATGGCGACAAGCTTTCCGCAATCCTCGGCCTTCGCGGGGACTGGTACAACGGGGAAGGAGCGAAGCTCACCCCGCGCCTTACCATGCGTTACGCTCCGTCGGACGACTGGATTCTCCGTCTCAATGCCGGCCGCGGCATCCGCCGCACATTCCCATTGATTGACAATTTCGGTGTGCTCGCTTCGAACAAGCAGCTCCGCGGCATATTTGAGAGCCATCCTATGGAGGATGCCTGGACATTCGGCGCAAACGTCACCTGGTATCCCGGTGAGGACTCCAGGACCTTCATAAGCGCGGACTATTTCCATACGGGATTCCAGAGCCAGGTCCTGGTGGACTATGACAAGGAGCCTGGAAGAATATGCTTCTACCAGGCGGCTCCCGGAACCTCATACACCGACAACTTCCAGCTCGACTTCTCCTTCGAGCCGTTCGACGACTTCTTTGTCACCGTCACCGGCAGATATACCGATGCCAGGCAGGCCTTCCTTCGCGGCGACATATGGAAGACCCGCGAAAAACCGATGACCAGCAGGTACAAGGCAGTCCTCAATATCAGATATTCCATCTGCGAGGATGCCTGGACTTTCGATTTTACAGCTTCAGCCAACGGCCCTTGCAGCGTTTGGAACATAATGAAGGACCTCAAGGCCGATGGTGAACTTCTTTATCCGGACGGGAAGACCCCTGTCTATCCTCTGCTTTATGCCCAGGTGACACGCCGCTTCGAACATTTTGAAATCTATGCCGGCGGCGAGAATCTTACTGATTACAGACAGAAGCTTCCTATTATCGGTTATGACAATGTTGCGGGCCCGGATTTCGACGCCAGCCTTGTCTGGGGTCCGGTGTCTGGAATAAAACTGTATGCCGGCATAAGAATTAGCCTGGACTAGTGATTGTTTTTTGCCGCTTTATTGCTATTTTTGCTCGATTTTGTTGAATTTTTTACACTCATTATATGGAAGAGGCAAACAAACCTATCGAGGCTTCTGCTGAAGAAGCGAAGAAACTGAATTTTCTCGAGGAGATCATCGAGTCCGACCTTGCGGAAGGCAAGTACAAGAGCATCCTGACACGCTTCCCTCCGGAGCCGAACGGATACCTGCACCTTGGCCACGCCAAGAGTCTCTGCATAAACTTTGGACTCGCCCAGAAATACGGCGGCAAGACCAACCTCCGCTACGACGACACGAATCCTACCAAGGAAGACACAGAGTACGTGGATGCCATCAAGGAGGACATCAAGTGGCTCGGTTTCCAGTGGGAGAAGGAGTGCTACGCTTCCGACTATTTCGACCAGCTCTATGAGTGGGCCGAGCAGATGATCATGAAGGGACAGGCCTATGTGGACGACCAGACCCAGGAGGAGATGCGCGAGAACCGCGGTACCGTCGAGACTCCGGGCAAGGACAGCCCTTGGAGGAACCGTTCAGTCGAAGAGAACCTCAAGCTCTTCCGTGAGATCAAGGAAGGCAAGTACGCGGACGGCGAGAAGGTCCTCCGTGCAAAGATCGATATGGCCCACCCTAACATGATGTTCCGTGACCCTATCCTCTACCGTATCAAGCACGCCCATCATCACCGTACCGGTGACAAGTGGTGCATCTATCCGATGTACGACTACACCCACGGCCAGTGCGACTCCATCGAGAACATCACACACTCCATCTGTACACTCGAGTTCGACGTACACAGGCCACTCTATGACTGGTTCATCCAGACGCTTGGCATCTATCCTAGCCATCAGTATGAGTTCGCCCGTCTGAACCTCACATATACCCTTATGAGCAAGCGCAAGCTTCTCGAGCTCGTCCAGAAGGGCTTTGTGGCCGGATGGGACGATCCCCGCATGCCTACGCTCTGCGGAGTGCGCCGCCGTGGCTACACCCCTGAGGCTCTCAAGATGTTCTGTGACAAGATCGGCGTTTCCAAGCGCGACCAGCTTATGGACATCCAGCTCCTCGAGTGGTGTGTCCGTCAGGACCTGAACGCCCGCGCGAACCGCTATATGGTAGTTTCCGATGATCCGATCAAGGTCACCCTCACAAACTGGGAGCCAGGAAAGGTCGAGTGGTTCGACTGCCCTCTCAATCCTGCCGATCCTGATGGCGCAAAGAGGAAGGTTCCTTTCACCGGCGAGCTTCTCATCGACCGCGCCGACTTCATGGAGCATGCTCCGAAGAAATATTTCAGACTCAAGCCGGACGGGGAAGTCCGTCTCAAGTATACCTATATCATCAAGTGTGACGAAGTCGTCAAGGATGCTGACGGTAAGGTCGTCGAGCTTAAGTGCTCCTATGACCCAGCTTCCGGCCCGGCTGGCGAATACCGCTCTGTCAAGGGCACCATCCACTGGGTTTCCACCGCTTTCGCAAAGCAGATCGAGCTCCGTCTCTATGACCTCCTGTTCACTCTTGCCGATATGAGCCAGGTTCCGGAGGACAAGGACTACAAGGACTTCCTGAATCCTGAATCCCTCGTCGTCACCACCGGCTATGCCGAGCCTGCCCTCCTTGAGGACAAGTCAGGCCTTGCCGTTCAGTTCGAGAGAGTAGGATACTTCTTCAAAGACCCTGACAGCACAGAAAATAGGGCTGTGTTCAATAAGACCACAGCCCTGAAGGATTCTTTTAAAATCCAATAAACACATTATTTGCTACAGGGGCAGACCCAGAAGTTTGCTCCTGGACAGAAGGCAGTCTCCAATCGAGGCTGCCTTTCTGCCTAGTTTGGAGAACTGGATGGTCGTGTCTGAACTGACACGGTTGAGGGATAGTTTGTTTACAGCGGTCTTGATAGGGTACATCAGATAATCTCCTCCGACTATCAGCCTTCCCCCCACAATCACAAGACCCGGGTTGAAAATATTTATGATACCTGCGATTCCTCTTCCGAGTGCATCGCCGATGTCTCCGATTCCATCGATTGCCAGAACATCCTCTTCTTCCACAGCCTGAAGGATCTCATCCAGGGTTACGTCTCCGTTCTGCTCGAATTTCTTTGAAAGTGATGAGGTCTGACCGTTCCTGAGCCTTTCAATGATCATTCTGTGAAGCGCTGAGCCTGATGCACCGGTCTCAAGGCATCCCTTCTTTCCGCAACGGCAGATGAGGTCGTTGTCCAGGATAGGGAAGTGCCCGATCTCTCCGGAGAAACCTGATTTTCCGTAATACAGCCTTCCGTCCAGGATCATTCCCATTCCGAGTCCCCAGCTGATGTTCACGAAGATCATGTTCCTTTCGCTCTTCACGCAGGTCAGGTATTCTCCGTATGCCATTGCGCGTGAGTCGTTTTCGATGCTGACAGGAACGTCAAGCTCTTTCTCGAAGAAATCCTTCAGCGGAATGGCTTCGCTGACGAAATATGTGAGACTGTAGCCCTTCTCCGGGTTTACTCGTCCGGAAAGGCTTACTCCTACTCCCAGGACATGGTTCCAGCTTCTTCCGGTACCGGTGACTGCACTGCGTATCATGCGGCAGAGCGCCCTGAAGGACTCCGGGTTGTCTTCCAGTACGAACTCAATGTCCTGGACGAAGTCTATGAGCTCTCCCTTGAAATCGCAGATGGCGATATGGAAATGCTGGCGTGCGATGTCCACGCCGATGAAGTAACCTGCCTTGGGGCTGAGACCGTAGATTGACGGTCTTCTTCCTCCGGAAGTTCCCTGCTTTCCGAGATCCTGGATGAATCCCTCGTCGATCAGCTCGTTGATAAGCTTGGTCACGGTAGGGACGCTGGCATTGATCTTTGCACTGAGGTCAGCAATGCTGTAGCTTCCTGAGTCAATACAAAGTTTTATAATATGTCTTTTCAATGCAGCGTTTTTGCTGTCAGTTTCACGAAAGAAGTTCTCGTTCATTGTATTTAATCGTTTTAGTGATGGCAAATTTATAAAGAAATTTCACAACTGCAAATATAATCTTAAAATACTTAACAAAATTTTTAAATTCATTGCAAATGGGCCGTGGCGATATGCTGACCGGAAGCTCCTTTTGCTCGTTAATTCAGAATTATTCTTATATTTGCGATTGTTATTATTATACGGGAATCATGCTGCTCGGTAGAATAAAGAATGCGGTTTCCTCCTGGAATCTGTCACTGAAGGCCAAACTGACCCTCAGCATGTGCGCCATTGCGGCCATACTTCTGATTTCCGGTATCATCTCCGGTTTCGAATATTCCAGGATGAGCTCCTATGTTACGGGCCTCATAGCTGACAATATCAATTCCATCAACGTTGCACAGCGCCTGTCCGAGGTCAGCAATACCTACAATCTGGAGATCCTTTCAGTCATAGGCGACGATTCCGCCATCCTCCCGGATTTCAACCAGGAGGAATTCATGGCGCACTGCGACAGCCTGAAGAAGACACTGACTTCGGTCAGCCTTCTTCCTCTTGCTGATTCTGTGGTATATTCCTATGCCGGATATATGCTCACAACCCTTGAACTGGAAGATGTCCTCCAGTCGGATTTCATTGATTCGCGTACCTGGTATTTCGAGCGTCTGCAGCCGAAGTACAACCGCTTGCGAAGCGATATCGACGCCCTCAGCGCAGGGATGTACAACGACCTCAAGAAGAACTCCGAAACCTTCGAGCGTGGGTTCTACAGGAGTATCGTCCCGGTTATGGTCTCCATCGGTGTCGGACTCCTTCTCGTTCTGATGCTTCTGTTCTTCATCCTCGCATATTATGTCAATCCTATATATGGAATGCTTGACCATCTGAACGGATACAGGTCATACAACCGTAAATACGGATTCACATTCGACGGCGATGACCAGCTCGCTGAACTGAATTCGGGAATCTCCGAACTGACGGTGGAGAACCAGCAGCTGCGCAAGCGCCTTTCCGCGCTCAGACAGGGTACAAAGGACTGATCCCATGAACTTCAAGGCCATCACAAGAAATGTAGGGTACGCGCTTCTGGTGAGCGCGCTCTTCATGTTCCTGTCCATCCTCGTGTCCGTGTTCAACGGTAATGACAGCGCCCTGGCAGCCCTCCTGATATCATTCACGATCACTTTCCTTGTGGGTATATTCCCTTTCATCTTTGTCAGGAAGACTTCGGCCATATCGCTTAAGGACGGTTACTGCATCATCGTCCTGTCGTGGCTCCTGTCATTCATATTCGGAATGCTGCCGTATGCACTGTGGGGTGGACCGTTCACCGTGATGAACGCCTGGTTCGAAAGCGTCTCCGGGTTCACCACCACAGGTTCCACCATCCTCGAGGACATAGAGGCGCTGCCGAAGTCCCTTCTTTTCTGGAGAAGCTCCACGCATTTCATCGGTGGTTTGGGAGTTGTCGTGTTCCTCCTTCTGATCATCCCGTCCGCAAGCCCTATCAGGATGAGGCTTACCAATATGGAGCTTTCATCCCTGTCGAAGGATGCTTACAAGGTTAGGGCGAACAAGACTGTCTATATCTTCGCAGTTGTGTATCTGGCTATCTGTGTGATCGCCTTCTTCTCCTACTGGATTGCGGGAATGACTCCTTTTGATGCCATCAACCATGCGATGAGCATCTGTGCGACGGGCGGATTCAGTACCAGGAACCGCTCTATCGGTGCATATGATTCGCGCCTGATAGAAGGGCTTTCGATGCTGTTCATGTATGTGGGTTCCCTCCATTTCGGCATCCTCTATATGACGTTCGCCAAGCGCTCGCTGCGTCCGCTCAACAATCCAGTGCTGAAATTCTATACAGCAGCGGTCCTCGTATTCTCAATGGGTCTGGGCATCACCCTCAAGGTGAACGGGATCTGCCCGTCATTCGGCCGCGCACTCTGGGACGGCACTTTCAGCGTGCTGAGCATAGCGTCGACCACGGGATTCGCTACCGTGGACAATGCCTCCTGGCCTATCCAGGCCAGTATCATATCGATGTTCCTCGGCGTAATGTGCGCCTGTGCCGGATCCACCACCGGCGGTATCAAGGCCGACCGCGTGCTTGTGCTTCTGAAAGCCGTTGCCCGCCAGGTCAAGCAGATCCTCCACCCTAATTCGGTCAATGAGATCAAGGTCGGAAAGAACATCCTCCGCGATGAGGAGGTGAACCCTCAGCTGCTGTTCATCACCTTGTACGGTCTCCTGCTTCTGTTTTCCGTCGTCCTCTGCCTGATGCTGGGAGTATCTTCGCACAATGCGTTCGCCGCCACCATATCTTCTTTGGGCAACGTCGGACCTGCCGTTGAGGAACTCGGTTCGATGGGCAATTTCAACGGCATCCCGCCCATGGCCAAGTTCGTCTATTCGATGGACATGTTCCTCGGCCGTATCGAAATTTATCCGGTCCTCGCAGTCTGCGCTATGGTTTTCGCAGGAAAGAAGAAGTGATGGACAGAGCGGGTTTCCTATACGATGACTTTGTCAAGCACCTTGATTTTGAGCCTACACCCTGCCAGGACGGGCTCCTGAGGAACATTTCTTCATTCATCACAGGTGATGACGCCGATATTCTGGTTGTGAACGGCTATGCCGGTACTGGCAAGACTACGGCGATATCCGCTGTCATACATTCTTTGGTTTCAATGAAGGTCCCTTGTGTCCTGCTGGCCCCGACAGGCCGGGCGGCGAAGGTCCTTTCATCATATTCTTCAAGGCGCGCCTCCACCATCCACAAGCACATCTACCGCCAGAAGTCGGTGGGCTCCGACGGCTTCGGGCAGTTTTCATTGGCGCCGAACAAGGCGCACGACACCCTGTTCGTGGTGGACGAGGTTTCGTTGATAGGGATAGAGGCTGCGCAGCAGCAGTCCTCGACGCTGTTCGGGACCGGCAACCTGCTGGAAGATCTGGTCGGCTTCGTTCGCGCAGGGCACGACAACCGCCTGATTCTGATCGGTGACAGCGCACAGCTCCCTCCGGTGGGGCTGGACTGCAGCCCTGCATTGTCCAGGGATTATATGGAGGGCTTCGGGGGTGTGATGTTCTCGACGCTGACAACGGTTGTCAGGCAGGCTGAGGGCTCGGGCATTCTGAGGAATGCGACTATGCTGCGAGAGAGGATAGCTTCCGGCTACGGTGATGAGTTCATCGATGACCTGAAGCTTGACATCCGCGGGTTCGATGATATCAAACGGTTGAGCGGGGGAGAGCTGATAGAGACTCTGTCCGATGCTTATTCCAAATATGGTGAGGACGAGACCATTGTCCTTTGCCGCTCTAACAAGCGTGCGATACGCTATAACCTCGGCGCCCGCTCGACGGTCCAGTTCAAGGAGGAGAGGCTTGTCAAGGGCGACAGGCTTATGATAGTGAAGAACTGCTATCAGTTCCTGGAAGATGTCAAGGAACTGGACTATATTGCAAATGGAGACATCGCCGTCCTTCAGTCCATCAAGCATTTCGAGGACAGGTACGGTCTTCATTTCGCCGATGCCACGCTGTCCTTCCCCGATTATGACGGGGTGGAGATAACCGCCAAGGTGTGTCTCGACACTCTTGAGTCGGAGTCGGCTTCCCTTACTTACGAGCAGTCCAACGCCCTGTATGCCGGGGTCAGCGCGGACTATGCAGACCGTGGCTCCAGGAAGAAGATATGGGAGGCGGTGCGTGAGGACAAGTATTACAACGCCCTTCAGCTGAAGTATGCTGATGCCATCACCTGCCACAAGTCGCAGGGAGGACAGTGGCGCTGCGTGTTCATTGACAATCCGTTCTGGCAGGACGAACAGACTCTGGACGATCTGAAATGGCTCTATACCGCTATCACGCGCGGAATGGAGAAAGTATATCTTGTGAATTTCAAAGACAGGTTTTTTATATGAGAAGAACTTTTTTGGCGCTTGCTCTCCTGCTGGGGGCGGCGAACTGTTTGTGCGCACAGGTGTTCAATGATGTGCCTCGCAATTGGAAATGGATTTCAGCTTCCGAAGCTGCTTTCACCTTCGACGGTTCATTTACCGATGATGAGGGCTTCACCGTCTCGGCCCCGAAGTTCAAGGTCCATGAAGGAGTCGACGCGCCCGAGCTCTATTCCGACTTTCCCCTTCATCCGGAAGGGGCGGTGAACCTGACTTATTCCCCGGACTCCACCAAGCTCGCTTTCACCAGGGCCAACGACCTTTGGGTGGCGGATATCGCCACAGGGGCCGAGACACGCTTGACCTTCGATGGCAGTGACTTGATACTCAACGGCTATGCATCCTGGGTGTATTATGAGGAGATTCTTGGCCGCCCGTCAAAGTACCGGGCTTTCTGGTGGTCTCCGGACTCTCGGAAGATAGGCTTTTACCGCTTTGACAATACTGAAGTCCCGATGTTCCCGATTTATTCTCCTTTCGGCCAGGACGGTTCGCTGAACCTGACCCGCTACCCGAAGGCCGGAGAGAACAACCCGAAGGTGCGTATCGGCATAATCGACCTTTCTGTTCCTGAGAACATAGTGTGGGCTGATTTCGATGAGGACGAGGACCAGTATTTCGGTATACCGTTCTGGGGAGCGGACAGCCGCGAGTTCTTCGTAGCGTGCGAGCCGCGTCTCCAGCATGAGCTCGACCTGTACAGCGTAAGCGTTGCTGACGGTTCGAAGAAGAAGATATACCACGAGTACTGCGACACCTGGCTGGACTGGCCCGAGGAGATGCAATTCGGGAAGGACGGACTGTACATGGTCCGCTCCTTCGATACCGGATGGGAGCAGATTTACTTCTTGTCCTATGACGGCTCCGAGATGCGCCGCCTCACAGACGGCACTAACTGGCGCACCTCCATCGTCCGCGTCGACGAGAAGACCGGAACGGTCTATTTTACTTCCAACCGTGACGACTCCACCATGGCGGCTCTCTACAAGGCCGATTCAAAGGGCAATATCACCGCTCTGACCGACCCTGCCTACAATGTCTCCGGAGTTACTTTCTCTCCTGACGGCCGCTATTTCATCGCTTCCCTTTCAAACTTCGAGACCCCTACCCAGATATGGATGTTCGAGAACTCGAAGAAAGCGCGTTCGTTCAAGGTAGCCGATATGAAGGGACCAGACTATGACCCTTCAGTCTATGCTCTTCCGCAGATCATCAGGCTCAAGACGGAAGACGGTTTCGAGATCCCTGCGGCCATCACCTATCCTGTGGACTTCGACCCTTCACTTAAATATCCTGTCCATATGGAGATTTACGGTGGCCCTAACACGGCGTACGTCCGTCAGCGCTGGACTACGCCGTCCGACAAGAACCAGTGGTGGAGCGACAACGGCATCATCAGCATCATCGCCGACACCCGCGTCGCCGGCCACAACGGAAAGGCTGGCACCGACCAGGACTTCCGCAACCTCACCGCAGCTCCTGTCAAGGACTTCGTCGCCTGGGCCGACTGGCTCCAGAGCCTGCCTTATGTGATCCCTGAAAAGATAGGCGTGGAGGGTTTCTCCTTCGGCGGTACCATGACCTCACTTCTGCTCTTCGAGCACTCGGACAAGTTCCACTACGGCATCGCCGGCGGCGGCGTCTATGACTGGATGCTCTATGACAGCCACTACACCGAGCGCTTCATGGAGACCCCTCAGGCCAATCCTGAAGGCTACAAGGCTTCCTGTGTCCTCAATTCCGTGTCCTCATACCCTGTCACCTATGACAATAACGACGGATCCGTGATGTTGAGGCTCACCCACGGAACGGGCGATGACAATGTCCACTTCCAGAACACCCTCCGCCTCGTGGACGAACTCCAGAGGCAGGGCAAGGCGTTCGAACTTATGATCTATCCTGACGGCCTCCACGGCTACCGCGGCTACCAAGGGGTCCACTCCACTTCCGCCGACCGCGAGTTCTGGCTCAAGTACCTTAAGAACCGGTAGAGGTTACTTGGAGCAGACGAGGAGGAGACGGCTGGAGCCGGAGGCGAAGTCTGCGGCGAAGGCAAAGACGTGGGAATTGGCGCCGGAAGCGGCGCCGAGTTTCTTGCGCAGTGCGTCGCTGGTGATGGGGAGGTTGCGGGCGGTGACTTCGCAGGGGCCGAGAGACTTGCCAATGGATTTGATCGTGCTGCTGTCGAATGGGTGCACCTGATCGATCCTGAACACTTTGCCGAAGGTTGACAGCTCCGAGGCCGGCGAGTCGGTGAAGTAGAGGTGGGTGAAACGGGCGAATTTCCGCAGTCCCAGGCGGGAGCAAAGAAGGTTGAAGCAACCGGCCTTGAGCAAGGCGGCGGAAGGCTCGAAGAGCCAGCCGTCCTCAAGGCCTCCGGCGTCAGGCAGGAATGCCGGGACTGCTCCAGCCTCTTCTGACGGGGTGAACCGCAGAGTTCCGCATCGGCTGCCTGCATCGCTGCATACAATCTCATATCCGCCTTCCCAGCCACGCTGGAGCCATATCAGGAGCTCCTTGCATTCGCCTGCCGCGCCGACCACGTGGACTTCGCGCACTTCGGCGCCCAGCCTGCGGCACACCATAGTGATGTCCGCCATAGGGGAGAGCTTGATAAGGACGGACGGAGCCGCTTCCAGAAGTCCGCTCTTCAGACTGAGGATGTCCGGACGGCAGTCTTCGAGAAGGAACACTTTGCGCCCCGTGTCGCTGCGTCTGGCCGGATCCAGGAAAATCAAGGCAGGGGAGAATCCTGAGCTTGCAATGACCTCGGGGATGTTCCCGGTCTGAACCTCGATGCTGGAGAAGGATGCATTTGAGATGCCGAGGCTGTCGAAATTCTTCCTTACCGCGGCTGACAGCTCCACGTTCATCTCGTTGTGATGGACCCTTCCCGCCACGCGGCTGAAAGCCCAGCAGTCCACTCCCAGACCTCCCGTCAGGTCAATGATTCCGCCGCCCTCTCCGTACTCTGCGATGATCCTGCCGGCCAGTGCGGCCTTGTACAGGGCTGTCGCCTGCGAGCTGCACTGCTCGGTCGAAAGCCTGGACGGGAACTCTATTCCCGGCACATCAGCCCACGCCGGGACCTTCTTGAAGACCCTGGCGCTGTCCGCTTCCGTAATCCCGTTCAGAATATCTGCAAAAGATTGCTTTTTCATCGTCACAAAGTTATACATTCTTTAATGATAATTCTTATTTTTGTACAAACCTGAAAATTAAACCACATAACGATATGGCAGATTACAATGAAATAGCCAGCAGCTGGCTGAACGGAGATTTCGACAGCGAAACCAAATGCAAGATCATCGAACTGAGGAACAACGACCCCGCAGGCTTCGAGGATGCCTTCTACCGCAACCTCGAGTTCGGTACCGGCGGCCTCCGAGGCATAATGGGCGTAGGAACCAACAGAATGAACAAATACACGGTCGGTATGGCCACCCAGGGCCTTGCCAACTACATCCTCAAGAACGTTCCCGGCGACGACCTCAGCGTTGTCATCTCCTATGACAGCAGAAACAACTCCAAGGAATTCGCAAAGATCGCTGCAGACGTAATGTCTGCCAACGGCATCAACGTATTCATCTTCGACAACATCCGCCCGACCCCTGAAATGAGCTACGCCGTCCGCCTCAAGAAAGCTGTCGCCGGAATCATGATCACCGCCTCCCACAACCCGAAGGAGTACAACGGCTACAAGGTTTCCTGGTCCGACGGCGGACAGGTGACCTCACCTGTCGATAAAGCCATCGTCGAAGAAGTCGCGAAGATCACCGACCCTTCCCAGGTCAAGTTCAAAGCCGATCTCAGGTGTGGCGAGATCAATATTATGGGAGCCGACGTCGACGAACTCTACCTGCGTGACCTCCAGTCCCTCGCCCTCAGTCCGGACGCCTGCCTCAGACATCCTGAACTCAAGATAGTCTACACCCCGCTCCACGGCTGCGGTGTGCGTCTCGTACCTGAACTTCTCAAGCGCATAGGCATCAAGAACATAATCCACGTCCCGGACCAGGACGTAAGTGACGGAGACTTCCCGACCGTAGTCTCACCTAATCCGGAGGAGCCTGCCGCCCTTAAGATGGCTGTCGAAAAAGCCGAGGCCACGGGCGCCGACATTGTCATCGGAACCGATCCTGACGCCGACCGTATGGGCATCGCCGTCCGTGACAATGACGGAAGGATGGTACTCTTCAACGGCAACCAGACAGCATCCATGATGACCTACTACATCCTCAGCCGCTGGAAAGAGCTCGGAAAGCTCAAGGAAGGCAAGTATGTGGTCAAGACCATCGTAACCACCGAGCTGATCAAGGAAATCTGTGACAGCTTCAACGTGCCGGTATACAACGTGCTCACAGGCTTCAAGTATATCGCCGAGGTGGTAAAGCGCAAGGAGGCCGAGGGATGTGAGTTCATCTGCGGAGGAGAGGAAAGCTACGGTTTCAATATCGGAGAGTTCGTGCGTGACAAGGACGCCCAGGTATCCTGTATGATCCTCGCCGAGTGCGCCGCGTGGGCTGCTGACCAGGGCCTCACCCTCTATCAGCTCATGCAGAAGATCTACAAGGAGTACGGCTTCCGCAAGGAAGGCCTTGTCAGCGTCGTCAGGAAAGGAAAGACCGGTGCAGAGGAAATCCAGCAGATGATGGCTGACTTCCGTGCCAATCCTCCTAAGGAGCTCTGCGGCTCTCCTGTCAACAGGATCATCGACTACCTCGAGCCTGAGAAGACAGGCCAGCCGAAGTCAAACGTCCTTCAGTTCTTCGATGAAGCCGGTGACGTCGTGTCCGTCCGTCCTTCGGGCACAGAGCCTAAGATCAAGTTCTATTTCGGCGCCAAGGGTGCCGATGCAGAGGAGAAGATCGAAAAGCTCAAGAAACAGTTCGCCTGATTATTTCTTCAGAGAATATTCTTTACACCAGCCGCTCAAGCCGCAGTCACTGCACTTGGGCGACTTTGCTGTACAGACGTACCTTCCGTGCAGGATGAGCCAGTGGTGGGCGATGGCCCTTCTGGCCTCGGGGATGTTCCTTTCCAGTTCGGTTTCCACTGCAAGCGGAGTTTTCCCGTCGGACAGTCCGAGCCTGTGGGACACTCTGAAGACGTGTGTGTCCACTGCGATGACCGGCTGGTCGTAGATTATCGAGGCTATAACATTGGCGCTTTTGCGCCCTACGCCCGGGAGGCCCATCAGGGCGTCTATGTCCGAAGGGACGCTGCCGCCGAATTCATTGACAAGCTTCTGTGAGAGGCCGAGCAGGTGGCGGGCTTTGTTGTTCGGGTATGAGACGGAGCGGATGAGGTCGAAGATCTGCTCGAACGACGCTTCAGCCATCAGTTCAGGGGTGGGGTAGTGGCGGAAAAGCTCAGGGGTGATGAGATTGACCCGCTTGTCAGTGCATTGGGCTGAGAGGACTACTGCGACGAGGAGCTGGAAGGGTGTTCCATAGTGGAGCTCGGTTTCCGCGACGGGCATGTTGTCCGCGAACCAGCCGATGATCCCTTCGTATCTTTCGCGCTTTCTCATATGGTCAGCGCGAGGTCGATGACTTCGTTCTCCATATGCTCGTGGCACTTCTCGTCCTGACAGACGAAGACGCGGCCGGGGTATTTCTCGAAGATCGTGCGGTTGTGGGTGACCATAACGATTGCCGTTCCCTGTTCCTTGTTTATGGAAGTCAGCAGGTTGAGGATGCCGTCCGCGGTTTCATTGTCAAGGTTCCCTGTCGGTTCGTCAGCGATGATGACCTCCGGCTTGTTCAGAAGCGAACGGGCTATGGCGATGCGCTGCTGCTCCCCGCCGGAGAGCTGATGAGGCATCTTATGGGCCTTGTGGACCATTCCGACAGCCTCGAGGACTTCGCTGATGCGGGCGCTGATGGCGCTTGGGTCCTTCCATCCGGTGGCTTTAAGCGCGAACTCGAGATTCGCCTCCACGGAACGGTCCATCAGGAGCTGGAAATCCTGGAACACTACGCCCAGCCTGCGCCTGAGGTATGGTATTTCCTTGAACTTGATCCCGTTGAGGGAGAAGCCGCAGACCCGGCCCTCGCCTTTCTTCAGAGGGTTCTCGGCAATCATTGTCCGGATGATGGAAGTCTTTCCCGTTCCGACCTTTCCGACGATGTAGACGAAGTCGCCGGGATAGATTTCCATATCGAGATCGTAGATGACGAAGCTTTCTCCGTTGAGGATGTCTGCGTTTTTGAAGGAAATGATGGGTGATTTGTCCATAAAGGCTTATTATTGGCTCAATTCTTGAGCAAAGATAACCAAAAAAAATATGTAAATTTGTAGATTGAAGAAAGTTTTGTTTATGAAAATTTATAGAATATGCGCATTGCTGGCCGCTTCCGTCCTGTGCCTGTCCGCATCTGCGGCTGAGCCTGTTTATGAGGGAAGTGACTTCAAGCAGGCTGTCCGGCTCTATAAGAGCGGAATGTACGACAGTGCCAGAATAATCTTCGAGTCGCTCAAGGACAAGGATGTCCTCAGCGAGGGATATGCCGCCCTCTGCGCGGCCAAACTCAAGTCAGACGGATACCGCAACCTTCTGGACCAGTACGCGGAAAAATATCCTGAGAGTGTGCTGTATCCTCAGATCCACCTGGTCCTGGGATATGATGCATTCGACAGGGAAGAATACGGCGAGGCTCTCAACGAATTCCTGAATATCCACAAGACTGACCTGTACAAGGCCCAGCAGACGGAGTTCGCTTACAAGAGGGCCTACTGTGATTACGCTCTCGAGAACTATGACGAGGCCAGGGAGCAGTTCCTTGCAGTGGAGAAGATGGCGATGTCGGACTATACCGCTCCGTCACGTTATGCCATCGGATACATCGATTATTTCCACAAGGACTTCGACTCGGCCATCAAGTGGTTCGAGCTGGCCGCACGGGACAGCCGTTTCGCCGATTATGCGAACTATTATATCCTTGAGTGCCGTTTCAACAACAAGGACTACAGCTATGTCACTGCATACGGCCCTGATATGTTCGAGCAGATACCGGAAGAGAGGAAGTCCCACATGGCCCGCATCCTTGCGGAATCGTTCTTCATCAGGAACGATCTCGACCACGCCCGTGAGTTCTATGAAATCAGCATCTCCAACGGGGATACACGGAACCGTTCCGATTATTTCTTCGCCGGATCCATCCTGTATGCGATGAAGGATTATGAGGGGGCTGTGGAGAACTTCAACAGGATGTCCTTCCGCACCGATTCACTCGGGCAGATAGCATCCTACCAGCTCGCGGACTCCTACCTGAAGCTGAAGAACAAGGTCGCCGCGATGAACTCGTTCAACGAGGCTTCGCTCCTTTCCTACGATGCAGATATACAGGAGGATGCTTTCTTCAACTATGCCAAGCTTGCATTCGACCTGAACCAGGACGGCCAGCCGTTCACCGACTACATCTCCAAGTATTCCAGGACCAAGCGCGGCGATGATATCTACGGATATATGGCACTCTCCAAGCTTGTCGCCCGTGACTATGCCGGTGCGGTGGAGGCCTATGACAATATTGACGTGCTCAGCCCGGATATGCGCAGCAACTATATGAAAGCCAATTATCTGCGCGCGAACCAGCTAATCTCCGGAGGCTCCTGGCGCGACGCTGTTCCGTGCCTTCAGGCCGCTGCATTCTATACCACCCGCCGCGACCCGTTCAACCAGCTCTCCCGCTACTGGCTCGCCGAGTCATATTACAATTCCGGGAAATACGCTGAGGCGGAAGCTGTCTATGAGGACCTCTACAATACTTCGGCTCTCTATGGACACGATGAAGGCAAGGCTCTCCCTTACAACATTGCATACTGCTATTTCAGTGATTCTGACTATGCCGAGGCCGCAAAATGGTTCGATGTATGTCTCAATGAAGGGGACAGGATGTTCCGCAAGGATGCCGGCGTAAGACGTGCAGACTGTGATTTCATCCGCAAGGACTATAAGAGTGCGGTCACCGCCTATGAAAGCATACTCGAGGAATACAGCGATCCGGATGACATCTATCCGCGCTATCAGCTGGGACTTGCATACGGCCTTTCCGGAAAGCAGGAAAAGAAGGCGAACGTCCTTGTCGGTGTCAGGAACGCCAGCCCGTCCTCCCTCTATTATGCGGAGGCTATGTATGAGCTCGGCCGCTCTTATGTCGAGCTGAAGAGAACCTCGCAGGCTGTGGAGATCTTCGAGACTCTGAAAGCCACTTCGAAGGATGGAACCTATGTGGCGCGCGCCCTCATTGAACTCGGAATGATTTCCAGGAACGAAAAGAAATACGACAAGGCCTTGAACTACTACAGGCAGGTGGTCGAGGACCTTCCGAAGAACGAGTTCACGGATGATGCAATGCTGGCCATAGAGTCCATCTACCAGTCAAAGGGCGAGCCTGAGCTGTACCTTCAGTACGCTGAGTCCGTAGGACACGGTACGGGGATGTCCGATTCCGAAAGGGAACAGATATACTTCAACTCGGCCGAGCAGGTTTTCTTGAGCGGAAACTATCAGAAGGCTCTTGCTGCCATTCAGAAGTACCTTGACGCCTATCCTAACGGAAGCCGTCTTACTGAGGCGTGGTTCTATGCTGCAGAGAGCTACAATGCCCTTTCTCAGAAGGAGAATGCAGTCGACTGCTATTCCAAGGTGATGGGAGCGATCGATGCCGGAACGCTGCTTGAGCGTTCGGCTCTGATGTATGCGCAGCTTTCATTCGGTCTTGAGCACTATTCCGATGCTTACAAGGGTTATTCAACCCTTCTGGGCAAGGCAAGGATGGAGGAGAATGTCCTTGTGGCGAAGACCGGTATGATGCGCTCCTCGTACAGGGCGAAGGAATATTCCGAGGCCATAGCTTCCGCTGACGCGCTCAAGGCTGACAAGAAGTGCGACGAGGTCCTGGCGCGCGAGGCCGACTATATCAAGGCCAAATCGCTGCTTGCATCAAGCCGCCGTTCCGAAGCGCTTGACGTATTTGCATCATTGGCAAAGTCTCCTTCCACTCCTGAAGGTGCGGAAGCTGCGTATATGATTATCCAGAACGCCTGCGACGAAGGGAAGTTCGGCGATGTGGAGAAGATGGTATATGACTTCTCCGGCAAGGCTGGTGGGCAGAACTATTGGCTTGCGAAGGCTTTCATCGCCCTGGGCGACGCTTTTGCGGAGCAGGACAACCTGGCGCAGGCCAAGGCTACCTTCGAGAGCGTGCTCAACGGATATGAGAGCCAGGGCGCTGATGATGACGTGCTCGACAATGTCAGAATGAGACTTGACAAACTTAATGAAATGATGTAATTCCGCTATGAAGAGATATGTTTTGATCCTTTCCGGCCTGCTGGCTTGCACAGCGGCCTTTGCCCAGAACCTCAACCCTACGGTGGAGGTGACCAACGCATACCAGGGCAAGCTTATGGACGTAAAGAGGCAGGATGTGCCGATGGCGGTTCCTGATTCGCTTCTGAAGTTCGACTGGGATTTCAATTATTCCGTCTTTGACAATCCTTACAAGGGCGCATACGAGTTCACTCCGTATATGATAGAGATGAAGCCTGACGTCACTCCCAGCGACGCCAAGCGTTTCTATGCCCGCATAGGTGCCGGATATTCGCTTCATCCTGAAGGAGTCGTCTATTGGAATCCTCAGATGGGGCCGAAGTTCACCCTTTCCGTTTATGACCGTTTCAAAGGCTATTGGGGCAACTATGTCGATATCAATGACAGGAAGAACCCGTACTATGGCAGCGATATGGCCAATGTGGCCGGGCTTGGCGCGCGGTTCAATGCGGACAAGTTCGTGGTTTCCCTTGACGGTGACTTCGACTGGATCAGGACGCGCGAGCTTCTCTTCGACGGAAACAATGTCCTGAAGGGAGGCGGAAAGATAGGTATCGAGTCTGTCAACACCAAGCATTTCTTCTATGGGCTGTCCGCTCATTACTACGGGTTGAAGAACACTGTCAACGACTATTTTGTGGCGGGGGAGGATGATGGTACGGAAGCATTACCGGCCGTGTTCGCAGAGGACAATATGGGAGGCGATTTCAAGGCCGGGGTCCGTATTGGCAGGAAGCATTCGCTGGCGGTCGATGCAAAGTTTGACCGTTATGTCTTCGGGGATCCGGTAACTAAATATGCTTCCAGCAACGATGTCTACTCCGTTACTCCGTCATATTCGTTCATCTTCAAGCGCGGTTCAGTGTCTCTCGGAGCTACATATGCGGATGTACTGAAGGATAAGATCTATTCCTCTCATTCTGCGTCGGAGGACGTTGAGTATCTCGTAAAGAACCTCTATCCGGATGTTCATGCATCGTTCGAAGTACTCCGTGACGCCCTTGTCGTTTCGGCCAGGTTCACCGGAGGTCTGAAGTTCAATTCCTACGGGTCATATCTTGAGGACAACCACCATTTCAACCATCTGCTGTCCAGCCGTTATGTTCCCGGTCAGTCGGTTGATGCGGGTTCCGCCCTCGGACAGGTTTCCGTCAATACATTTGATGCAGCCCTTGGCCTGAGTGGAAGGGTTACAAACCGTTTCCAGTACAAGGCTGACGCAGGATTTGCGAGATGGTACCATGCGCCGCTTGATGGAGTGATCGAGTCGTCAGGCAGCCATTTCTACTATGTCAGCATGACTAACTATGATATCGCCTATGCGGACATCGATGCCGCTTTCCTGGGGGACAGCTTCAATGCTTCCGCCCATTTCCGCATTCAGGATGCTGCGCTCAAGAGTGTTTCCTACGCACTCACCCTTCCTCATTTCGTGGGTGACGCGATGGCCGAATACAACTGGAACCATCGCATTTTCGCTGGCGTGAACGCTGAATGGATGTCCGTCAGGAGGTACGGTTACGGTCAGATGGCAATAGATCCTACATACCACTATACGGCATACGGCTGGCTGGACCTGGGTGTTCAGGTCGAGTATAAGTTCGCCGGCAAGTGCTCGGTATGGGCCAAGGGAGGCAATCTTCTCAATCAGGAGGTTATGAGGAACTGCCTGTACGCTGAGAAAGGTCCATATTTTACCCTTGGAATTTGCCTTGGTTTGTAAATTTTTCAGTAACTTTGTATGATTTAATATTGATTGATTTTTAGCTGGAAATAATGATTGAGACTGAAGACATGAAAGCTGCGGAAGAACAGTATTCCGCCAATAGTATCCAGGTCCTTGAAGGACTTGAGGCAGTAAGGAAGAGACCTTCGATGTATATTGGAGACATCTCTGAGAGGGGACTTCATCACTTGGTATATGAGGTTGTCGACAACAGTATCGATGAAGCCATGGCCGGCTTCTGCAATGATATACACGTCACCATCGAGGAGGACAACTCCATCCGCGTCCAGGACAACGGACGAGGCATCCCTACCGGTATGCATCCGAAGGAGCACCGCTCCGCCCTTGAAGTCGTGCTTACCGTCCTCCATGCCGGAGGTAAGTTCTCCAAGGACAGCTACAAGGTGTCCGGAGGTCTTCACGGTGTCGGTGTTTCCTGCGTGAACGCTCTTTCCGACAGCCTTGTCGCCGAGATCCACCGTGAGGGCCAGATCTTCATGCAGAGATACTCGAAAGGCAAGCCTCTCGGGCCTGTGGAAGTGATCGGCACCTGTGAGGACACGGGAACCATCATCACCTTCCATCCGGATGCTACCATCTTCACCCAGACTACGGTTTACAAGTACGAGACTCTGTCGAGCCGCCTCCGCGAGCTGTCATTCCTGAACAAGGGAATCCGCATCACTCTCAAGGACCTCCGCGAGATGGTCGACGAGTTCGTCGTCGACGAGAACGGGAACAACAAGGCCACCGGCCGTCAGGTATTCAGGGAGGAGGAATTCTATTCCGAGAAAGGTCTTTCCGAGTTCATCACCTACCTCGACGCTGACGCCGACCATATGATCCCGGATCCGGTATGCGTTTCATCCGACAAGATCATCCCTATCGACATCGCCCTTCAGTACAACAACGGCTATACTGAGAAGATCTACTCATACGTAAACAATATCAACACCATCGAGGGCGGTACTCACCTCCAGGGCTTCAAGATGGGCCTTACCCGTTCCCTGAAGAACTATGCCGACAGGAACAAGATGATGGAGAAGTACAAGGGGGACGACCTCAAGCAGAGCGATTTCCTCGAGGGCCTCACCGCCGTCATCTCCGTCAAGGTCGCAGAACCTCAGTTCGAGGGTCAGACAAAGACCAAGCTCGGAAACACCGAGGTGACCTCGGCGGTTTCCCAGGCCACCAGTGCCGCGATGGACAACTATCTCGAGGAGAATCCAAAGCTCGGAAAACTCATCGTCGAGAAGGTCATCCTCGCCGCCACTGCCCGCAACGCTGCCCGCAAGGCACGTGAGATGGTGCAGAGAAAGACCGTGATGACGGGAGCCGGAATGCCTGGCAAGCTGGCCGACTGCTCCGAGAGGGACCCTGAAAAGTGCGAGCTCTTCCTTGTCGAGGGAGATTCCGCAGGTGGTACCGCAAAGCAGGGCCGTGACCGCCGTACCCAGGCCATCCTTCCTCTTAGAGGAAAGATCCTCAATGTGGAGAAGGCTGTGGGCGACAGGGCTTTCGACAGCCAGGAAATCCAGAACATCTATACTGCACTGGGCGTAACCGTGGCCCAGGAGGACGAAACGGGGGAGAAGCATATGGACCTCAGCAAGCTCCGCTATCACAAGGTCGTGATCATGACGGATGCCGATGTCGATGGTTCCCACATCGCCTGCCTCATCCTCACCTTCTTCTTCAGATATATGTTCGACCTCATCAAGAACGGCTATGTATATCTCGCCACCCCTCCTCTCTATCTCGTGAAGAAGGGCAAGGAGGAAATATACTGCTGGACTGAGGAACAGCGTGAAGAAGCCGCCCTCAAGCTCGGCAAGGGTTCTGACAAGGGCTACACCGTGCAGCGTTACAAAGGTCTCGGTGAAATGTCGGACGTCCAGCTCTGGGACACCACAATGAACCCTGAGCGCAGACGCCTCCGTCAGATCACCATCGACAATGCCGCACAGGCAGAGCGTACATTCTCCATGCTTATGGGTGATGACGTGCCGCCACGCCGCCAGTTCATCGAGGAGAATGCGCATTACGCAAACATTGACGCATAAATCTTTTAAAACTTAAGTTAGTATATTGTTATGTTAGACATTTTCGACAGAATTGAAAGAGATTCAGGAGGCCCGATCGGTCAGTATTTCGAGCAGGGTTTCGGTTACTATATGTATCCTCGTCTTGAGGGTGAACTCGGTCCTCATATGACTTTCAACGGCATTCCGGTACTTAACTGGAGCCTTAACAACTACCTCGGTCTTGCAAACCATCCCGAGGTCCGCAAGGCTGATGCCGAGGCCGCCGCGCAGTGGGGCCTCGCATATCCTATGGGAGCCCGTATGATGTCCGGTCACACCAGATACCACGAGCAGCTCGAACGCAAGTTCGCCGAGTTCGAGAAGAAGGAGGACGCTTTCCTCTACAATTTCGGATATCAGGGAATCGTTTCCACCATCGACGCCCTCACCGCCCGTCACGACGTTATCGTCTATGACGCTGAGTGCCACGCCTGCCTTCTCGACGGTATCCGCCTCCACATCGGAAGCAAGTACAAATACCGTCATAACAATATCGCCGACTGCGAGAAGATCCTTGCCCGCGCCTGCGCAGAGGCAGAGGAGAACGGAGGCGGTGTCCTTCTCATCACTGAAGGTGTCTATGGAATGACCGGAGCCCTCGGAAAGCTCGATGAGATCGCAGCCCTCAAGAAGAAATACAAGTTCCGCATCATGATCGACGACGCCCATGGTTTCGGCCTTCTCGGCGCTCACGGACGTGGTACTTCAGAGCACTTCGGCGTGATGGACGAGATCGACCTCTATATCGGAGCCTTCGCAAAGTCTATGGCTTCCATCGGAGGTTTCGTAGCCGGTCCTCACACCATCATCAACTATCTTCGCACCAACATGCGCTCCCAGATGTACGCCAAGTCGCTTCCTATGCCTCTGGTCATCGGTAACATCAAGCGTATGGAGATCATCGACAGCCCTGAAGGAGACGAACTCAGAAAGAAGTGCTGGGCAGTCACCCACGCTATCCAGGACGGCTTCCGCAAGGAAGGCTTCGACATCGGCGAGGCTGAGGCCTGCGTCACCCCTGTACATATCAAGGGCGGCGTCGCTCAGGCTACCAAGATGGCGAAGGATCTCCGTGAGAACTACAAGATCTTCTGCTCGATGGTTATCTATCCTGTCATCCCGAAGGGAATGGTAATCTTCAGGATCGTCAGTACAGCTGCCCACACAATGGAGGACGTGAACTACACGCTGAACGCTTTCAAGGAGATCAAGGCCAAGCTCGATGCCGGAGAGTACGATGGCGAAGACGTCGCTGAAATGACAATCATGTAGCATGAACGTACAATACTTCAAAGATAAAGTAATAGTTGTAACAGGAGCCAGCTCGGGAATCGGGTTGGCTTCTGCCAAACTATTCGGCTCCCTCGGAGCTAAGGTTGTGATGGCCGCGCGCTCCCTTGAGAAGCTCGAGGCCCTCGCTCCTCAGGTTTCCTCCAATGCTGACAATGTCCTTTGCGTAAAGACGGATGTATCCCTCGAGGATGACTGCCGTGAGCTTATGGAGAAGACAGTTGAGAAGTTTGGAAAGATAGACATCCTTGTGAACAATGCCGGGCTTTCGATGCGTGCAATGTTCAAGGACCTCGACCTGAGTGTCATCCACAAGCTTATGGATGTCAATTTCTGGGGTACAGTGAACTGCACCAAGTTCGCCCTTCCATACCTTCTTCAGTCCAGGGGCTCCGTTGTCGGAGTAATCTCCATCGCCGGGTATTCGGCCCTTCCTGCAAGAACCGGCTATTCGTCTTCCAAGTACGCCATCCGCGGCTTCCTGGACACTGTCCGCATCGAGCATCTCAAGGACGGACTCAACGTCCTTGTCTTCGCCCCGGGTTACACTTCTTCAAATGTCAGGAATGCCGCCCTTACTGCGGATGGAAGCGCCCAGGGGGAGACTCCTCTTGATGAAGGCAAGCTGATGAGCGCCGAAGCCGTGGCTTTAAAGATGGCCAAGGCCCTGTCAAAGCGCAGGTCCCAGGTCATACTCACCGGACTCGGCAAGGCTACGGTCTGGGCGCACAGACTTTTCCCGGGACTCACTGACAAACTGACTTACAGCTATATAGCACGCGAAACCAACAGCCCTTTCAAATAGTATGACATCTTCAGACACCTATCCGTTCTGGAAATCCAAGATTCCATTTGCAGTTCTCTTCCTTGTCCTTGTATTCATCCTTCCGAAATCACCGAAGTTTGCTTATGAGTACAAGAAGGGGAGTGTTTGGGAGTATGAGACATTGTACTCCCAGTTCGATTTCCCTATTCTGAAGACTGAGGAACAGATTATGGAGGAAAAAGCCAAATCCTCCTCCGGTGTCATTGCATATTACAGATTTTCCGACGAAGCCGTCAGCAGGAGCGTCAGGGCTGCCGAGGGTCTTTCACTTGGCAGATACTCAGATATGGTTCCTGTGCTGGTGGCATCGCTGAATGATATTTATTCCAAAGGAGTTATCTCTGATGACAAGATAAAGAGCAGCAGAAGCAATCTGGTGCTGTCCGATGAAGTCCTTTATATTCAGAAGGACAAGCGCGCCACGAAGTACCCCGTCGCAGAGGTCTACAACGAGTCCGATGCGAGGGCCAGGCTTCTCTCCGACGTGAAGCGCCGCTTCGCCTCCGCCAATGTCGATTCCCTTTTCAAGGCTAACGGAGTATACGAAATGCTGGTCCCAAACCTTCTGTATGACAAGCAGACAACCGAGCTTGTGCACTCGGAATCCAGCTCTTCGGTCTCATTGACCCAGGGGTTTGTGGGCGCTGGGCGCTTGATCGTTTCGGAAGGGGAGATAGTCACTCCGGATATCGCCCAGATGCTGGATTCTTACAAGGCTGAGTTCGAGGCCAATTTCGGCTATGGCGGTCCTAAGATCCTGATGTGGCTGGGCAACATACTGCTGGCTCTGCTGCTGGTCATAGTGCTTTATCTGTCAATCTATTTTACGAACAGGACAGCATTCCGCGAGACGAACAAGCTTCTGTTCATCCTTATGGTCTTCCTGATCGCTACGGTTGCGGCATTGCTGGTGGACCATAATGCTCCTTCTTTCCTTCTGCTTGTCCCGTTCACTCTGTCAGCCCTCTGGCTTCAGGCTTTCTTCAAGAACAAGCTTATCATAACGGTATATATGGTGACGCTGATGCCGCTGCTTCTGTTCACCCATTCGGGAATAGTCCTGTTCTCGATGTACCTTCTGGCCGGCATTGTCTCCATCTATTCCTTCAAATACTTCAACCGCGGCTGGCATCAGTTCGTTTCGGCGCTGTTCATTTTCATTGCCCTCCTGGGAAGCTATCTTGCTTTCAGGCTGGCAGGAATGGTGGGCGGTAACCTCAAGCAGGCAGTCGGATTCCTCTTCGTGAGCGCATTCGTCACTCCTCTGGGCTATCCTATGGTATATCTTTTCGAGATACTCTTCAACCTGGTCTCCAACTCACGTCTCCTGGAACTCGCCGATACCTCGAACAAGGCGCTGACCGAACTTGAGCACAAAGCCCCAGGTTCGTTCCAGCATTCCCTCCAGGTGATGACCATGGCTGAAACTGTAGCACGCGCCATAGCTGCGGACCCTCTTCTTGTCCGTGCGGGAGCCCTCTACCACGATATCGGCAAGGAGAACAACCCTCAGTGCTTCGTCGAGAACGAATCGCTTCTGGGTATCCCTCAGGGCGAGGGCTACCATTCCAAACTTTCCGCCAAGGAAAGTGCCAGGGCCATCATCAGCCACATGACCGACGGACTGGAGATAGCTGACAAGCTGAAACTGCCTAAAGTCATCAAGGACTTCATCCTCACTCACCACGGAACTACCTGTACCTCATATTTCTACACAAAATATGTCAATGAAGGCGGAAATCCGGACGATATAGCCGATTTTACCTATCCTGGCAAGAAACCGGTCACGAAGGAACAGATAATAGTAATGCTCTGCGATACCGTGGAGGCCGCTTCCAGAACACTCAAGAGCACAACTCCGGAGGCTTTCGACACTTTTGTCGAGAATATTGTCGAGGGTAAGATGAAGGCAGGTCAGTTCGACGATGCAGACATCTCTCTCAGAGAGCTTTCTGAGGTGAAAGCCACCCTTAAGTCATATCTTACCCACCTTTATCACGAAAGGGTGGTCTATCCAGCAAGGAAACGCAGGGCAGCGCGTTGATTATTTGAGATTTAATGACTATCTTTGCCGCCCGGTTGAAAAGAAAGAAACAAATACCTATAGAAAATGAATATTGAAAAGAAACAGATTGATGATCTCAACATTGAGCTCACACTCAACATCGCTGCAGACGACTATGCTCCGATCAAGAAGAAAAAACTGAACGAACGCCGCAAGACCGCTGAATTCAAGGGATTCAGAAAGGGTATGGTTCCAGCCTCCCTCGTTGAAAGGGTATATGGTGAGCAGTGCCTCGGCGACGCAGTCAACGATATCATCTCCGAGCAGCTCGGCAAGTATATCGAGGAAAGCGGTCTCAATTTCATCGGTGAGCCTATCGCCAGTGAGGATCAGCCTGATTTCGAGTGGAAGGACGGAAACGATTTCGTCTTCAAGTTCGACCTCGGTATCGCTCCGAAGATCGACTTCGAGCTTTCAGCAGAGGACAAGGTAGTCAACTACACCATCAAGTCCACCGCTGTTGCAAAGGAGGAGATGAAGAAGAACATGCTCATGCAGTACGGTGAGCTCGAAGAGGTTGAGAAGCCTACCGCTGAGTCCTACCTCTATGTCGACCTCAAGAACGATGATAAGACCATCGAGAACGGTTACATCTCAATGCGTGACGTAGCCGAGTCAGTCAAGCCGGCCCTTATGGGTGTCAAGGCTGGTGACAAGCTTGAACTCAATATCAACGAAACTCTCGAACGCGAGGGTGACCGTGCAACCCTTCTCAAGGTAAAGAAGGAAGATCTCGCGGGCATCAACCCTGTATTCGACGCAACGGTTGTAAATATCAAGAACTTCGAGGCTGCCAAGCCTACCCAGGAGACTTTCGACAAGATCTTCGGTGAGGGCAAGGTGAAGAGCGAAGAGGAGTTCGAGAAGGAGGTTGCAAGCCGCCTCTCTGAGAACTACAGGCAGGAGAGCGATTTCCGTCTCGGAAAGGACATCAAGGAGTATCTCGTGAACAAGGCTGCCATCGCACTTCCTGAAGGCTTCCTCAAGAGATGGCTCTACACCATCAACAAGGAGAAGTTCACTATGGAGGATATCGAGAAGGAGTTCGATGCATTCCTCGCTGATTACAAGTGGCAGATGGTATGCGACTTCCTTATGAAGAAGTTTGATCTCAAGATCACTAAGGAGGATATCGAGGATGCAGCACGCGGATACGTTTCATACCAGTACGCAATGTACGGAATGGCAAACGTTCCTGAGCAGTTCATCGCTGAGTCAGCACAGAAGATGCTCTCAGACCGCCAGCAGGTCGAGCGCCTCTCAGAGTCTGTAGCTGAGCAGAAGGTCATCACCGCTGTCAAGGATGTCATCTCCTTCGACAAGAAGTCCATCTCAGTCGAGAAGTTCCGCGAACTGAAATAATCCCGGGATTCCGGATTGTTTTAGTTCTCAAGCTTGACCCAGAACGGAGCGACCGGCAGGCCCTCGGCGTTGTGAAGGTTGCCCGGATTGAAGTCACCCCATCCGTAGCGTACCTCGGAAGCATCGAAGACGCCTTCGCAGCGCAGGCGGAGGTAGTTCCCTGCAGGGCTTTGCTCGAAGTAGGCATAGCTCACTGGTTTCCAAATCTGCTCGCTTCCGCATACTTCCAGTCCTTCAATCTCCTGCCATCTGTCAAGTCCGTTAGGGCAGTTGGAGAGCTTCACGCAGATCTCGCTCCCGAGCCCGTCCATCTTGAACGCCTCGATAGCCTCAGGCGACTCGCAGGCAATGCGGCTGAAGCCGTAATTGCGGTTGAGGGCCATATAAGCGAGCCTTTCGCCTACCGGCTGTTTCTGGCAAGGATGGATATTGTCGGCTTCATAGGAGTAAGCGAGGTCATTGGTCACTACGATGCCGCTGTTTGGGATGGTGCGTGCAGCTTCGTGCTGTGCTGTGCGAAGAGCGGATGCGTGCCCTGACTGGCCTGCAGTGTATCTGTACGGCGCGATCTCCACCTGGTAGAACGGCATGGAATTGCCCGTGTCACCCCAGTCCTCTCTCCATTGGCGGACAAGCTCGCTCATTCTCTCTACAAACTGTTCCTCTGCGCCTACGTTGGTGCAGCCCTGGTACCAGATGAATCCTTTGGCGGTGTAGCCCTTTACAGGCTGCTCCATTCCGTTGTACATCCTGTACGGAACTGTCCATTCTGTGTAGGAGTTAATCTTTTCAGGGCTAACATCGTCCCCCCAGGCTGCTAGGGTGGATTTAGGGAGCCAGCTTTCGACTGCCGCCCCGCCTCGTGGAAGGGCTACTATTCCTACCGGGATATCCAGCAGGGTATTGAGCCTGCGGGCGAAGAAGAATGCGGTGGCGCTCATATCGAGAACTGTGTCAGGACCGGCATCCTGCCAGCCCTTGGTGCTGTGTACGTTGTCGATAGGTTCATCAGGCTGGTAGATGTCCACCGTCATCATCCTGACCTTGTTTGTGAGAGGAGCGGCGCTGACCACATCGGCTGCGCCCTCGACAGGGCAGTTGAAGAATCCGCGGACAGGCATTTCCATATTGGACTGGCCTGAAGCGATCCAGACCTCTCCGACCAGGACATCCTTGATAGTGATGGAACCGCCGTCGCCGTTGACCTTGACCGTGTAGGCCTTGTAGCTGGCGGCCGGTGTGCTGACCATTGCGGTCCAGTGGCCGTCGGCGTCAGCCTTGGCCTTGTATGCGCGGCCGTTCCAGGATGGCGTGACGGTGATTGTGGCGCCCGGTGCGGCATTGCCGCGGACCTGGGCCTGAGTCTGCTGCTGGAGCACCATATGGTCTGCAGTCGGATATCTGAGGGTGAGTTTGGCATTTGCGCTGACTGTTATAGTCAGCAGTGCCAGTGTGATGGAAAGAATCTTTTTCATTGGTTATTTTTTAATGTTTATATCTATGTGTGCTGTTCCCAGGGTCTCTGATTCGACGGTAAGACGGGCTGTGCCGGGTATGCCCTTGAGTGAGCGTACGACTCCGAGAGCCTTGCCGCTGAACATCGCCTTCCTGTCACCCTTGAGGGAGAGGATGTCCGCTGCGTTGCCATTGTCCACTCCGTAGAGTTCGCCCGCTCCGCTGACGCTGAAGGTCAGCATATAGTCGGCTGTCGGCACAGCGCGTCCTTCCTCGTCGACTGCCTCGACGGTGATGTATGAAAGGTCATATCCGTCAGCATTGATTATGTTCCTGTCGGCTGTAAGCTTGAGGGCTGCGGCTGGGCCGGTGGTTTCCCTGCATTCGCGCGCCACTTCCTTTCCGTCCTTGTAGGACACTACTTCGATCTTGCCCGGCTCGAATGGAACCCGTGGCCAGAAAGCGTGGAGCTTCTCTCCTGACTTCCTGTCAGTCCCGTAGCTTTTGCCGTTAACGAACAGCTCCACTTCGTCTGCGTTCGAGTAGTATGCCCAGATGTCGATCCTGTCACCGGGATTCCAGTTCCAGTGAGGGAATACGTGAAGGATAGTTTCGTCCGTCCACTCGCTCCTGTACATCCAGTAAATGTCCTTAGGGAAGCCGGCGAGGTCCACAATTCCGAAATATGAGCTTCTTGAAGGCCAGCCGTACGGCGTCGGCTCGCCCAGATAGTCGAATCCTGTCCAGACGAAAGTACCGGCCATCCAGTCGCGGTTCTTGATCCGCGCCCAGGCTTCCTCGTGCAGCTCGGCCCAAGGGGCGCAGCAGTTGTCGTATGCCGGGACCTGATGTTCCGGTGTTTCATATGTCAACCACCATTCCTTCGGGACAATGAGAGTGTCCGTCGAAGGCTGAGGATACCAGCCGCGGCTGTTCAGCGATGATGCTGTCTCCGATCCGAAGAGCGGGACCCCCGGGAACCATACACGCGCATCGTCGTAGTTCTGGGTATGATAGTTCAGACCGAAAACGTCGGTCAGACCGGCACGGTAGAGGTTGTTCCACTGATAAGGCTGGTTGTTTCCAGAGGTCAATGGCCTGGTAGGGTCCAGTTTGCGCACTATCTCCGCCATGTGCTGAGCCAGCATGACGTTGGGACTCATAGCGCTGATCCTGTCGCTGATGCCCGTGGTGTCCACGAAGTTGAGGAAATAGTTCGCCTCCTCCGGGGTGAGGTTTTCCAGACGTTCGTCAGGGGAGTCTCCCTGTTCACTGATCTCATTGGCCAGGCTCCACATTATTACGCAAGGATGGTTGCGGTCGCGGCGTACGAAGTCGCTCAGATCCTTTTCGTGCCACTCGTCGAAATATCGGGCATAGTCGAATTCCGTTTTTCTCTTCCTCCACATGTCGAATGCCTCGTCGATGACGAGGAACCCCATTTCATCTGCAAGTTCCAGGAGTTCCGGTGCCGGAGGGTTGTGGGAGGTGCGGATGGCGTTCGTTCCGAAGCTCTGAAGTATTTCCAGTTCGCGCTGGAGGGCTCTGCGATGGACAGCTGTTCCGATGCATCCCATGTCGTGATGCAGGCAGACACCCTTGAGCTTGACCTGTCTTCCGTTGAGGAAATAGCCTTGGTCCACGTCGAATTCCGATGTGCGTACACCGAACCTTGTCGTATACCTGTCCACCAGCCTCCCGTTTACCTCCACTCTTGTTTCGACGGTGTAGAGATAAGGGTCGCCGAGGTCCCAGAGATGAGGTCTGGTGATGGTAAGGGTATCCTTGTTTATTTCTCCCTGTACATTGTGCAGTTTTCCGTGGGCGACCACAATGCCCTTCTCATTCCTTATGACGTTCTCCATGGTGGTGCCGCTGACGATTCCCTTGATCCTGGCCTCTATGGCCACGGTGGCGCTTGGACCGCTTATCTCAGGGGTGTTGACGAACGTACCGTTCCAGTCCACGTGGGTGGAGGACGTTGTTACCAGACGGACATTCCTGTAAATGCCGCAGCCCGCATACCATCTGGAGTTCGGCTGCTCGGAATTGTCGCAACGGACTGCGATTATGTTGTCCGTACCGTTGTTGTTAAGATACTTGGTAATGTCATAGCAGAATGAACTGTATCCGTAAGGACGTGTCCCTACGACCTGTCCATTCACGAACACTGTGCTGTTCATGAACACTCCGTCGAACTCCACGAAGACGCTCTTCCCGGATGCCACGGCATCGGGAGTCTTGAAATGCTTTCTGTACCATCCGATGCCGCCAGGAAGCGCGCCTCCTGATGCTCCGGAAGGATTCCTTTCAGAAAATTCACCCTCTATCGACCAGTCGTGCGGAAGATGGAGCGGTCTCCACCCGCTGTCGTCATAGTTTGTCAGGGCCCATTTCGACTGGCTGTCGCCAAGCTTGAAGAGCCAGTCGAAATTGAAGTCCTCGACCTCGCGGACCGAGTTGCTTGCCTTGTGTTGACAGCCGCAGAGCATAAGGGCAAGTGCGGCAAGGATCGCCATTCTTTTCATAATCATCAGAATTTGACAACCGTTTCTTCTCCGTTGTATGTGATGGCCTTCGGCTCCGTCTTTCTTCCGTCAGGAGTGCACAGGAGCACAAGGAAATGCTTTGTCTCCATCATTCCCTCGAACGAACCGGTACGTTTCCCTATGGTCAGGGTGAGCTCTGCGTCGTTCCAGGTGAAAGGAGTGTTCGCATACTCTCCGTTCTCGTACTTGTATGTCACACCGTCGTCCTCGTAAAGTGAGAATGCTCCGTCCGCTCCTGCGAATACATAGATGCGGGTGTTGCCGTTGTCCTCCTGGGCGGTGTATTCGATGGCATTTCCGTAAGGGACGATGCTTCCCGCCCTGACATACAGCGGCGAATACTCGAACGGTGCCGGAGCCTCGATGGTCCTGCCACCTTCGTAGTATTTGAAGCGGTCGTTGAAGTCATACCAGCCTCCTTCGGGGAGATAGACCTCGCGGCTGCGGGCCTTGTATTCGTATACCGGACAGACTAGGAAAGCGTCTCCGAACATAAACTCGTCACTGATGTCCCTGGCGGTGACATCGTCGGTGAAATCCATCACCAGCGCGCGCATGATGGTATAGTCCTCGAACCAAACCCTCGCATCCAGCGAGTAGATGTACGGCATCAGGCGGTAGCGCAGCCTGTCAGTAGCGACAATGTTCTCGTAGGCCGGGTGCCCCTCCGGGGCAATGTTCCAAGGCTCGCGCAGCGGGAACTGCCCGTGTGCGCGGTAGAGCGGGCAGAAAACACCCCACTGATGCCAGCGGGTCTGCAGCTCGCGCCACTCCTTCAGGTCTTCATTTTCAATGCCGGTGCGGTCGAACAGCCTCTGTGCCATCTGGTACCTGTTCTCGACGGAGAAACCTCCTATGTCCTGACCCCAGAACGGAATTCCGCTCAGGGAGTGGTTCAGACCGGCGGAGATCTGTGTCTTCATATCCTCCCATCTGGTTCCGATATCTCCGCTCCAGGATGCTGTGGAGTATCTCTGGAGTCCTGCGAAGCCGTTCCTGGTGAGGAGGAACACGCGCTTGTCATTGTCCACGCTTCTCTGTCCGTCGTAGATGGCCTCAGCGTTCATAAGGGCGTAGGCATTGAAATACTGTGTGGACGGACCGAGGGCGGTAGGGCCGCTCATCGCTTTCCTGTAGTCCATATCCGTGCAGTCGTGGATGTTCGGCTCGCTGGCGTCCATCCACCAGGCGTCCACGCCGATAGGGTAGAGGTGGTCGTACATCTGCTGCCAGAACAGTTTCCGGGCCCCTTCCGCGTAGGCGTCATAGAACGACTGCTGGTAGTTGAGCCAGTCCTCCACGCTGTCGCGGACAGGGGTCTGATATATCCAGCCTTTCTCGTCGAGCTCCTTGAAATGCTCGGTATTGGTATAGAACTTGGGCCATACGCTGATCATGAAGCGTCCGCCCATGGCGTGGACGGAGTCCACCATACCCATAGGGTCAGGGTAGCGTTCGGCGTTGAACTCGTGGCTGCCCCACTGGTCATCGTCCCAGTACTGCCAGTCCTGTACGATGTTGTCGACCGGGATGTGGCGCTCGCGGAACTCCCTGAGGGTGCTGACGAGCTCCTCCTGGGTGGTGTAGCGCTCGCGGCTCTGCCAGTAGCCCATTGCCCATTTCGGCATGATCTGAGCCTTGCCGGTAAGGGTGCGGTAGCCGCTGATGACACCGTCGATGCTGTCACCCTTTATGAAGTAGTAGTCGATCTGTTCCTGCATCTCGCCCCACCAGGACATTTCGTTCTGAAGGGCTGCATCCAACGGACTGAGTACGCGGAGCCCGCAGTAGCTGGTGCCTCCGTCAGGCTTCCATTCGATGCGCAGCGATGCCTTTCTGCCTGCTTCGAGCTCGGCTGAGAACTTGTGGCTGTTAGGGTTCCAGGCAGTGCGCCAGATTTCAGGAACCACCTCTTCATTGTCAATGAAAACCTTTGTATAGCCTGCGTAGTAGAGCAGGAAGCGGAAGGTGCCGCTCTCCTGTGGCTCTATCTCTCCTTCGAAGGTCACTGTGGAACCGTTGAAATTGAACCCCTCCGGTGCGCCTTCGACTGTCGTGCAGTCCGGGGTGATGAGATATTCCTGGTTGATGGCGGTCTCGCGGCGGACAAGGGTCTCTGCTTCAGGTGCAGCGAATCCCGGGAACTTCATCTGCATAGGTACATAGGTTCCTGTGAGCGCGCCCTCGACTCCGTCCTTGTCATAGAGTTTGAAGACTTCGCCGAGCTGGGCATAGTCACGGGTGTCACCCCATCTGCAGAATGAGTAGCTGTCCCAGAGTATGCCGTATCTTCTGGAGGATACGACGAAAGGAACCGAAATCTTGGTGTTGTACTGGTAGAGCTCCTCGTTCTTGCCCTTGTAGTTCCATTCGTCGGCCTGATGCTGGCCCAGGCCGTAGAACGCCTCGTCCTCAGGGGAGAAGAAGGTCTGATGCACAGTCCAGGCCTTGACCCCGTCCGCTTCGATCGGGGTGAACTCCCTCGAATCCTCCTGTGTGAGGATGTTCCCTTCAAGGTCGGAATAGGTTATGTCACCTGTATCCTTCCCGATGCTGACGATCAGTTCTTCTGTGGTGATGGTGACGGATTCACCGGCATCAGCTACTTCGAACTTGGAGACAATCCCGCTCTGCGGGACGGTCATAAGGGATTCCTTCTTCGAGAATTTCGCTCCGGCAGGTACGGCTTCGACGTGGATGATGTCGTCCGTCACTGCGGTCACCTTTACTTTGCTGCCGTCCGCAGTCTTCAGGGTGAATGAATGTTCTTCCTTCGGCTCTACAGGGTTGCAGGCCGAAGCCAGTACCATTGCAGCGATGGCTGCTGTAATCAGGGATTTGTGCATATGGCGTGTTCTTTGGTTTTTTATTTCTTCAGGAGGATGCAGGCACCGCCGCCCGGGGCGAGCCTGAGTGTTATGCTTGTCTGTGAGTCAGCCTTCATCCTGTAGTTTACGAAGCTCTCGCGCTCTGTGCGGAAGTCGGTGGTGCCGGTGTCGGTATTGACAGTGGCCTTCCAGACTGTGCCCTTCGGGAGGAAGGAGAGCGGGATGGTGATTTCACGGGCCTCTTCGTCGGTGGCTGCGGCTACGAGGTAGTCTCCGTCGGCGTTCCGGCGCATCATTACCACGTATTTCCCGATTTCTCCGTCCAGCGTGACGCTTTCCTGCCAAGGCTGTTTCTCTGCTGAGAGGAACTCCAGCAGCTGAGGGTATTTCCTGTAATACTCGGGAATGTCGGGGATGACGGTGGCGCCTGACCAGGTGATGAGGGTACGGGCGATTTCGCCTGTGGCTGTGGTAGGCACTTCCTGGCTGTTGTCCTTGCGGGTGGTGCGTCCCTGGTGGAGCTCCATGAAGCCGTTGTTCATATCGACCGGGCCGCTGACCATATTGACGAACACCGAGGTCACGAATGTCTTAGGGTAGAAGATCTGGCGACCGTCGAGCTGCGCCTTGCAGAATTCGCGGGTAACGGCATTTGGCCAGGTGCGCAACTGTCCGAAAGGGTGGACAGGGTAGTCGTGGAAGTCTATCATCAGGTGATGCTGGGCACAGAGAGCCGTGAGCTTCTGAGTCCTGCGGTTCTTTTCAAGCGGGTTGCCGTTCATGAAGCCGTACTTCACTCCGGCAGCTCCCCACTGCTCGTACTGGGCCAATGTTTCTTCGATAGGGTAGTTGATGCCGGCTACGTCGTTCAGATAGAGCCATACACCCACTCCTTTCTCCTTTCCGTATTTGATGATGTTCTGGACATCGCGTGCTTTGTCACCTTTTGTAGGGTCGGAGGATTTCGCGAACTCCGGTCCGTACCAGTTTGCGTCGAGAACAAGGTTCTGAAAGCCTTCCTCGGCGGCGAAGTCGATCATCTTCACCCAGGAATCGTAGTTCATTCCGTAGTGGTATCCGTCCCAGACGGCACCGTCGATGCGCCAGTCCCAGAGGTCCACTCCCGGCTTCACCCAGCTCCAGTCTCCGGTGGCTTCCGGGTTGAGGAGCTCGAGGAGATGGGAGTCGACCAGCCCTCCCGGTGTGTCTGCGCACATCATCACTCTCCAGGCGGAGGTGTACGGGGACTCGGTCTCTATCTTGTTCTGTATGACCTTGAACTGCTTCGAGCCTTTGTAGGTTCTGAGGTTCATCGGCCAGCCGTCGGTTCCGAGGCAGGCTTCGTGGATGGCGAGGTAGAGATCATCTGCGGCTTTGACGGTCATTATCGGCCAGCGTTCTCCGTCAGCGTCGGTGAGTTTCTCCGGGCCGATGTTGTGGTTTTCGCCGTTGTAGTACCAGGCTGTGAAGTCTTCGCTGAAGTTGAACTCCGTCCATTCGTAGAACACTCCTGCATCCTGGCGCACGAGCCTGAAGGCTGCACCTTCGTCATAGGCGCGGACTTCCAGACGGGCGTTGCAGTCGCAGAACTCTACGCTGAAGTCCTGTTCGTTGTATCTTTCGGGAACTGTGCTGCGCTTCCCCCAGACGGGTTTCCACTCGCTGCGGACCTTTTTCATCCCTCCTTCCTTGGCAATGGAGGATACTACGGGAATGTGCCATTCGTTGGCGGCGAATCCCGTTATCGACGGGTCTATCACATTCTTCCCGCCGGCGGTTACGCTGTATTCGAGGAATCCGCCTCCGCTGACGGAGACTGTGATCCCGACTTTTCCGGCCGGGGATTTGACCGTGAATGTCTGCGCTTGTGAAGTAAGCGTGGCAAGGGTGAGGATGATGAAGGCTAATCTTCTCATAATCATTGGTTTTAGTGTTCCTGTTCGGATGGGTGGATCCATTCATACAAATTTAGCAAAATGCCTCCGTAAATCCAACCCTCAACTAAATAAAGAAAGAGGTCAGCCTGGATGGCTGACCTCTTTTCAGTATAGTAGTGATACGGATTATTCTGCAGGCTCGATGACACGGTAGTGTCCGCTCAGGTGCATGAATGCAAAGAGGCGGAGAAGACCGTCATAGTATGCATCGAAGTATCCATCCTCGAAAGGCTTGTTCTCGCTGTCCCAGAGCCTCTGGGCGAACTCCACGGCGATGTCGTGGTCAGCGGCCAGTGAAGCGGCGGCTGAAGTGGCCACGAAGCCGACGGAATGGCGAAGTGCGTGTCCCTGATATTCGCCCATACCTGCTGGCATAACGAAATCAGGTTCGGTGCCGTCCACGTTGTACTGGTCCACGAATTCGTCGATTCCCTTTGAATAGAGGAAGTCCTGGATGGTGTTGGCGTAGTTCGTCTGCCACTCCCTGTCAGCGCAGCACCAGCTGTAATCGAGGGCAATGTTCATAGGAACTCTCCAGGAGTCGAAACGGAAGGTAGGCTTCATCTTGAAAGGCGGAGCGAAACCGCCGAAACCACGGAACTCGAGGTTGGAGCCGTCGAAGTTGTTAGTATCAGGATTCAGGCCCGTCTCAGGATCGATGCTGGCGTGGAGATACTCGCGGCTGGCCTTGGCGCACTCGCGGTAGAAGTCGGCACGGCCATCATCAGCCCAGCGTGCCCATACCTCGTAGAATGCAGGTATATGGTATGAAGGGTCGGTGTAGTTGATGCCGCCTCCGTCAGGAGTGAAACGGATGAGATGGTTCTCCTTGTTGATGAAGTGGTGGATTCCTTCCTCACCTGTCTTCTCCCATGCGCAGTTCAGAATGTTCTGTGCCTCGGCGAGGTAGTTGAACTCTCCGTCATTGCCCCAGCGGTTCGAAGCGAAGATAAGGGCGGTCACGAAATAGAGCTCGCCGTCAGAAGCGGGGGTCGCTCCGCGGATTGTTCCGTCGGTGGCGAGGCTCCAGGCGAAGTAACCCTTCATAGGGCCGTCCTGATACTGCATATAGGTCTTTGCCCACTTGAAGAGGCGGTCGAAGACGTCCTTCTTGTCCAGCTGGACTGCCACCATCATACCGTATGACATTCCCTCGGTGCGGGCGTCGAAGTTCTTTACATCGGCCATATAGCCCATATCGTCACCGACTTCGAAATAGACCTTGTCCGGTCCCTCGAAGACTTCTTCGTAGATAGCGTTGAGCTTGGCGTCGATCTCCTTCTTTGAGTAGCCCATCTCAGCGAAATAGTTGCGGTACTTTCCGGTCTCGAAACCTCCCTTGGTCCAGGGACCCTTCGGGGTGCTGCTGCAGGATACAAGAGCCATCGCTGCTGCAAGTATGATAACGATCTTTTTCATGCTACTATCTGTCTCTGAAGTCCCACTTGGAGTTGTCGCTGCTGAAGTCGTACTTGCCCAGGGCGACGTTGCTGTCTGCGGTGGCTACAAGGGCGAATTTCTCACCCTCGTGTCCTGGTACGGAAACGGCAAGAATCCTGTATGTGCCGTCGATCAGCTGTTCGATCTGCCAGAGCTGCTCGGGAGCGCCGGTGTATTCAGGAACAGCGGTGAGCTCGGCCTCAGCGGTGGCTGCAAGGGCCCTTTCAGTGCCTGCGATGACTATCTTGTAATAAGGGGCGCCGAGGCATCCGCCGGCGTCGGGAACTGCAGTGACTGTCCATCTCTGGTGAGGTCTGAACATGTAGTCGCTCAGCCTGATGTCGATGCCGCCTTCCGGCCATCCTCCGATTACGTCTTCCAGTTTCTGGTCCTCAAGGACAACGACAGGGGCGTCTGCCTTGATGCCGAACGCTCTCATTCCACCGTTGAGCCTTACGAAGTCCACTGCAAGCTCGAGTGAATAGCCTCTTCTCTGTGACTCGATCTCATAGGTTCCTTCCTTGAAAGGATCGGCGGCTACTGGCCAGCCGTTCTTCCAGATGAGGGAACGGACAGCGAGGGTGCTGCGTCCGCTGAGGTTGAAGTCGGCCTCATAGTGGTAGGACATCTTCTCGAGTCCTTCATCCTCTACGATATATCCGAAATGTCCCGGACCGGTAGCGCGGTTTCCTGCGGAGAGGACCATCTTGCCGCCGCCCTTGAGCATATCCCTGCCCATATTGTCGACGTATGGTCCGAGGACGTTCTTCGACCTTCCGCAGACGATGTTGTAGGTGGAGTTGGTTCCGTCGCAGCAGGTACCGTGGGTTCCGAGGAGGTAATACCAGCCGTCCTTGTACATAAGTGCGGTAGCCTCGCAGTCGATAGCGATGTCCACAGCCTCGTTCCCTTCGACTCTCTTGCCGGTGGCAGGGTCGAGCTCAACGATACGGATGGCGCCGAAATAGGTGCCGTATGAGCACCAGAGGCGTCCTGTGGTAGGGTCCAGGAGGAATGCAGGGTCGATGGCCCAGCAGTCCTCGTCGTCGCCAGCCCAGGCCACGAGCTCCGGCTCGGTGTAGCCGAAGTCAGGAGATGATGGGTCGAGGGTCTTTGTCCACATGGTGGTGATGACTCCTCTTACCTTCCCTTCTGTTCCTGGATATCCGGCGCTGTATGCTACAAGGTAGCGGTCGCCGATCTTGATCACGTCAGGGGCGACACCGCCGCCGGTTCTGACTGCACCGTCTGTCCAGGTCCAGCCATCCTCCGACATGAGGCCTCCCTGGCCGGTTCCGAAAGTATAGTACTTGCCGTCACACTTAATGACGGTGGAAGGATCGTGAATATAGACGTTGCCCTGCTGTGCCTGCGCGGAAACTGCGAAGAGCACCATTATAAGGCTTGCCATTACGGATAATCTCATATTTTTCATAGGGCGTCCGGATTATTGGTTAGTAACTGTGAAATCGGTGAAAGGCTTGCCGTCCACGCCGATGAAGCGGAGGCAGAAGTCGCTCATGCCCGGGCCGTTGATGATGGCGCCGCGGACGACGTTCTTGCCGGCCTTGAGGGTGATGACCTTGGAAGCGCAATCGTCTGCTACCATACGTCTGTCACCGGAAAGAAGGAGGACCTCCTCACCGTTGATCCACCACTTGGAAGCGGAGTTGGAGCCTACGGATACTCTGACGTCCGTGTCTTCAGCCACGTTGACTACGGTAACTGCAAGGTACAGGGCTTCGGTAGGATGGAGACCAAGGCCGGTGGCGAAGCGGTAGAGCTTCACGTTCCATCTCTTCGAGTCGAAGCAGTGCCATACGAGCTTGGTCTTCTTGTCAAGCTTTGTCTTCTGTCCGTCCTTTGGGAGGATGGTCATCTGGTCTGCGAAATATATCTTCGCGAACTCATTGTTCAGATAAGTGTCGGTGAAGATGGCGTTGGTCCTGATCTCAGGCTTTGCGATAGGCTCGAGCAGGGACCATCTGAGGACGAAACCTTCAGCGTCCGGTGCGGCCGGAGCCTCGGTGGCGGGTGCGAAATAGTCCTCAAGTACCGGATGATGGTAGTCGAGGTTGAGCTCCTGCGCGGAAGCGGCAGCACCGATTGAGAGTGCCGCGGCTGCGAGGATAAGGGTCTTTAAGGTTCTGACTTTCATAAGTATTGGTTATTGGTGTTTTACTTTGCGTCCATTGCCTGGCAGGCGGTGATGGCGATCATCTTGTAGATGTCGTCCACGGAGCAGCCGCGGCTGAGGTCGTTGACAGGACGGGCGATACCCTGGAGGATAGGTCCGATGGCGTCGGCGTGGCCGAGCCTCTGGACGAGCTTGTAGCCGATGTTCCCGACTTCGAGGTTAGGGAACACGAGGACATTGGCCTTGCCTGCTATGTCAGACCCCGGAGCTTTCTTCGCGCCTACTGAAGGTACGAGCGCTGCGTCGGCCTGGAGTTCTCCGTCGACCTTGAGGTCAGGTGCGAGCTCCTTGGCGAGCTTTGTGGCTTCGACGACCTTGTCCACGACTTCGTGCTTGGCGCTTCCCTTTGTGGAGAATGAAAGCATTGCCACGCGCGGGTCGGCGAATCCTGCGACGCTCTTTGCTGTCTGGGCTGTGCAGACTGCGATCTGGGCGAGCTGGCTTGCGTCAGGCATAGGGGTCACAGCGACGTCACCGATTACGAGTACACCGTTCTCGCCGTACTCGGGAGCCTGGGTGATCATAAGCATTGCACCGCTGACGCAGCTGATACCAGGAGCGCATTTGATGATCTGGAGGGCAGGGCGGAGGGTCTCGCCTGTAGTGGAGAGTGCACCGCTGATCTGGCCGTCGGCGTCGCCGCTCTTGATGATGAGGCAGCCGAAGTAGAGAGGGTCAAGCACGGTCTTGTGTGCCTGCTCCTCGGTCATTCCCTTCTTCTGGCGGAGCTGGAAAAGAAGCTGGGCGTACTCCTCGGTCTTTTCGCTGGTGGCAGGGTCGATGATGGTGGCCTTTCCTATATTCTTGAGTCCGAGCTTGTCGGCGTAGTTCAGGATTTCTTCCTTGTTGCCGATGAGGATGATGTCGGCGAGGTCGTCGGCGAGGGCCTTGTCGGCTGCGGTGATGGTGCGCTCCTCGAGTGATTCAGGGAGCACGATGCGCTGCTTGTTGGATTTTGCGCGAGCGATGATGCTTTCGATAAGTGTCATAGTATATTAAAGTTTGTTGATTGCGCTTATGAGTGCTTCTGCGTTCTCCCTGGTTGTGGCCCAGCTGGTCACGAAACGTACGGCGGTGCGCCCGTCAGGGATGTGCGCCCAGGTCTCGAAGACGAAGTCCTTGGAGAGAGCGTCTATCTGGGCGGATGTCAGGACAGGGAAGATCTGGTTGCTGGGGCTGTCCACGAAGGATTCGATGCCCTTTGCCTCGAACGCTTCCTTGATCCTCTGGGCGAGTTCCACGGCAGTACGTGACGACTTGAGGTACAGGTCTTCCTCGAACAGGGCCTGGAACTGTATGCCGAGCAGGCGTCCCTTCGCGAGAAGGGCTCCTACCTGCTTGATGTAGTATCTGAAGTCGATCTTGTACTCATCGTTGGTGATGACCAGGGCTTCGCCGAACAGCGCTCCCTGCTTGGTCCCGCCGATGTAGAAGGCATCGGTGAGCTCCGCTATCTTCGCCATTGTCATAGCCTTGTCCCCGTACAGCCTTTCGCTGGCGGCGATGCCGTATCCGAGGCGTGCGCCGTCGACGTATAGAGGGAGATTGAACTTATGGCATACCTTGCTGATGGCTTCAAGCTCCTCGACAGAGTAGATGGTGCCGAGTTCGGTAGGGAAGGAGATGTACACCATTCCCGGCATGACGGTATGCTCGCGGCCGTCTTCATTGTAATGTTCGTTCACGGCCTCCTCGATCTGGGCTGCGCTGATCTTTCCGTCAGCGGATGGCAGGGTGAGCACCTTGTGTCCGCCGTGCTCGATGGCTCCTGTCTCGTGGACATTGATATGTGCCGTGGAGGCGCAGAGCACGCCCTGGTAGGACCTGAGGATGGCGCTGATGACGGTGGAGTTCGTCTGGGTGCCTCCTACGAGGAAATGCACGTCTGCGTCCGGGGCGCAGCAGGCGTTCTTGATGGTTTCACGCGCTTCTTTGCAGGCTTCGTCGTTCCCGTAGCCTATTGTCTGATCCAAATTAGTGTCAATGAGGCGCTTGAGAAGCTGGGGAAGTGCGCCTTCACAGTAGTCACTGGTAAATAGTACAGCCATTTTGTTTCAATGTATGAAAAATGCGTGTAAATTTGCGAAAAAATATCATCAATCCCTATGAAAAAGATCATTGTTTTTATTACCGTCCTTTTTTCAGCCCTGCTGATGAACTCCTGCCAGACAAAGGAGGAGACTAAGATATCCTATGAGATAAGCGCAGCGTCAGTCCATCTGTCCGGACTTGAGGATCTGGCGAAATGGTCCTATATAAATGCTGCTTACGCCAGCGAGATTTCCAAACTCGGCTATGAGATCGAGAGCGGATCATATTATTCTACCATCGGATACCCGGATGAATGCGATGACCTCGTCATTTCAGCCTGCAAGGTTGCTGAAGCCAGCCTGGGCGATGTAACCCTGGAGGGATACGTAACCATTCAGGTGGAAGCCATCTACTGGAACTCCGGCGAAAGGGCAGTGATATATACACATAAATACGGAAAGGAATGAAACAGATACCGGTCCTCCTTCTTACCGGCTACCTCGGCAGCGGCAAGACAACCCTGGTAAACAGGATACTCACCAACGGAAAGGGCATAAAGTTCGCCGTCATCGTCAATGATATCGGCGAGGTCAATATCGACGCCTCCCTCATCGAGAAGGACGGAGTCGTGGGAAAGAAGGACGACAGCCTTGTCGCCCTCCAGAACGGCTGCATCTGCTGCACGCTGAAGATGGACCTGGTAGAGCAGGTCCGCGACATCGTCGCGATGGACAAGTTCGACTACATCGTCATCGAGGCCAGCGGAATCTGCGAGCCTGAGCCGATAGCGCGCACCATCTGCTCCATCCCTTATATGGGAGAGGAGTACGTCCGCGACGGAATGGCGCACCTCGACTGCATCGTGACAGTGGTGGACGTCCTGCGCATGCGCGACGAGTTTGGCTGCGCCAAGGACCTTCTCCGTGGCAATATCGACGAGGACGACATCGAGAACCTGGTAATCCAGCAGGTGGAGTTCTGCAACATCGTACTGCTGAACAAGGCTTCGGAAGTCTCGGCCTCCGAGCTTGGAAAGGTGCGTGAGATAGTCCGCACGCTCCAGCCTTCCGCACGCATCATAGAATGCGATTTCGGAGACGTTCCGCTCGAGGAGATCCTGGAGACAGGACTGTTCAATTACGACTCCGTCGCCGCTTCGGCCGCCTGGATCAAGGGCGTCGAAGGTCCGGTGGATGACGATGATGACGAAGAAGATGATGACCACGATTACGACCACGACCACGACGGTCACGGAGAGGAGCACGGACACCATCACCACCATCACCATCATCACGAAGGTGAAGGAGAGGTCGAGGAGTACGGCATAGGCACCTATGTCTACCACCAGCGCCGCCCGTTCGATATAAACAAGTTCGACAATTTCGTCGCCAAGTACTGGCCTGCCGGTATTATCCGCGCCAAGGGCCTCTGCTGGTTCTCCGTGGAGCCTGACAACTGCTACCTCTTCGAACAGGCCGGTTTCCAGGTGTCGATGAAGAACATCGGCAAGTGGTACGCCACGATGCCTGAGGACGAACTCGAAGCCCAGCTCGAGAGCGACCCTGTCCTCCGCCGCGACTGGGACGAAGAGTTCGGCGACAGAACCCAGAAACTCGTGTTCATCGGCCAGAAGCTCGACTCCAGGGCCATCAAGGAAGCGCTTGACGCCTGTCTGAAGTGAATATAATCGAAATCAATAACGGTGAGGCCGGCAACCCCGAGTACAGGATGGCCGGCCCCATCAGCCTCTCGATAGCCGATGGCGAGCAGATAGCTGTCATCGGTGACAATGCCGCCGGCAAGACCCGCCTCATCGAGACGCTCTGCGGCAATTACCCGGTCAGGAACGTCGCCCTCAAGTATGACTTCACCCCGTCGTCGCTCCGCCTCGTCAGCGAGAACATAAAGTACCTCACTTTCCGCGACACCTACGAGGGTGCCGACTCGAATTACTACCTCCAGAAACGCTGGAACCAGATCGACATCGACGAAGAGACCCCGACCGCAGGTGAGCTGCTCGAACGTGCGTTCGAGAGCGCCGACGAGTCCGCCGCCCGTTTCCTCGACCCGGACGCCCGCCTCCGCGTGCACGAAGAACGCACCGCACTGCGTGGAAGGCTGTACTCCATGTTCGGCCTCTCGGGCCTGCTGGACAAGTACATCATCACCCTGTCAAGCGGCGAGCTGCGCAAGTTCCAGCTGACACGCACCCTTCTCGCCATGCCGAGGGTGCTGATTCTCGACAATCCTTTCATCGGCCTCGACGCTCCGACCAGGGACCAGCTCTCCGGCCTCCTCGCTGACGTCGCCGGGAGCCTGCGCATCCTTCTCATCCTGGTCCTCTCCGACTCGGACTCCCTGCCACCGTTCATCACCCACGTGATTCCCGTCGAAGGACTGAGGGTCGGTGCCAAAGTCCCTGCGGACCAATATCTCCACCGCCCGTCCACGGCCGCACCGGGCCTGCCGGAAGAAAGCCGCAAGGCCATACTCGGACTCCCGGCCAAGGATGTCGCCGCCATTCCTTTCTATCCTCAGCAGCCCGGTTCCGAGATAGTCAAGTGCAATTCCGTTTCAATCCAATACGGCTCCCGCACCATCCTCAAGGACCTCGACTGGACGGTCCGCGAGGGCGAACGCTGGGCCTTGAGCGGTGAGAACGGGGCGGGGAAGTCCACCCTCCTTTCGCTCGTCTGCGCCGACAATCCACAGAGCTACGCCTGTGACATCGAACTCTTCGGACACAAGCGCGGATCCGGGGAGAGCATCTGGGAGATTAAGCGCCACATAGGCTATGTCAGCCCCGAGATGCACAGGGCATATCTCAAGAACATTCCAGTCCTGGACATCGTGGCAAGCGGCCTTTTCGATACGGTGGGCCTGTTCATGCATCCTTCCGAAGAACAGTACGGACTCTGCCGCAAGTGGATGGAGATATTCGGGATCGAGCATCTCTGTGACAAGTCATACCTTAAGATATCCAGCGGAGAGCAGCGCCTGGCCCTCCTCGCACGCGCCTTTGTCAAGGACCCTGAACTCCTTGTCCTCGACGAACCTATGCACGGGCTGGATCCTGCGAACTGCCGTCTGGCGAAGGACGTCATCGACACTTTCGTGCAGCGCCCGCACAAGACATTGATCATAGTCACCCATTATCAGTCCAAACTCCCGTCCTGCATAGACCACAATCTGTATCTTAAGAGAAATAAATAAACCGGGTTTAGGTTTTTTTGCTTATATTTGTATCCCGTTATGAAATACGGGTTCGACAATAAAAAATATCTTAAAATCCAGTCTGAACATATCAAGGAGCGCATCGCCCTCTTCGGCGACAAGCTTTATATGGAGTTCGGCGGAAAACTTTTCGATGACAATCACGCCAGCCGTGTGCTGCCGGGCTTCGAGCCTGACAGCAAGTTCAAGATGCTGCAGAATCTGCGTGACGACCTCGAGATAGTAATAGTGATCAGCGCTGTGGACATTGAGAAGAACAAGACCCGCAGCGACCTGGGCATCACCTACGACGTGGACGTGCTGCGCCTGCGCGAAGAGTTCATGAGCAGGAAGTTCCTCGTGAATTCTGTGGTTATCACCCATTACAACGGCCAGTCCAGCGCGGACAACTACCGCCAGCGTCTGGAGAGGATGGGCATAACCGTCTACTATCACCACACCATCGAAGGCTATCCTAACAATGTCGCCCTCATCGACTCCGACGAAGGATTCGGAAAGAACGACTATGTCGAAACCACCCGCCCTCTGGTAGTGGTGACAGCTCCGGGTCCGGGAAGCGGCAAGATGGCCGTCTGCCTGAGCCAGCTCTACCAGGACCACAAGCGCGGCATCAAGGCAGGATATGCGAAGTTCGAGACCTTCCCGATCTGGAACCTCCCGCTCAAGCATCCTCTCAACCTTGCATACGAGGCCGCCACCGCGGACCTGAACGACGTGAACATGATCGACCCGTTCCACCTCGAGGCCTACGGCAAGATGGCGGTCAACTACAACCGCGACATCGAGATATTCCCTGTACTCAACGCCCTGTTCGAGGGCATCTACGGCGAGAACCCATACAAGTCCCCGACCGATATGGGAGTCAATATGCTCGGCTTCTGCATCTCCGACGAGGAGGCCTGCTGCAAGGCGGCCTGCGACGAGATAATCCGCCGCTACTATGACGCGCTCGGCAAGCTCGCCGAAGGCAACGTCAGCGACAGCGAGGTCAACAAGATATCCCTGCTTATGAAGCAGGCGAAGCTCACGACAGACGACCGTCGCTGCACTATCGCGGCAAAGGAGCGCAAGGAGAAATCCGGCGTACCGTCCGCGGCCATCGAGATGCCTGACGGAACCATCCTTACCGCTGAGACCAGTTCGCTGCTCGGCCCGAGCGCCGCTCTCATCCTTAACGCGACCAAGTACCTTGCCGGCATCGACCACAAGGTCAAGCTGATCCCTCAGACAATGATCCAGCCTATCCAGAAGACCAAGGTTTCCTTCCTCCACGGAAAGAATCCGCGCCTCCACACTGACGAGGTCCTTGTGGCACTGTCAATGCTCAGCACTACCGATGAGAACTGCAGGAAGGCTCTGGCCTGCCTGCCTCAGCTCAATGGCTGCCAGGTGCATTCCACCGTCCTTCTAAGCGAGGTGGACAGAAAGATCTTCAAGAAACTGGGCGTGGGTCTCACCTGTGACCCGATAAAGAAATCATAAATATTGATGAAGTCCTCCGGACCCTCCTGGCCTGTCTCGCTTCTGCCTCTTGCAGTACTGGTCGCGATATTGTTCTTCGTGATCCGGTTCTTCGGGGCTGACGCCCTTGCTGGCGGTAGCCAGGTGGCCCTTCTCTTCAGCACCGGAGCTGTCATAGCCCTTGCGATGCTGGTGTACCGCATCCCGTGGAGCAGCATCGAAGGCGCCATTGCCATAAATACGAAGTCCATCGGTCCGGCTGTGCTGATCCTTCTTCTGATCGGTGCCATTGCGGGCAGCTGGATGGTCAGCGGCATTGTCCCGACATTGATATTCTATGGTCTTAAGATATTGAGTCCTAAGATATTCCTTCTGGCAGTGTGCCTTATCTGCGCGATTGTGTCGGTGATGACTGGCAGTTCCTGGACCACCATTGCGACCATTGGTGTAGCGTTCATAGGCATTGGCGTTGCCCTCGGTTTTCCTGTGGGGTGGACGGCCGGCGCCATTATTTCGGGTGCTTATTTCGGGGACAAGATTTCACCGCTCTCCGATACCACTGTGCTGGCATCGTCCGTGACTGAGACGCCTCTTTTCACCCATATCAGGTATATGATGATCACGACGGTCCCGTCGTTCACCATTGCGTGCATCGTGTTCCTTCTGGTCAGCATCTTCCATGACCCTCAGGATGCAGTCCACGCGGGCGAGTTCTCGCAGGCCATCAAGGAGTCGTTCAATGTAAGCCCATGGCTGCTTGTAGTTCCCGTGCTGACAGGATATTTGATTTATAAAAGGCTTCCTGCCATCCTGACGCTTATGCTTGCCGCGCTGATGGCCGGAATCGCCGCCCTGATAGCGCAGCCTCAGATAATTGCATCCATCGGAGGAGGGGAGACGCTTGACTTTGCCTCGGGCTTCAAGGGCCTTTTCGTCACTTACTACGGCGACACTGAAGTGCTCACGGGCAATTCCTCCCTTGACGAACTGATCCAGACCCACGGTATCAACGGGATGCTCAGCACTGTGTTCCTGATTCTCTGCGCTTCCGCCTTCGGAGGGGCGATGACAGGCTCGGGAATGATACAGAGCATCACCGACGTGCTCACGAAGCGCATCAGGAGACGTACGCCGATGGTGGGCTCCACAGTCCTCACCGGTATTTTTGCCAATATGGTCACCGGCGACCAGTACCTCTCGATTATCCTGACCTCCAACCTCTACAAGGACCTTTACAAGGAGAAGGGCTATGAAAGCCGCCTTCTGAGCCGCACTACCGAGGACTCCACGACCGTCACCTCCGTGCTTATCCCGTGGAACTCCTGTGGAATGACCCAGGCCACTGTCCTTAAGGTGGCCACCATCGAATACCTGCCGTATTGCATCTTCAACCTGCTTTCTCCGCTGATGTCACTGATCGTGGCGGCGACCGGCTACAAGATTGTCCGTGCAGTAAAATCCTCTGAAGAATGAACATTGTAGTCAAGACATATTCCGGCGGCTGCATCGTCCGCCCGGACACCACGTGGGAGAAGGACAATGCCGATCTATATGTCCCTGAGTTCATCGATGGCCTTTCCTTCAGTCCAGTTCTGTTTGCAAGGGTCTCAAAGCCGGGACGCAGCGTAGGGGAGAGGTTCGCTTCACGCTATTACGATGCCGTGGGCTGCGGAGTGCTTCTGTATCCTGAGGAGATGCTTGATGGCTCCGAGACGGGGTTCGCGCGGGCAAGCTGTCTGGACCATACTTCTTTCCTTCCCGCTCCGATGTCGGACAAGGCCGTCCTGGGGGGGGAGTGCCCATTCCGTCTGCTCTCTTCCGAACTTCTTTTCGACTCTGTGGATTTCAACGCTTCGATGATTGAGAACGCTATCGCGGAGGCTACGAAATACATATATCTGCGCATAGGTGACCTTGTCGCTGTGGAGCTGGATGAGCGCCGTCACCTTGTCAGCCGCGCGGACGGCTCAGTGTCTGTCCGTGGGGAATTCTGCGGGCGTCAGACAATCGGTTTCAGAATTGTCCTTTAATCGTTTTTAATTTTTTTTAATAAAAAGTAAGTCTTACCTTTGCGCCGCAAAATCTTTTTTGGGGAACATTCAGTGTATTTACTATGAGACTTATTCCAATCTACACCTGGAACAAAAGCATCAAGAAGTTTGAGAACAAGACAGTGAAGCTGTCGAACCAGCCTTGGTCACAGGGCGTCCTCCTTCTTCTCTGCGTTGTTCTTGCGATGCTTTTCGCAAATCTGCCGTTTACTAAAGTTTTCTACCGGGATTTCCTTGAGACCAGCCTGCAGTTCCACTGCACAAGCCCTGACGGACACATCGACCTTCTTTTCCCTCGTGACATGACTGTCGAGAAGTTCATCAACGACATCCTGATGGTGATCTTCTTCTTCACTGTCGGCCTGGAAATCAAGCGTGAGGTGGCGTACGGAGAGCTCTCTTCCGTGAAGAAGGCAATGCTTCCTGTAATCGCCGCTTTCGGCGGTGTAATTTTCCCTGCATTGATCTTCACCCTTGTCAACCACGGCTCTGCCGCCGCTTCCGGATGGGGAATACCGACAGCTACGGATATCGCCTTCGCTGTGTGCATCCTGTCTGTCCTGGGTGACAAGGTGCCGGTTTCCTTGAAGGTTTTCCTGACAGCTCTTGCCATTGCGGATGACTTGATAGCGATTCTTGTGGTGGCCATCTTCTATGGTGGTCAGATCAACCTGATGCTCCTTGCCATCTCCTTGCTGGTCATTGTCATTACCCTGGTTCTTAGAAAGATTGGTGAGAAGCACATTGCCGTGTACGTCGCTCTGGCGATGGTTGTGTGGGGCCTCTTCTACTACTCCGGCATCCACGCTACGATGTCAGGTGTCGTGATGGCTTTCCTCATCCCGTCACAACCACGCTACAACAAGGCTTATTTCATGCACAAGCGTGATTTCTACAATGCCAAGATCGATGAGTGGGACACTCCTGAAAACGAACCTCTCGGCTTCCCTTGCGGTCCGCAGAGACACTATCTGCGCGAGCTCCACAAACTTGCCCAGGGTTCGATGGATATGAGCTACCGCGTCGAGCACAAGCTTTCCCCGTGGGTGAATTTCCTTATCATGCCTATCTTCGCCCTGGCCAACGCCGGTGTAGAGATAACCGATCTTTCATATTTCAATATCTTCAGGTTCGATCCTGCACTCGGCAGCGTCAGCATGGGTATCTTCCTTGGTCTCCTTCTGGGCAAGCCTCTCGGAATCACCCTGACCAGCTTCATCGCTATCAAGCTGAAGCTCGGAGCTATGCCTGAGAAGGCCAGCTGGAAGATGTTCTTCGCCGTAGCCTGCCTCGGTGGTATCGGCTTCACAATGTCCATCTTCGTGGATACCCTGTCCTTCGGCGGACAGGCTCCTGAGGTGACTCAGGCCCTGCGTGATTCCGGTAAGATCGCCGTCCTTCTCGGCTCCATCTGCGCCGGTGTCCTCGGCTCCGTCCTTATCAACCTCGTCTCAAAGATCGAGCGCAAGAAACAGTAATCCCTCCCTCCTGCCTGTTGTGTGGCGGGAACCGAACACAAAAAAAACGGGCTCCGGAATTTCCGAAGCCCGTTTTGATATTGGCGTGAAGCCCGAGGGACTAGAGCTGAGGACCAGCTGCTACGAGAGCCTTTCCAGCCTCGTTTGACTCGTACTTCTTGAAGTTCTTGATGAAGCGGCCGGCGAGATCCTTGGCCTTCTCCTCCCACTCGCAAGCACACTTGTAGGTGTCGCGTGGGTCGAGGATGTTGGTGTCAACACCGTTGAGGGAGGTAGGAACCTCGAAGTTGAAGAATGGGATCATCTTGGTATCTGCCTTGTCGATGCTGCCGTCGAGGATGGCGTCGATGATACCGCGGGTGTCACGGATGGAGATACGCTTTCCTGTTCCGTTCCAGCCGGTGTTCACGAGGTATGCCTTTGCACCGCTCTTCTCCATTCTCTTTACAAGCTCCTCAGCGTACTTTGTAGGGTGAAGCTCGAGGAATGCCTGGCCGAAGCAAGCTGAGAAGGTAGGGGTAGGCTCGGTGATTCCGCGCTCGGTACCTGCAAGCTTGGCGGTGAAGCCTGAGAGGAAGTAGTACTTGGTCTGCTCAGGGGTGAGGATGGATACTGGAGGGAGTACTCCGAATGCGTCAGCTGAGAGGAAGATGACCTGCTTTGCTGCAGGACCTGCGCTCTGAGGACGTACGATGTTGTTGATATGGTAGATAGGATAGGAAACGCGGGTGTTCTCGGTAACGCTCTTGTCGTTGAAGTCGATAACTCCGTTTGCATCTACTGTTACGTTCTCGAGGAGAGCGTCTCGGCGGATGGCGTTGTAGATATCCGGCTCTGATTCCTTGTCAAGCTTGATGACCTTTGCATAGCAGCCGCCTTCGAAGTTGAATACTCCGTGGTCGTCCCAGCCGTGCTCGTCGTCACCGATGAGGAGACGCTTAGGGTCGGTGGAAAGGGTGGTCTTGCCAGTTCCTGAGAGACCGAAGAAGATAGCGGTGTTCTCGCCCTTCATATCGGTGTTGGCTGAGCAGTGCATAGCTGCGATGCCCTTGAGAGGGAGGTAGTAGTTCATCATTGAGAAGAGACCCTTCTTCATCTCACCGCCGTACCAGGTGTTGAGGATGACCTGCTCCTTGCTGGTTACGTTGAAAGCAACTGCAGTCTCGCTGCGGAGACCCATAGCCTGGTAGTTGTCAACCTTTGCCTTTGCTGCGCAGTAAACTACGAAGTCAGGCTCCTGGTCGAACTCGGCCTGGTTCTGAGGACGGATGAACATATTGGTGACGAAGTGTGCCTGCCAAGCTACCTCGACGATGAAGCGTACCTTCATGCGGGTGTCCTTGTTCGTTCCGCAGAAACCGTCGACTACGAAGAGGCGCTTTCCGCTGAGCTGCTTGATAGCGAGGTCCTTGAGGATAGCCCAGTTCTCCTCTGAGAGAGCGTGGTTGTCGTTCGGATACTCAGGTGTGTCCCACCATACGGTGTTCTTTGAGTTCTCATCCATAACGATGTACTTGTCCTTAGGGGAACGACCGGTGTAGATACCTGTCATTACGTTGATAGCACCGAGTTCAGTTACCTGACCTTTGTCATAACCTTCGAGACCCGGCTTGGTCTCTTCGTTGTACAGTACTTCGTATGTAGGGTTGTAGAGAACCTCGGATACGTTCTTGATACCGTACTTGCTCAAATCCATCATTGGCATAGTAATAAGATATTTTAAGTTTAACTTTGATTTTCTTGAATCACGCAAAATTAGTCATTTTTTGTAAGAAGTCAAAGAAGAAATGACTACTTTTGTTGACGTTTAGGACAATTAATGACACTTTAAACGATTTATAAAGTTTTGACGCCCAAAGAGATACTGAAGGAGTACTGGGGGTACGGCAGTTTCCGCCCGATGCAGGAGGAGATTATCGGGGCCACCCTTGAGGGGCACGACGTCCTCGCCATTCTGCCGACCGGCGGAGGCAAGTCCGTGTGCTTCCAGATCCCGGTATTGGCCCGTGAGGGTGTAGCATTGGTCATCACCCCTTTGATCGCGCTGATGAAGGATCAGGTGCAGAACCTGAACGACAGGGGAGTGAAGGCTGTGGCTGTGTATGCGGGGATGTCGAGGCACGAGGTGGACCTGGCGCTGAACAATGCCGCGTACGGCGACGTGAAGTTCCTTTATATCTCGCCGGAGCGGCTGGGCACGTCGCTGTTCAGGTCGTATCTGGACATATTGCCGGTGAACTTCATCGTGGTCGACGAGGCGCACTGCATCTCGCAGTGGGGGTACGACTTCCGGCCGGACTATCTGCTGATCGGGCGGCTGCGTGAGCTGGTGGATGCACCGGTGATCGCCTTGACAGCGACGGCTACCCCGAAGGTCGCGGAGGATATTATGGCAAGGCTGGCGAGGCCGGCCGCCGTCCGCGAAGCACGGGCGGCCGGCGCGCCGGTCAAACACGGCTTCACGCTGCTGAAGAGCAGTTTCGAGCGTCCGAACCTGAGCTATATCGTCCGGCACGCGGAGGACAAGCTGGGTCAGCTGCTGGCCATCTGCCGGGGTGTGCCGGGGACAGGGGTGGTCTATATGCGCAGCCGGCGCAAGTGCGAGGAGATCGCGGCCTTCCTGAAGGCCAATGGCGAAAGCGCGGAGTTCTACCACGCGGGGCTGGACCAGTTCACCCGCTCGGCGAGGCAGGCGGCGTGGAAGAACGGCGGGGTGCGTATAATGGTGTGTACCAATGCTTTTGGTATGGGCATTGACAAGCCGGACGTGCGCTTTGTGGCGCATCTGGACGTGCCAGAAAGCCCGGAGGCCTACTTCCAGGAGGCCGGACGTGCTGGGCGCGACGGGCAGCGCTCGTTCGCGGTGCAGCTATGGAATGCTACCGACATCAAGCGGATACACCAGCTGGAGAGCGTATCGTTCCCTTCTCTGGAGTATATAGAGGATATTTATCAGAAACTTCACGTGTTTTTCGGGATTCCTTATGACACGGGAATGGGACGTCAGTTGAAGTTCCCGCTGGAGGAGTTTGCGGCGCATTCCAGGCTGAACAGGGCGAGCGTGCTGTATGCACTTAAGTACCTCGAGCGGTCGGAGCATCTGACTTTCAGCGAGGATGTGGATATCAACACCCAGGTGCAGTTCGTTGTGGACAGAAACTATCTCTATGAGGTGGAATTCCCTGATCCTCAGATGGTCCCTCTGCTGGAGGCGCTTATGCGCCGCTACACGGGCATCTTCTCGCATCCTGTGCCTGTGGATGAGGGATGGCTTTCGTTGGCGCTGGGCATTACCGTGCCCCAGCTGCGGCAGCTTCTCTACCGCACCTCGCTGGAGCACGTGATCAAGTACATCCCGTCAGACCACGCCTCGGTGATATATCTGCACCACGACCGGCTGCGCCCGGGCAACGTGCAGCTCTTCCCCGAGCGCTACAGGATGCTGCTCGACTCTTACCACGAGCGCTCTGAGGCCATGATTTCGTACGTTACGCAGACTTCCGTCTGCCGGTCTTCGTTCCTGCTGGCCTATTTCGGTCAATCCGGATCCGCTCCTTGCGGTACCTGCGACCTCTGCCGCTCCGGTGCCGCCTCTCCGGCCTCCTCCACGGGCGAATGCCTGCGACCGCTGCCGGCCGACTGCACCGAAGCGACGGAGCAATGGCTGCGCGAGGAGATTGCCGCCCGCGGTGGCTCCTACACGCTCGGCGACCTCCGTGACGCGTTCGTCGCCTCGCAGCTCCGCCTGGCCGAAGCCTGGCCGGAGCTCCTCCGCGGCCTCATTGACACCGGCTCCGTCCCTCCGCCCCAGCTATAGCCGCAGGGCGCGCTCCACCTGCTCCGCGATGGCGCGCATTCCGGCGTTCGAAGGGTGGTTCCACTGCTTGTCAATGTCCATCAGCTGCACCGATCCGGCTCCGAAAATCTTCGCCGCCTCGTGCAGCCCGCCGGTCGTCACCGGATCCAGCTCGGAGTTCACTATCAGGATGATCCTTGTTTCTGGAAGTTTTTCCGTCAGATAGCCCATCATATATGAAATCGCCGGGAGGACGCAGGCCAGGTCGGCCTGCCGCCAGTCCTCCCGGCCGAGCAATTCACCTGCCGGGGCATGGGCCCAGCTGTCGTTAGTCCCTGCCAGTATCAATATGACATCCGGCTTGTCGCCGCACAGGACGGTTCCATCCTCAGCGACGATGTCCGTCTTCATCCTCGTGACGAATGACCTGTCGGAATAATCATCTCCGTTATACCCTGTATTGCAGATGGTGGCACCACTGTAACTGGAGTTCAGCAGCAGGTCCATCCCCATATCCTTCACGACCCTGCTCCACCACGTCGAGTCGACGCAGTGGCAGTCGTTCTGCATTTCACTCTCCTGAAAATACCAGCACGCATACCCCTCCGGGATGCTTCCCTCGAACGTACTGTACGAATCGCCGAAAATGACCACCTTCTTCCCCGGCTCAATGCTAGCCTTCTTGTCCGCGGGCTCGACGGCTGCCGCCTTCTTCGCCGCGCCGCATCCCACCACCGTCACCGCGATCATGGCTGCCGCCAATAATGCTACTACCTTTTTCATTCCAATATCCTTTTTTTTAGTCAATGCAATCGTTCCCTCTCTCAAAAATACGAAAAACCTTCCGAAATACCTTCATCTTCTGGAAAAGTCCGAAGGTGTGGGCGTTTGAGCGCTTTTCTGGGTGAGTGTTGGCATTGGTGGCGTGCTCTTGGGCTAGGTCTACCTTGATGGTGGGGTACCTAGCCCGGCTGTTCATTTTTAAAGTGTTAATTATCAGTGCGATACATTATGCGTTGCGGGCTAGGTTCAGGGGTGGTAAGGTGGACCTAGCCCAAATGTGTCGAGACCTAGTCCGAAGGTTGCGGGCGGGGGGAGGGGTGGAATACTAGGCGGGGAAGGAGATGATGTGATGGTTCGCGAGAGGGGAGGTGAGGAAGTAGGAGGCGGCCTGAGGGGCGCGGACTACGACCTGGGTGCGGCAGAGATTCGGCTTCGACTCGTTCCTGACAATTTCTCCGGGGATGGACACGCAGTGGTCCAGATCCGGAGAAATCTTGAATATCTCCACAGGTCCGAGGGGCACTTCGGCCTTGATGGCAGTGCCGATGCCGGACTCGAAGTGTGTCGTGTAGGAGTAGGACGTTGCCATTGACAGTGGAATGGTGCAGTGGGCGAAGAGAAGCTCGTCACCGTCGATCTTCGAGAGGTTGCACTGGAAGCCCGGGCAGCCTTTCGTCTTCTGCAGATATGCCATTGTGATCAATGCTGGGATGTCGCCCTCGCAGCTCACCGGGATGCCTTCGGCGTTGAGCCTGGCGAGCGCGAGGCAGCCGGTGTTATGGATGGTGTCGAGCAGGTCGAAGCAGCGCAGGGTCAGCCCGCCGAGCTTGTACTTGTCTATCAGCTCGCGCAGCGCATCGTACACAGCCTCAGAGCCTTGGAATGACTTCATGTTCACTCCTCCAAAGCGCTTTGAGCCGACGAGCTCCTCCATCGGGATGTCGATCAGTTCGACGTTGAACTTCTCCTTCGCCTTTGCATAGTCCACCGCTGAACTGATGAGCCAGTCGGACGGTTTTCCTATGATCCCGAGCTTCAGGCCTCCGAGATCCATCGGAGCCAGCGGCTTGATGAACAGGCTCTCATCCTTGTCCGCCTGGAATCCTTCTTTAATACGTTCCGCTATCCCGGCTGCCGGACCGTGGAGGATTTCTCCTTTCTGCCCGTGCTGCCTGAGGTAGGAGAGTATCTCCATCGATGCGGCGAGGGAGTTGCTCTGCCCGGAAGTGAGCAGCCTGACGTTTCCATTTATACACAGTTCCTTGAACAGACCTTCGGTCCCGCCGGTCCTGACATAGATGAGGTCGGCGTCGTGGGTGCCGTAGACGGACCAGTTGTCCGGATAGATAAATTCTTCTCCGAGAGTTTTTTCTATTTCCTGGATGAAAGGTTCCGTTGAGGGGTTTGCAGTGCTCTCCTTATGCAGGGATGAGGTGAGTGTATAAATGGCGATGGTCATATAGCTTTGTAAATTCAGTCGGTGATGGTGAGGCCGTCGTAGGCCGGGGCGATGCCTTCCGGGAGCTGGGCGGCGAACTCGTCGTAGTGCGGGAAGGTGTGTGAGAGATGGGTGAGCCAGGTGTGTTCTGCGCCGATCTTCCGTGCGAGGTCAATGGCTTCGTCAAGGCTGAGGTGTGAGTGGTGCGGATGGTAGCTTACTGTGTTCAGCGTAAGGTGCTTGAGACCTTTCAACTTATCCGTTTCTCCATCTGCGAGACGGCTGATGTCGGTGATGTATGCGATGTCACCGAAGCGGAAGCCGAGTACCGGCATCCGGTCGTGGTAGCCTCTGATCGGGATGATGGTCACTCCTGTGCAAAGGGAAAGGGTGGAAGTCTGGTCGTCAGTCAGTTGAGCTGCCTCGCTTGGACCTTCGGAGCAAGCGGCGGGCCGGGCCTGGGAGACGATGTCATTGCCGCAGGGGATTATGGAGCCGTCTGGCAGTTTGGTGCAGTAGCCCTGGTCGTGCATCCAGACGAGCTCTCCTCTGTCGTTGGGCTCGACGATGAACGGGCGCCCGTCGATGAGGCGGATGCGCCATTCGGGTGCGCCGGGGTACTTGACTTCGGCGAAGGCGTAGCTATACATTATCTTGAGCGACTGCAGGACTTTCTCTTCGCAGTAGATGTACGCCGGCTTGCGGTCTATGTAGTTCAGGGCCCGTACGTCGTCGAGGCCGCCGATGTGGTCCATGTGGTTGTGGGTCAGCAGGATGGCGTCGAGATGCCTGATTCCGGCGCGGATCATCTGTGTGCGGAAGTCGGGGCCGGCGTCGACGAGTATCGTCAGGCCGCCGTACTCGACCAGCGCGGATGCGCGCAGCCTGGCGTCGCGGGGGTCGTTCGAGCGGCATACTTCGCACTGGCAGCCGATAATCGGCACGCCCTGCGAGGTTCCGGTGCCCATGAATGTCAATTTAGCTTTTCCCATATTCAAAATTTGCGACTACTTGCAGCTCCCGACATGCAAGTAGTCGAAAAAAATCAAATTACTATATCTGTCAATCGTCCGACCATCGAAGGGTCGTACGGCCTTTGTATTCTGATGTAGTTCCCTGTGTAGCCGGACATCATTCCGTCCTTGTCCTTGGATTCGAAGAGGACGTGCTCGGCGATGCCGCGGTTCTGCTCGACAAACTCACCGTGGAGCCTGTCGCAGAGCTCTTCGAGCCTGAGCACGCGTTCGTGTTTCACGGCCTCTGTATTCTGGCCCGGGAATGATGCGGCTGGGGTTCCGGGTCTCCTGGAGTATGGGAAGACGTGGATGAAGGCCGGCTTGATGGAAGCGATGAAGTCGTATGTCTCCTGAAAGAGCTCTTCTGTTTCGCCCGGGAGGCCGACCATGGTGTCTATGCCGAAGAATACTTTCGGTTTTCCGGGGCCTTCGAACTTCTGGCGGATGTAGGCTATCCTGTCAGCGAAGAACCGGGTGTCGTAATGTCTTCCCATGGCTTTCAGGAGCTGGTCGCTGCCTGTCTGGAGGGGTATGTGGAAGTGTGGGGTGACCTTTGTGCCTGTGGCTATCCAGTCGACGATCCCTTCTGTGATGAGGTTCGGTTCGATGGATGATATTCTGTAGCGTTCGATGCCTTCGACTTCGTTCAGTGCTTTCAACAGCTCCAGGAACGACTCTCCTGTGGTCCGTCCGAAATCGCCTGTGTTCACTCCGGTCAGTACTATTTCCTTTACGCCTTCAGCGGCAATCGCTTCTGCGTTCCTGACGCATTCGCTGATAGGGATATTTCGGCTTCTGCCTCTGGCATAAGGCACTGTGCAGTACTTGCAGAAGTTGTTGCACCCGTCCTGCACCTTCAGGAAGCTCCTTGTCCTCTCTCCCGTGCTGTACGCCCCGAAGCACTCGTTGCCGGTGGTGTATACCCCATCAAAACTTCCGTTCGCTTCGCTCACTCCATCCCACCGCTGCGCTTCGCTTGCGGTCCCCCCGTTCACTTGGCCACGGGCGGCCAAGGTTTTTCCGGGGTATACACCACCGGCAACGGTAGAACTGGATCTGCTGTCGGAGGAGCAGGCCTCTGAAAATCGTGCCACCCTCGGCAACGTAAGAGGGAGGGGCCCGGCCGACAGGCTGGGAGGGGTCGAACGAAGTGAGACATTTTCAGAGGCCTGCTCCTCCGACAGCGACAGCGCGGAAGTTTTATCGAGCAGCACACCACCGCTGGAAAGATTAAGCAGGGAGAGGGTTTCGGGGACGACGAGGGATTTCTCGAGGGCGCCGAAGACGCGGAGGACGCCGGGCAGGGAGGTGTAGTCGTCGCGGCGGAGCTCGGCGCTGCAGCCGGTGACGACGATGACCGCGGAAGGGTTCACGCGGTTCATCTTGCGCACGAGGTTGCGGGACTTCGCATCGGAAGTCGCCGTGACCGTGCAGGTGTTCACAACGTATATGTCGGCCTTCTCCTGCCACGGAACCACCTCAAGCCCCGCAGCCTTGAAACCGCGTTCGTAAGTCGAAGTCTCGGCGTAGTTGAGCTTGCAGCCGAGCGTTAAAAATGCAATCCGCATCCGTCTGTATCAGGATATTTAACTGTAATTCTGGACCATTCGCAGGAGCCTCCCACAGGAGGGTTCTGCTTCGAGACCCTGACGGCGAACGGGTAAATGTCAGGGAATGCCTCGTGGATCCTCGCACCAATCCTCCAAGCCACATTCTCAAGGAGGTTCGACGGCTTGTCCATCTCCTCGCGGACGAGCTTGAAGATCTCACCGTAGTCGATGGCATTCTCCAGGCTGTCGCTCTTCGCGCACTTCTTCAGAGGCACTTCACCCTTGAAGTCCACCAGGAAACGGTTCCCCTCGGCGCGCTCCTTCTCGAAGCACCCGTGGTATGAATGGAACTCCATCGAGTCGAGCTCCATTACGCAAGTATCAGGAATACGCATGGTCTTTTACCTATTTCGATTTTACTCTTTTTCCATTCGGAGACCTTCATAGTCTTAATGTATGCATCCGGCATGGTGATGTTGGCAGCGATGCAGAGTCTCGTCGAAGGCTGGCACACCTGCAGCAGGTCGGCCATCATCGAATCGTTCCTGTACGGCGTCTCGATGAAGATCTGAGTCTGCCTGTGCGCCTGCGAAGTCTTCTCGATGGCCTTTATGGCATTGCGACGTTCGTCCGTCTTCGCCGGAAGATAGCCCAGGAACGCGAAGGACTGCCCGTTCAGACCGGAGCTCATCAGCGCCAGCATCAGCGACGAAGGCCCCACCTGAGGGACTACGTCAATACCCTGGCGGTGGCATAACGCCACCAATGCGGACCCCGGGTCCGCCACGGCCGGAAGGCCCGCCTCGGTGATGAGGCCCACGTCCCGTCCGTCCTCGAAGAGGCCTGCCAGGGCCTCCACCTCGGCGGGCGTCGTATGCTCGTTCAGCTCGTGGAACTCCAGTTCGGCGATATGGCCCTTCAGCCCCGCCCTGGACAGATACCTGCGTGCCGTCCTCACCTCCTCGACCACATAGCAGCCGATGTCCTGCAGGAGGGCAAGGGTCGGGGCGGGGATGACCTCCGCCGGATCATTGTCCCCCAGGGGGGATGGTATGAGATAGAGTTTTCCTTTCATCAAGCTATTCTATTTCAATTATTTTTATTTTCCTTCTTTCTACAACAGCCTCGCGCGCCTCGCGTCTCCTGCGGCGCGCCTCCTTCGAACTGAAGAGGTCCCTGAAGAACTCGCCCAGGGAGTTGAACTCCTTCTGGTACGCCACACCGACTCCGTTCCTCTGCGTGAGGTCGAGGTAGTTCGTGTAGTCGTCGGCCGAGTGGGAGAACAGGTTCAGACGCACCTGGCCTCTCTTGTCCAGCTTCACTTCGATGTCCAGGTCCCCGACCACGTCGTCGTTCAGCCCGCCCTTGTTCTGGCGGTTGCCGATGTTGCCGTTCACCACCACCTTGTTGTTGAACAGCTGGGTGGAGAGCGCCACATCGAAGAGGCTGTTCCCGGAACTGCTTTCCTGGTACTTCAGGCCGAGGTCGACAGGGATTTCCAGCTTCTGGAGGATGTTGTTCAGCTGGTTGGCCATTATGTTCGAGATGTTCGAATAAAGGATGTTGGAGTTGTTCACGATCCCGGACTGCTCGTCAGGGAGGAAGTTGTTCGTCACGAGCAGGGCGATGAACTGCTTCTGGACCTTGTCTTCCGTGCTAAGGGCGCTCTCAACCTGCGACTTGATGGCAGGATCCAGGTCAGGGACATTGATCCCGAACGAGAGTTTCGGGCTCCTGAGCCTGTCGGAGATGTTCAGGTCGCACTCCACGAGCCTTCGCGTCGTCACGGACGTTGTGTCGGATATGAGGCTTGCTAGCGAGGTCTTTATGCTGTAGCGGGCGTCGATGTCCAGGTCGCTGTCCATTATGTCGCCGTTGAACTTGATAGAGCTGCCGTCGAGGATGGAGAAATCCTTCTGGGCGATTCCCATTGCATTGAAATGGAAATTGCCGCTGTTGAGGGTGTAGTCGCCGTTGATGGCGAAGATGTCCTTGGCTGGGCGGATGTCGAGGCTGATGATGCCGGAGCCGTTGCCGGTGAGGACATTGCCCATCGCCTTGTCGATTTCGAGGCTGGCCTCCACCTCCGGGGTGGCGTTGACTCTGAGACGGACGCTGAGGTCGCTCTTCTTCTTCCTGACCGGCTCGAACGGTACTTCATATCCTTCTGCCAGGAAGGCGGTGGTGTCGGCTTCCTTGAAGATCAGCAGGTCGCGGGAAGCTCCCTTGCCCGTAGAGCCGAGCGGGATGTGGAAACTGCCCCTTCTGGTGGTGCTGGCGTCGATGTCGAGCAGGAGGTCGTTCAGAGGTCCCGTGATGTTCATCCTTCCGCTGCCGAACACCTGTCCGTAGAATGAAGGGTTGTCCTTTTCCGTGGTGTTCAGGCACTCGATGTCGTCGAGCCTTATGCGGGTGTCCATCTTTATGTTCCTGAAATCGGAGAGGTCGATTCCTCCGGAGAGGATGCCGTGGCCGTTGTGGCTGTCGAGGATGGACATATTGTCAAAGTGAAGGCCCGTGCGGTCGATGTGCAGAGATCCGTCGAGGGCGTACTGGACGTTGGTGAAAGCGACCTTGATTATGCCGTCAGAGAGGGTGAGGTCCCTGGAGGAGAGTCCGATGTCCGTTATCGGGCCTTGAGCGGAGACTGTTCCGCTCAGACGGCCTTCCATACGGCTGAACACGGACTCGAGGAAAGGTGAGGCGTAGCCGAGGTTGAGGTCGTTCAGGGCCGCTGTCATCTCAAGGGACTTGGTCCCCGGGTGGATGGAGCCGCGGGCGTTGATGTTGGTCCGGCCGTCAAGGGAGTTGCGCAGGAGCAGGTTGAACCTGTCGTCCGATTCGACCCAGGAGCTGCCTATGCGCAGGGTTCCGAGCGGCAGGCCGGCGATGCAGGTCTCTTCGCCCGTGAGGTTCAGCAGCAGGCCCATTTCCTCCTTCAGCGGGGAGGTGAGAAGCGCCTTTCCTGAGAGAAGCCCCGAGAGGGCGAGGTCCTTGCCGGTGAACTGATTGACAATGGAGATGTCCACGCTGTTAAGGTTCATCCGGAGGGTGTCGGCGGCGGCTTTCGATATTCCTCCGTCCACGGAAACGGCCTGACTGCCGTTGCTGATCTCCAGGCCGTCTATCTTCAGCCCGTCGGTGGTGTAGCGGAATCCGGCCGGAAGGATGCTCCATTCCTCGCCTCTGATGCGGAGGTTCGATGCGAGGTTCCTGGCGCTGATGACAGGCTCGCCCGGGCGGCTTTCAGAGACGTCGGCGGTGAAGTAGAGGTCGCCCTTGAAGCCTTCCTGCTCGCCGTTGTCGAAGTTGTAGCCGAGTCCGATGAGATTGTCCTGGGCGTAGACGGTGAGGGTGTTGTCCTTGAGGCGGAGCATTTTGCCTATGCCGATCTCTGAGCCGTTGAGGGTGAGGTTGATGGCATCGCCGCTGTTGTTGATGCCGACGTTGAGACCCTTTATGTACTTGTCGTTATAGGCGAGCTGCGGGGAGCTGAGGGTGCCCTTCAGGGTGCCTTCTTCATTGACACGGAGCCTGAGGGAGGTGTTTCGGCTGACGAAGGTGCCCGGGGCGAGGAAGGACAGGAGGCCGCTGCTGTCGTCGAGGTCAATGTCCACGCGGTAGCTGCCGCCGTCCTTGCCGCCGCTGCCGGCGGCGAAGAGAGCACCGGTCTGGCTGCCCAGGACAAGGTCCTTGACCTGCTTGAGCATGGTTCCGATGTTGTCTGAGCCTGAGAAGAAGGCGGTGGCGAATGAGGAGTCAAGCTCTAGCTCGCTGTTCCTTCCGTCGGAGAACGAGCTGAGCCTGATGCTTCCGATATCTTGGCTGCCCAGGTAGTTCGTGAGGATGATGCCGTCCGCTTCGGCTGTTCCGGAAAGTCCGCCTTCTGAATGGCGGATGTAGTTCGCGTTGATGGACTGCACGGACATCTTCGAGTCAGGCCTTGGGTCGAGGTTCATTGCATGCAGGTCGGCGTATCCGATGGAGGCGTAGAAGCGGTAGAGTGCGTCGTCAACGGTCCTGGAAAGGTTCAGGCGGCCGCTGAAGAGGAAGTTAAGGCCCGGGTCGTCGCAGACTACGCGGCCGTCGAAGGCGTTGTCCCTGTAGCTGCCTGCGGCGCGGATGCGGGTGTAGTCGTAGCCGAGGACGCTGAGGCGGCTGACGTTGAGGGTGTCGATGATGGCGGTCGGGTTGCCCTTCGCCAGGGTGGCGCTGACTTCGGTGTCGAGGGTGCATTCCTTGATGAAGTCCTTGCCTATGAACTTGCCGATGTTGAGGTTGTCGGTGCTGACGGTTCCATTGATGGCGACCGGCCTGGTGCTGGTGAGGTTCCTGACTCTGATGCTGGCGTCCGCAGCTCCGGCTCCAGCGGAGGAGAGGCCCAGACGGGCTTCAAGGTCGGCGATGGTTCCCCGGGCGGTGGCGTCGAGGCTGAAAGTCTCGTGAGGGGCGAAGCTGCCCAGGTCAAGGCTGCCGCCGGTCCAAGGGCTGACGAAGGAACTCAGGCCACTGGTGGTGAAGCTGACCTCCTTGAGGGCGCAGTCGAGGATGAGGGCGCGGGTGTCGGGCAGGCCGATTACGGACGCGTCGATGGTTCCTCCCAGGTCGCCTGTGAGGTCTGTGAAGGTGAAGTCCTTGAGGCTTAGGTCCTTGACATAGCCGTCGAGGCGTCCGGAGGTGATTTCGGTGATGGCGGGCTTGCCCTGGAAGGCGCTGACGAAATGTCCGAGGGTTTCAAGGGCGAGGACGGAGCGGTCGAAGGCGGCCCCGAGCTTGACCTCGCTGAGGAAACGCTTGAAGGCCCGCTTGTCCGTGTAGTTCATCGTGAAGACATCGAGGCTGATGTCCGACAGACCGTCGGTCAGGCGCAGGCGGTCGATTTCGGTGAGGCCGCGGCCTGCCTTGACTTCACCGCTCAAGGTGGCGGAGAAGCCGGATTTTTCTGTGATGGCAGCTCTGTGGGCCTTTCCGCTGACTATGCTGTTCGCAATCCTGAAATCGCTTCCTTCCACGTCCGCGAAGACTTCGAGGTCACTCCAGTTGATGCAGCCGGGACCGGTCTCGTGAGGCTTGCGGTAATTGATCAGACGGAAGTCGAAGTCCTTGACCGTTACCTTTGCGATGGAGAGCACTTCCTTCGTGCTCTTCTCCCTGTTCTTAGGGGTGATACGGAAGATGCGGGCGAGGTTGTTCTTGTACGTTCCGCCGGGTTCGCTGACGAGGTTGAGGCGGCCGTCATCGACCTCGGCTTTGCGGAGCTTTATCCCGTTCTTCGAGACGAGGCCTCCGAGTGTGAAGCGCGCTGCGACGGTCCCGGCGCGGAAGAGGGTGTCCTGCGGGACGTCCTTGTCTCCCACGAAAGGATGCTCGTCTATGATGGCGATATTCTTGACTATCAGTGTGTTGAACGGGTAGAGGTCCACCTTCTCCATCTCGATGCGGCCGTCGATGTCCTTGACAGTCCTGTCGAGGATGCGCTGCACGAGGGCGGTCTGCACTGCAGGTATCTGCAGGGCTATCACTGCGGAGAGAAGCAGTGTCGCGAGCGCCAGTACGATACGGCTGGCTATTTTCAGTGCTTTTCTGATGGCTCGAAGGTGTCTATTAACCTACAAATTTAGTGATTTTTTCGCGTATTATTTGCTAACTTTGCGCTGGTTTTAAGTCTAATATATATGTCAGATATCATTCTGGGTATAGAATCGTCCTGCGACGACACTTCCGCTGCCGTCATAAAGGACGGATACCTCCTCTCGAACGTCATCGCCAGCCAGGCGGTTCACGAGGCGTTCGGCGGCGTGGTGCCCGAGCTGGCCTCCCGCGCTCACGAGCTGAACATCGTTCCTGTGGTCAGCGAGGCGCTTTCCCGCGCCGGCGTGCAGGCCTCGGAGCTTACCGCCATCGCGTTCACGCGCGGCCCGGGCCTTCTGGGCTCGCTGCTGGTGGGAACTTCGTTCGCTAAGGCCCTTTCGCTTTCACTCGATATACCTATGGTGATGGTGAACCATCTCCAGGGCCATATACTTGCAAACTTCGTTAAGCAGTATGACAAGGAGAACCGCCAGCCGGCGTTCCCTTATCTGTGCCTGCTGGTCTCCGGAGGCAACTCGCAGATAGTCAGGGTGAACAGCCCGCTGGACTATGAGATCCTCGGCCAGACCATCGACGATGCGGTGGGGGAGGCGTTCGACAAGTGCTCGAAGATGATGGGCCTGGGCTATCCCGGCGGCCCTATCATCGACAAGCTCGCCGCGCAGGGCGACCCGGAGCGCTTCAAGTTCGCCAAGCCTCACATTCCGGGGCTGGACTACAGCTTCAGCGGCATCAAGACTTCGCTGCTCTACTTCGTGCGTGACGAGATGGCGAAGGATCCGGATTTCATGGAGAAGAACAAGGCCGACATCTGCGCTTCGTTCCAGAAGGCGCTGGTGGACATCCTGCTGGACAAGCTCATCAAGGCTTCCAAGCAGACCGGCATCAAGGAGATAACCATCGGCGGCGGCGTCTCTGCCAACAGCGGCCTGCGTGGCCGCATCGTCGCGGAGGGTCAGAAACGCGGCTGGAACACGTATCTGCCGGAGTTCAAGTTCACCACTGACAATGCTGCAATGATCGCTATCGCCGGGTGGTTCCACTATCAGGCGGGGGAGCGCTGCCCGCTCGACGTCGCTCCGGTTTCGCGCATAGCGGATTTCTAGGCCGATGAGAGAGATTGAGATCAATGTGCCTGTGGGCAGGCGCTTGCGCGCAGACGAGGTGAAGAAGACCGTCGCCCGCCAGTTCAAGCTCAGCCGCAATGCGGTCATCCGCGTCATCGACCCTACACAAACTCCGTTTTGTACAGGTCGCTCCGCGGAAGCTCCGACCTGCTCCGCTGAAAACGCTCCGCAGTCCGGACTTCCGTCTCCGCTTAATGTTTGTTCGGGGCTTGTGGCGCCGAGCGCGTCGGCGACGTGCGTGATAAGGCACAGGAGCCTGGACGCGCGTGGTAATGCGGTTCAGCGCTATTCTGTGGAGGTCTACGGTCCTACTGAGAAATACGAGCCTTACAGGCTGCCTGAATATAAGGACGTGCATGATGCGCGTCCGGTGATCGTGGTCGGTGCGGGTCCCGCCGGGATGTTCGCGGCGCTGAAGCTGTTGACATTGGGCCTTAAGCCGATTGTTCTGGAGCGCGGGCGCGACGTCCATTCGAGGAAGGTGGATATGGCTGCGCTGTCACGTGAGGGGGTATTGGATCCAGATTCGAACTACTGTTTCGGTGAGGGGGGCGCGGGTGCGTTCTCCGACGGCAAGCTTTTTACGCGTTCTTCGAAGCGCGGTGACAACCGTGAGGTTCTGTACCAGCTTGTGCGTTTCGGAGCTTCGCCGGACATCCTGATAGATGCGCATCCTCATATCGGTTCCGACAAGCTGCCGGCGGTGGTGGAGAATATCCGCCGTTGTGTGGAGTCCTATGGCGGGGAGTATCATTTCAATTCGAAAGTAGTGGATATACGCTCCGCGGAAGCTGGAATTTCCTCCGCGGAAAATGCTCCGGAAATTCCACTTCCGTCTCCGCTTTCTTCTTCGCCGGTTGTTGTGACTACAGCTGATGGACGGGAGTTCTGCGGGGAGGCGGTGATATTGGCCACAGGCCATTCTGCGAGGGACGTTTATGAGATGGCTGCGGCGAAGGGCTGGGAGCTGGAGGCTAAGGGTTTTGCGCTGGGCGTCCGTGTGGAGCATCCTCAGAGCGTCATCAACGATGCACGCTATCACGGGAAGTTCGCTCCGGGTATGCCGGCGGCTGAGTACTCGTTCGTGGAGCAGGTGGACGGGAGGGGAGTGTTCTCCTTCTGCATGTGCCCGGGAGGTATTCTGGTGCCTTCTTCGACGGAGGAGGAGACCGTGGTGCTGAACGGAATGTCGAATTCGGCGAGGAATTCGCGCTGGGCTAATGCCGGGGTGGTGGTTTCGATCGAGCCATCGGATGTGCCTGCCGAGTATGCCGGGGACGGGCCGTTTGCGCTGCTGAATTTCCAGCGCGACATCGAACGTTCTATGTACAATGCTGTTTCTTCTGCTTCTGGTCGCTCCGCGGAAGCTCCGTCCTGCTCCGCTGAAAACGCTCCGCAGTCCGGACTTCCGTCTCCGCTTCCTGCCGGGAGCCATCCGTTTGCGGCGCCGGGGCAGAGGATGACGGACTTCTGCAGGGGGAAGATGTCATACAGCCTGCCGGAATCGTCGTACCATCCGGGTGTGGTGCCTGTGGCTCTGCACAAGGTTCTGCCGCCGATGGTGGCGACGAGGCTGCAGAAGGTGTTTCCGTTGATAGACAAGAAGATACCGGGCTATTATTCCGATGATGCCCTCCTTCTGGGCGTTGAGTCACGCACGTCGTCCCCTGTGCGCATCCCGCGCGATCCGCAGACTCTGCAGTGCGCCCGGGCACCGCGTGTTTTCCCTTGCGGCGAAGGCGCCGGATACTCGGGTGGTATCGTTTCTTCCGCCATAGACGGCATCCGCTGTGCTGCTGCTGCCGCTGAAGCCCTTTGTGGAGGTCAGTTTTGTGAATAGTCGGATTTTTGGTAACTTGCAGTGTTATTTACGTGTGTAAACGATAATTTTTCCAGAACCTGAAGTCGAAACAATCAATATCTATGAGAAAAGAACAATATGAAATGCCGCAGAGTGCTGTGGTGGAGATGGCCTGGTCAGCGTCAGTCTGCCAGGCGAGCGGTACCGAGACTTTCGGTACAGAAGACGGACTGAGTTATCCTGATGACAACTGGAGGTAGGGCGTTATGAAGAGATTTATAGTTTCAATGATGTTTGTAGGCGCCGCAGTTGCAGGCCTTGCATCCTGTACTTCAGACCTTTCTCCTGAAAGGACTGTCAGACAAGGAATCTTTGTCCGCGCTACCACTGAACTCGGTACAAAGACATTGCTTTCCGGTGATGACGAAAGCGGATATGCCGTTCTCTGGCAGTCGGAAGATGAGATTTCCATCGATGGGAAGACCTTCAGGCTTCAGTCAGGCGAGGGCACCAAGGACGGTGTGTTCCAGCTTGTATCCGGTACAGCCCCTTCCGACGGCATTTATGACGCATATTATCCTGCATCTTACACAGGCAACGGCTGGGTGAACCAGCAGACATATGTCGCGGGCAATATTACCGGCTCGCCGATGGTGGCCGAGGCGGTCGTATCCGGCTCGGACATCAGCGACCTTCATTTCACCAATGCCGGCGGCATCCTGCGCCTCACTGTCAAGGGCTCGTCCGACATCAAGGTCAAGTCCGTCGTCGTCGATGCCGACGAGCTCGCCAGCGCAATTACGCTGACCTGCGCAACTCCGGTGGAGCTCAATGCCACTTCGGGCGTGCAGTTCCATATCGCGATGCCTGCAAAGGCTGAGGGTTACTCGAACTTCAGTGTCAGCTTCAAGGACAATGGCGGCAAGGTTATCGATACCAAGACTTTGAAGAGCGGCAAGCTCGTGGTCAAGCGCAGCACCGTCACCCGGGCTTCGTTCGAGATTCACAGGAGCACCAGCCTGAGGGTGGCCACCTTCAATGTGGACGGCCTGCCTGTATCCATCAATGTCGGGTCTCTGATTGCCGGTTTTGTCCGTGATAATGTTCCCGGCATCAAGGTCGATGATGATAATAATGTCTATATCAATGAGACCGGCCCTGGCGTTGAGGGATCCAAGGCTCTCAGCGCCGGAATCGCTGCCAAGGACTGGGATGTATTCGGCATGAATGAGGACTTCAACTACCATGAGCAGGTCTGGTCCTGTCTAGGTGCTTATTCCCAGGGAAAACATCAGGGCGGTTTTGAGGCAAAATGGTATGAGTACCCTGGTCTTTTGATCAAGGCGGCTGTCCAGCAGCCTCTGTTCTCCATCGACGGACTGGAGTTCGGAGTGAAGAAGGCTTGCTGCTCGATGAGCGGTGAGAATATCAAGTCCTGGGACTCGAATGCCGTGTACGGCTATTTTACCAATGACAATGACGGCCTGACTAAGAAGGGCTTCCGTTACTATAAGGTAATTGTGAACAAGGACGGTATTTCCGCCCAGGTGGATTTCATTATCCTCCACGCAGATGCCGGTGATGCCGCCGAGGACATCAAGGCACGCGAAAACGGCTTCGCCCAGCTTCTGAACTTCGTCAAGGAACTTGATTCCAAGGCTCCTCTCATCATGATGGGTGACTGGAACTCAAGGTATTACCGTGACGATTTCAAGGCTCTGTTCATAGACAAGCTGAATGCTGTCGACGGCTTCAGCGTCCGTGATTCCTGGGTGGAGTGCAACAATGGCGGCAAATATCCGGAATACGCCGGTACGGCTGACCGCGGCCCTTCGAGCGCTGCAGGCCACGAGGAGCTTGACAAGATCCTGTTCCTGAACCGTGATAACGCTCCGGTGACGCTGGAAGTCGTTTCTGAAGGCAATGTCGTCGACTTCGTTGACGGCAACGGCAAACAACTCTCAGACCACTATCCTGCCGAAGCCGAGTTCCGCCTTATCGTCAAGTAAAGCGGACAGGGCCGATTATGGAGAAGATAGTCCAGACAATATATGATGTAGTATGGAGCCCGGCGCTGGTAGTGCTGCTGGTGGTTGCCGGGCTGTATTTCACCATCAGGACCCGGTGCGTGCAGCTGAGGCGCCTGCCCGAGATGTTCAGGCTGCTTTTCGGAAACCTGAGTTCGAAGAAAGGCAGCAGCGGCATCACTTCGTTTGAGGCATTCTGCATCTCCCTGTCCGGCCGCGTTGGTACCGGCAACGTCGTGGGCGTGGCGACGGCCATTGCCCTGGGCGGTCCGGGAGCCGTTTTCTGGATGTGGCTGCTGGCCTTTATGGGAGCCTCGACAGCTTTCGTGGAGGCGACATTGGCCCAGAAATACAAGAGGCTGCATAGCGGGCAGTACCGTGGAGGTCCCTTCACCTATATTGAGCATTCCTTGAACCAGAAATGGCTGGCGGTCGTCTTCTCGATCTTCTGCATCATCGGCTATGGCGCGCTTCTGGCTGCGGTGCAGTCGAACAGCGTCGCGTCCGCCTTTGACAATGCCTTCCACATCGAGCCTATAGTCACTGCCGTCGCGGTCGTGGTGCTGCTGGCGCTTGTGGTGATCGGCGGAGTCAAGCGTATCGCGAAGTTCGCTTCCGTGATAACCCCGTTCATGGCGTTCGGATACATTGGCATTTCCCTTGTCATCGTCGCGCTGAACTGGAGGGCGGTTCCGGACGTGCTGGCACTTATCTTCAAGAGCGCCTTCGGCTTCGGTCCGGTGTTCGGCGGTATGCTGGGCGGTGCGATTTCTATGGGCGTCAAGCGCGGGCTGTTCTCTAATGAGGCGGGCCAGGGAGGCGGCGCTATCGTTGCAGCAAGCGCTGAAGTGGAACACCCTGCACAGCAGGGACTTGCGCAGTCCTTTTCTGTGTATGTCGATACTCTTCTGGTATGTACCGCGACGGCGATGATGATACTTTGCTCCGGGAATTATAACGTCTTCGACAAGGCCGGCAATGCTGTCGCCATGAACGCGCCGGAACTCGGAGCGAACTACGTCGCCTATACGCAGGCTTCGATTGATTCCGTGCTTAACGGCGTGGGCGGCGCTTTCATCAGCATAGCGCTGGCTTTCTTCGTGTTCACGACTCTGGTGGCGTATTATCTCTACGCTGAATCCAGCATTTTCTATCTCTTCAAGAAGAACCGTGACAGCAAATTCCAGAAGGCAGTCATCTGGGCGTACCGTATGTTGTTCTTTGCTATGATCATCATCGGTGCCACTTTGACAGCCGATTATGTGTGGACCCTTGGAGACATAGGTGTGGGGCTTACAACCTGGGTGAACGTGATAGTTCTGCTGATAATCTGTCCTGAAGCCATAAAGTGCCTCAAAGAATATGAGGATGCTCTGAAAACGAAAAAAGGGAAAGCTTAGCACATCGCACCGCTACAACCTCCTACCCTTGCTGCATTCCTGCCCTGGGGGAGTTCAGAGGGAGCTGGTCGTGTACGACTTTCCCGGGTGCAAATATAGCCATTTTTATATTCCGTACAAAAAAAAGTGGGCAGTCAAGGATTCCTTGACTGCCCGGGGAGCCACCTATCAGGCTCGAACTGACGACCTGCGCGTTACGAATGCGCTGCTCTACCGACTGAGCTAAAGTGGCTTGGGAGCGCAAATATAAGTAAAAAATTCTTACTTTTGTGCATATGAAATCCGATATCGTCATCATAGGGGGAGGCGCATCCGGCCTTATGGCTGCTTATGCTGCGGCTAAGACACTGGTGGACAAAGGCATATCCGCCCAGGTTACCGTTCTGGAGAAGATGCCGCGCCCGGCACGCAAGGTAATGATCACCGGCAAGGGCCGCTGCAACTTCACCAATGTCAAGGACTGGAATGAATTCCAGCAGCACATCCGCTCTAAATCCAATTTCGTGAAATCCTCGTTCTACACACTCCCGAGCAGGGCGGTGGTGGACTTCTTCGAGGAGTACGGGATGCCGACTGTAGTGGAGCGCGGGGACCGTGCGTTCCCGGCCTCATACCACGCATCCGACGTGGTGGACACCCTTCTGATGGCGTGCAGCCGCTTCGGCGTGAAGGTCGAGACCGAGTGCGAGGTGACCGACATCCTCCGCACATCTGACGGTTTCAAGGTCAATATGGCCAATGGCACCGAGTGCCGCGCCAAGGCTCTGATCGTCGCCACCGGCGGACTTTCATACCCGACGACCGGCTCCACCGGCGACGGACTGAGATGGGCTCAGAGCCTGGGGCACAGCATCAAACCTCTCTTCCCGTCCCTGACCGCCCTTGTGCCGAAAGGCTATAAAACGGTGCCGGAAGCCCCCCAGATGCCACGCCACATCGACCGCGCCACTCCTCTGACCGCCTTCGGCGAGTCCTTGAACGGTATCCAGCTCAAGAATATCCAACTCACTTCCATAATAGATGGCAATGAAACCGACTCGGAGTTCGGCGACATCGATTTCACCGACGGCGGGCTCGAAGGGCCGATAGGCTTCCAGCTCAGCCGCAAGTGCGTGAAGGCTATGGTCAACGGTTCCCGCGTGACGCTGCGGCTGGACCTCAAGCCGGGCGTTCCGCTCGATGAGGTGACAGCGCGTGTCCGCTCCCTGTGGAACGAGGTGGACCACGACCGCCGCAGCCAGGGGATGAAGGACAAGGAGAAGGTCCGCATCCTTCTGGGCAAGCTGATGCCGTGGGACCTCATCCCTGCGTTCATGCAGGCGCATCCGGACATCATCAGCTCCAAGCGCGGAGCCGGTGTCAAGGACAAGGCCGGCAACTGGAGCGTGGGCACGCTCAAGACCTTCGTCCTCCTCAATGAACTCGCCCAGTACCTGAAGGCCTGGGATTTCGAGATAGAAGGATTCGTGGGCTATGAGCGCTGTGTAGTCACCGCCGGTGGCGTATCCACCGACGAGCTCGTGGCCAAGACGATGGAGTCACGTCTCGTTCCGGGGCTGTACTTCTGTGGCGAGGTGATGGATATGGACTGCGACACTGGAGGGTACAACCTCCAGGCTGCCTTCTGCACCGGCTATCTTGCCGGCCAGTCAGCAGCAAAGGGACTTGCAAACAACTAATGATAGAAAGATATGAAAAGGATTATCGCAACACCGGCTGCACCTGCAGCGATAGGCCCTTACTCACAGGCCGTAGAACTTAACGGGACCCTCTATGTGTCCGGACAACTTCCTGTAATCCCTGCCACCGGGGAGATCCCCGAGGGTATCGAGGCGCAGACCAGACAGGCCCTGACCAATATCTTCGCCATTCTGAAGCAGGCGGGACTCGGCGCGAACAACGTCGCCAAGACCTGCGTCCTTCTGGCAGATATCAAGGATTTCGGAGCGATGAATGCGGTGTACGCCGAGTTCTTCCCTGAGGACAAGCCGGCCCGTGTGTGCTACCAGGTGGCTGCGCTCCCGAAAGGCGCTCTCGTCGAGATCGACGCCATCGCTGGATTCTATGACAACACAGAGCCTGACCTCGCGGGAGAATAATCACAATGAGACAGATCAGTTGCGTGGGTGTGCTTACCTCGGGAGGCGACGCACCGGGAATGAACGCCAGCATCAGGGCGGTCACAAGGGCTGCCATACATAAAGGATGGGCGGTAAAAGGCATCTGCAGGGGCTTCCAAGGCCTGATTGAGAATGAAGTGATCACTCTCACCACAGAGAGTGTGTCCAATACGATCCAGCGTGGCGGCACTTTCCTTAAAAGCGCCAGAAGCGAGGAGTTCCGCACCCCGGAGGGAAGGAAGAAAGCCTATGCCAATTTTGTCGCGAACGGGATGGACGCCTTGATCGTCATCGGCGGCAACGGATCGCTTGCCGGTGCCCAGGAATTCGCGCGCGATTTCGACGTGCCGTGCATAGGGCTGCCAGGGACCATCGACAATGACCTCTGCGGCACCGACTCCACCATCGGATATGACACCGCTCTCAATACCATAGTGGACTGCGTGGACAAGATCCGCGACACGGCCACCAGCCACGACCGTATCTTCTTCATCGAGGTGATGGGGCGTGATGCCGGTTTCCTGGCGCAGAACAGCGCCATTGCAGCCGGAGCCGAGGCTGCCATCATCCCTGAAGACAGCACTGGTGTGGACCAGCTTGCTTCATTCATCGGCCGCGGAATCAGAAAGAGCAAGAACAGCTCCATCGTTCTGGTTTCCGAGAGTCCGAAGGATGGCAGGGGAGCGCAGTACTATGCTGAAAGGGTTACAAAGGAATATCCGCAGTACGATGTCCGCGTTTCGATCCTGGGGCATCTCCAGCGTGGCGGACGACCTACGGCTTACGACAGGATCCTTGCCAGCCGGCTGGGCGTTGCGGCTATCGAGGCACTCGACGAGGGGCAGAGGAACGTGATGATAGGCATCGATGACGAGCACGTGGTGTACGTTCCGTTCAACAAGGCCATAAAGATGAACAAGCCTATCGACAAGGAACTGATTTCAGTCCTGGGCATTCTTTCGATCTAGTCCGCCCTTCCGGCGGATCAAAGAAGGGACTGGCGGTAGTCGCGCGGACTCATTCCGGTCTGCTTCTTGAAGAACTTGGCGAACTGGGGAAGCCCTGCGAAGTTCAGGCTGTGGGCTATCTGAAGGATGGAGAGGTTCATGTTTTCCAGGCTGTTCTTCGCAAAGGATACCATATAGTAGTCTATCCAGTAGCTTGGGGATTTCCCTGATGTGGATACGACGCACTGGTACAGGTAGGTCTTGGAGATGTTAAGGGAGCCGGCGTAGAATGATATGTTGTGCTGTTCCTTGAAATTCTCTTCCAACAGGTCGAAGAACTGACTCGAAATGGAAGGGCTTCTGCTGGTAGTGGCCTCACGTTTTTTTTTCATTATTCCATAAAGAGGACCATAGAACATTGCCAGGGTGATGAGTTTTGCGCATATCAGGCTGTTAGGGAGCCGTCCTTTCTCCGCTATGTCCTTGAGGGCCGATACGTAAGCCTTGATTCCGATGATCTGATCTTCTCCGAGCTCCGTCACCGGATTCGTGATTATGGAGGATCTGATTTCATTGAACTTGATGGCGCTTCTGTACAGGTCGACCATGAATTCATCCGAGAACGCCAGGCCTCTGATAACCGACCTCCTGCTGGTGACCATTGTCTGGATCCTCTGACCTTTCAGGTATGAGATGAGGCAGTGCCCGTTCACAGCATGCTTCACTCCGTTTACAATTATGTATCCTTTTCCAACCAGGACTTCGATAAAGAGATTCTCGTTAGCAATGAAATCCAGGTCCTCTATCGGACTTCTGAGGATGTACTCGTCCATCAGGTATACTTGATCACCGATGTTGTGCCCGGGGCTAACGTCCTTATTAATAAATTTTTCGAATTTAACAGCCTGAAATTCATGGTTCATATTAAAATATATTCAAAAATAGAGAATATGGATAATGTTGTTATCGGTTTGGATAATACAAATATAAAATTATACTTTTAAATTTGTGCAAGAATTTAAAAATTATTGTATTTATATACAGTTTCGTCTGAAGTCATCGGTCAGAGCAAGGTGTTACCCTCACAGCAACAGGCACAAATAAAGGGATTACAGTAAACACACATCGAGCTTTATGAAAAACTTCACTTTTCTTTTTTTCTAATGAACACGTTATTTGGCTGTGTTCTCCGATTCGGGAGAAACAACGGAGAATGTTCTGACAGATGGCTGGGCGACGAGAACTTGCAAAAAAGAAGGCGGTCGGAAATCACATCCAGCCGCCTTCAAACAGTTAGTCAGTTTATTGCACAGGCAGAAGTGTTTTCACTATTCGTTCAGGGCAGTAGCGGGCTTGTAGCTTCTTGAGAAGAGGTGGGCGTCCAGCTGGCCGACCATTTCAGGCCGGCCCTCTATTCGCGAGAATGCGTCGATCTGCTCTCGTACCGAGGCCTCTTCTTCCACTTGTTCGTCGATGAACCACTGGAGGCGGCTCAGGGTTTCAAGGTCGTATTCCTTGAATGATATCTGGACTAGTTCCTTAATCAGGGCGGTGACCTTCTTTTCGTGTTCCAAGGCATCCTTGAACATTGCCAGTGGGGATTTCCAGGTGGTAGGGACGCTGCCTATGGACTTCAGTTCCACGACTGCATTCTGGTCGAGCATATACTTCTGGAAGATTCTGGCGTGGTCCTGCTCCTCGAGCCACTGGACGTAGAACCAGTTTGCGACACCGCCGAGTGACTTGCTGTCAGCATCGAGGGACATTGCGAGATAAAGGTAAGCCGAGCGGAGTTCGGCGTTGATCTGCTCATTGAGAGCATCTGCCATTTTCTTGGAGATCATAGTTTCTTAGTTTAAGGTGTCAATGAATCATAGTTTCAAGCTCATTTGCAGCAACCTTTGTTGCATTTGTCGTTCTTGCTTACCTCCAGCTTCCATAGGCCGTGGAGGTTGCAGTACTCATAGACAGAGGTGATCCTGTCCTTGCAGCAGCAGAATTCAGCGCATGCCTGCCAGGTCTTTTCCTCTTTGTCCATGCTCTGCTGTCCGCAAGGGGAGAGGTAGCGCAACTGTCCGCCGCATTCTGTTTCCAGCCAGATGAAGCAGATGTGGTGCAGCTGGGTCATAGGGTGGGGGTTGCTTCCGACGCATACTCTTACTGTGCAGTCGTTGAGACGCTCGATTGTAGGAACGTGCTTTTCTGTCATTCCGGTATCCTTTCCACCCATATTGTCGGATGGGTCCATTGTTTTAGGTTCGAGCCTGGTCATTTCCTGACCGCAGCAGTGAGGAACGGGACCTCCGTCCTCGACCTTCATGATAACGTTGCCGCAAACAGGGCATTTGTAAAATACAGTAGCCATAGTTTTAAAGTTTTTCAATGGTTTTGAAAACTTCGGTGGAGCAGCTTCATTCACCCGGGACCGAACGTCCGTCCGCCTGTTTCCGAATGCAAATATGGCAGAAGATTAATTTTGTTGATATCGGTTTTAATACAATATTTCAATTCTTGATATTGATGCCGTCAATAAATGCGCAGGTAAAAAAGGCCGGACATTTTTTGCCGGCCATTCTGCTAGAAATTCTCCTTGTGGATCTCGAAGTATGCCTGAGGGTGGCTGCATACAGGGCACAGCTCAGGTGCCTTCGTGCCTACCACGATATGTCCGCAGTTGCGGCACTCCCATACCTTGACCTCTGACTTCTCGAATACCTTGGCGGTCTCGACGTTGTTCAGAAGGGCGCGGTAGCGCTCCTCATGACGCTTCTCGATCGCTGCGACGCCGCGGAACCTGGCGGCGAGCCCTGCGAAGCCTTCAGCTTCAGCTGTCTTGGCGAAGCCTTCGTACATGTCGGTCCATTCGTAGTTCTCGCCGGCGGCAGCCGCTGCGAGGTTCTGAGCGGTGTCACCGATTCCGCCGAGCTCCTTGAACCAAAGCTTTGCGTGCTCCTTCTCATTGTCAGCGGTCTCGAGGAAGAGGGCGGCTATCTGCTCGTAGCCTTCCTTCTTCGCCTTTGATGCGAAATAGGTGTATTTGTTGCGGGCCTGTGGCTCACCTGCGAATGCAGCTTCCAGATTTTTCTCGGTCTGGGTACCGGAATACTTGTTTGCCATTGATTTAATAAATTATTGGTTATTGTGATATAGGTTGCTGTTCTGTGGCGCGCCGCTGGATTTCGGCGATGCGGGCGATGTCGTTGTTGCTGCCGGAAAGTATGCAGCAGACGTTCTTTCCTTTACTCTTCATAGTGGCTTAAGCGGGACAATTTTGAACTTCTACAAATATAGTCAATATTATATATCAGTGTATTCTTTTCTTCCTGTTTGTTCGCAAATGGTAGGAACCCTTTCAATTCTGTTCATCAATAACCGCCGGGCTGTCAGTTTTACGGGTCGGTTTCAGCTCGGATTTTTACCAGTTCGCAGCCTGATTTTGCTGCTTCACCCTTATTTCCTTTTATTGAACTGGTTCTTTTCGGTATTTTTAAAAATCCATTTAGATGTATCTTTCCAGATTTATGAATTTCAACGCCAAAGACTATTTTTTACTATCGGGTATTTCACTTATAATTTACTATTCTTTCTGGACAGTTATTGACGTGGAAATCCGTAATAGCCTTTTTGTGGATTTTGACTATCCGTGGAAGTTAGTTCTGATAGACCTCGGGACTTGTCTGCTGCTTACTTTCCTTTCATTGATGATAAGCAACGGGGTGATGAAACTGGTCAAGTTTGACGGTTTCCGCAAGAGTGGAATGCTTATACATGCTGTCTTTCTGCTCGTAATCAACCTCATCATCGCACAGCTCTTGTCCCGCTGCTTGTACTACTATTTCGATGGGGCTTCGTCACGTATCATCGATACATTCGTTTTCGGACTGATTGCAACCTTTATATCCTATTACCATACGTCCTCTTGTCTCTGGACGGATCGAATCAGATTGATTGAAGAAGAAGAACTCCTCAAGGCGCAGAATGCGGCGGCTGTAAAAAAACTGTTGGAATCCGACGGAGTCGCTTCGGGAATAGACACGCTGATAGATATGATCCAAAAGCAGGGATCTCCTGCCTACAGAAAACGCATTCTGCTTAACCGCTCGGATTTCAGCGAGGTGGTGTCTGTGGAGAATGTCAGCCATTTCTATACAGACTGCGGTATCACCAAGGTATTTACGGCTGGCGGCCAATGGGCTGCAATCGACCAGTCTCTGGAAGAACTTCAGAAACAGCTTGACCCTTCCGTGTTCTTCCGTGCCAACCGCCAGTATATTGTGAACATTAAGAACGTCAAACGCATACATCAGTGGTTCAAGGGTAAAACCCATCTTCAACTGGATACTTTTCCCGACGTCAATATAGAAATCAGCCGTGAAAAATCCACTGAATTGAAAAGATGGCTTGACAGATAAGCAATTCAATTTTAATAAATGTAATATGATGAAAGAAAAATCGACCTATCTCATTCCTGTCTGCGAGATTTTGCAGGCAGATGTTTACTCGAGTTTCCTGCTGACCAGCGACGGTATCGATTCCTGGGAGGAGGATGATGTAGATCAGTACAACTTCTAAACGCGTATTGTTATGGTATTCAAGAAAACATTAGCACTTTTAGGAGCTGCTGCTATGCTCCTTTCTTCATGCAGCAAGATTTCAGAGGTTAAAAATCCAAATGGATACACCGGTTTGTCGCGGGAAATCACTGCAACATTCGATGCTACGCGTACTTCCGTTGATAATGACTGGAACACTGTATGGAATGATAATGATGAGATGACCGTGTATGTAACACGGGAAAGCGGTAGCGGAAGAAAATATGGCTATTCCCAGTTTAAATACAAGGGTGACGGCAAGTTCGATGGAACTGTCAACAAAGATTTCTGTTCACCTTATAACTGGTTCGCAGTTTACCCTGCATTCCAGAGTTCATCATCTACTTCTTCAAAAGTCGAGGCCGCGATAGAACACCCGGCTACTCAGACAATGGTTGGCGATACCAAGGCACACATCGCCGGGGCCAATGACCCTATTTTCGGCTATGCTCTCGGAGTGGAAGACAATCCTACAATCAGGATGCATCATATCGCATCCGTCATTGATTTCAATATCACCAACGGTTCGGACAATGCAATCAAGGTTACGAAGGTGGAATTCACCGCTCCTGAAAAGATTGCCGGAGAGTTCACTGCAGACATCGATTTGTGGAATGGTGATGTACAGGCCCCTGTATGGGAGGCTGACGACTCAGCAGTCAATACCGTTACCCTTGACGTAAGCGATGGCGCTGAAATCGCGAATAACGGCAGCGGCCACTTCTATGCTGCAATACACCCGATATCGGCCAAAGGTAACTACACTATCAAGGTAACAGCCACTTCCGGCGGCAAGACTTATGTTGCGGAGAAGACAGCCAATGCCGAGCTTTCCTTCAAGGCCGGAAAATACAGAGCCCTCAACTTCACTTTCGTTCCAGGAGCTCCTGAACCTGACGAGAAGTGCTATGTAAAGGTTACGAGTGCTCCTCAGGACTGGTCCGGAACCTACATCATCGTCGATGAAAGTGCAGGGAAGGCGTTCGACGAAAATGCCAGCAGCTACGCATCCACAGTCAGCATTTCCAGTGGAAAGGTCGCGTGGAGCGAGACCGTCGCGAAGTACCAGGTTACAGTTTCCCCTTCAAGCGTCAGCGGAATGTATGACATAAAGACCGTGAAGGGTAAATACATGTACTCATACAACTACGGTAAGGATGTATTGAACAGCAGCAACGGTTCATCTAATACATATTACAACAGCCTGTCCATCAGCGGTGGCGATGTGACGATGTACAGTACGCGAACCGGCAGCGGTGGATCCGTGAACTATTTCGGATATGTAAGCAGCACTTCCGACAACCCGAACAGCAAGAATTTCGGTTACAAGGAGGATGCTACCACCAGAACAGTCCAGCTGTATAAGCTGAATGAAGGTTCCACCCCTGCAAAGCAGGATCAGACCATCGCATTCGCTGAATCCGAAATGGAATGGACCCTCGGTGATATCTATAAGGTAGGCAACACCTATGATGCCCAGAGTGTCAGCGGAGCCCAGACCACCGTCACCTTTACTTCCAGCAATGCTTCCGTCGCTACCATCACAAACGACGGCAAGATCAAGATTGCCGGCGAAGGTTCCACCACCATCACTGCCACTGCAGCAGAAGATGACACTTACTATGGTGCCACCGCTTCATACACCCTCACCATCAAACCTGCCTCTGCCCCTTCAGCCGAGAAGACCTACAAGAAGGTGACCAGTATCTC
>JAZLLA010000043.1:0-18736 GCA_045597895.1 Candidatus Cryptobacteroides sp. | reverse complement strand
TTCCTTGACGACCCATTGAGGCACGTCAGAGAGGGATGAGTGGAAACCAAGGGGGCCTGGGACGGGGTTGGTTTCCGCGATGGGCCCTGTACACACGTCTGTGAGGGATGGATGGGAACCAAGTACCTCTGAGAGCCTGGTGGTGTCCGGAATAGGCCACAGAGAATAGTCTGTGAGGGTCGGATGGAAACCAGATACCCCAGAGAGCCTGGTGGTTTCCAAGACAAGCCACAGAGAATAGTCTGGGAAGGGTGAGTGGAAACCATGAGGGCCTGGGACGGGGTTGGTTTCCGCGATGGGCCCTGTACGCATGTCTGTGAGGGATGACCGGAAACCAGGTACCCCTGAGAGCCTGGTGGTTTCCGGAATAGGCCACAGAAAATAGTCTGTGAAGGGTGAGTGGAAACCAAGGGGTCCTAGGAGGGTACTGGTTTCCGGAATGTGTCATAGAGGAACCCCTGAGAGGGGTATGCGGAAACCAAAGCCACGGAACTGGGTGGCTGGACCTAATAATAAAAAGAAAGGAAAAGAATCAGATGATATCCTCGCGCTCGTGGAGGTCCTTCAGACGGAGCTGGATATTGGTATTTCCCCTGTAGTAGTTTTCGACGATGGCGTAGCAGACATCGAACGGATTGCCAGCCTTTATGTACTCGTAGAAGTCCGCCATATTGAAGGCAATGGCCGGAATCTGGTGGTATGGCTGTGATTCCTGCAGGAGGTCGAGCTTGACGTGCACTCCGCCGGCACCGACCTTGCGGGCGTTACCGTCGTCGTAGACATTCTCGGTCAGGAAGATTGGGTTGCTGTTGCCGGGGCCGAACGGCTGGAACTGCTTGAGTATCCTGAAGAATTTAGGGGTTATACGGGAGAAGTCGAGCTTTGCATCTATCACGACCACAGGTGTAAGCATTTCCTCGGTGATCTTTTCCCCGACAAACCTGTCCACGCGTTCGGCGAACTGAGGGAGGTTCTCCTCCTTCAGGGTGAGGCCGGCAGCATAGACGTGGCCGCCGAAGTTCTCGAGCAAGTCGGAACAGCTCTCGATGGCCTCATAGAAGTCGAATCCCTGGATGCTGCGGGCCGAACCGGTGACGAAGCCGTTGGACATGGTCAGTACGATGGTCGGCTTGTAGAACGCTTCGACAAGACGTGAGGCTACGATTCCGACAACTCCCTTGTTCCAGTTAGGGTTGTAGACTATTGTGGCGTTCTTCCAGGAAAGGCACTGACCGTTCTGGACCATTTCCAGGGCCTCCTGGGTGATTTCGCGGTCTATGCTCTTGCGGTCGTTGTTGTTCTCATTGATCTTTTCGCCCATTTCAGTGGCTGTGGCGATGTCGGTGGCGGTGAGGAGCTCTACGGCCAGGCGGCCGGTCTCCATCCTGCCGGCGGCGTTGATGCGCGGCCCGATCTTGAAGACGATGTCATCGATGGTGATATGGCCGAGCTCAAGTTTGGAAAGGGTGATCATCGCGAGCAGTCCCGCACGGGGATTCTCGTTGAGCTGCTTAAGCCCGTAATGTGCCAGCACACGGTTCTCCCCCACCACTGAAACGAGGTCGGATGCAATGCTGACCACCAGATAGTCAAGAAGCGGAACGAGGCTTTCGAACGGAACTCCAAAGCGCTGGGAATATGCCTGGACCAGCTTGAAGCCCACTCCACAGCCTGAAAGATCGTCGAACGGATAGTTGCAGTCCTCACGCTTAGGGTCGAGAACTGCCACGGCGGCAGGAATCTCATTATCCGGCAAGTGATGGTCACAGATGATCATATCTATGCCCTTGGATGTCGCATAACTCGTTTTCTCTATGGCCTTGATACCGCAGTCGAGAGTGATGATGAGCTTGAAACCGTTCTCCGCGGCCCAGTCGATGCCCTTGACGGAAACACCGTACCCTTCGTCATTCCTGTCCGGAATGTAGAAGTCGACGGCTGACGTGAAACGGCCTACGAACGAATATACCAGCGCCACTGCTGTGGTGCCATCCACGTCATAGTCTCCGTAAACAAGGATTTTCTCCTTCGAGACTATGGCTTTATGGAGCCTCTCGACAGCGACGTCCATATCCTTCATCAGGAAAGGGTCGTGGAGATTGTCCAGGGACGGGCGGAAGAATGAACGGGCCTGCTCGAAGGTCTCCACCCCCCTCTTTACGAGAAGTTCTCCCAGGACAGTGTCTATCCCGAGCTCAGTGGAAATCCGGCTGACCTTTTCGGGGTCCGCCTGTTCCTTCAATTCCCATTTACATTCCTTAGCCATAATTCCTTAAACAGCGGAACAATCCCCGCCATATTCCACAAAAATACTGAAAAAAATCCGAAGTACTTCTTAAAAAGAAAGAAAAATTTGTGCTAAATTTGTAAATTGTTAACAAGGAATATCATAAACAAAAGAAATGAGCAATATCGAGTACAGCGAGCAGGAACAGCTGAGACGTGAGTCTCTCAGCAAGCTCAGGGAATTGGGAATCGAGCCGTATCCGGCACCACTTTATCCGGTCAATGCGACCGCACAGAGCATCAAGGAGCAGTACGACCCGGAAAAGGAGAACCTCACTGACGTTTGCATCGCCGGACGTATCATGTCACGCCGCATCATGGGCGCAGCCTCTTTCATGGAGCTTCAGGACGAGACCGGCAGGATGCAGGTTTATGTAAAGCGCGATGAGATCTGCCCGGAGGAGGACAAGACTATGTACAACACTGTCTTCAAGAAACTCCTCGACATCGGCGACATCGTGGGAATCAAGGGCTTCGCCTTCATCACCCAGACCGGCCAGCTTTCAGTGCACGCCAAGGAGCTCACCCTTCTGAGCAAGTCCCTGAAGGTCCTCCCTATCGTCAAGGCAGATGCCGACGGCACCGTCCACGATGCATACACGGACCCCGAGCTCCGCTACCGTCAGAGATATGTCGACCTTATCGTCAACCCTCAGGTGAAGGACACCTTCATCAAGAGAGCCCAGATCGTGGCAACAATGCGCGAGTACTTCAACAACGCAGGCTGCCTCGAGGTCGAAACCCCTATCCTTCAGAGCATTCCGGGAGGCGCTACCGCCCGTCCGTTCATCACGCACCATAACGCTCTCGACATCCCTCTCTACCTGCGTATCGCCAACGAGCTCTATCTTAAGAGACTCATCGTCGGAGGATACTCCGGAGTCTATGAGTTCGCGAAGGACTTCCGCAACGAGGGAATGGACAAGACACACAACCCGGAGTTCACCTGCATGGAGATCTACGTCGCCTACAAGGACTACATCTGGATGATGGAGTTCGTGGAGAAGATGCTCGAGAAGATCTCCCTCAAGGTCAACGGGACCACAGAGGTCACCATCGGAGAGAACACTGTCAATTTCAAACCGCCGTACCGTCGCCTCCCTATCCTCGAGGCCATCAAGCAGTACGCCGGCGTAGATGTATCAGGAATGGATGAGGACGAGCTCCGCGCCACCTGCAAGAAGCTCAACGTCGAGATCGAGCCTTCGATGGGCAAGGGCAAGCTCATCGATGCCATCTTCGGAGAATATGCCGAGAAGAACCTCATCGAGCCTACCTTCGTGACCGACTACCCGGTGGAGATGTCTCCTCTGACCAAGCGTCATAGAACCAATCCTGCCCTCACCGAGAGGTTCGAGCTTTTCGTTTGCGGGAAGGAGCTTGCCAATGCTTACTCCGAGCTCAATGACCCTATCGACCAGCTGGAGCGCTTCGAGGAGCAGGCCCGTCTGAAGAGCAACGGCGACGACGAGGCTATGTTCATCGACTACGATTTCGTCCGTGCACTCGAGTACGGTATGCCTCCTACCTCCGGCCTCGGAATGGGTATCGACCGTCTTACAATGTTCATGACCGGTCAGAGCACAATCCAGGACGTCCTTTTCTTCCCTCAGATGAAACCTGAAAAGGTTGTCAAGAAAGAGGAGGAATAGTGATATGAGAGTCGAAGCTGTCACATCGGCGCAGAATCCGAAGATCAAGACGCTTCTGGCCCTGCAGGAAAAGGCCCGCCTCCGCAAGGAGATGGGGCTTTTCGTTGTTGAGGGGCGGAGGGAGCTGGAGCATTGCGTCGAAGGTGGCTTCGAGATCGACACCGTCTTCATCTGTCCTGAAATCTTCGGCCTCTCACTAGCACCAGAAGGCAGTAGTCCCTCTGAAAGTGTCTCACTTCGTTCGACCCCTCCCATCTGCGATGGGCCCCTCCCTCTTACGATGCCGAGGGTGGCACGACTTTCAGAGGGACTACTGCCTTCTGGAGCGAAGTATGTCCACGTCACTAAAGAGATATATGAGAAAGTGGCGTACAGGGGAGGAACAGAGGGGATCATTGCGGAGGTGAAAGTGAAGCAGAGAGGGTTGGAGGACGTTGACATTGACAACAATCCATTGATCGTGGTCCTGGAGGGCGTTGAGAAGCCGGGCAACCTGGGAGCGGTGCTGAGGAGCGCCGATGCCGCCGGTGCCGACGCTGTCCTTATCTGCGACCCGCTGACAGACCTTTTCAACCCGAACCTCATCCGCTCGAGCATAGGCGCAGTATTCACCGTCCCGGTGGTCTGCTGCACCTCCGAAGAGGCCATAGCCTGGCTGAAAGCCGGAAATGTCCGCATCTACACAGCCCAGCTGCAGGACTCGGAGTGGTACTACGACACCGATATGAAGTGCGCGACAGCCATAGCCATCGGCACGGAAGCCACCGGTCTTACCGATGCCTGGCGCGAAGCCGCGGACGCGCACATAAAGATCCCGATGCTGGGAAGGCTCGACAGCCTCAACGCATCGGTCAGCGCAGCCATCCTTTTATTTGAAGCAGTACGCCAGAGAAATGTCTGAATACGGTTTGATCGGATATCCGATAGAGCACTCGCAGAGCCCTGAACTGTTCAAGCTCGCATACCAGGGGAAATACGGCTATGACCTCATCGAGGGCAAATACTTCGAGGAGTCGTATGCCAGGTTCAAGAAGAGCTACAGGGCCATCAATGTGACCGCTCCGTTCAAGGAGCAGGCCTTCGAGAAGGCGGACATAGTGTCCGGTCCGGCAGCTCTAATCGGCGCTGCGAACATCCTGGTCAAAACCGGGGACGAAGTCAGTGCCCATAACTCCGACTTCACAGGAGTCATCCTGACCGTTGCCGAAAGCCTTTTCCCGGGAATAATCGATGAGTTCTATGCAACCTTCGGGGCGGATGCGCACAAGAAGGTCCATCAGTTCGTCAAAGCCAGCCTGGAGAAGCGGTATGGAAGAAAGCCCGAAGCCCTGATAGTGGGTCTGGGAGGTGCAGGAAAGGCTGCCGCAGTGGCTGCAGCTGAAATGGGCTTCAACACATCAGTTATGAACAGGACTGCAAAGAAAGCCGAAGAGTTCTCCAAGAGCCTGCCGGAGTACAGATTCAACATCCTGGGACTGGAGGATTTCCGCAAAGCCCTCAGCCACAGCGACCTGGTCATCTATGCACTTCCTATGGCGCTTGAATCATTCCAGGATTTGAGCGCAGGTGACTTCAAGAACGGACAGATCATTCTCGAGGCCAACTACCGTGACCCGGCATTCTGCGCATTGACACTCGCACGGGCCCTCGACGGCGGGGCAAAATATATACCCGGAAATGTCTGGCTTGCCTGCCAGGCCATTTCAGGGTATTCGCTTATGACCGGAGAAGCTCCTGATGTCCAGGCTCTTCTAGACGGTTTCTCTATTTGAACAGTCCGGGAGCAAGGATGCTGAGCTGAACCCTCTTTCCAGTCCACTCATCCACATTGTCAGCATCCGGCATATTCTTTACGCTTCCGAATACATTCGGATAGCCGGCGCGCACTTCACGCATCACACCCTTGTCGGAAGACTGACCGGAAAGGATGCGGAATGCAGGCTTGGCATTCACGCGGTAGCTGGAGCTGATGAAAGGAACTATCTCCTCGCAGAGGCTTCTTGCCATAGCATGGTCTGGAGAAGCGTACTTTGCAGATGCATCCACCTCTGAGAGACCGAGAGTAGCCGAGGCCTGCTGACCAGGGTTGCAGTTAGGCATCACCACTATCATCTGAGACGCCTTTCCCTGAAGGATGAGATTGTCAAGTATCATCGAAGCACGACCCTTGGATATCCAGGACTCCTCGTCATCACCTTCCCCGTGGAGGAGGAAGAGGACAGGATACTGTTTCTTAGCATTTGCCTTGTCGTAGTATCCGTCAGGGAGATAGACGGTCAGGCGGCGGCTGAATCCGAGAATACGGCTGTTATACCAGACATACTCCACAGAACCGCGCCTCTGGGCTTCGAAATAGTTTGCACTGGCAGCGCCATTGACCATCAGCAGATTGTAGTAGCGTGACCCCTCACGGACCAGCCTGCAGTTAGCTGGGTCCTGGACGGCCACGCCGTCAACCAGGAAATAATATGTGTAGATCTCAGGAGCAGGGAGGGCAACGGTCACTGACCATACGCCCTCACTCTTGCGCATCGGCACTGGCGCGTCGAGCCAGCTTCCGCAAAGTCTGACCGTTGTGGTGTAATCAGCAGCAAGCCTGAAGGTCACTTCACTGCCGGATATCTCCGGGGAAACAACGGATGACTGGTTGAAAAAGGAGAAAGTGTTCTGCTGCGCATTCAAGCAAGCCGCAGAAAGAATGATGGAGAACAGTACTGAAAGGAGCTGCTTCATGGTTATTTTTTCTTCAAAGGGACGCAAAGATAACAACTTTATTTTTGAATCAAGCCGAAAAGTATGTAAATTCGGAGGTTACAACCGCTTATTGACATAATAACCAATCATAATGAAAAGAATAATAGTTCTGGCCCTGGCCTCTGCAGTGGCAGCCTGCAGCGTCGTCTCCCCACAAGACAGACTCACTGTCAATGACAAGAAGATCGACGGGATAATCGCTCGGATGACCCTCGAAGAGAAGGTTCTGATGCTGCACTCCAAGACAATCATGTCCTCCGAAGGCGTTCCACGCCTCGGAATCCAGGACATCAAATACGCTGACGGACCTTTCGGAATCCGTGAGGAGCTGGGAGACGGTTTCAGACCTCTCGGATGGCAGACTGATTCAGCGACATATTTCCCTACCGGATCGGCGCTTGCCGCCACCTGGGATCCCGGGCTGGCCTACAGATACGGCCACGGAATGGGCACGGAAGGGCGCAAGAGGGGCAAGGACATCATCCTCGGCCCGGCCATCAACATCCAGAGACTCCCTGTCGGAGGCCGCTCGTACGAGTACCTCAGCGAGGACCCGGTGCTCAGCGCAGCCCTTGCCGTCGGATACACGAAGGGCTCCCAGGATGCCGGAACGGCAGTCTGCATCAAGCACTTCGCAGTGAACAACCAGGAAACGAACAGAGGAAGCGTCAACGCCATCGTCGATGAGCGCACCCTGCGTGAAATCTACCTGAAACCGTTCGAAGCTGCAGTCAAGGAAGGAGGCGCAATGGCAGTAATGCCGGCCTACAACAAGGTCAACGGAGACTACTGCTCTGAAAACGAGCATCTTCTGAACGAGATTCTCCGCGGAGAATGGGGGTTCAAGGGCCTCACGGTTTCAGACTGGGGCGGCACACACAGCACGATGGGAGCGGCCCTCCACGGGCTTGACGTCCAGATGACCGGAGACAATTATCTCGGCCCGGCAGTGATCGACTCCATACACACCGGTGCGCTCACCGAGAAAGTCGTAGACGACAAGGTCCGCGAGATCCTGCGCGTCCGCCACGCAGTCGAGGCCATCCCCGAGGACCAGTGCAACAAGGAAACGGCATCCCAGCCGGAGAGCCGCAGAACAGCATACGATGTAGCTTCCAAGTCCATCGTCCTTCTCCAGAACAACAACGGCATCCTCCCTATCAGGAAGGATATCAAAAAAATAGCAGTCATCGGTCAGAACGCTGTCCTCAAGACAGCCGCCGGCGGCGTAGGAGCGGGGGTCAAGACCCCGTACGAAATCACCCCTCTGCAGGGCATCACCGAACGTGCAGGTTCGGAAATTGAAGTAACCTATTGTCCTGGATACAAGAACTATCCGGGCTTCAGATGGGGGCCGAAACCGGCGGAGACGGATCCATTGGAAGCGTCCGCGATCGACGAGCCGGCGGATCCGGCACTTCTCGCCGAGGCCGTTGAAGCCGCGAAGAGCGCCGACCTTGTGATCTTCGTCTGCGGCACGAACAAGAGCATTGAATCCGAAGGAAGCGACCGTCAGAACATCCTCCTGCCGGCAGGGCAGGACGAATTGGCCGCAGCCCTCGCGGAAGCCAACCAAAACCTTGTCAGCGTTATCATTTCCGGAGGCCCTTGCGACCTTCAGAAGCTGGTGGAAGTGTCCCCTGCCATTGTCCAGGGCTGGTGGAACGGCCTTGAAGGTGGTAGAGCGCTCGCAGACGTGCTGTTCGGCGACATCGCTCCTTCAGGGAAGCTTCCTTTCACGTTCCCTGTGAAACTTGAGGACTCCCCTGCATACGCTATGGGCAACTTCCCGAACAAGGCGAAGGTGCAGAGCGACCTTTTCACCGACCAGTACCGTGCCGACCTCGGCGGACAGGCCTGGCGCAGACAGATGCAGGCCCCTGATTCGGAATATACTGAAGGACAGTTCGTCGGCTACCGCTGGTTCGACACGAAGGGCGTAACCCCGATGTTCGCCTTCGGCCACGGCCTGTCATATGTCAGTTTCAAATATAACGGCCTTACCACCAACAAAACATCATACAAGGCCAAGGACGTGATCAAAGTATCCTTCGAGATCACCAACGAAGGGGAAATGGCCGCCGATGAAGTGGCACAGCTTTATGTACGCCGCATCGGATCGACTGTAGAATGGCCTCTGAAGGAGCTCAAGGCATTCAGCAGAGTCGCCCTGAACGGAGGTGAGACAAAGAAGGTCACCCTTGAAATCCCTGTCAGCGAGCTGCGCTACTGGGATGTGGAAAGCAACGGATGGCAGCTTGAAAGCGGAGACATCGAGCTTCTTCTCGGATCAGCCTCCGACGATATCCGCCTTAGAAAACAGATTACAATAAAATAACATCCACAATATGAAATCACTGAAAAGAACAATCGCAGTCTTGTCTGCAGCGCTTTGCGCCACTCTGGCACTGGGCCAGAACCCTTACATTCCGCTCTGGGAACACCTTCCTGACGGAGAGCCGCGAGTATTCGAGGACCCTGACAACCCGGGGCACTACCGCGCCTATATCATCGGATCGCACGACGTAAGATATGACAGCTACTGCGGACCGGACATCCACGCCTGGTCGGCGCCTGTGGAGGACCTCAACAACTGGCGCGACGAAGGTCCGATCTTCACATATTTCATCGACAACCAGTGGGATGTAATGTACGCACCAGACCTTGTGGAAATCAAGGGCAAGGACGGGAAGAACGTCTATTATCTCTATCCTCACAGCCGCGGAGCTAACCGCGAGGCCATGGTCTGCAAGGGCGACCGTCCTGACGGACCTTTCACCCCGCTGAACCTCACCGAGGACGGGACACGTACCGTGGAAGGCAGCACGATGGGCTTCGACCCTCCTGTCTTCGTGGAGAAGGTCACCGACCCTGCAGACCCCGATTACGAAATCGGATTCAGGGCATACGGCTTCTGGGGCTTCCAGAGGTCCTCAGCAGCCCAGCTGGACCAGAACACAATGTATTCAGTGCGTCCGGGCACAGAGGTCATCCCTTATTTCATCCCTGCCAGCCAGAGATACGGAGTGGTGATGCAGATTCCGGGAGTAACATATCCGGCACTCTACAAGGACCAGAAACTCGAGGACTTCAACTTCTTCGAGGCATCTTCCATACGTCAGGTAGGAAACAAGTACGTCTGGGTATTCTCAGGCCATTCAGGCCCTGACTACGGTGTAGGCAGTTCGAACTCAACCCTGCGCTACGCATTCGGAGACTCCCCTATGGGACCTTGGAGAAGCGGCGGAGTCCTCGTGGACTCACGCGCCATCGTTCCTGACGAGGACGGATGCAAGCTGATGGAGACATTCTCCGGACACAACACCCACGGCAGCCTCCTCCAGATAGGCGACCAGTGGTACGTGTTCTATCATCGCGCACCGCGCGGCTTCGGCAACGCCCGCCAGCCTATGGTCGCCCCTGTCCGGATCACCTGGGACGAGGCTCCTGTCGCTGAAGGCGGCAAGGTCTACATCACCGGATACGATCCTTATGCAAAGGACGGCAAGTGGTCGGCCAAGGCTTCCGACGGCTTCGAGTACCTCGGTGCAGAAGTGACCTCCGAAGGATTCAACATCTTCGGTCTCGACCCTTACAAGTACTACTCTGCAGGATACGCCTGCTTCCTTTCCGACAACACCCTTATGCAGGACACCCACGACATCTGGGGCAATGCAATGGACATCACCAACGTCAAGTCCGGTGACATCGTAGGTTTCAAGTACTTCGGCTTCGGCGGTCTCAAGACCGCTCAGAAGGGTCTCAAGCCGTTCGCCGGCACAAAGGCGGGCAACAACACCGCCATCAACGTCTTCATCACCCCTAAGACCGACAAGGCGTTCAAGATCGCTGTAATGATGGACGGCCCTTGGGCCAACTCCATCTGGAACGGCAAGAAGATCGCTGAAATCAGCGTTCCTGCCGGCTCCGCCCAGAAAGTCACAAGGCTCACGGCCAATGTATCCAAGTCAGTGGACGGAATCGGAGGCAAGCACGCCATCTACCTCATCGCCATCGGTGAGGACGGCGCCCTTTTCGACCTCCAGGGCCTCGGCTTCAGCGCCAAGGGCAAGAAGCTCACCTACCCTGCTGTCCCTGCCGTCACCGTAAAGGTCGGGGATGAGGTAATCGACTTCGGCAAGACCCCTAAGTTCTCCACCAACGCCAACGGCGTAGTATTCCTCGACACCTTCGAGAAATACATCACCGCACCGGCAGACGCCGACACCAAGGTCACCGCCACAGCAGACAACAAGAAGGTCAAGCTCACCGTCACCCAGCCTGAAGGCCACACCGGCGACGCCACAGTCACAGCCGACCTCAACGGAGTCATAAAGAAATACATAGTCCACATCAAGGAACGCGAGCCTCTCTACCAGGAGCCTGAAGTACTGGTGGCAAAGGACTTCGAGATCCGCCAGATAGACGAGCACACCTGGCACGGCAACGGCCACCTCTGCTACAACGAGTCCTTCTATATCGTGGAAGGCGAGAACAGAGCATTGCTCATCGACTGCGGAACATCGATGGAAGACCTCGCAAAGGCAGCGGCACAGATCACTGACAAGCCTGTCACCCTCGTAGCCACCCACGTCCACCCGGACCACACCGGCTCGGCTGTGAACCAGTTCCGTGAGATCTACATCAATGCCGCCGACATGGTCAGCGTCCAGTCAATGATGAGGGACTACAGAGGCCGCATCAACTACCTCACCGATGGATCGATAATCGACCTCGGAGGCCGTCAGATCGAAGTGATGTTCACCCCTGGACATACTCCGGGCTCGACCTCATTCCTCGACAAGGCCGCCGGTTACGGATTCAGCGGTGACGCCTTCGGCTCAACCAACCTGCTTCTCTCCACCAACTTCCAGACCCTCTACATCACGGCGGACAGGATGGTCGAGTATATGGAGAAGAACGGCATCGACAGGCTCTACTCCGGCCATTACCACGGCAACGACACCGAGTCCCTCCAGAGGGTCAAGGATCTCCGCCAGATGGCCCGCGAGATGATCGACGGGACCTACAAGGGCGAAGTGTTCGAGCAGAAGGGCAACCTCGACCGCTACATCACCAACGGTGAGGTCAAGGTGAATTTCAACTCGAAGCAGCCGGTCATCGACCTCAGCCCGCGCTTCCCGTTCGGTCCGCGCCGTTAGTCGCTGAAAAAGAAAAAAAATATTGAAGAAAGCCTAAGTTTTTTTATTTTTGCTGATGGAAAAAACTTAGGCTTTTTTTTAAAGATATGAAACTTACAGATAACAGATTCTCACAGTTCTACCTTGTCCGCGAAATGATGGACACCGTAGCCACAATAAAGAAATTCGACCCTTCATGCGCATCCGATGTCATAGCTTCGGCCAAGGCTTCCGGACACCTGCTTCTCGCAGGTGAAGGTTCAAGCCGCATCATGCCGGCGAAGAACGCCATCCGCAAGGCCATGACCTGGGGAGTCAAGGAGTTCGTCCACACCGACGGAGCACACCAGTGCTGCGACTACAAGCTCGACGACTATACCGTCGTGCTCGCCTCCAACTCCGGCCGCACCAAGGAAACCCTTATGCTCGCGAACAAGCTCAAGGCTGACGGGAACAGCCGCACCTTCGCCATAACTGCCAATGAGGACACTCCTCTCGAGGCCGCTGCAGCACATACATTCGTACTCAAATGCGGCTGGGAGAACGCCGTAGCCGCCACAAAGAGCGTTGTGGAGCAGGTGCTCTTCAATGAAGCCGTCGTCCGCGGCCTCGCTGGAAAGGAAATGAATATCGAAGGACTCGCAGAGAAGGTGGAGACCGCACTCACCCTTCAGGTACCGGAGGAGATCGTAAACTGGACAAAGAACGCCAATACCATCTATTTCGCGGGAATGAACGACGGAGTGGCAGAGGAACTTACTCTCAAGACCAATGAGATCACCCGCCGCAAGAGCGATTTCCTTGAGGGAACCTATGCGCTTCATGGACCTGAGGAGGTTATGCAGGACGGTGATATCGTTTTCGTCGTAGAGCCTATCAAGGATGAGTATGAGAAGTATCAGAAAGTCTTCGGCGGAGCGAATGTACACGTAGTGGCCATCGCTCCGGAGAAGACTCCGTTCACAACCATCGTTGTCCCTGATGCCGGCGAATACCAGCAGTATGTGGACCTTTGCGCCGGCTGGAACATTCTTGTCGAGATCGGCATCGCCCTGGGCATCAACCTGGACAAGCCGGAGCGCGCCCGCAAGGTCGGCAACGAGATGTAAAAAAAGCGGGTTGGAACCCGCTTTTTTTATTTGCCTTTCTTTGTAGTGATGAGGATCACACCGACATCATCGCGGTCGGTGTATTTCCTGCGCACTTCGTTGGAGCCGTCCTTGATGATTTCGATGGATTCGATATTGGCCGGCTTGACGGCTTTGAACTCATCAGAGGTCACGACCTTTCCGTCAATGACATAGATCGGGTCAGGCATACTGGAAGAAGTCTTGAGCACGCGGATCTGGGCTTCGTCCGTTGTTCCATATCCTATGACCTGGACACCGTCCGGAGCCTTGAATTCGTTCGTGACGATGTTGTGGATCCTTGTAACACCCTCCTTGAGGGTCAGACAGCTGATGTGATAGTTGGTGATGGTCTTGCCGACAAGCTGGGAGCCGTCGAAGTCCTTGATCTGGACAGCATCGATGACGTAGGTGTCGAGGGTGTCGGCCTGGGCCGTGATATCAGCAGTGCTGATAGTGAGGGCGCAGAGCGCCGTGAGAATGGTTGTAAGCATAATTATTTCCTTTTGTTTGATTTGTTCTGTGCCGTTATCATGGTGGAGCCGTCCTCCTGGTCGCGGCTCATGATGAACGTGCTCGAGCTTCCGTCCTTCATTTTCGCGGTAAGGATGACTTTGGCGCCTTTGGGCTCCGCCTTGATCGACTCTATATCCTCTGTATCGAGGCTCATTATTGTATTGATGTTCTGTGCAATCTCCATCGGAGTGAACTCCGGTTCAGCATTTCCGGCTGCAGGAAGCAGGATGAAGAGAAGTGCGATGGCTGCGGCAAGGGATACCGCGGAGATGATGACGCGGCGGACGGGAAGCTTGCGGCGGACGGTATCGTCAAAGAACTTCTCCCCATCTTCTGAGAGGATGTCCGCCTGCGGGTGGTCTGCAAGGATGAGTGCTGCTGCATCGGCTTCGTCCGCTTCCGGTGTATGGGATGCGAAATATTGTGCGAGAGCGATTTCATCCTCAACGGAGGTTCCACCGTCAAGGTAGGACTCCAGCAACTGCTGTCTGTATTTCTTGTCTTCTATCATATCTGCTTGTTGATTTGCGCCAGCATCTGTCTGCGGGCGGTGGAGATGGTGGTTTTGATGCTTGATTTCGGGCTGCCGGTCAGTTCGGCGATCTCGTCGAGGGAGAGGCCGTATTCGTTCCTGAGCTCCAGGTATCGGCGCTGGGTAGGCGTGAGGGCCGCATACAGTTCCTCACGGATGGTCCGGCTGTCGCCGTCATCAGTCAGGCTGGTGGCGGGAGTGCCGCCTTCTATTTCAATGGAGCCGACAGGCAGGACCTCGAGCTTCCTGCGACGATAACGGGCGACGGCTAGATTCTTAGTAATCTTGACGGCGAGGGCTTCGGCATCCCTGATGGGATAGCCCCGGCTGTCCAGCTTCCAGAGGGTTATCAGCGCCTCCTGGGCTATGTCACCGGCGTCTTCCGCGATCCCTGTCTTCGCGATGAAGCGCCCGGCGAGAGTCTGGAGCCTGAATCTGATCGATTCTGATAGTCTGTCGAAATCCTGCTGCGTCATCTTGTAGTCGTTTCTACATACAAGTAGCGGAAATGAGCAGAAAGTTAATCGGAAATCGAGAATAATGTTTCCTTGACTATTTCTCCGACGGTAGGATGCGGGAACACGACCTTCTGCAGCTGGTCGACGGTCAGTTTCTGCTCGATGGCGATGCAGAGGCTCTGGATGATTTCGGAGCAAGGGTTGCCGAGGAGGTGGGCGCCGACGACGGTATTGTCCTTGCGGTCAATGATGAGCTTACAGATGCCTTCGCCGAGTTCGTTCTCTGCGACGAAGCGGCCTGAGTAGGCCATCGGGAGCCTTGCGACGATGAAGTCGAGTCCGCGGGCGGTGGCTTCGTCCTCGGTGAGGCCGACGCCGGCGACTTCAGGATTGGTATAGACCACACCTGGGATGGCGGAGTATGACATTGCATCGTTGCGGCCGAGGATGGTGTTCACGGCGACTTCGCCTTCGCGGCTGGCGGTGTGGGCGAGCATCGAGAAGCCGGTTACGTCCCCGGCGGCATAGACGTGAGGGACGGAGGTCTGCATTCGGGCATTGACCTTGATTCCGACCGGCTTGCCGGCTTTATTGAGAAGCATTTCGGGGTTCAGGGTTTCGAGGCCGAAGCCGGTCAGGCAGGCACGGCGGCCGACGGAGACCAGTATCTTGTCTGCGGAGACGGTCTGCTGCTGGCCTTCGGAGTCTTCGTAGCAGACGGTATTCCCCTGGATTTCAGTCACTTTGCAGCTCAGCTTGAAGGTTACGCCCTTCTTTTCATACTGTTTGAGAAGCATTGCGCTGATTTCGGCATCCATCGGGCCGAGTATCTTCGGGAGCATTTCGATGACGGTGACAGCGGTGCCGGCACTGTTGAAGAAGGATGCGAACTCCATTCCGATGACGCCGCCGCCGATGATGATGAGTTCTTCAGGGGGCTCCTGGAGGTTGAGGATTTCGCGGTTGGTGCAGATAATGTCGCCGGCTTCCTTCAGGCCCTTGATCGGCGGGACGAAAGCTTCGGAGCCGGTGCAGATGAGAAGGTCCTTGACGGTGTGTTCCTGAACGGCCTCTTCTGACGGGACCGTTATTGCGAGGGTCCCGTCAGGGTTGGCCCCCTTGATGGTCGCAGTGGCATTGACGACGGTGACATTGCCGTTCTTCATTGCGAGTTTCACGCCTCCGACAAGCTTGCGGATGGTCTTTTCCTTGCGCTTGAGGACCTTGGCATAGTCCAGGGACGCGCCTTCGGTGGTGACGCCGTATTTGTCGCTGTGGCGGGCATTGTCATAGAGTTTGGCGCTGTATAGAAGGGTCTTGGTCGGGATGCAGCCTTCGTTGAGGCAGACACCGCCGAGAGAGTTCTTTTCGAAAAGTATTACGCTGAGGCCGGCAGCAGCGGCTCTTTCCGCCGCTACGTACCCTCCTGGGCCTCCCCCGATGATTCCAAGGTCAAACATTGCTATGCTAGTTATCAGTTTGCACAAAATTACGAAATAATTTTCTCTTTCACTATGCCACCAGTTCCGCTCCGCGGCAGTTCCGGCCCGCTCCGCTGAAAATGCTCCGCAGTCCGGACTGCCGTCTCCGCTCTCCCTCCTACATGATGTTCACTATATCGGCAATTACATCGTGACAACTTTCATATGCCTTCTCAAGACATCTTTTCGTCATTTCATCATTTCAGTTCTGTGAAGTACCGGAGATAGATAGTTGCTTAATGCGCTAATATATAGGCGATTAAGTGGATATCTACCTTCGATTTGGGTGGCAGATATTTGCTTATTTTATTGGAAGTAAGTGGATTAGGTAAATGTCTAAGGCAGGGCAAAATGCGGATAACGGATAGAGCAGCAGGTCTGATAAAGGCTGTGCGGGTACTATTTGTCCGTATTTTTGAGATGAAGGAACTTGCGAATCTGTTTTGGCTTTACTCCAGGGATTTTGGAGAGTTCGGCAGCAAGCTCAGTCAAGGTTGCAGGATCCATTGTCTCGAAGTTAAGATGCTTGGTTTCGATCCCTTTTGCCTTTATTATCCGTATCATTTCGCGATATATTGAATAGTCTTCGTAGTCCTCCTGGATTTCAGGCTCGGAACCGCAGTTGGCATTCATTGCATGAACCGCCTCGTCGAAACTGCCGTAATAGCGGATCATTTCTTCGAAGTCTACAACTTTGTATTTAAGCAATATGTAGTCGATAAGCCCGTTCTTCTCATTCGGGGAAAGGTTTGCATACAATCGCTCCTGAACTTCATAAGTCAGCGGTATGCAGTGACGGTTGTAGAAGTCCACTGCCTTCCGGGCCTTTTTATATGCCCTGGAAAATGATGATTCATCATCTTTCCCTGTCTCAGCTTTGTAGCAGGAAAGCAAATTCCACTTGTAGCCCAGAACGTCCACAGACAAGCCCCCGACAGTTCCATTGTTGTTAATATACGAGATATTGTTCCTGATGGTCTTCCCGACCAGTTTCGGTACACTCCCGAACGGGTCGAACAGCGTCCCGGTCCGATGGTGCCACCTGTTATACCCTCGGGCAAAGAATGAAAAGAGCTCCCTGTTGAATGCTATGAACACAGCTTTGGCCCTTGCCCACAGCTGCGCATGGATATGGTTGGGCATTATACAGAATGCGGTGGTCCTTATTCCGTGTTTCCTTGAAAGACAGAAGTACAATGTAATGAAAAAGATGTTGTCCATTACATCGTAGAAGATAAAAAATCCGTTTATTCCCTTTGAATAGCTGTGCTGTGGGACTTCTTCAACATACTTTCTCTTTTTCATACTGCATAGTGGATTGATCTGCACGCAAGGTATGAAAGATATGCGGTTGTGGATCTCCGGAACTCTCCAACCCGCCACACTCTGGAAGGTTTCGTCACATTTTTATCTTTTGATATGCTTTTTTATGAATTGATAAGAAAAAAGGCTGGCCGGGGAAAACCGGTCAGCCGCCATTTGTAGTATAAGCGCTATTTCCAGTCCTTGAAAGGGTATTTCAGGAGGTGGGAATTGTAGTATCGTCCGTCTCCGGTCACCTCCTCACCGATCCAGTCGGGTTTCGGGAAGGAGTCAGCCGCACTTCGCAGCTCAATCTCCGCCATCACCAGTCCCTCATTATCTCCATAGAACTCATCCACTTCCCAGGTGTGAATGCCGTCTTCGGACGGAATGAGGTAACGGGTCTTGTCAATGAAACCGCCGTCACATACCGTCATCAGCTCCTCAACGTCCTGAAGGCTTATCTCCTTCTCCCACTCGAAGCGGCCCAATCCGTCCGACCCGGCAGGGCCTTTAATGGTCAGATACCCTTTGTCATCCCAGGAGCGCACGCGTACCGTGCGGCCGGAGCCGGGGGCTATGTAGCCTTGCTTGATCCTTACCGCCTTGACAGCTTTGGACTTGAATTCACCACTGACAAGGAATTTCCTTTCTATTTCCTGAGGCATAGTGCTAGAATGGAAGGTCGTCGCTGCCGTCACCCATTATGTCCAGAGGTGCGGCCGCAGTTTCAGTGCGAGGCTGGAACCCTGCTGGCACGGACGATGCCGGCTGCCTGTAGGCAGGGGCGGCGTTCTGTGCAGGTGCAGGGGATGCTGCAGGAGCTTGTGCTGCGTAACCTTGAGCCTGTGGCTGCTGGAAGCCACCCTGGGCCTGCTCTGCTGGATTGTCAGCCCTCTTGCCGAGAAGCTGGATATTGTCCACAATGATTTCGGTCGTGTATTTCTTCACTCCCTGCGGGTCTGTCCACGACCTGGTCCTGAGTCTGCCCTCGATATATACTTGCGAACCTCTGCGGATGAACTTCTCCGCGAGGTCAGCGGAATTCCTCCATGCGACGATGTTGTGCCATTCAGTGTTCTCGCGGAGTTCTCCGCTGCGGTCCCTGTATCTCTCCGTTGTTGCGAGGGTGAATGATGCGACTTTTGTGGCGTTCGCTGCGCCGGCATTTCCTTCAAGGTAACGTACTTCCGGGTCTCTACCAACGTTACCGATAAGCATTACTTTATTCAACGACATAGTATAAAATGAATTGGTTATGTGACAAATATAGCATAAAAACGAATCAACGAAGCTCAAATACAGAAATCTTTATAATATTTTTATCTTTTGATAATCTTTCAACATTTAGTCATTCTTAAAAAATAACTTGGTAATCTTTATGGTTCTTGTTTTGTCTTTTGAACATGTCATTCAGTCACGTAGCCCGCTACGTTCCTTCATTCCATATTCAAAATCCATAAACAATCCCTCATAAATCTTTACCA
>JAZLLA010000042.1:0-79486 GCA_045597895.1 Candidatus Cryptobacteroides sp. | reverse complement strand
AATGTTGTTGGGGAGAGATTCTCGCTACTTGCCATAGAATGGCTCTCGGCACCTTGAAACCCATTCTGTGGCAGGGAAAGGGGTAGAAATGGGCGATTTGCGGCCATAGAATGACTCTGGGAGGGTCCAGAGTCATTCTGTAGCGAAAGGGAGGTAACGGAAGGTTAGTACATACGCGAATGATTTGCGTCTGTACGAAAAATCATCCGCTCAGACGGATGAACAAATACTCGATTGTGGCCTACTCAACACTTATGCTATAACGCGCCGCAAAACAAATAACTTTGATGGGAGCAAGATGGGTCAGAACATGAGCGAAAACATCCGCATATCCAGCATGTTTGATAATTGCATATTAAAATTTAGATACCATTTTGGTTTTCATTATTTTTGCGAAAAAATATGAAACAATGACAGTAATCAGCATTCGAGATTTCAGATCAAATCAAGGGAAATACCTCGGTCTTGCCGCCAGCGGAGAAAGTGTCATTCTCACATCCCGTGCCGGCAGTTTTAAGATTGTACCTGTATCTGAGGATGACAGCCTTATCAGCAAAAAAGAGTTCTTCGCCCGTGTAGACAAGGCAAGAAAAGATATTGCTGAAGGTAAAGGACTTTCGGTTGATGGGAAGGAGGCTCTCGCCTCATTGTTAGAGAGCATATAGATGTACATGCTTATTTTTTCACCGCAAGCTTTGGAAGCCCTTGGCGGAGATCGTTTAGGACAGTGGTCCCGCCGTATTTCCCAGAAGCACAGGCTCATATACGAGATCGAGGAAGAAGTTGTCAAGGTAGCGGTATTGTCATCATATGGTCATTACGATGACAAGTGATGTAAATGCTTTGAACTTGTAAAAAAAGCAGAGATATTGACGCATTTTGCATTATTCTGTATTTATATGGCAGAAACAAATCGCCAGACAGAATAATTAACGTTTAAAAAAAACAGAATTATGAAATCAAGAATCATTATCTCCAGAGCAGTCTTGTTTGCTCTTTCTGCAGCTGCAGCCATTGCCGCAGCCGCTTGCACATCAATGTTTGAGGACAAGGAATTCAAGCTTGTCTCATTCTCAGATAAGGGATGCATCAGCACCAAAGCTCCAGACGGTGACATTATAGTAGAAAAAGGAAAGCCGGGCACTCTGCATCTCCAGAGCAAGAATGGAAATCTGAAAATCACCCTTTCAGGGCTTGAAGACAATTGTATCATCAAAGAGGGATTCGACTGCAGGGCCATGATGGAAGGCTCTTTCATATATGTCTATGTCACTGGAAAAGAACTGAACCTTTCCGCAAATTGCTTCTGCAAAGTGGGTAATATCGTAACTGAGCTCTCCGGCCTTGAAAATGACGAATACACACTGATCTATAACTATAAATCATCCGATAAGGACATCACTAAGGAAGTCACGTTCGATTATTCTTCCCTTCTCAACAAGAAGGTGGATTTCTAACGCACGATGTATCTGATATATGATTGACCATACTCGTTTCCGGCTTACTGAAGAATAGGAAATAACAAAGAGAGTGTATCAGAGATTGGACGAACAAAGTCTGGCCCGGCTTTGCTCAGAGAAAGACAGACAGGCTCAGGAGGAACTGTATACAAGGTATGCAGCAAGGCTCTTTTCCATCTGCCTCAGATACTCCGGCAGCAGGGATGAAGCTCAGGACCTGGTACACGACACTATCCTGAAGGCGCTTGACAAGATATCCTCATTCAAATACAAAGGGAACGGGTCCCTTTATGCCTGGATCAGCAAAATAGCCATCAATACGGCACTTGCCGGCATAAGCAGATTCAAGATCCGTTTTGTGCCTCTGGCAAGTTCGGCGTCCGAGTCTCTGCCAGAGCCGACCGATGAGGAATTCAACAGCATTCCTCAAGAGAAGCTTTTGGAGTTCATTTCAAAACTGCCCGGCACACAGAGGGCAATCTTCAATATGTTCTGCATTGACGGGTACTCCCACAAGGAGATTGCAGGGATGCTGGGCATAAGTGAAAGAGGGTCGACCAGTATGCTTGTCAAGGCCAAGGCCCAGCTCAGAAAACAAATCAACGAATACCTGAAGAAATCGGAATAGAATGAAAGAATTGGAAGATAAGATCAAGGATAGGCTGGAAGGCTACGAAAGCAAGCTCCCGGAGGGTGACTTCGCCAAGTTCAAGTCATTGCTTGACAGGACTTCCGGTGCGGCTCCAGGGCACAATGCCGCTTACCTTGCATGGCTTCTGCCGGCAGCTGTTGCTGCTGGTCTGGCCCTGTTCTTCATTCTCCGTCCTGCTCCGGGACTTGACCCGGTCCAGGTCGTTGACAATAGAACATTGACGGCACAGGCTGCTGGGCCGATTACTGTTGACAGCGGCTTCGATGCTGTCGCCGCAGGCACAAAGCCATCATCTGTACAAAAGGCTCAGCATCATTATGGACGGACAGCCAATGGAGAGGCAGCTCAGGATTGCTCTGAAACAGTAATAATGGCAGAAGAGCAGCCTGCCGAGGCTGTCTCCCTCGAAGTAGAAAGCAGCGGGAATGATGCTGTTTCCAGTTCATTGACCAATAATGACAGCGGCTCGTCAGCATTTATACCAACAGGAACAAAAATAGAGAAAAAGCCTGTAAACATTAAAGTCGGAGCTGCAACAGCCGGAGTTATCGGAGGCTCCGGCGCAATAGCGCTTGCAGGCTTGCTTCAGCCAGCCCATACCACGTCCCCTGTTGGGACTTCCGATATAAATGACCCACGTATTAACGCGCCGGGTAAGAAGACGTCCACCCACCGGATGCCGCTGCGGGCAGGCCTGTCGCTGCGGATCCCTGTCAATGGGAGATGGTCTCTGACAACAGGGGTTGATTACTCCTGGTATTCCTCGAAAATCAGCAGCAAACAGCAGAATGCCCATTACATAGGAATACCTGTCCGTGCGGATTATTCCATCACCAGGAACAGTTGGCTGGATGTGTATGTCGGAGCCGGTGTATCGACAGATTTCTGTGTGGCGGCATTCAATGATGGATGCCGAACAGCTAAGGACGGAATAGGATTTTCCTTGACAGGGGTCGGTGGCGTTCTGTTCAGCATCAGCGGAAATTCCGGACTCTTCCTTGAACCTGCATTCTCCTGGAACATACCGTCAGGCAGCCGGGTACTTGACACCTACAAATCCGAGCATCCATGCATGCTCTCCGTGTCGACTGGACTTAGAGTCTCTTTGCCTTCCGGAAAGTGACGGACAGCTAGCCCTGGACGAGGACTTTTTTAATCCCATCCAATCAGAAGGAAGACCTTTCCCTCCGTCAGGATAAAGGTCTCGGGGTACAGCTTGATTGTCCTGTAGACAATTGAAATCGTGGCTGAGAATTCGGACGGGAATCCAGGCTTCGGACAAAACTATCTGTGATCTGCGGCGAAGGCGGCCATGCGCTCGTCGAGGACCTCATAGAGCTCCTCGCGCATACGGCTCACACAGGCGCGAACGCCATATTTCTGGCTTCCGGTAGTGGAAAGGCAGATGCTGCTCACTCCGTAATACATAAGTTCGACGACAAGTTCCTCACCAGTCATGGAACCATATCCGAGAGTGAAGAAGAATCCGTCACCGACATTCTGCGTCACGTCACGGTCATAAACCACGTGGAATCCATGACGGCAGAAGATCTCCTTCATTCTGCTGGCCCTGCGCTCGTACTCGCGCGTATCCTCGACGAAATTGATGACTCCGTCGCAGGAAAGGTTGAGCATCTCGGCATAGCCGTACTGGGTAGTGGCTGTACATCCGCTCGTAATCATATAGAGGATGGAAGCGGTCAGCGTAACGCCGAAGACTCCGGCATCATGATAGCGTTCAGCCAGGGCCGGGTACTGCTTCTCATAAAGCTTGTCAGAAATGCAGCAGAGAGCGATGCGCTGTCCGGCATAGCTGAAAATCTTCGATGCCGAAAGCATCAGGATATAATTATCGGTGTATCGTGCAGCAGTAGGAAGATACGGCGGCTCGAAAGGATGGCTGAGGTCGCGTCTGTAGTCCATGCAGAAGTATGCGAGATCCTCCATCACGATTACATCGTACTTGGTGGCGAGCTTGCCTATCACCTGGAGTTCCTCCTCCTCAAGACAGATCCATGCCGGATTGTTAGGATTGGAATAGATGATAGCGGCAACGTCTCCCGAGGAGAGCATCTCCTCGAGCTTGGCCTCGAGCTTCTCAGCGCCACGGTGGCTGTAGATGTCAAACTCCTTCCATTCTATGCCCAGGACCCTGAGCTGTGACTTCTGGATAGGGAATCCAGGGTCGATGAAAAGAACCTTGTCCTTGCCCGGAATCCTCTGCGTACAGGCGATGAAAGAGCCGAAGGAGGCAGCCACGGAGCCTGTTGTAGGCACGCAGTTGTGAGGGGCGATATCGATATTGATGAACGCCTTCACGAAGCGTGAGGCAGCATCATTGAGTTCCTGGATACCGGCAGCGGCAGGATACTGCGATCCGATGCCGCTGTCAAGGGCTTTCTTCTCAGCCTCGACGCCGTATTTGTTGATAGGAAGACCCGGAGAACCCTGGTCCATGCGGATGAACGGGATACCGGTCTTCTTCTCAAGGTACTGGGCGACAAGGAGGGTCTCCCCTATCGTTGCCTTGGACAGATTGGCCACGCTGCACTTCTGGCAGGCTTCGTTGACCAATGATTCGCTGAATATCTTCATATAGTTCTAGTGCTTTCTGATATAATCGGCCACCCAGTCACCCACCTCGGAGGTACTGCGGGAGGCTATGCCTTCGGAGGCAAGGTCCTCAGTGACGAACTTGGCGTCAATCGATGCGGAAACGGCCTCGCGTATAGCCTTTCCTTCCTCCATCAGTCCGAACGCATACTCGAACATCATCGCGGCGGAAAGGATGGTCGCCAATGGATTGGCAATGTTCTTCCCTGCGGCCTGAGGATAGGAGCCGTGGATAGGCTCGAACACGCCGGTGTGCTCTCCGATGGAAGCTGAAGCCAGCAGGCCCATCGAGCCGGAGATGACGCTCGCCTCATCGGTGAGGATATCGCCGAAGGTGTTCTCTGTGACGATGACGTCAAAGAACTTCGGCCAGGTGATGAGCTTCATCGCGGCATTGTCCACATACATGAAATCGGTGGTGACCTCAGGGAACTCAGGAGCAATCTCCTGTGCGACCTGTCTCCAGAGGCGTGAAGACTCGAGGACATTGGCCTTGTCGACCACTGTAAGATGCTTTCTGCGGCGCATTGCATAGTCGTATGCCAGCCTTACGATGCGCTCGATCTCGTATCTGTGATAAATATTGGTATCATAAGCGGTGTCGCCGCCGTCCAGACGTCCCTTCTCACCGAAATACATTCCACCGGTGAGCTCACGGATGCATAGGAAATCGGCGCCGGACACAAGCTCCTCCTTCAGAGGGCTCTTGCTGACCAGCGACTCGAAGGTCTCCACCGGGCGGAGGTTGGCATAAAGGCCAAGCTGCTTGCGCATAGCGAGCAATCCGTCCTCCGGACGCACCTTGGCGGTAGGATCGTTGTCGAAGCGCGGATCGCCCACTGCTCCGTAAAGGACTGCGTCACTTTCGAGGCAGATCTGATGGGTCTCGGCAGGATAGGCTGAGCCGTACTTGTCGATGGCGCAGGCTCCGGTGAGAGCGAACTTGTATTCTACCTCGTGGCCGAATCTGGTGCAAACGGCATCAACGGCCTTCACGGCCTGTTCTACGACTTCCGGTCCGATGCCGTCACCTGGAAGTTTGGCTATCTTCAGTTTCATACCAATGTACTGATATCGAGATTTTCAATAATGTTCAACATCTTGACCGTGGCCTTGATGGCGGCCTCGGTCTGGTCGGAATCGATGCCCCTGGTCTTGAACACGTGCCCGTCCATATCCCAGAAGATGGTTGTCGCCACAAGGGCGTCTGTCTTTCCTCCCGGAGGGATGGTCACCTGGTAGTCGGCCAGGAGAGGATGCTTCTTTCCGAGCCTGTCATAGATCTTCCACAGAGCGCGCATGAACGCATTGTACTGTCCGTCTCCGTTGGAACTGGTCTCGTACTCGGTGCCGTTGATGCTGACCTTCAGCATAGCGGCAGGTTTCATTCCCTTCGTAAGCTGGAGGGAATAGTTGACGATGTGGATATTGTCCTGGGTCGCGCCGCTTTTGAGGACATCGGCGATGATGAACGGGAGGTCCTCCGGAGTCATCATCTCCTTCTTGTCACCCAGCTCGACCACCCTCTGGGTCACGAGCTTGATCTGGTCCGGGGTGAGGGCAATGCCCAGCTTGTCGAGGTTCTCGATGATATTGGCCTTGCCGCTCATCTTGCCCAGGGCGTACTGGCGCTCGCGTCCGAAACGCTGCGGCAGGAGCTTGTTAGCGTAGAGGTCACCCTTCCTGTCACCGTCGGCGTGCACGCCGCTGGTCTGGGTGAAGACGTTCTCGCCGACGACAGGCTCATTGTCAGGGATCCTGATGCCGGAGATGCTCTCGACGTACTTGCAGACGTGGGTGAGCTTGGATTCATCCAAACTCATCTGAGCGGAGGTCATATCGTTGATGGCTGCGACCACGGGAGCGACCGGCGCGTTGCCGCTGCGCTCTCCGAGCCCGTTGACCGTAGTATGGACACAGCTCACACCGGCATTGACTGCTGCCAGCGTATTGGCCACTGCCAGACCATAGTCGTTGTGGGCGTGGAAGTCGAACTGGAGCGATGGATAGCGCTCCACCATCCTGCCGACCAGCTCGGAGGTGTTCCAAGGATCGAGGATACCGAGGGTATCAGGGAGCATGAAATGCTTGATCCCGAGTCCCTTGAGACCGTCCATCAGCTCGAACACGTAATCCTGTGAGTCCAGCATTCCGTGCGACCAGTCCTCCAGATAGATATTGCAGCTGAGACCTTTCGAAGCAGCGTAGGAAACCACGCGGGAGATATCGGAGATATGCTCCTGCGGGGACTTGCGCAGCTGCATCGTAAGATGCTTCAGCGAGCCCTTCGCGAGGATGTTGATGACCTTTCCGCCATTGGATGCAATCCAGTCCACGGAAACGCCGTCATCCACGAAGCCAAGCACCTCCACGCGCTCAAGACAGCCCTTCGACCTGGCCCATTCGCATATGGAACGGAAAGCCTCGGACTCCCCCTTCGACACCCTTGCCGAAGCGACTTCGATGCGGTCCACCTTCAGCTCCTCGATAAGGAGCTGGGCAATCGCGAGCTTTTCGTTCACGTTGAACGAAACACCGGCGGTCTGTTCGCCGTCACGCAGCGTCGTGTCCAGGAATGCTAGCATCTTGCGGATTCTTCGTATTTTTCAATTTTGTCCTTCTGCTGGAGAAGATAATCGATGTCGTCCAGAGCGTTCATCAGGCAGTATTTCTTGTAGCCCATTATGTCGAAGTGCTCGGATGCACCGGTAGAGAGATTCGTCACCGTCTGGTTAGGAAGGTCCACGCGTACCTTTGCCGAAGGGTCTGCAGCGATGCTGGCGTGCAGCTCGGCAAGGAACGGAGCGGAGACCTCGACCGGAAGGACGAAGTTGTTCAGCTCGTTGTTCTTGTGGATGTCAGCGAATGAGCTGGCGATGACCACTCTGATCCCTGCGCCGGCGATGGCCCAGGCGGCATGCTCGCGGCTGGAGCCCGAACCGAAGTTCGCACCGGCCACAAGGACGCAACCGCTGTAGCGCGGATCGTTCATCACGAACCCTGCCTTAGGCGTTCCGTCCTGGTTGTATCTCCAGTCACAGAAAAGATTCTTTCCGAAGAAGTCGAGGTCCAGGGAATTCGCCTTCATGAAACGTGCAGGGATGATCTGGTCCGTATCGATGTTGTCGAACGGAACAGGGATGCACGTGCTTTCGATTATATCAAATTTCTCTTTCATTTCAAAAACTCCCTTGGATCGGTTACTACTCCTGTGATGGCGGCAGCGGCGGCGGTCAGCGGGCTGGCGAGCATAGTGCGCGAGCCGGGACCCTGACGGCCTTCGAAGTTCCTGTTCGATGTAGAGACAGCGTACTTCCCTGCCGGAATCTTGTCATCGTTCATGGCCAGGCAGGCTGAACATCCCGGCTGGCGGATCTCGAAGCCGGCCTCGGCGAGGACCTTGTCCAGTCCCTCGTCCTCGATCTGCTTCTTGACGAGCCAGGAGCCCGGAACAAGCCAGGCGGTCACGCCCTCGGCCTTCTTCCTGCCTGCAGCAATGGAGGCGAAAGCGCGGAAATCCTCGATGCGGCCGTTTGTGCAAGCGCCGAGGAACACATAATCCACCTTGTGTCCGAGCAGGCTCTGCCCTGCCTCCAGGCCCATATAGGCCAATGGCTTCGCCGCCGTGTCAGCCGGAATCCTGCCATCGATCGGCATACCCATGCCAGGGTTCGTGCCATAGGTGATCATAGGCTGGATATCGGCGGCGTCGAAGACGACCTCACGGTCGAAGACTGCATCGTCGCCGCTCTTGAGAGTGCGCCAGAAAGCCACAGCCTTGTCCCACTCCTCACCCTTAGGGGCGTATTCGCGGCCCTTCAGGTACTCGAAGGTGGTCTCGTCCGGGGCGATGAAACCGCCGCGGGCGCCCATCTCGATGGAGAGGTTGGAAAGGGTCAGACGGCCTTCCATCGACATGGAACGGATGGTCGAGCCCCTGTATTCGACAAAATAACCTGTAGCGCCGCTGGTGGTGAGCTTCATCATGATGTAGAGGGCGACGTCCTTGGCTGTAACGCCAGGGGCGAGCTCGCCTTCGACTCTGATGCTCATCGACTTTGGCTTCTTCTGGAGGATGCACTGCGAAGCGAGCACCATCTCTACCTCAGAGGTACCGATTCCGAACGCAACGGCACCCATCGCTCCGTGAGTGGAGGTGTGGGAGTCACCGCAGACGATGGTCATTCCCGGAAGGGAAAGTCCCTTCTCTGGGCCCACGACGTGGATGATACCGTTGTCAGGGGTGTTCATACCGAAGTGATGGACACCGAACTCTGCGGCATTGCGTGCGAGAGTATCCACCTGTGCCTTGGATACAGGGTCTTCGATCGGCTTGTCCTGATCGTGGGTAGGAGTATTGTGATCGGGCATGCAGAAGACCTTGTCGGGACGCAGGCACTTCACTCCCCTCTTCCTCAGGCCGTCGAAGGCCTGGGGGGAAGTGACCTCGTGGCAGTAGAGGCGGTCGATATAGACCTGCTGGGGTCCATCATCGACCACATCCACCACGTGGGCGTCCCATATTTTGTCAAAAAGTGTATTCATTGAAAAAACTATTTCTTGTTGTTCTCAGGACGGAGTGCGCGTACGGTGACGGCGGTGCGCCACATCTCGCTTTCGCGGAGAGCCTTGAGCTCCTGCTCGAGACCGTCGCGGTAGTCAGGCTTGCTGTTCGCATCGATGGAGATCTGAGCCTCGTTTCCTGTCTTCACGCTGTTGTAGAGTTTCTCGACAACAGGCTTGATGGCATCGTGGAATGGTCCCATCCAGTCGAGTGCGCCGCGCTGTGCGGTGGTGGAGCAGTTTGCGTACATCCAGTCCATACCCTTGGCTGCAAAGAGAGGCATAAGGCTCTGTGTGAGCTCCTCCACTGTCTCGTTGAAAGCCTCTGAAGGAGTGTGGCCGTTCTCACGGAGTACTTCGTACTGTGCGAGGAGGAGGCCCTGGATAGCTCCCATAAGCGATCCGCGCTCACCGGTAAGGTCAGAGGTGGCCTCACGCTGGAAAGTGGTCTCGAAGAGGTATCCTGAACCGACACCGATACCGAGTGCGAGGGTATTCTGAAGGGCTTTTCCTGAAGCGTCCTGATATACTGCGAATGAAGAGTTGATTCCGCGGCCCTCGAGATAGAGGGAACGTACTGTGGTACCTGAACCCTTAGGAGCTACCATGATGACGTCAATGCCTGCCGGAGGTACGCAGCCTGTACGGTCGCTCCAAGTGATGGCGAAGCCGTGTGAGAAATAAAGGCTCTTGCCCGGGGTGAGATACTTCTTGATGGTAGGCCATACTGACATTACGGCTGCATCTGAAAGGAGGCACATGATGATGTCACCCTTCTCGCAGGCCTCCTCGATGCCGAAGAGAGTCTCGCCAGGTTTCCAACCGTCTGCAATGGCTTTCTCGAAAGTCTTGCCCGGACGCTGTCCTACGATGACGTTGAATCCGTTGTCCCTGAGGTTGAGTGACTGGCCAGGGCCCTGCACACCATAACCGATGACTGCAAGGGTCTTGTCCTTAAGGGTCTCACGGGCCATTTCGAGAGTAAATTCGTCGCGGGTTACTACATTTTCTTCAACACCGCCAAAATTCATTTTTGCCATAATTCTGTGTAATTTATTGTTTATTATTGATTTTCTCTTTCTTCAAGGAACCTGATGACGTCCGCCTTCTCCCTGTCGGAGCGCTCGGAGTCCATCTCGTAATATGCCTTCACCACGTCCACGCGCTTCTCGACTTGAAGCACCACGGCCTTCGCAAGCCGCTCCGTCGTGCGGGCGATGATCTTGAACTTGTGGATGCCTTCGATCCTGGAAGGATAGACAAGCAGTTTCTCGATGTTTATGCTGCGCCTGGTGAAGATACCTGCGATCGAGCTCAGAAGACCGACCTGGTTCTCAGTGTACGCGGTTATTTCGTAAAGATGTTCTTCATTCTCCATAATCAAAAAGCTTGTCGTTGTCCAACATAATCTCATCTATGCTCTTTCCAGGTGCGACCATCGGGAACACACCGGTAGACTCGCGCACGTGCACGTTCAGAATGAAAGGCTTGTCATCCGCGAGCATCCTGTCTATTTCGGCTGCCAGTCCGTCGCGTTCCTCGACGGTCACGCAGTCGATGCCGTAGGCCGCAGCCAGCTTCTCGAAATCAGGGTTCACCATCCTCGTGAACGAATAGCGCCTGTCGAAGAAGAACTCCTGCCACATACGGACATTGCCCAGCCAGTTGTTGTTAAGAAGGACAATCTTCACGCCCGTTCCCTCCTGAAGGATGGTGCCAAGCTCCTGCTCGGTCATCTGCAGACCGCCGTCGCCCACGAACAGCACAACGGTGCGCTCAGGGGCGCCGATCTTCGCGCCGATGGAGGCCGGAAGGCCGAAGCCCATTGTGCCCAGACCGCCGGAAGAGATGAAGCTCTTAGTGGAAGTGAACTTCGAATAGCGCGCTGCCAGCATCTGCTGCTGGCCCACATCCGTGACAATGACGGCGTTCCCGCCGCAGGCCTCGGCAACGCGGGCGACCACTTCGCCGGGATTGACAGGGCCCTCGCAAGGATTGATCTCCCTGTCGCAGACTTCCTCCTTCTCAACGGCGTTGCACTTGACGATCTCGTCAGACCAGCCGGTGGAACTGCGCTTGGCGACCATCTCCGTGAGACGGCCGAGGACATACTTGGCATCACCCAGGACACCGAGGTCGACAGGGATGTTCTTCCCTATCTCGGATGCGTCCACGTCTATATGTATAACCTTCGCCTGGGCGGCGTATGTACTGAGCTTTCCGGTGACGCGGTCATCGAACCTCATTCCGACGCTGATCAAAAGGTCGCAGTTCTGGGTCAATATGTTAGGTGCTATGTTTCCGTGCATTCCGAGCATACCCACATAATGAGGGTTGTCGGACTTGAGGGCGCTGAGGCCCAGAAGTGTGGAACCCGCAGGGATGGAGGTCCTGTCAAGGAAAGCTTCAAGCTCCTTCTCCGCACCGGAGATAAGGATTCCCTGGCCGTAGACAAGGAAAGGCTTCTTGGCCGCGTCAATCATAGCAGCGGCTTTCTCCAGTACATCCTCGGACGGCTTAGGAGAAGGGACATAGCTGCGGATGAAATCGCACTTCGCAGGCTTGTACTCCGTAAAGCCGATCTGAGCATCCTTTGTAAGGTCCAGGACAACAGGGCCCGGACGGCCTGTGCCGGCGATATAGAACGCGCGGGCGACTGCCCAGGCGACATCCTCAGGACGGCGTATCTGATATGCCCATTTGCTGATAGGAGTGGTCATACCCACGAGGTCGGTCTCCTGGAATGCATCGGTACCCAGAAGGGCGTTAGGGACCTGTCCGGCGATTATGACAACCGGAGTGGAATCGATGGTAGCATCCGCAACACCTGTGATTACATTGGTCGCACCAGGACCGGAGGTCACGATGACGCAACCCGGTCTGCTCTGCACGCGGGCATAGCCCTGGGCTGCGTGTATTGCGCCCTGCTCGTGGCGCACGAGAACGTGGCGGAGACGCTCGGTGTAGTCGTAAAGCTTGTCATAGACAGGCATTATCTGACCGCCGGGATAGCCGAACACGGTGTCGACTCCCTGGGCGATGAGCGATTCGAGAAGTATCTCTGCGCCGGTTATTTTCTGTCCTTCCTTCATAGCGGTTAATCTTCGAATATTCTTCTGGCTCCCTTGTCAGCGCTGCTGACCATCGATGCGTAAACCTTGAGGGCCTTGGAGACCTCACGGACGCGGAACGGCGGGCGGAAAGACTTCCTGCCCTTGGCCAGCTCCTCGTCGCGGCGCTTCGCGAGCTCCTCATCGGAGAGCTTCACGCAGATGCGGCGTTCAGGGATATTGATTTCTATTATGTCTCCGTCACGCACGAGGCCGATGTTCCCGCCGGCGGCGGCTTCAGGGGAGATGTGGCCGATGCTGAGGCCGGAGGTGCCGCCGGAGAAGCGTCCGTCAGTGATGAGGGCGCATTCCTTCCCCAGATGCATTGACTTGATATAGGATGTCGGGTAGAGCATCTCCTGCATTCCTGGGCCTCCCTTAGGGCCTTCATAGCTGATGACGACGCAGTCGCCGCTCTTCACCTTCCCGCCGAGGATGCCTTCGCAGGCAGCCTCCTGGGAGTCGAAGACCTTTGCAGGGCCTGAGAATTTCCAGAGGCTCTCATCCACGCCGGCGGTCTTGATGACACAGCCGTCGAGGGCGATGTTGCCGAACAGGACTCCGAGTCCTCCGTCCTTTGTATATGCGTGTTCGATGCTGCGGATGCAGCCTTTCTCACGGTCGAGGTCAAACGAGTCGTAGGTGCAGCTCTGGGAGCCCGGCTGAGTGGTGCGGCGGCGGCCCGGAGCCACGGAGTAGATGGCCTTTGCGTCCTCGCAGGCATTGCCTGAGGCGATATCATAGAGGGCGATCTCCTCGCCGAGGGTCATTCCGTCGACGCGGGAGGTGGAGGTATCCACGATGCCAGCCTTGGCAAGCTCGGACATGATCCCGACGATGCCGCCTGCGCGGCCTACGTCCTGGATGTGATATTTCTGAGTGTTCGGAGCCACCTTGCAGATGCACGGGATCCTGCGCGAGAGCGCGTCGATGTCCTCCATCTTGAAATCGGCCTCCGCCTCCCCCGCGACAGCGAGAAGGTGCAGGACGGTGTTCGTGGAGCCTCCCATGGCGATGTCCAGGGACATTGCATTGAGGAAGGCCTGGCGGGTGGCGATGCTCCTCGGGAGAACCGAAGAGTCGTTGTCATTGTAATACTTGTATGTATTGGCGACTATCTGGCGGGCTGCCTTTCTGAACAGCTCGATGCGCTGCACGTGGGTGGCGAGGACGGTTCCATTGCCCGGAAGGGCAAGGCCGATAGCCTCGGTGAGGCAGTTCATGGAGTTGGCGGTGAACATTCCCGAGCAGCTGCCGCAGGTCGGGCAGGCGCAGTTCTCGATCGCGCTGACCTCCTCGTCGCTGACGCTCGGGTCAGCGGACTTGACCATCGCATCGATGAGGTCCAGGCGGGCTGCTCCGAGTTCGCCGGCCTCCATCGGGCCTCCGGAAACGAAAATGGTAGGGATGTTCAGGCGCATGGCGGCGATGAGCATTCCCGGAGTGATCTTGTCACAGTTCGAGATGCAGACGAGGGCGTCAGCCTTGTGGGCATTCACCATGTACTCGACGGAGTCTGCGATCACCTCGCGGGAAGGAAGGGAATAGAGCATACCGTCGTGGCCCATCGCGATACCGTCGTCGATGGCGATGGTATTGAACTCAGCGGCGAAGCAGCCGAGCTTTTCGATCTCCTCCTTCACTATCTGGCCGGCCTCGTGGAGATGCACGTGACCCGGAACGAACTGTGTAAAAGAATTTGCAATGGCGATGACAGGCTTGCCGAACTGTTCCTTCTTCATGCCGTTGGCCAGCCAGAGAGCTCTGGCGCCGGCCATTCTGCGGCCCTCAAATGTTACACTACTACGTAATTTCATAATCCTGAGCTATGAGTCACTACTGAAAACTAACTTTTTGCAAGTTAAGTAAATTTTTTTAAAAACCAAAGCCCGAGGTGAAAAGTTTCAGATTAAAATACACCGTCCATCTTTTTCAGAAATATACGAAAGCAAATATTTAATCGTTTTTATCCCCCGATAAAGGATGAAACCATCGAAATAAGTTACAAATTGAAACTTTTGTATCGTTTTCCTGGAGGATCCGGGCATCCGGACAAAAGCCGGTGGTTGAATGGAGAATTTGGAATTAATGATAAATATGATTACTTTTGACTGAAAGCGGCCCACTTCGCGCAGACGTTTCCGTCCATCGGGCCGCGGGACAAGCCCCACGGGGGCCACAGGTTAAGTTAGTAGAGTAAATTATGCAAATCACTTTCATCGGTGCAGGTAACATCGGCGGCGCTACAGCCATAGGTCTGGCTAAAAGCGGAGCCGTCGCACCATCCGACATAACCGTCACAGCCAGGCACGGCTCCAGTCTGGAGAAATTCAAGACACTGGGACTCAATACATTGACAGACAACGTCGCCGCCGTGCGCGGTGCAGATATAGTATTCATAGCCGTCAAGCCGTGGATTGTGGAAGAAGTACTCAAGGAGGTGCGCGACGCCCTCGACTATTCCACCCAGATGCTGGTGTCCATCGCCCCGGGCATCAAGCCTGCACAGTTCGACGAATGGCTCTCGAAGGACGGCTCCCTTCCGGAGATGGCCTATATGATTCCGAACACCGCGATAGAGATCTGCCAGAGCATGACCTTCATCTCCCCGATCAACGCGTCGGAGACCTCCGTTGAAAAATTGAAAGCACTGTTCGACAAGTGCGGAGAATGTCGCGTGGTCCCTCTGGACAAGATGATAGCCGGCACTTCCCTCGCCTCCTGCGGCATCGCATACGCCATGCGCTACATCAGCGCATCCACCGAGGGCGGCTCCCGTCTGGGACTGTCCGACGCCGAAGCCATCGTCTGCCAGACGGTGAAGGGCGCGGCGGAGCTTATAAGCTCCCGCACGCTGGGCGCAGAGGCCGAAATCGACAAGGTCACAACTCCTAACGGAATGACCATCAAGGGATTGAAAGCGATGGAGGAAGCTGGTTTCTCCGATGCAGTCATAAAGGGAGTCACCGTCAACACGGCGAAAAAGAAACGCGTCGTCGTCAAGGTCGGATCTAACGTCCTCACCCGCGCCGACGGTTCCCTCGACACCACCAGGGTATCCGCCATCGTAGACCAGCTCGTCGGGCTCAGGAATATGAACTACGAGATAGTGCTCGTCACCAGCGGTGCCGTCGCGTGCGGCCGCTCCCTGATAAAGGAGGACAGGAAGCTCACCGACGTCCAGCAGAGGCAGCTCTACTCCGCCATCGGCCAGGTCCGCCTGATGGACCTCTATTACAAGCTGTTCACCGGCTACGGTATCAACGTCGGCCAGGTGCTCACGATGAAGAACAACTTCGAGCCGGGCGTGGAGTACGAGAACCAGCGCAGCTGCGTAGAAATCATGCTCCAGAGCAACGTCCTGCCTATCGTGAACGAAAACGACACAGTCTCCATCACCGAGCTGATGTTCACCGACAACGACGAACTCTCCGGCCTCGTAGCCCGTATGGTCGGCGCCGAGGCTCTCGTGATCCTGACCAACGTCGACGGAATCTACGACGGAGACCCATCCCTGCCTGAATCCAGGGTAATCAGAAAGATCCATACCGGCGACCAGGTCGAGGGCTGCATATCCGATACAAAGAGCAGCCGCGGCCGCGGAGGGATGGCATCCAAATACCACGTCGCAGCCGGCGCGGCCGCGGACGGGGTGCGCGTGATAATCGCGAACGGCAAGCGTGACGGCATCATCGCCGGCGTGCTCACCGACCCTGAGAACAACATCCACACAGAATTCGAGCCGGCACTATGAAAGAGATACTGACAGCGACAAAACACGCAGCGAAGGCCGCACAGCGCCTGAGCGACTCCCAGAGGAATGCAGTCCTGAACAAAGTTGCAGACGCCATAGAGGCATCGGAAGCGGCGCTTCTCGCCGCCAATGCCGAAGACCTCGCCAGGATGGACAAATCCAATCCCCTCTACGACCGTCTCCAGCTGACTTCAGACAGGCTGAAGGGCATCGCCGCCGATATGCGCAACGTCGCCACACTTCCCTGCCCTCTGGGCCGTATGCTGACAGAAAGGACTCTCCCGAACGGACTGCACCTCAGAAAGGTCAGCGTCCCGTTCGGAGTGATAGGAGTGGTCTATGAGGCCCGCCCGAACGTCACCTTCGACGTCTTCTCCCTCTGCTTCAAGAGCGGCAATGCCTGCATCCTGAAGGGCGGCAGCGACGCATCGTCGTCGAACACCGCCGCTGTGGCCCTCATCAAGGAAGTGCTTGGAAAGGAAGGCATCGACCAGGATGTCGTGAACCTCGCCCCTTCATCCCACGAAGCGGTCAGGGAACTCCTTGAGGCCGTCGGCTACGTCGACCTCGTAATCCCGCGCGGAGGCCGCAGGCTCATCAGTTTCGTCAGGGACAATGCCAAGGTCCCTTGCATCGAGACCGGGGCCGGCGTCGTGGACGCCTACTTCGACGCGTCCGCCGACCTGGAGAAAGGCCGCCGCACCATCACCAATGCAAAGACCAGGAGGGTCAGCGTCTGCAACGCCCTCGACTGCCTGATCATCCACTCCAGCCGCCTCGCCGACCTGCCGTCCCTGGTGTCTGAAATGGAAAATGTAACCATCTATGCGGACGAGCGTTCGTACGCATACCTTGAAGGAAAGCACAAAATGCTCGAGCACGCCACGGCCGACTCTTTCGGCACTGAATGGATGGACTACAGGATGTCCGTCAGGACAGTGGACAGCCTCGAGGAAGCTATAGAACACATTTCACTTTACGGTTCCGGACACAGCGAATCCATCGTCACCGAGGATCCCGTCAGCGCCGCCACCTTCCAGCAGGAAGTGGACGCCGCCTGTGTCTACGTCAATGCTCCGACCTCCTTCACCGACGGCGCACAGTTCGGCCTCGGCGCGGAGATAGGCATCAGCACCCAGAAGCTGGGCGCCAGAGGTCCTATGGGTCTGGAGGAGATAACCAGTTACAAATGGCTCATTGAAGGAAACGGACAGATAAGGAAATGAAAATAACAGACATCATCAAAAGTCAGAAGAAGCCATTCCCATCGTTGGAGATCGTGCCGCCCCTCAACGGCGTGCGCAAGGATGAGCTTCTGAACTCCATCAGATCGTTCATGGAGTTCAACCCTCCGTACATAAACGTAACCTGCCACCGCGACGAGGTCGAGTTCCGCGAGGAAGCCGACGGTTCGTTCAGCCGCCACATCGTCCAGCGCCGCATCAGCGAGACCGCCGTATGCGCAGCCATCCAGTCCGAGTTCAAGGTGGAGGTCGTGCCGCATCTTATCTGCGGAGGCGCCACAGCCGACTCCATCGAGAGCCAGCTCCACAACTTCAAGTTCCTGGGTGTGAACAATATACTCGCCCTCCGAGGAGACAGCCTGCTCGGAGAGAAGCGTTTCACCCCGCAGCCCGGCGGCTACCGCTATGCCAACGAGCTCGTCGCAGCGATCAAGCAGTTCGAGGCCAAGTCATCGGCCGACTTCTGCGTGGGTGTCGGAGCCTATCCAGAGAAACATTTCGAGGCACCGAACCTCTCTTCCGACATAGCCAGCCTCAAGCGCAAGGTCGATGCCGGAGCCGACTACATCATCACCCAGATGTTCTTTGACAATGAAGTATTCTACCGCTTCCGCGACAAATGCCGCGAAGCCGGAATCAACGTCCCGATAATCCCGGGCCTCAAGCCCCTTTCCACCGTCCGCCACATCGAGCTGCTCCCGCAGTCATTCTCCATCGACATCCCACAGGAGCTTGTCGATGAGATAATGACCCACAAGGATGACAAGGCAGCCTGCTACCAGGCCGGTCTGGAATGGTGCTCCGCCCAGTGCGCCGACCTTCTCGCACACGGTGTCCCGGCCATCCACTTCTACACGATGGGCCGTCCGGACAACATAGTACAGATACTCAAGCGCCACTTCTAGAATGGGAATCTTCGAAGATATACAGAGCAGGATCCTGATCCTTGACGGTGCGATGGGCACTATGCTGCAGAAGGGCTTGACCGAAGAGGAAGCGCTTCAGGCGTACGTCGATGCCGGAGCCGACATCATAACGACCAACACGTTCAATACCAACAGCATATCCCAGGCAGCCTTATGCGATGCTTCAGAGCTTTCATCCGCTGTCGGCAAGGCTGCTTACGAGTCCGCGGCAGCAGCACGGAGAGTGGCTGACAGAGCCCCGCGGAAGGTCTGGGTGGCAGGAAGCCTCGGTCCTACCGGCAAGTCACTCACCCTCGCCTCCGACGCCGATGACCCGGCATACAGGCAGTACGGTTTCGACGACTTCGTCGAGTGCTACAAGCAGGAGGCGCAGGCTCTCCTGGAAGGCGGAGCGGACCTCTTCATCTTCGAAACAGCCTTCGACGCAGCGAATGTCAAGGCAGGCGTACGCGCCTTGGAGCTTTTGAACAATCCGCTGCCCGTAATCATCTCTGCTACAGTGTCCGACCTCAGCGGCAGAACACTTACAGGGCAGACGCTTGAAGCATTCTACAGATCCATCGAGCATACACCGAACCTACTGGCGTTCGGTATCAACTGCGCCCTCGGCGCCGAGAAGATGGCGCTGCTCGCGCGTGAGATTTCGGGCTTCAGCCACCACGCCCTGAGCTACTACCCTAACGCCGGCATCCCCGACGAGGACGGCAATTACAACGACAGCCCCGAGCTGATGGCAGGCATCGCCCGCGGCCTTGCAGCCGACGGCATCCTCAACATCGCCGGCGGCTGCTGCGGCACCACTCCGGAGCACATCAAGGCGCTCGCCGACGCCCTCCGTCCACTTTCACCGCGTCCGCTTGCCTCCCGCGACGAGGAAGGGCTGAGCGTGAGCGGGCTGGAGGCCGTCAGGATCGACAGGAAAAGGAACTTCACCAATATCGGCGAGCGCACGAACGTCGCCGGTTCGAAGAAGTTCGCCAGGCTGATCGCCGAGGACAAGTATGACGAGGCGCTCAGCATCGCCGCCGCACAGGTGGAGGGCGGAGCCGATATCATTGACATAAACATGGACGATCCGATGGTGGACCCGTCGGAGAAGATGAGGGTGTTCCTCAGGCACATCGCCGGGGAGCCGGCAGTGGCGAAGGCCGCCGTGATGATCGATTCTTCGCACTGGGAGACCATTGTCGAGGGTCTGAAAAACGTCCAGGGAAAGAGCATAGTGAACTCCATCTCACTTAAAGAAGGAGAAGAGGAGTTCGTACGCAAGGCTCTTACCATCAAATCATTCGGCGCAGCGATGGTAGTGATGGCCTTCGACGAGCAGGGACAGGCTGTCACCTTCGAAAGGAAGATAGGGATCTGCGAAAGGAGCTACCGTCTCCTGACAGCCGCCGGCATCCCGGCGACCGATATAATATTCGACGTGAACGTCCTCTCGATAGGCACCGGAATCGCCGAGCACTCGAAGTTCGGCATCGATTTCATCAGGGCCGTCGAGTGGATAAAGAAGAACCTCCCGGGAGCACTGACTTCAGGAGGGATATCGAACCTTTCATTCGCGTTCCGCGGCAACAACCGCGTGCGCGAGGCCATGCATTCCGTATTCCTTTACCACGCGATAAAGGCCGGACTGGATATGGCGATAGTGAATCCTCAGATGCTTCAGATATATGACGAAATAGAGCCCGCACTGCGCAAGGCGGTGGAGGACGTCATATTCGACACTGACGCGGAAGCCACCACCAGGCTCGTGGAGATGGCCTCAAGGATGCTTGAGGAAGCATCCGCAGACAGCGGCCGGCAGACAGCCCCTCAAAGGAGCTCAGACCCGTGCGGAAGGCTCAGCGAAGACGTGGTCAAGGGACTCTCGGACGGACTTGCCGAGGACACGATGGAGTGCCTGGAGAAGCTGGGCACGGCCGTCTCGGTAATCGAAGGCCCGCTTATGGACGGAATGGAGAGGGTGGGAAACCTGTTCTCCGAAGGAAAGATGTTCCTTCCGCAGGTGGTCAAGTCCGCGAAGATAATGAGGAACGCCGTCGCCGTCCTGCAGCCATATTTGGGCAGTGCCGAAGAGGGCTCCGGCAAGCCTAAGTTCGTCATCGCCACCGTCCAGGGGGACGTCCACGACATAGGGAAGAACATCACCTCCATAGTTCTGCAGTGCAGCGGATTCGAGGTGGTCGACCTGGGCGTGATGGTCCCTTGCAGCGTGCTGCTGGACAAGGCCGTCGAGGTCGGCGCTTCGATAGTCGGCGTCAGCGGACTGATCACCCCTTCCCTCGCGAGGATGGAGGAAATCTGCCGCGAGATGACAGCGCGCGGGCTCAGCATCCCTCTCTTCGTGGGAGGAGCGGCAGCCTCGGCTGTCCACACCGCAGTCAGGCTCTCCCCTGTCTATGCCAATGTCCACTACGGCTCCGACGCTTCGTCCACCGCAGTGATGGCAAAGAGATACATCACCGCTCCGGAGGCCTTCCTTGCTTCCGAGGAGGAGGCACACGACCGTCTGCGCGGACTTCACAGCGCAGCATCACAAAAAGCACCTCATACTAACAACAAAAATATTGACACTGCGAACGGAAGCCGTGAGGGATTCCTTCGCGGAAATGTTTTCCAGGACATCCCTCTGACCACACTCGGATGGAATGTTCTGGAAAATCATTTCGACTGGAGGCTGTTCTTCGGTCTGTGCGGCATCAAGCCTGACGGCTGCTCCTGCTGCCCGGACCGATACAGCAGCCCCGCCGCAACCGCCACCCAGGCCGAAGCCCTGGATTTCATCCACGGCCACGGCATCTCAGCGACAGTCAATGCCCGCTTCTTCAGCTGTTCCTCGGACGGGAACGCCATCTTGAGCGAGAGCTTCAAGTTCCCTATGCTGCGCGATTCAGCATCAGGACATTCGCTCTGCGATTTCATCCCTCCAGAGGGCCAGTCCCCGATGGGGCTCTTCGCCGTCAAGGTCCACACCGAAGCTGCTGACGCCAACGAGCTCGTCTTCCACGCTCTCACCGCCACACTCGCCGAAGCCGCCTCCGAATATCTCAGAAGCGGATGGACAAAGGTACTCCCTGAAGGGTTCAAGCTTATCAATCCTGCCGTGGGCTACCCGTGCTGCCCGGACCACAGCCTGAAGCGCGACATACTCGCCCTTCTCGACCCGGCCCTGGGCATCACCCTCACCGACTCCTGCGCGATGATACCGGAAGCCAGCATCTGCGGTCTGGTGCTCGCCCACCGCGACGCCGCCTACCACGACATCCGCACCGTCAATAAAGAAGCGCTGGACGTCTATGCCGCCCAGCGCCGATTCTCACCTTCAGAGAAGGCTCTATTCCTGTCATCCCTCCGTAGATAAGAACACCAAGAATTTATTAATATTGACTGTCGCTGTTTCCTTAATTAATGACAAGATCTTTCCAGATATTGAACAGTTCAACAGTCCATACTACAACTAATAAGCAATCCCCCTTCAAGTATGCGTCAGTTCGGCCAGTGCGCGGAGGCTACGCCCTCGACAATACCGTCATAAAGGCAGTCAAGCCATATCTCGCAAAGGTTTCTGTTGACCACAGTCATGCTTGAGGGACTTAAATAATTGGTATCCCATGCGTATGGGATAGCCCCATTGTCAATGCAAAGTTTGTTGAAATCCCTGTAGAACTGTTTAATGGAGGCATCATGCAGTGCGTCACCGTTGAAGCGGTGCTGCGCTCCATACTCGCCGAGGACAATCGGATATCCGCTGTCGTAGAACTTGCGGATGGACTCCAGCTGCTCCGCCATATAGTCCTCCTCCCCCCAGGTGGAGTTATTTTCGGAACCGGACTTGTGATTGTTCTTGCCCCAGTAGTAGAACACCTTGCCCCAGGATTCGTCCTTTTCCATAAGGCAGAACTGGAATGGGGAGTAATAGTGAACCTCGAGCATCAGACGGCCTTTCTCGTTGAACTGGTCAAGGTCGAAGTATTGGGCTGCAAGGTCCACGCTGGTACTCGGGGCCTGCACGACAAGGACACGGTTTGCGTTATTGCCACCTGTGGCACGAACCGCCTCGATGAACGCCTTCTCGTACCGTACGAGGATGGCAGTCTGCTCAATCACCAGATTTTCCTTCTGGTCACCGCTGATGTCCGGTTCGTTCAGACCCGCGAACAGAAGGTGTTCGTCGTAATCCTTGAAGCGCTCGGCAATCTGGCTCCAGATAGCCTTCATTCTTTTGCAGTTAAGTATTACATCGCTTTCGCTGACTCCCTTGAAGTTGCGTTTGTCCTGCACCCACCCTCCGTCATGATGGTCGTTAAGGATGACATAGATGCCGTCGGAGATGCAATAATCCACAATTTCCTGCACGCGGTCCATCCAGGCCGGATCGATTTCATAAGTCTCAGAATTCACGATGTGGCCGCTCATCCAGTTACAAGGAATGCGGATGGATCTGAAGCCGATGCTCCGGATGTAATCGATGATCTTCTGACTTGTCGTTGTGCCCTGCCAGGCGGTCTCGCCCTTGAGCCCGACTTCGTTCGTGTAAAGGTTCGAATCGCTGCTGCCGCCTTCCATTGTATTGCCAAGATTCCAGCCCGGATACATCTGCGCGGCGATGTCCATGGCGCTTGCCGTGATCGGTTTCACTGCGGATCCAGCCTGGCTCACCTTCACCGTAGCCGTCAAGTCACCGAAAGAAAATGAGATCCGGCCTTCCCGTGCCACTGAAGAAGGATTGCTCCTGGCAATGAATGAATGTTCGCTTGTGCTCATCGATGCTCTTGTGGACAATTCTTCGAGCCAGCCGCCTTGGACCTTGATCTCGTAGTTGCCGTTTGCAGACAGTTTCACTGTGAATGTTCCGCCTTCGGCACCAATGCTGACGTCCGTCGGCTCAGCCACGATTCCGTCAGCAGCAAGCTGGAAGATGTCCACAGTCTCGGTGACATCCTTGCATTTCACGCTTACCGTAGCGCTGCGGTCATCATTGGAGACGTTGGCATCAGCGACTATCTGGAACTTGAATACCGTCTCAGAGGTTGACGGCACGGAATTGACCTTGCACCAGGAGGCATCACTGGCAGCTGTGACTCCGGAAGCGTTGCTCTTCACAGAAAGGTCGCCAGTACCGCCGGCTGAAGTGAATGAGAAACTCTTCACTCCCAGTGTCAGGGATACGGCCGGTGAATCCTGTTCCTGCTTGGTGCTGCAGGAACAAATGGCGGTCAGTGCCAGCACGACATATATCAGTATTCTTTTCATCGTAAATAAAGGCGGGGTTAGTTCGCACCAAGCCCCGCCGAACTAATAATTAACCTAGTTATGATGAGGAATGATCATCTTCGTTACATCCACACTGACTTTTTCAGTGTCAACAAGGTCCTTCCAGAGATCGTTGATATCGATTACCCAAACTACAGCTCCGCTCGCATTACCTTCGAGCACTGCGTAGACCTGATAGGTGCCGTTGCCCTTTATAGTGGTGTATCCGTAGTCGGTACCCCATGTCTGGACACCCCAGCTAGCCTCAGCATATGAAAGGTCAGCCTTGTATTCGCCGGAAGCGCCTTCCACGAGGTTGCCGTCAATACCATCGATTGTGAACTCGATGAGCATCAAGCCGTTGAACGCAAGCTTGCCATTGTAGTAGCCGTTGGCCAGCGATCCGGAAGTGGAGTACTCGTTGTAGATTTCGATACGTCCGTCAACGCCGTTGCCGTCCTTGTTGTTGAAGCTGATGATATCATGGTTGATATCTTCATAGAGATACTTGCCGTCTGTGGTGATGTTCTCTATCTCAACCTTCACGAGGCTTGGGTCTACGAGGTCTTTCCAAAGGCCGCCGAGTTCGACGCAGAACACCATAAGGCCTGCTGCAGGGCTATCCGCCTCCATCCATACGGTGTAAGAGCCGTCACCCTTCACTACGGTTGAATACTTGCCTACGGTCATATCTGTCCAGTACTGGCTGCTCCAGTCAGCGTCAGAGAATGAAAGACCGGAAACATATCTGCCTTCCGCACCCTCCACCAGGTTGCCGTCGATGCCGGTGATATTGAATCTTACCGCCATATTCTTGTTGAATGCGAATGTAGCAGGATCCACTGCTGGGTCCTCCTTCGTGGCACCCCACTCGTTGTAGATTTCGATACGTCCGTCAACGCCGTTGCCGTCTTTGTTGTTGAAGACAACCTTGCCCTGGGCAGGCTCAATGACCTCGGTATCGTCCGGATCCATGATGATGCCGTCGAGAGTCACAGTGCCGTCAAAGCCGTCAGCGGCCAGACCGATGATGTCGAAACAGAATACGATGGCTCCCTTGCCAGGACCGCTCTGCAGGTCAATGTTGTAAGTGCCGTCGTGGTCGATGATGGCTGTACCGTTGTTCTCGCCCCTTTCTTCGAAGCTCCACTTGGCAGCACCCCAGTTGGAGTCACAGAACATTGTGAATGCCTTGTAGCTCTTGCCCTCAGGGATACCGGATACTGTCACGACAAGACGCATGGTCTCCTTGAAGTCGACGTCATTGATATTGATAGGAGGATTGTCGTGTGTTGAAGACCACTCGTTGTAGATCTCCGTGCGGTAGTTGCCGTTGCCCTCGATGTCGCCCTGGGCGAGCTTGCTTCTGTCGATCTTGATGGAAGCATTCTTCATCGGAACATCGAAGTCGATGAGATCCACTGTAGCGTAGGTCTCTTCAGTGGCTTCGCTGCCGAGTCCCTCGATATCGATGCAGAATACTACAGCGCCTTCGATAGGGGTATCGGTATTGAAGAACATAGTATAGGTGCCGTCTCCGTCGACGATACAGGAAGCGTTGCCATCCTCATTGTAGCTGAAGTTGCCCGGATTCCAGTCAGCATCAGCGAAAGTGAGGTGAGCGTTGTAGCTCTTGCCTGCAGGAACACCGGCGATAGTGAACTGGACCTTCATGTTGAACTGGCCCTGGACTTCGCCAGGATTGATTGGAGGATTTGCAGCGGTGGCGCCATACTCGTTGTATATCTCTATACGGTAGTTGCCGTTGCCCTCGAGGTCACCCTGCTGGATGAGAGAGTTCTTGATAAGGATTCCATCGTGAGCCTTGAGATGGGCAACAGGACGGATGGCGAGTCCGAGAATGGACTTGGCGAATCCCATCCTTGCCTTGCCGTCAGCCGAGAAAGTGAGGGTCTGGGCAAATTCGTCGTTTGTAGAGCTGATGGAACCGGACCAGTAGCTTCCAATCCCTTCTCCTGTCATTTCATAGCCCTCGCGGATGCCGGTGACAGGGAAGAATATGGAATTGCCGTTGGCAGCGGTGAACTTTACTCCTGCGAGACCACCGACCTCCACCCAGCTCTGCTCAGTGCGGGCGATGAGTTCCTTGAAATCGGCTGCTGTCGGCATCGAGTAGTCCGCACCGGAATTGTTGATGAGGCAGCTGGTAACAACGTCAGTCTCAGTGCCGGCAATGTCAGCACCCGCATAGTCAGACTTCCTGTCAGAGAACTGAAGCTCGGACATAGCGCCGTAGCCGACGAGCGCTCCGCACTCCCCTTCGGATTCAGCTCCGAGGTTGTACTTGGCCCATTCCACGCTGGTGCCCATATCCACGAACTCCATCTCCACTGCTCCAGTGGTGAATGACTTGACCTCACCGGCGGTGAGTACACCGTTTACGGACAAATATGCCTCATAGTAATAAGTGTGCTGAGGGAGAAGGCCATCAAGAGTGAAGCTGTAGCTTCCTTCTGCAGGCTCGACTGCGATGTTCAAGCCGTTGGCAATGCTCTCCTCGCTGGAAGAGACAAGGAATCCCATTCCAGCAACACTGAGGTCGGCGCCAATGCCTGAAATCTGGCCGTTCACCGTAGCGGAAACACCGCTGACTGCGGAAGCGTCCAAAGTGTAAGTTCCTGAATCAGTGGCTACAAAGGACTTGATCTCGCCGAATTTGCTGACCTTGTTCTGAAGGGTAACGAAGGTCGCGTAGTAGTAGGTCGTGCCAGGGGTGAGACCTGACAAGTTGGCTGTAACATTGCCGCTTTCGTCAATGGAACCTGTCTTCTTCGTTCCGTCTGTGGTCGGATCTGATGAGGTACCATATACGAAACCGACTGAATATGATGCTGAGGACGACGTGGAGAGGTCCTTCACTATACCCTGAAGGCTGGCGGTTGTGGCTGTCATTGAAGCGGAACCTGTGCTGATTTCGGTGATGATATCACCTGTCCTGATCGGCAGTTCCTTCTCCACGCAGGCTGTGGAAAGAGCGAGTCCGGCAGCGAGGGAAAGTATGGTAAATATTCTGAATTTCATTTTGTTTCAAATTAAAAATCCACTATTCTGCCGGTCCGTTGAAAGGAATGCCGGTATCAAGCTTGACATCAAGGGTGATGGCAAGGCTCTGTGTAAAGTTGAGAAGTGATGCTCCGTGTACATTGAAGTAGTTCGTGTCTCCCCAAGGGTTGAGCACGTATCTGCGAAGTGTGGTTTCCAGATCGCCGTTCATACGGTCGATCTCTTCATCCACGAAGTCGATTTCATTTCCATCGACCTTGATGCTCACGATGGTAGCGTCTGCGTTAGGATACTTCTTGAGAATCTTGTAGATATCAATGTATGCAAGGTACATGTCACTCTCTGCGAACTCTGAACCGAACTCGAAAGTGTACAGACCGTCACCGGTGATGTCAACCTTTGCGGAACGTGCGTTTGCGTCGCCATCAAAGTCGCTTGTCTCGTGGTTCCAGCCCCAAGCGGAGTTGTTGAAGTACATATATGCCGCAAGATGGATCTCATCGACCGCACCGGCGACCTTCAGTTTGAAATGATATGTCATGTACTGGACAAGATTGCCCTGATCGTCGACTTCCTTGCTTCCGAGCCAGAGGTCTGACAGAGAGCCGGTATAGTCGTCGACTTCATACTTGACTATGCTGAGGGTCCTGTCGGCGTTCAGATGAAAGGATGCGGTACCGTCATCAGAGAGGTCGAACGCGTCGATATCTGTGTTGAAAGTGTAAACGCCATTGTCATCGAGCGCATAACTGCCTTCATAGGCAGTACCGTCGAGAGCCGTGAAGCTGAATGTCTTTTCTCCAGTGTTGAATGAGAGTGAAACGTCAACGAGGTCTTCGAGAGCCTTGATGCTGCTGATTTCCTTGAGGGTACCGTCACCGGCAGCCCAGTCGAACGGAGTTTCCTCATCCATCTTGTAGTTCATAATCTTGCTGGTCTTAGGCTCGACATAGTCGCGCCAGTCACTCTTGAGCTCGATCTTCGGTTCTACCGGAGTCTCCTCAGGCTCATATCCCTGACGGACATAGTTCACTGTGATAGGAGTGTCACCGCTTGCGAACTCGATGAGGAGTTGCATGGCATCGTCGGTGAGATAGAGGATCTGATAGTGCCTAGGAGTGTCGAGAAGGCCGCTGATATAGCTTCCGAGACACAGAGGATATGCATCGGAAAAGTCGATGGTGTGAGCGGCGGAGTTTACTGAGAACTGACCGTTGTAGTCGGCGCCGCCGTTGATGGACTGCATGACTTGCACGTGTGCACCGTCGATAAGGTCGAAGGTCATCGTGCCGAAGTCTCCGGCGCCGGTAATCCAGTCGTTGCCCGGCCACTCGGCTGTCCAGTACCACTCATTGAAAGGAGCGATGGCGTCATTGGCATCCCAACCATTGTCAAGGTAGGTCAGCCCATCCTTGTTATGGAGTGCATCCCAGGTGAAACCGGCTGTCCAGAACCAGATCGGACCGCTGAAATAGCGGACCTTGCCGGCTCCGTCGAGGTCGATGACCCATGTCTTGGAGTTGCCTACGCCACCCGTGAGCATGTTCCATACCGGGTCATCGACGTATGAGAGATTGTCTGTAGTGATTTCGAAAGTGTACGGATTGCCATATACATAGCCTCCTCTGGTCATTACACCGAACTGTACGGTATAACTGCCTTTGAATGGAATCTGAAGCACTACTTCACTATCCTGTGAGCGTCCCTGAGGATGCTCCCAGAGAGGAGTGTATTCAGGTCCGAGAAGGCTCTTCAGATAGATTGTGTTAGGATCCTGGGCATCCGGGGTGACGGAGTAGGCGATGCCTGCGGCGAGGTCATCCGGCGTGATGTCCTTCTTGTCCAGAGAGTATTCTTCCGGAGTGCAGGCGCTCATCGCTAGTATGAGGCCGGCGAAGATAGGATATAATATTCTGTAAAGTTTCATAATGATGTCGGATTAACTGTTACCAGCCCTGATTCTGTGTATATACATTGCCGGAAAGGGTGATCTGATTGTCCGGGATGCGGCAGAAGCCTCTGGTCTTCTTTACGTTCTCAGCCTTGATGGTGACAACATCGGAGTTGCCGCCGGAGAGGACTGTCCATGTGCCTGAGAGTGCGTTTGCAGCATAGTCGATGCCTTGACGGAGAAGATCCCAGTAGCGGATGCCTTCGAACATCAGCTCGCGATGGCGCTCTTCAAGGATCTGGTCTACGCTTGAGAGATTGCCGAGACCGGCACGTGCACGGACTCTGTTGGCATAGGAAAGGTCACCGGTAAGTTCGGAGAGCATAAGGAGTACATCCGAGAAGCGTACTATCACATAGTCCTGATACTGGGACTCCTGGAATCCGTGGATACCCTCCCACTCGCTTTCGGCCTGGACCTCAGGAACGGCTACGCCGCCGAGGTTGTAGGAGAGAGGGATGTACTTCTTGACATTGTATCCGGTGTATTCTCTCTGGTCGGCGAGGACGTCGCTGCCGAAAGCAGCGCTGCGCCCCTCGAGAGTCACGTTGATGATGGATGCGCTGCGGCGCTGGTCATTGTCCGAGAACAGTTTCCAAGCGTCCGGACTGACGGTGCATGCACCCCAGCCCTTGCCGTAAGGCACTGCGGCGACATCGTTGACTCCACGGAGTCCGAGCATCACAAGCCAGCGGTTGCTGGTGGTGACACCGTTGTAGTCTCCGGTGTAGTTGAACTTCTCGGTGAAGACGAACTCGTTGACATCCGCATTCATGCAGGCCCGGCCGACATAGTCATGGTTGTCGAGTCCTGCACCGTCTCCGGCGTCAGTAGCGACGGCAGCTCTCCAAAGACGGGCGAAGCCGTTGTTCTCGTCAGCCTGTACAAGGTCATAGCAGCCGCAGTCCACGATGTCCTGGAGTCCGATGATGACTTCCTGCTTGGTAACGCCAGGGAACTCCTTGCCGTAGTAGCCGGTATAGAACAAGTACACACGTGCGAGAAGAGCCTCTGCGGCCTGCTTGGTAGCGCGTCCGTCGTTCTTTGCATGCCAGTCCTTGGTAGGGACATAACGGATATGTTCAATGGCGAACTTGAAGTCCTCACCAATCAGTTCGTATGTCTTGTCAGCTTCTGCCTGAGGCACGATTTCGGTGGTAGGAACCGTAAGAAGCGGCACTCTCTCGAAAAGTCGTACAAGATCGAAGTATGCGAGAGCCCTGATGAATCTGGCTTCGCCCTCGAAAGCGTTCCTGGTCTCCTCAGGAGTGGAAGAGTTGAAATCCGCGGCTGCGGTCCACTCGATGTTGTCGAGCTGCTGGAGCAAGGAGTTCGCATTGAAAATGGCAGCGTAGTATGCGCCCCAGAGTCCCTCGTGAGTACTGAGGTCAGCCGGTGACTCGCTCTGATCGAAGCGGTCGAGCATCTGATAGCCGCGTCCGTCGGTACTTCCGGTACCGCCGAAGCAGTCGTCACCCTTGATTTCGGAGATTTCGTAGAATGATGGGGAGTAACCGCCGGCAGCCACGCGTCTGTAGCCGTCATAGCAGCCGATAAGGGCGGCTCTGGCGTCAGCCATTGTCTTATAGTATGTGCTGGAGTCTATGCTGGTCATGGATTCAGAATCCAAATCGCAGGAGACAGCGCAGGCTGCAATAACTGAAATACCTATTAATGATAATATTTTCTTCATAATCGTATCCTCCTCAAATTATCTGTTGTTTTTCTTCTGTGCGAGCGTGATGTTCGCACCTAAAAGGAAGGTCCGAGCATGTGGATAGTAACCCACGTCCACTCCTGAGCACCAGCCTGAAGTACCGTATCCGATTTCAGGATCCATTCCGGTGTACTTGGTGAAGGTAAAGGCGTTCTGCGCAGAGACATAAAGGCGGAGAGTCTCGAAAAGCTTGTTCCCGATAAGGTTGGAGAAGTCATATCCGAGAGTGATGTCGGAGATACGGAGATAACTTCCATCCTGGAGGAACAGATCGGAGAACTCACCATAGTTGATGTTCTGATCGGTCACGCGCGGGATTCTGTTGGAAGTGCCCTCGCCCGTCCATCTTTGGAGGATGGCTGTAGTGTAGTTGGCACGGGAGTTGGTCATGGCCCTGTAGGACTGGACTATTTTGTTGCCTGTGGCACCGTAGGCGTTGATATTGAAGTCTAAGCCCTTCCAGTCGAACCCGAGGGTGAAACCGTATGATACGGCAGGCATGCCGTTTCCGAGATCCACCTTGTCATAGTCGTTGATGACACCGTCACCGTTCTGATCCACGAACTTCACGTCACCAGGAGCGACGTTGGCCTGGAGTACACCGTTGCCGGCTGCAATCCATTCCTCGATTTCCTTCTGGTTCTGGAAGATACCCGCAGTCTGGAGACCCCACCAATAACCGATGGCGTGACCGTTCTCCGCACGGTAGAACTCCTTCGCATTGTCATAGAGTTCATTGGTGTTGCCATGGATGATTCCGTCCGTATTTGGAATCTCGCCCACCACATTCTTGTTGTAGGCTGCATTGGCACCGAGATAGTAGCGGAAGTCACCGATGCTGTCGTTCCAGTTGAGAGCGAGCTCGACACCGGTATTGGTGACGTTACCTCCATTGATATAAGGTGCGCCTGTACCTGCGGTGAGAACGATAGGAGCGGTCACAAGCCAGTCCTTGGTAACCTTGCGGTACCAGTCGAAATTCACGGAGAGGCGGCTGTTCAGAACGCGGGCATCAAAGCCGAGGTCTGTCTGCTCTGAGGTCTCCCACTTGATATCAGGGTTTGCGAGGCGTGACTGCACTGCGCCTGCCTGCTCGGCGGCTGAACCGAGTTCAGTACCGAAGTTGTATGTGTGCTGCGAGGTGGCGATAGGTGCGGTGTAAGCGTAAGATGAGATATTCTTGTTACCTACCTGTCCCCATGAAGCGCGAAGCTTGAGGAAGTCGATTCCGCTGTTCTTCATAAAGTTCTCCTCGGACATGACCCAGCCTGCGGAGACTGATGGGAAGAATCCCCACCTGTGGCCCGGGGCGAACTTGGAGGAACCATCAGCGCGGAACGTAGCGTTCACGATGTATTTCTCCTTATAATTGTATCCCAGACGCGCGAAGACTGAGAAGGTCTTGTCAATGTCGTTCACCGCACCAGAAGGCTTGCCCCAGTTGGTGTTGGTATCGGAACCGTTGGCGAGCCAGGCGTGCTCAAAGTCGCGGTACTGCTCGACCTCGATCTTGTTGTTGCCGTACATCCATTCTCCTTCGTTGGAGTCATATTCCGTACCGGCCATCACTGAGAAGTTATTGTTGTCAAGCGAGAAGTCATACTGCGCGGTGTTGATCCATGAGTATGAAATACCCTCTGAAAGATTCTGACTGACTGAAGCGTAATAGTCTGATGGATTATCCTCTGAAGGAATGGCACTGTAAGCGTTCCAGCGTGAAGGGAAGCCGATGCTGTGTCCGCGGGAGCCATAATATGAGATACCGAACGTCGAACGGATCCTGAGGTTCTTGAGCGGGCTGAGTTCAGCATAGACATCACCGCTAATATTTGTGTTCTTTGTGAGAGAGCGGCCAAGCATCATGGATGCGTAAGGGTTTCCGTCATAGACATTCCAGGAAGTTGCAGGGTCATATCCGGAGTCATTCCATACACCGTTCTCATCTCCCCATCCGAAATAGTTGTTTCCATATACAGGAGTAAGAGGAGAGGTGTTGAATGCACTGCGCAGGGAGTTGTTGTACTGGTTGCCCACGCCGATTCCAGCAGTTTCGCTCATCACGAAGGTCATATGCTCTCCGACTTTGAGAATACCGTCGAAGATGTCATGTTCTGTGTTTACGCGGAACTTGACGCTTTCGAAGCCGGACTTTTCCTTGTTTCCAACGATACCCTCCTGATTGGAATAGTTGAGGGACATCGCATAAATGGAGTTTTCTGAACCACCGTTGATTCCCACTGTGTGGTTCTGTGTAGGTGCGCTCTTGCGGAACATCTGAGCGATCCAGTCGGTGTCAACACCGGCCTGGTACAGGCTCCAGTCGAATACGCCGTTTCCGGAATTGAGAGCCTGCTCGTCCATGATGGTCCTGTACTGATCAGCGTTCAGCATAGGTGTAAGACGGGCTACTGTCTGCACTCCGGCATACCCTTCATAATAAACCTTTGCGGATCCCTTGACACCGCTCTTGGTGGTCACGAGCACAACACCGTTGGCTGCCTGTGCACCATAGATGGCAGCGGAAGCCGCATCCTTGAGGACATCAATGCTCTCGATGTCGGCAGGGTTGACCTTGCCGATATCTCCCGGCACTCCGTCCACAATGTAGAGAGGTCCTGAAGATCCTGTGGTACCGATACCACGGATGGTCACCTTCATATCAGATCCAGGCTGGCCGGAAGTAGAGGTGATTTGCATACCCGGTGTCTGTCCCTTGAGAGCCTGAAGCGCCCCTGTAGTGTTGCGCTTCATAAGGTCGTCACCACGGACGTTGAGATTGGCGCCTGTGGTGAGTCTCTTCTTTTGGACTCCATAACCGATAACGATGACATCATCAAGCCAGTCTTCTGACTCTCTAAGCGAAAAATTGATGACTGAACGACCGTCGATCACGACCGTCTCATCAACAAAGCCAAGACAGGAAGCAGTCAGTTCACGCTTCCCGTCAGGAACAGTAAGAACATAATTTCCATCAATGTCTGTTACGGCACCGATGGATGTTCCCGAAACCACTACGGTCGCGCCCGCCATGGGCTCACCCGTTGATTCAGAGGTAACGTTGCCCCTCACGCTGATCTGGGACTGGGCATAGCCTGTCCCAAAGCCTGCCAGAAGCAGAGCAATGAGCAACATTCCCTTTCGGACAAAATTTGTTACCATAAATACTTTTATTTTGGTTATTGAATAGTTTTATGTTTGTCACAAATTTCCATATTTAATATTCAAATGAATTCACTAATTGTCTTTGAAAAGGGCCTAAATCAGTAATTGAGGGGATGGGGATTCCGGGCATGTTTTCGCCTTTGTTCACTATTTGATTATAAACAGTGGCTGTTTTGTGTATAAATGACGGAACGCTCGAGAACATGAATACATAATTGTAGGGTTTTTCCTATCTTTACTACAAAGCAGCATATGCAAATGAAACGTCTCCTCACTCTTCTGCTCCTCATTTCATGGTTTCCGGCAGCCGCCCTGGCTTTCGACACTCCTGTCTTCCACCATCTAAGTTCGGATGACGGGTTGCCGAACAATCAAGTCACATCCTTCCTTAAAGACAAGGACGGATACCTGTGGATAGGCACTTATTCGGGAATATGCCGCTTTGACGGCTGCAGGGTCAAGCCATACGACTTCCACGAAGAGGGACTTTCCGATTATCCCGACGGAGCGATAATCTACTTGAAGGAGGATACAGCAGGTAACATATGGATAGGCGACTATGCACGCTACATAGTTTTCAGCAAGGAATGCGGCGAGTTTATAGATCCGGGGAAAGTCCTCGGACCGCTCGGTCTGGAAGTCCCGGAAAAGGTATTCGTATCAAGCTCCGGTGACCTCTGGCTTGCAGATGCCGGCAGACTGCTCTGGTACAACTGGAAGACAAGGTCTTCAAGGACCTACGACCTGGGCATATCCTCCACCGTTATCACTGTCCAGGACAACGGAGGCACGTCGATGTATGTCCTGACCGAAGACCATTCACTTCTCAGCCTTGACATCCGCTCCGGGGAAGTGTCATACATCCCTATCCCGGAAGAGACCTTCAGTCCCAACAACATCTTTTGCGATCAGAGCAACAGCATTTGGCTATGGTCGAACTCGGAAGACTATGTATATCACAGCATAGGGGATCAATGGGTGGAAGTACCGTTGGTTTCCAAACTGGACAATGATTTTGACAGCAATTTCGTAAGCAATGTCACGGAAGGCAGGTCCAAGGGGGAGATATGGATAGCCACTGACCACAAAGGCCTTTTCATCCACTCGCTTACAGATGGAACGACAGAGAATATAATCTGCGACGAGAACAGCCCGAATTCGTTGATGGAAAACAACATCAACAGCATGTACCGGGACAATGACGGAACAGTCTGGCTGGGATATTTCAACAGCGGCCTGTCCTACCACCACCCTTCATTCGACTGTATCAGGAACTTCAGTGACAAATCCTACAGCAATGCAAACACCATCCTTGTAGACCGCAACGGCATCCTTTGGATGGGGACCGACGGTTATGGCGTTATCTGCAAGGACCCTTCGACAGGGCAAATTGTCAGGAGAATATCCGTTCCGGGAAACATCATTGTCTGCCTTTTCATGGACCGGCATGACAGAATATGGATAGGAACATACCTCCACGGACTGTACTGCATGGACGGAGGCAGACTTCTCGAATGGAGCAAGCAGAACGGAAAGATCGACCTGGACACCATTTGGTCCATTGCAGAAGACTCTCAGGGTAATATATGGATCAGTGACCTTCACGGAAACATCCAATTTATCGACACCGGAAATGGAACGGTCTCGAAGGTTATTACAGGCGGTGACAGACTTTTCTATGAAGGAAATGACAATATGCTCGCGTCCACTTATTACGGTCTGTGTGAGATCAACACCAGGAACTTTGAAACAAGAATACGTTTCGGTACGGATGACGGGACTATGGAATTCCTTCAAAAAAGGATTGAAAACGTGTTCTGCGACAGCCGTGGACTTATCTGGCTCGCCCACAATGGGGGTATCAGCATTTGGGACAAGAAAGAGGACAAAATATGGACAATCTCCCAAAAGGAAGGGCTCAACGCCCAGAAAATAAGATGTTTCGCAGAAGATAGCCGCGGCCAGATCTGGGTCGGCAGCAATAATGGCTGCGCCATTGTGCGTACTTATACCTCAGGTTCGGACAGATTCTTCAATATCAGGAACTTCACACAGAAAGAAGGACTTGCAGACAATGATATCGGATCGCAAGGATTATGCTCGCTCGGTTCTGAGAAGATGATACTTTCAGGAATCAGCGGATACAGCGTCATCGACATCAACAAACTCGACAAGAAACTGGCAGATCAGAAACGCGCCACCAGAATCACTGGAATCCTCGTAAACGGAAAGGAGCTCAAGAATAACGGTCGGCCGCTCAATCTCAAATACTCCGACACAAACATCGAAATCACCTTTTCATCGATGGACCTTTCATCGGCATCGCTGGAAAACTACACATACCTTCTCGACGGACTGGACAAGTCCTGGAGACAGGCTCCCGGAGGCAAGGTGTTCTTCAATTCTCTCATACCGGGGAAATATACCCTTCTCCTCGGGGAAAGCGACAACGAAGATGGACCTTCCGACTATATCAGTCTCCCTATCAGGATACGCCCCTCCTTCTTCGCTTCCTGGTATGCAATATGCCTGTACATTTGCCTGTTGCTGAGTGGAGTATGGATGATGGCAAGAAGACAGAGACGGGAGCTTGAAGTCGAAAGGCTGAAGATGGAGTACCAGCAGAAAAGCGAAGTGAGCGAAATCAAGATGAGGTTCTTCACAAATATCAGCCATGATTTGCGCACACCTCTGACACTTATCATTTCACCGCTGCGGAAACTCCTGGACGACACCGATGATGCTGTGCTCAAGAAGAAACTGGCTTCCATCTACAGCAACGCGGGGAACCTCATGAACCTTGTGACCCAGCTGCTCGATTTCAAGATGATGGACTCCGGTGAGGAAACACTCTTCAAGACCAGGACCGACTTCACTGAATGTATCAGAGCAGCCGCCGAAGAATTCAGGGAGTATTCTGAAACAAAGGGCATAGAATTCAATATCATGTCCTCCACGGAACCGATAATAAGCTCGTTCGATACTGACAAGATCAGGAAAGTCACAATGAATCTACTGTCGAATGCATTCAAATATACGCCCGCCGGAGGCAGGATTGACATCGAGACATATACTGAAAACGGAAACGCCTGCATCAAGGTTTCAGATACAGGCACTGGAATTCCGGACAAGGACAAGAAGCACATTTTCGAAAGATTCTACCAGGCAGAGCAAGGAAGCGAGCTGACAGGCAGCGGAATCGGCCTTCATATTGTAAGCGAATATGTAAAAATCCACGAGGGCACCGTAACCATTCAGGACAACAGCCCGAAAGGCAGCATATTCACCATCGCGATCCCTATCAGCGAAGAGGAAGCATCCCCTATCGTTTCCAGCAATGAGCCCAAGCTTCTTGATTCAGCGGAAGCCATACTCTTTGTTGATGACAATGTGGAATTCCTGGAATTCCTTACGGAAAGCTTCTCCGGCAAATACAGGACCCTAACCGCGCATAATGGAGTCGAAGCTCTCGAAGTCATTGACAATGAACGCATCGATCTGGTCATCAGTGATGTAATGATGCCGGAGATGGATGGCGTGACACTCTGCAGCCGCATAAAGTCGGATGTCAACTACTCGCATATATCCGTCATCCTCCTAACAGCCAGGACCACCGATGAAAATCAGATGGAGGGCTTCGAGAACGGTGCGGATGACTACATCACCAAACCGTTCAACGTAAAGCTTCTGGAGCTAAGGATAGCCAGAATTCTCGAATGGCACCGCAATGCCAGGAACTCGGTACTCAAGGACATCAGCATCCCTCCTGAGGAAGTGACCATCAACGAACTGGACAGCAAGTTCCTGGCCAAGGCCCGTTCACTGGTAGAGCAATATATCGATGATTCAGAGTTCTCGGTAGAAACATTCAGCGAAGAACTCGCCATGAGCAGGAGCAATCTTTACAAGAAAATCACCGCACTCACCGGTATGGGACCGGCCGAATACATAAGGAAAATCCGCCTCGAAAAGGCACGGCAGATGCTCCAGAGCAGCGGAATGAACGTTTCTGAGATAGCCTACTCCGTAGGATTCTCAAGTCCTAAAATCTTCTCAAGGAACTTCAAGAACGAATTCGGAGTCCTGCCTTCCGATTATATGAAAAAGAACAATTAACCAATAATATGAGACTTGCAACCTCACTCCTCGTTATTCCCGTCATCGGGCTTATGCTGGTTTCCTGTAAAGGACCTGTCACAGGAACAATTATCGCCTCAGACAAATGCTATAAGCCTTCGGACAACTCCAACCCTATCTCCTCCACCGTTTTCTGCGCCGACCCGACCGCCGTCGAGTATGAGGGAAGGCTTTATGTATATGGGACGAACGACCACCAGCAGTACCTCAACGCAGACAACAATACATATGAAAAAATAAAGTCACTTGTATGTTTCTCAACCGAGGATATGGTCAACTGGACTTATCACGGCATAATCAACACTGAAAAGATAGCCCCGTGGATCATCAATTCCTGGGCGCCGTCCATTGTATCCCGCAAGGAAGAGGACGGGCTGACGCATTTCTACCTGTATTTTTCAAACAACGGTTGCGGTGTCGGCGTCATTGCCTCCACCGATCCGCTCGGTCCATGGTCGGATCCTCTGGGACGGCCGCTTATTCACCAGGGACAGCCGGAAATCGGAGATTGCCCGAACCCTTTCGACCCCGGTGTCTGCATTGACGGGAACGGCGTCGGGTGGCTTGCATTCGGCGGCGGAACGGCAAAGGACGGCAATGATGAAATGCCCGGCTCGACCAGGATTGCACGCCTGAACGAAGACATGGTTTCCTTCACTGAAACAGCCAGCATCCCGGCTCCTTATTTCTTCGAAGCAAGCGAACTGAATTTCATCAACGGCAAATATGTCTACACATTGAACAACAACTGGATGCCGAGGAACCCTGACACCTGGGATTATCAAGGGGTCCCTATGCCTACGAGGTGCAGTATGGCTTATATGACCACGGATACCCCTCTCGACCCGGAAAGCTGGGAATACAAAGGGCATTATTTTCTGAATCCAGGAGATTCCGGGATGGAAGACAGCAACAATCACACACACATACACAAATACAAGGGAGAATACTACATCCTGTCACATTCCCAGCTTCTGCTCGAGTATTCCCATCTCCAAGGAGGATTCAGGAGCCTGATGGTCGACAAACTGGATGTCGATGAAGACAACCTGACCTTCGGACTTACAGGAGGATCAAGGAAGGGGGTGGAACAGATCGAACCTTTCGATCCATCAGAAAGGACAAGCGGAACCGCGATGTTCAGTTCTGCGGACATACGTTTCGTCAACGAAGAGGATCCTTCAGAAATATGTTCCGAAGCTAGGGCTGACGGTGCCTGGATAATGATAAAGAATGTGGATTTCAGCAGAGTAAGGCATTTCCAGCCTGAATTCGGCATATCATTCAGCAGTAGCACGAGTTCCGGAACCGTTGAAGTCAGGCTTGATGCGCCCGATGGTGAAACCGTCGCAGCGTTGTCATATGTCTATGGCAAGGACCGTCCCGTGTCCAGGAAAGTCAAGAACCCCGGAAACGGCTGCCATGATGTATATATCCTGCTGTCTACCGCCGGAATACGTTTGAAAGACTGGTCATTCTGACATTGATTGTTCTATACACCATTATGGAGAGTAATTATAACATAATCGAGCCATACGGCTATCCGATAAAGAGGTATTGCCAGACATTGGATCTGGTTGAAGATGAAGAACTGATAAAACAGTATCGCGAGCTCCACAGCCCGGAGAAACATTGGAAAGAAATCAGGGACGGGATCCGTGAAGTCGGAATCCTGCGTATGGACATATACATAAGCGACAATCACTTGTTCATGATAGTCGACGTGAAGGAAGATTTCGACTGGGATGAATCCTTTGCACGGCTGAGCACCCTGCCTCGCCAGCAGGAATGGGAGCTGCTTGTAGCAAAATTCCAGAAATGCCGGCAGGGCGCAACATCCGACGAGAAATGGCATCGGATGGAAAGAATTTTTACTCTATATGAAACAAACAACTGTTCTGAATGAAAAACATAGTATTCCCTCTGGCCGCGCTGACTTTGATATTTTGCAGTTGCGGCTCCGTAAAGACAACTGACAATGGCCTAATAGTAAAGGCAGAAAACGGCAATTATGTACGTTTGGAAGCTGTCAATGAAAGAATAATCCGCATCTCCTCCACACCTGACGGTAAATTTTCGAAGAAAAGTTCGCTTTCTGTCATAGAACAGGCGGGCTTCACCGATATTTCGACATATGAGGATAAGGACGAAGCGGGACTTTCCACGAAGGAGGTCATCGCAACGGTCAACAAGAAGACCGGGGCCGTCCGTTTTACCGATGCTGAGGGCAATGTGCTTGCTGAGGAGGACAGGAGAGAGTTCACTCCAATAGAGGTTAACGGAACTTCAGGATGGACTGTGCGCCAGGTTTTCAACTCCGATGAAGAGGAAGGTTTCTACGGTTTGGGCCAGCAGCAGGCCGATGAGTGGAACTACAAGGGTAAGAATGAGGAACTATATCAGTACAATACCAAAATTTCCATCCCGTTCATTGTTTCCACAAAACGTTACGGAATCCTTTGGGACAGTTACAGTTTTTGCAGATGGGGCGACCCCAGACCATACTCGCAGCTTGGTGAAGTGTTCAATCTCTACGATATCGAAGGAGTCGAGGGAGCATTGACAGGTACCTACGAGCCATCCGACATGATGAGGATGCGCAAGGGTATCGGAACGCTTGTCCGCAGGGAGACGGCTATCAATCAGGAATTCCTGCGAGTGCCGGAATGCGACGTTGTGACGAACGCACCGGATTTTCCATATGAGGGATCGGAAATCACTTTCGAAGGGGACATAGAGCCACACGACAGTGGGAGATTCAACTTTCTGCTCTATTACGCCGGATATATGAAAGTATATCTCAACGGTGAAGAAGTCGTCCCAGAAATATGGAGGACAGCCTGGAATCCTAACAGCCATAAATTCTCAGCCGACATGGACGCTGGAAAGAAAGTCCACATCAGGATCGACTGGAAGCCTGACGGAGCCCAGTCCTATTGTGCACTGAAGGTTCTCAGCCCCGTGGCCCCTGAGGAACAGGCAAAGATGTCCTGGTGGGGTGAGATGCAGGACCAGATAGACTACTACTTCATCAAGGGTGACAGCATCGACGGCGTCATCAGCGGCTACCGCACCCTCACAGGCAAGGCTCAGATCATGCCGAAATGGGCGATGGGCTACTGGCAGAGCCGCGAGCGCTACACCACCCAGGAAGAGCTTGTAAGCACCCTCAGGGAGTTCCGAGAGCGCCACATCCCGGTCGACAACATCGTCCAGGACTGGCAGTACTGGGACGATGACCAGTGGGGCAGCCACGAGTTCAACGCCGAACGCTACCCTGACCCTAAGGGAATGATTGACACTGTTCATTCCCTTGGTGCGAGGTTCATGATCTCAGTATGGCCGAAATTCTACACTGGCACAGACCATTTCAAAGAGCTTGACAGCAAAGGATGGATATACCAGACAGCCGTCAGGGACAGTGTTGAAGACTGGCTGGGATATCAGCAGTCCTTCTATGACGCATATGCAGAAGGCGCAAGAGAGCTGTTCTGGCAACAGATGAAGGACCACCTTCTGCCTCTCGGAGTCGATGCATGGTGGATGGATGCAAGTGAACCTAACATCCACGACTGCACCGATATGGACTACAGGAAAGCGATGTGCGGGCCAACAGCTCTGGGACCATCCACTCAGTATTTCAATGCCTATGCGCTTATGAACGCAGAAGCTATCTACGACGGTCAGCGCAGCACCGACCCTGACACACGTGTGTTCCTGCTGACAAGGAACGGCTTCGCAGGACTCCAGAGATACTCCACAGCATCCTGGAGCGGAGATATCGGAACCCGCTGGGAAGATATGAAGACTCAGATCAGTGCAGGCTTGAACTTCTCCATAAGCGGCATTCCGTACTGGACCCAGGATGTGGGCGGATTCTCCGTAGAGAACAGATACGCAGCAGCACAAAGACTGTTCGAGTTTACAGGAAAAGCAAATGAAGATCTGGATGAGTGGAGGGAGCTCAACGTCCGCTGGCATCAGTGGGGCATATACAACCCGCTGTACCGCGCCCACGGCCAGTACCCATGCCGCGAGCCTTGGAACATCGCTCCTCAGGGGCATCCGGCATACAATGCCATCGTAGCACAGGATTACACCAGATATGAGCTTATGCCATACATCTATTCGCTTGCAGCAAGGACCTGGTTCGACGACTACACCATAATGAGACCTCTGGTCATGGACTTTACAGACGATACTCTGGCCCAAAGCATTTCCGACGAATACATGTTCGGCAATGCCCTCCTTGTCTGCCCGGTATACACATACAAGGCAAGAAACCGTCAGGTTTATCTGCCGCAGGGAGGATGGTACGACATTCACGACAACTATAAATACTACGAAGGAGGCAGAACCATGACAGCCGAGGCACCTTTCGAATACATCCCTGTTTTCGCAAAGGCCGGAGAAATCCTCATATCCAGCGGTGAAATCGTCCAGAGCACTGCCCAGACTCAGAAAGACCTGGTATTCACCATATTTGCAGGAAAGGACGCTGAATTCAAGTACTATGAGGATGAAGGCACCAATTACAATTACGAAAAAGGCCTTTACGCCTGGATTCCTGTAAACTGGGATGAAAACGGAAAAACCGTCACAATAGGACAGCGGGAAGGTGATTTCCCGGGAATGATCCTTGAAAGGAATGTCACGCTGAGAGTAGTCAGTCCGGAGGAGCTGCAGAGTCTCTCAATAAGATATAACGGAGAGCAGCAGACTATCAATTTCTAGTCTGCTGCCATTCTCCTTTCCTATCCCCCGTACTACGGAGAAAAACTATTGTATTTCTATGAAATCAGCATCGTCACCCTCAAGGGTGACATAGTCTCTGAAGACTTCTCCGTCAAGCAGACTCCTACCTTTACCTTTTATATTGATCATCTTCTGCTCCGAACTATGGTTCAATAGCAGAAGGTGTTTCTTATCTATCCATCTTGCAGATACTCTTTCAGGAACTTCCGGGCCACGTTCAATGTCAAGTTCTTCTACAGCCTTGTCGATGACCCTGGATACTTCCTCACTCACGGCACCGGTCCCCACATAGATGGCACGGCCTTTCCCGTATTCATTCTCCGTCACCAGAGGGATGGACTTCCCATAAAAATCACACGATGCGACCTGGGTAGCGCCACGGAGTTCTATTTCATCGACACTTTTGCCATCGCGGGTCTTGAGAATCCCGCCGAGCCTGATTCCGAACACATCATCCAGGCCACCCGGCTGAGTACACTTGAGCACCTTTCCGTACTCATCGGTCATAGAACTGCGCGAAGTCATTATTACCGTGCCGCCGTCTTCTATGTATTTTCTTATTTTATCGCAAGTTTCATCAGACAGGTATGTCACGCCCGGCAGAATCACAAGTTTATAGCCGTATCCGCTGCGAACGGGATCGATGATGCGTACGTCCATATTCCTGTCAAAGAACCAATCGAAGCAGGCCTGAGCCTGATTTTCGTGAGCAGTGGCAGGATAGCCGTTCATTCTGCCCAGTGCTATGCTTGCAAAATCCAATGCTATCCCCACCTCATAATCGGGTTTGTACGGGAACCATTCCGAAATCCTGCCGAATTCATCAGCGATTCTCCTGTACTCGTAATATTTGTAATTCGGGGTTCCGTCCCAGTCCACCAGTCCCTGCAGGTACTGTTCCTCCCCACCCCACATACTTTGCATCGTCCATCCACAAACCATCTGGTTTGCATACATAAGAGTCAGATATGCCTGTTTCCGGCATGCACCGGGAGCGGCCTGCATAGAGGTAAATTCATTGCACCAGTGAGGAGTGGTCTGCTCATACTGGATACGGGCCATTCCGAATGCAGCACCCCTCATCCCATAATAAGTGTCAAGGTCTGTTCCCGGATAGAATCCACAGCCTCCGTAAGTCATTCTGCCATTGTATGACAGTTCGGCATAATCGAAGAACTTTGTACTGTAGTACCAGGCATTCGAATATGTAGGAACCCCGGGGGCTTCTGCATTCACGCAATCAATCACCTCAGTGTAGAACTTCAGAATCTCATCCGAAAGGAATCTGCGGAAATCAAGCTGTCTTTCGGCATTCCCCCCATACAGAGACCTTGAAAGGTCCGGAAGCTCTATGTCGCTGAAACTGTTCACCTGTCTGCTCCATCGCCACCCTGCCCAGGCCCTGTTCAATGCTTCGACAGTCCCGTACTTGCTTTTCAGCCATTCAACGAAACGCAGACGGACATCATTGGAATATGATATGCAGCCGTCCCCGAGTTCGTTGTCTATTCCGAATGCCATCAAAGCCGGATGGTGTGCATATCTCCGGCTCATCTCAGTGGCAAGACGCACAGCGTATTTCTGATACCCGGGGTCCCCGACATCATTATAGTACCTGTGCAGAGGCTGGAGCGTGTCTCCTTCGAAAGTCACAATGGTAGTTCCCGGGCATTTTCTATGCACCCACATAGGAGCCGGACGGACGGGTATGTCTAGGATAACCTTTATCCCCGCCGAATACATCCTGTCCATCACTTCATCGAACCACTCGAACTTGAATTCTCCGTCCGAAGGCTCATATGAATCCCAGGCAAGATGCCCCAGACGGGCCACATTGAAGCCAGCATCCTTCATGAGTCCTATCTGAGTCTCAATCTCCGACATTGACTCATAATCGTGAGGATGGAAGTTGACTCCGACATAAAGATTCTGTGCAGAGATGTTCATTGCACAGAAAAAAATGAACACAATAAATACCAGTCGTTTCATCATAATCGTCTATCGTTACTCAAAAAGGACTTCCAGGTCAGCATACTGTACGCGCTGCCCCGCTGACAGGATCTCACCGTCGAGCCTGATAAGGGATGTCTCCACAGACTCAGTATTGACTGTCTGCCAGATAGGATTGTTAATGATATTCGAGAATTCACCGGAACTGAGTTTCACCCACTCCCCTTCAACCTGGGCCCAGAAGGAATAATTCGTAATGATGCCTTCATCACCCCAGTTGCGTGGTGGAAGATAACGTATCCCCTTCACGGTTCTTTTGTTCTCCAAATCTATCATTATGGATTTTGAAGGTCCGTCATTGCTGCCGGCCATTATGATATTGAGCCCGGACGAATGCAGCTCTCCGGAATCCGGAATGTCAGGCGTGAGTTCAGGAGCCAGATACAGGGCAACCCTGCTGATAAGAGGACAAGCCTTGCTGTCATCGATCTTGAAACGAAGAGCAGTTGAGGTCACGGCAGGGAAACAAATGATACGTTTTCTGCCTATGGTGGTCATTCCGTCCGTACCGGGTTCGGCATAGAGATCCTTGAGAGCGACCCATTCGCCATCCACTAATGCCTCAAGTGAGAACTTCCTTACCCTCTGCCCCAGCCGGATATACTCAGACACAAGAAAGCGGTTGAATGTGACAGGCCTGTCGAATTCGAACTCGAGGGTGGAGGAAACCACGTCATCATCCGTAGCCCAGTAAGTATCAGGCTTACCGTCAAGTACATTGGAAGCAGCGAATTTTCGGGAGCCGCCGCGGACATTGCCGGCCGTTACCTTTGCTCCACGCGCAAGGTCCGTTGCAAACACCTCGTCTATCATCTTCTTGAAGGCCACCCCACGGGCACTGTCCACCGGATGGATCAGTCCGTCCCTGTCAATCGGGAAGTTAAGGAGCAATGTACTGTTACGGCCTACAGACTTGTAATATGTTTCCATCAGCTTTGAAAGGCTCTTCACGTGGTCATTCTCGTAATCGTGGTAGAACCATCCCGGACGTATGGAGGTGTTCGTCTCTCCGGGCACAAATGAATCGCCATCCTCAACGCCATAGTGAAGCATATGATACGGAACTTCACCGTCATGGTAGAGAAGGCTCCAATTGGTCTGGCCGATGTTACCGGCCTCCGTCCCCACCCATCTGAGGTCACCCCTGTCGCTTCCGTCGTTCCATATGCAGATTCCAGGCTGCAGTTCACGTATCATTCTGTATGTATCAGGCCATTGATAATATGTGGTCCTGTCGATTGTCCGGGTTTCGTCAGCACCGCCATACCATCCGTTGCCCCCATTTGCGCCATCGAACCAAACCTCATAGATGTCACCGTAGTTTGTAAGAAGTTCGCGGAGCTGGTTGCGGAAATACGGAATATATTCATCACGGCCATATTCAGAGTGGTTTCTGTCCCACGGGGAAAGATATACAGCGAACTTAAGGCCCATTTCGCGGCAGGCTTCGGCCAGTTCGCCGACAATATCGCCCTTCCCGTCTTTCCAAGGGGAATTCTTTACAGAATAATCAGTATACTCGGACGGCCAGAGGCAGAAACCGCAGTGATGCTTTGCAGTAAGGATGATACCCTTCATACCGGAATCCTTGCAAACCTGTACCCACTGACGGACATCAAGCCGGGATGGATTGAAAATGGCCGGGGCTTCATTTCCATATCCCCATTCCTGATCGGTGTAAGTATTCAAGGAATAGTGAAGGAAAGCATACATCTCCATATCCTGGAGTGCAAGCTGGTTTTCGCTCGGCAACGGTCCGCACGGAGCAGGGGGATCGACTTCAGTGCAAGATACAATGGGGAGACAAGCAATCAAAAGTCCGGCAAGGATGTGACTGATATTACGTTTCATAATTTATAGAGATTTATCGTGAATAAAGGTAGTCATTTATAAACTTCGAATCCACTGTATCAACAACATGGCAGCAGATATTCTATAGAAATATCAGAAAAATACCCAAGATTCAACAAATAGTACCCTCCTCTACCGGCCCACCTATAACCTGCTTTTGACCGAGTCTCCTGCACCGGTACCCTTGTACTTGCTGACGATGGTGTTGAAATGGTAGGAAACGCGTAGCAGTATGGCGGGGTTCCTGTGGTCGTTGGCCTGGTCCACATAAAAGTTGCCATAATCGACTATCACGTGTTCCTGTGAGCGGTTGAGGACATCAGTGGCGCTCAGCCTGACGGTCAATGCCCTGTCCTTGAGGAAAGATTTCTGCACACTGAAATCAAGCACGTTCATCCTGCTCACTATTTCAGCGGAGCCGTAGCTCATCCTGCTCTGGAACTTGTAGTCGGCCGACAGCTCCCAGTCATTCTTGAAACGGAAAGCGTTGTTAAGCTGCAGCATGAACATCGGTGTATTATATCCCACATTCCTGAATCCGGAAGGCTCACGGCCGTCTGCAACGTCGATATTGAAGGACTGCTTCCTTACTCCTGCGGTATACTGAGGGCTCCAGCAGCCCACCGTTGGCGTGGCAGTCACATATGCGCTATAGATATTGATCGGTGCATTCAGATTCTCATAAGTCAGCAATGTGATGCCGTCGTCACCATAAGGGTGTCCGATCTGTTCTATAGCATCCTTGATATTCTCATAAGAGGCGCTGAATGTCAGCCATTTCCAGTTTGCATTGAGGGCAGCGTCGATATACTTCTCATTCTTGAGCTTAGGGTCGCCTGTCTGGTATGTGAAACGGCTGTGATACTGCATCTCGTTCGAGAGCTTCCAGAAGCCCGGGCGCTGCGTCTTGCCGGAAACGCTGGCGCTCAATGCCACCTTGCCGACCTTTGTAGAGAACGATGCTGAAGGGAACCAGTTGTCCTGCTTGCGTTTCAGGTCATCCGTACCCGCGATGTCATCGTATTCATAGTCCACGTGCTCATAGCGCACACCGGCGCTCAGCTGTCCTATCTTCAATGGAAGGAAGTACTCGGCAAAACCCGCGATGTTGTTCTCCCTGAGTTCGGACTCGGAAGGGGCGATCTCCTCGAACGTTATCCTGTGCTTCTGTCTGGTATTCACATAAGATTCCTCGGCTCCAGCCTGCAGCCGGCCCTTCCATACAGGGTATTGGAAAACAATTTTGCTCGCCAGGATGCCATAGCGGTTGTCGACGCTGCTCTCAATGCTGCGGGGATCCACAGTGCTGGACTCGTCAATCCTGCTCGCATTGTATTCAGCATTGGTCTGGAAGTCCGTATTGAACTCTATCTCAAGCTTGTCCACCTTTCCGCTATAGTAGATGTTGCCCAGCCATCCGCCGTCCTTGACCATATCCGTATGGTTCTCAGACACCAGATGGTCGATGTGGGCCTTGTTCATGAACACATCTTCATCGACCACTTCCTTATAGTTTCCGAAGAGCGTATTGTTGTACTGCACCTGCAATCCCACCGAATGGTCCCCGTTTATCTGCCAGTTCACTCCCAGGACCGAATTGGTTCCGCCGGCATGCTGCCTTACGGCAAGCTTGCCCGTCTGGTCATACAGGTTCCCGGCTGCAAATGATGTCTCGAAGATGTCGGCGTACTGATACCCGTGGCTGTCAAAATAAAGCAGCTTGCCGATGAAGTCGACATTGCCTTTCCTATAGTTCAGGTCAAGTACCGACCACGACGGATCGAAGTCCTTGCAGGTCAGGTGCTGCTTCGCCTGGCTCGTCAGGGCAAAGCCAAAGCCTTCGCCCTGACGCCTTATGGTCTTGATACGTACCACGGACTTGATCTCCGCGCCGTATGCCGCACCGGGATTGTTCACCACCTCGATCGAGCGGACCTCTTCAGACATAAGGCTGCGGAGTTCGTCAGGGTCGAGCACCCTGCGCCCGTTTATGTAATACACCGGCTCTCCCCTGCCAATGACTTCAAGCTTGCCGTCGCGCTGAATCATGCCGGGAACCTTGGACATAAGGTCCTGCGCGTTCCCGGCATGCTCGAGCACCGATCCGGTGACATTTGTGACCACTGCGTCCCCTTTGAGCTCCGTCCTCGGCAGCTGCGCCTGCACCACTGCCTCACCCAGCGTATACTGGTCCTGGACGAGCACTATCCTGCCCGCATTGAGGTTCTGTGACAGATCAACGGGAGAAGTGTATTCCTTATAGCCTATCATAGCTACCGAGAGGATGTAACTTCCCGGCTGGGCCTTTATCTCGAACCGTCCCTGCTCATCCGTCATAGCACCTGCGACTATGGTGGAATCGCCCGTGGAAAGCACCACAGTGGCGAATTCAAGCCGTGAACCATCCGATCCGTCCTCCACGGTTCCCTCGATTGTCCTTGTTCCCTGCGCATAGCAGAGGCTGCCCAGAGCAAACAGAAGGCAGCATGCGGTCATCAATGTCCTTTCGATCTTTTTCATAGTTATAGTATTTGGTCAAGTAGAAAAAAAGAAGCAGCCCGAGAAGGCTGTTTCTTTATAGTTGACGGAATACTAACGGAGTTGTTAATTCCCTGATATCACAAATTTCAATTTCCCGCCCCACACAGGATCACCGTGCCGGATGGACAGAGAAGCGGACTAGTCGATGACGAACTGGAAGTCGTGGAGCTCGCAGATGGACCTGTCCTCATCCGTGGAGGCGAATGAGAAGAAGAGAGGCTGCTTGCCGGAGATTCCGGCCAGGCCTTCGGTCATGACGCTCACCTCCTGGATCTCCTGCGGGTCGGAAGCAAGTACCACAGCTGTAGCGACCACCTTGCCGCCGTGGGCTGTATCAGGGCCTCCGACGAGGACTCTGATGCTGCCGTTCACGCCTTCAGGCCTAATGTGCATCACCAGGCGTGAGGAAGCGCACTTTCCGAGAGCATCGAAATTGAAATACTTGTATCCCACGATAGAGCCTGAAGTATTGTTGACTACAGGACAATACGGCTGCTTGAGATTGAACGGTCCCTCGAAGGAATTGAGATTCAAGCGTGTAGACTTCACGTATGAACCGCTGAACCAGAAGTCGGGAAATTTCTCGGAACTGCCCTTTGGATATTTGAACCAGCAGGCCCAGCCGGCGGCGGACTTGTTGAGAGGGTTCAGGCCTTCGGTGCAGAAGCCTTCGGAATTGTACTCCGCCTCGGAGATGATGACCTTTCCTCCGGGTCCCTTCTCGACGGAAACGGTGACAGGGGCGACCATCGCCTGACGGGAGAACTGATCGAGACCGGTCTGACGGTGGTAGAAGCACCACCACTGACCGTTGATTTCACAGATGGAGCCGTGGGTATTGCCATAAGGGACTGCGGTCATGACGGTATTGCCATTGTCGTCCTTGTCGCGGGCGCGGCAGTCCACGAGCGTTCCTCCGTAGGTCCAAGGGCCGAGCGGATGGTCGCTGTAAGCATAGGCCAGAGTATAGTTGGAGACAGGGAGGCCGAACTCGCCGTCACCGGTCTTGCGCGAGAAAACGAGGACATACTTGTCCTCGATCTTCCTGATGGAGGAAGCCTCGAAGAAGCGGAAGTCCCCTTCCTGATACCAGTTGGACACCATATCCGTGACAATCTCAGTGCCCGGCTTCACAGTGGCCATGGTCTCGGGATCGAGCTCGGCGCCGTATGACTTCTCAAAGCCCCAGTAGCCGTAAACCCTTCCGTCATCATCCACGAAGACGCCAGGATCGAAAGCGAGAACGCCATCGGTGAGCCGAGGATTGGTCTTCGACCAATTGCAGACCTTGAAAGGGCCGTCCGGGCGGTCGCTCACGGCTATCTGGCCGTTTCTTCCAGCGGACTGGTTGTTCGGGTAGAGATAATATTTCTTCTTTCCGTCGGCGCCGGTCTTCACTGCTACGTCAGGGGCATAGAGGACGTCTCCGATGCCTTCCGGATTGAGAAACTGACCGTTCGCATCAGTCACGGAAGTGAAGATGACACCGTCATAGCGCCAGGCGGACAGGTCCTCCACGGGAGCGGACCAGACCACCTGGTCACGGCCGCAGTATGTATCGATCAGATCGTCGTGGGAGCCATAGATATAAACCCTGTACTTACCGGGACAGTCTGGGTCCTCGAAAACGTAAGGTTCCCCGTCAGGAATGTACTCCCACATCGGGAGATAGGGATTCTGCGCGGATGCACCGGCCGAAAGGACGGCAGCGCAGACAAGTGTCAGAACGGACTTTTTCATATATTCAATCGATTACCAGTTATTCCCATCCATTACTCAAAGCCGAATATGCTGCGCACCAGAGGCACGTAGTTGTCCGGCATGAATCCGATATTGAACTCCACCAGAAGGAGCTTCAAGCCCATATATGGCTTGATGGCGGCGTTGACGGAGTCGAACGTCTGACCCGGCCCGAACATCCTTTCCGCGGTCTTGTCCGGGCCGAAGAAGTATTCGTCCACGAAGTACTTCCACACTTCCTTCGTGAGCTCTCCCGGCACATGGAAGTCGTGCTGGCGGAACTCCTCGTCCGCGGTGAGGCAGATGTTCATCATCATTCCCATATCGAACAGAGGGCATCCCCTTGCGAAATATCCCAGATCGATGAAGAACACATCGTGAGGGGTGTTCTTCGGCGCTCCGAGCGGAAGTGTGGTCAGGGCATTGCCGAAATGCATGTCACCGTGAAGGGCAGTGCTGCAGTCAGGGGCATTGGCGATGAAATCGTCCACCACCTTCTTCTCGCTGTCGGAGAAAACCTTGTCGGCCTTCAGAAGGGTGCGGAACTGATCCTTCGCCTCAGGGAACATCCCCCTCGGGCATTCTGTATTGTGAAGTCGCTTGCACAGACGCGCAAACTCGCGGGAGTATTCCTCCACGCGTTCAGGCTCGTCAGCGAACGCACGGGCGAAGGAACGCTTCCCCGCCACTCTGCGGAACATGATTCCATACCGTTCGCCGTCAGTCACGAGCTCACCCGGCATAGGTGAAGGGACGCCCAGAGAATAGACCTTGGCGGCTACTTCCTGCTCGGTGAAGATGGTATCCACTGGATAGTCGGCATTATAAAGCTTGACCATCATCTCGGGATTGGAGATGCAGTCGTAGCTGGCTCCGTTCGCTCCTTCTCCGGAACGGCGGAAATCATTCAGATCGATTTTCTTTGCTTGCATAGGGACATTTATATTAGAAGAAGAGCAGTTCGCGGTATTTCGGCAGAGGCCAGAGTTCGTCGTCCACCAGCATTTCGAGGTGATCGGCGCTAGTGCGGACCTTGTCCATCATATCCTTCACGCTGTGCGAATATTCGAGAGCCCTCCGGTGTATGTCCTCGATGCGGTTCGCTTCGGCACGGCGGTCGACGAGCTCACGGACATCCTGTGAGATTTCATTGACATAGGTGGAGATGCTCTTGAGCGCTTCGAGCGCCTCGCTGCAGTACTGGGCATAGTCCGCGCCGAAGAGTTCCTTCATTCCGCGGACGTTGTCGATGATGGTGTTCTGGTATTTGATGGCTGCCGGGATGACGTGGTTCGTGCAGATGTCGCCGGCCACGCGGGCCTCTATCTGGAGTTTCTTGACATAGGTTTCGTTGAAGACCTCGAACCTTGCCTTCAGCTCGTCCTCGTTGAGTATGCCGAGCTTGCCGAACAGGTCGACGGTCTGCTGCTCCTCGAACACTTCGTAGGCCTCCGGGACGTTGCGGATGGCCCTCAGGCCGCGGGCGGCGGACTCAGCCTCCCATTCGCGGCTGTAGCCGTTGCCCTCGAACATGATAGGCTCGGCTTCCTTGAAGAACTTGCGGATGGTGGTGACGACCGCCTGGGTGCGGTCCTCACCCTTGCTCTCGAGGGCGGCGACTTCGTCGTAGAAGTCGTTCAGGCTCTCGGCGACGATGGCATTGATCACGAAAGTGGCGCGGCTGGCGTTCTGTGATGCGCCCACTGCGCGGAACTCGAAGCGGTTGCCGGTGAAGGCGAACGGCGAGGTGCGGTTGCGGTCGGTGTTGTCCGGTTGTATTTCAGGGATGGAATTGACGATGCTGATGGCCTCGAGGGCGGACTTCTCGTCAGGTTCCTTCATCTCGATGATGGCGCGGTAGATGCCGTAGAGGGTGGTTCCGGAGAAGACTGAGGCTACTGCCGGCGGAGCTTCGTTGCCGCCGAGGCGGTAGGAATTGTTCAGCGAGGCGATGCTGCTCATCAGAAGGTAATGATGGCGGTTGATGCCCCTGATTACGGAGGCGAAGAAGGTGAGGAAACGGAGGTTCCTGGTCGGGGTGCGGCCCGGGGAAAGGAGGTTCACTCCGGTGTCGGTGGTCATGGACCAGTTGCAGTGCTTGCCGGATCCGTTGACCCCGTCGAAAGGCTTCTCATGGAAGACGACCTTCAGGTGGTGGCGCTCGGCGACTTTCTGCATCAGGATCATCAGCATCATGTTCTGGTCGATGGCCTTTGTGGCTTCGCAGAAAAGAGGGGCGCACTCGAACTGGTTCGGGGCGCACTCGTTGTGCCTGGTTTTCAGAAGGATGCCGAGCTTGTAGGCTTCGGTCTCGAAGTCCTTCATGAAGGCGCTGACGCGTGAAGGGATGGCGCCGAAGTAGTGGTCTCCGAGCTGCTGGTCCTTGGCGGCGGCGTGACCTATGACCGTGCGGCCGCACATCATCAGGTCAGGGCGGGCGTTGTAGAGGGACTCGTCGACGAGGAAGTACTCCTGCTCGAGGCCGAGGTTCACGCTGACGCTGTTCGTATCGGGGTCGAAGAGTCTGGCCACCTTCGTGGCGGCATTGTCCAGGGCCCTGAGGGATTTTAGGTTAGGGACTTTGGTGTCCAGGGCTTCGCCGGTGTAGGAGACGAAGACCGACGGGATGCAGAGGGTGCCGTCAAGAACGAACACCGGTGATGAAGGGTCCCAGGCGGAGTAGCCGCGGGCCTCGAAGGAGTTCCTCAGGCCTCCGTTAGGGAAGCTGGAGGCGTCCGGTTCCTGCTGCACGAGGGTGCTGCCGCCGAATTTCTCGAAGGCGCGGCCGTTCTTCTCGTGTATGAAGGCTTCGTGCTTTTCTGCGGTGGCGTCGGTCAGAGGCTGGAAGAGATGGGTGTAATGGGTCGCGCCCTTCTCCATCGCCCAGGTCTTCATGCCTTCGGCGATCTCGTCGGCGGCGCTCAGGTCGAGCTTGGCGCCTTCCCTGACCGCGGCGAGGACGGCCTTGTAGGCCTTGTTGGACATATACTTGGACATCTTGTCGATGTCAAGGACGTTCTGACCGAAATAGGATGACACCGGACGTTCATCCACGAAATATCTTGCCGCTTCGTGCTTGTGGGATTCCTTAAGCGCTCTTTCTCTTATACTGGACATAATGCATTCTACTAACCGTGATGCACAAAATTACGTTTTATCGTTTGGAAATCCAAAAATAATGGCTACATTTGTAATCCCAAACGGCGTCTTGGATGAGCGGTTTAGTCACTGGTCTGCAAAACCAGTTAGAGCGGTTCGACTCCGCTAGGCGCCTCAGAAAGCCTCCTTTTCCAGGAGGCTTTTTTGATTTGTCCGTCCTTCGTCCTATTCGAAGGTAATGCTCTGGACTATCTGGCCGGGATCGACGATGGAGAGGGTCAGCCTATGCTCTTCGAGCGATCTGTCCACAGGAAAAGTCAGGACGAAGTCCTTGCGGTTTTCGAGCACCTGGATCTTCCACTCGCGCCCCCACTCCTCGAAAAGGTTCTCGCACACTACCGGGGCGCCACCGTCGAAGCTGACCGCGAAGCGATTGCTTCGATCGGTCGCGACCGGCCACAGCGGCACCACGGAGATGCACACCGTCAGCGAGTCTCCCGCCACATCCTGCGCATCCAGGACAATGTCAATGTCGCCACACGCTCCGGAATCCAGCGGATCCCCCATCTGCAGCGCCTTCCAGTCCGTTCCGATGCCTTCGAGCATACGGAACGGCGCGGCAGGCTCCAGTGACGCCAGGTCCACCTTATGGAAGAATGAAGGATGCCTCTGATTATCCGGAAGGCGGAAACGGTCGGTCGGTTCTTCGACGAACTCAGGCATAAGATGGTACAGCGCGGTGTATCCCGGACATACTTCGGACATCATACCGTTCCATTTTCCGTCCAGGAGTGTATTGTATCTGTCAAGAAGCTTCTCTATTTCCGAATCGGCATCGATGGACATACGCTTATAAGTATTCGAACCCGTCTCGTGATTTGCCTGCGCATAGAGGAATTTCCTGTTCATCTGGTATGCAGAGAGGACTGAATAACCGAGCATCTCGAAAAGGGCCGGGCGGAGGGCGGGAGCAACGGACGACTCAAGCACCTCATACGCAAAACAAATGTCCTGGTAATCAACGAGACGTTTCTGTGCGGAGCCGTCCCCGAAGGAGAAGTCAGTATCGTAAAGCCTTGAATACTCAGGGCTGTCCCATTCCATCTCATAGCCCATAAACTCCGGTTTGCGGTCCCACGCAAGCCTGTAGTAATTGTCCAGGATGTACTGGAAGTCATCCTGGAAGCTATCTCCGAAAACAGAGGCAAGCCAGCGGGCCTGGCAGGCATTGGCATTGTCATAAGAGAAGGAGGAGAAGTCCCAGGCCATGTCGAAGAACATCTGGGTCTCGATTTCCATAGGCTTGATGTCACCGATATTAAGAAGCCAGTAGCGGTCGGCGCCGGCATTGTACGCCTTCAGGAGTTCCTCGTACATCAGCATAGGGGCGGTGGTGGATATCCAGAGGTTGTCGTGAGGGACACCGCAGTAGCTGAGGTGGTAATAGACGCCGCTTCCACCGCTGCGCGCCTGCTCGGCATCATTGGAGACACGCTTCATATAGCCGTAGTTGTCATCGGGCCATACAATGGTGATATCATCCGGCACCTTCAGCCCCGCGTCGTAGATATCGAGAGTCTCTTTGTACGGAACGAATATCTGAGGGATGTCAGAGGCCCTGCGCTTCTTGTACCGGGTAAGGATGGCACGCTGCCGGGCGAAGACCTTCTCCAGCGTACGGGCACGGTCCGACGGGTCGGTGCTGCCCTTCATGGCCTCGTCATGAAGGCCGCGCAGGCCCGTCGTGTAGATATTGTCATAAGCTCTGGTGTCCCTTATGCGGGCGTCGAGCTTGGCGAGCATCGCGGAGCTGTTAGTCTCGTAGTTCCACTCTCCGTCGCGGGCCTTGTCCCACTCGGAGGGGGCTGCGTTATTGAAAAGGAGCGGCTCGCAGTGGCTGGTGGTGATCATTATGCCCCACTTGGCAGCCACCTCCTGGCTCTCGGGGTGGCTGTAAAAGGCCCCGGTGCAGGAATGCATGGCCGGGGCCAGCATATTGCCCTTGAGCCTCAGGATGAGTTCGCAGACACGGTCGTAGGTCTTCGGCCCGATGTCGCCCAAGTCCTTCTCATAATTCTCTGACGCCCAGACCTTGAGACCCCAGTCCTCGTCATTTATGAAGAACCCGCGATATTTCACGGAAGGGGGCCTGCTTACGAAGTTTTCGGTATAGCACCTGGCCACATCGGGCCTGAAGGTCCCGACGACATCGGCGAACCAGTACCATGGATTCACACCCATGGCCTCGCTGATATGGAGGACCCCATAGGCCAGGCCACGCGGGTCGGAACCGGTTACATAGACCGTTTCCCCCTCAGTGTCGATGGCGTAACGTTCCCACTCCCCTTTGAGTTCAGGATGGCGTTTCGAGTGTCTGACTGTGGCGAGGACGACTTTCGGGCCGCCGGACGTACCTGTTCCTGGTCTGACACCGGTGACGCGTTCGATGTCATCTGCCAGCACTCCGGCCATATGAGCCACCAGAGCATCATCCTTCGGGTTATAGACTATGGTTGTTTCAGTGAGGTCCACCGCCCTTGCGTTGAAGATACACATAAGGAGGGACAGTGCGAGCAATACAGTCTTTTTCATATCATTATGTGGTTTATACAAATATAACCCTATATTTGTAAAGCTCAAAACATTCACACCATGGAAGCAAAAGAACTGATAAAGAAACAGAAGACAACCGCAATCCTGCGCATAGTCGGATGGTCCGCCATCCTGGTCCTCATCCTCATCGACCTGTTCAGCGAAAAGCTGCACAAGACATTCAGCTGGATAGTCATCGCTGTCAGCATACTGCTCATCCTCCTCAGCATCCTATCCCTCAGGAAAGCGAAGAAGGACCTCGCCTCCCTCGACGACAGCTCCGCCAGCTAGTCCTCCGGCACGTTTACGACGGAAAACGTGCCAATTCACAAGAAAAACAAGACCGATATCAGAGGAATCAGGCGAAAACGATTGCCAGGACCCCGGCGACAGCCATGAAGGCATAGACGACCTTGCGAAGGAGCCCTATCGGCATCCTCCGCGAAACTTTGGTGCCCACCCAGATGCCGGCGACGACGGCCGGAACGGCGACGAGCCAGGCCTTGCAGACAACGGGAGTGATGAAGCCGTTGGCGAAGCGGAAGATGGTCATCATCGCGTTGCCGATGGCGAAATACATCGAAGCGAGAGCCAGGTACTCCTCCTTGGTTTCGGTGCAGGAAAGGAAATAAATCACCGCAGGAGGCCCCTGCATCGCGAAAAAGCCGCCCATCACACCTGAGACCGTGCCCATCGCCAGCTGCACCGGCGCCGACGGCGGCAGATGGACCTTCCCGCTGAAAAAGAAGAAATAGATACTGACCAATATCAGCACCACCCCCAGCACCCGCTTCAGCAGGTGGCTGTCAATCTGCTTCACCGCCAGCACGCTGAAGAAGCTTATGACAATGAAAACCAGCAGAATGATCCACAGCTTACGCCAATCGAGATGCTTGTACAGCTGGAAGGCGGAGGCCACGACAGTCACCAGCGCCAGCAGGCCCGAAAGCGCCGTTGCCTCGGCATAGGACGGCATCAGGAACGGCAGCACCGTCATTATGTAGATGCCGAACCCGAAACCGGTGACCCTCTGCGTAAAGCTCGCCCCGAAGGCAAAGAGAAGGAGGACAGCAATGACCGATGGTGTCATAGGAGCTTTATGGCATTGATGATACGGCCGCAGGCGGCCCCTTCGCGGCGGGCCGAGAAGAAGCGGCCGTCCTCGTAGGTACAGATGCCGGAGACGTGGATATTGGCGGCGGGAACGCCGCTTTCGATCAGAAGGATACGGTTCTCCCCGATGAGGTCAAGGTGGTGGCCTCCTTTCATATTCTCCCCTTTCGGGCCGTCCCAGGAGTAGATGGGGTCTATGTCGATGCCGTTGCCCTTGAAATAGCCTACGACTTCGTCGCCGACCTGGAAGCAGTGGCGGCAGATGCCCGGGCCGATGACCGCGCGAAGGTCCTCGGGACGGGTGCCGTAGAGTGACTGCATGTAGAATATCGTCTTCTGGGAGATACGGTTCAGAGTGCCCTTCCATCCTGAATGGATGGCTGCAACGGCGTGATGGGCCGGGTCGTGGAGGAGCACCGGGATGCAGTCCGCGGTGCGCACGCCTATGGCGCAGCCCCTGACGTCCGTGACCAGGGCGTCATAGCCTTCCAGCGCCTCGCGCCCCGTCCCCGGGTCACGGACTTCGGCTATCGCAGTCCCGTGCACCTGATGGCCCGTGACCACGAAATAAGGCAGCTCGGCATCCCTCATCGTAGAGAACGCCTCCACTCCCCCACCGAAATCATATTTCAGCAATCCCGTATCCATAATCAGTCGTTTTTCCTATGCACAATCAATCGCTACCTTCAATATGATTAATAGCTATCTCCAACACATTCAGTCACTATCTCCAGTATATCAGTCACTATCTCCAACATATTCAGTCACTATCTCCAGTATATTCAATCTCTATCTTCAGTGCAAAGTTAACACATTTCCCCCGAATCTCACACCCACCATGCCCGGAGACAGACAATCAATCATTTAACTGATATTCAGCAAAATAAATCATTAACTGCCATCTATTTGGGCAGCAGACAATAGCTTATATTGTTAACAATCAAAAAGATAAGCACAAACCTATCGACTAAATTTTCCACGGTACGAAAGATTTCCAGAGAGAATGAAGGGGAAAAGGAGATTTCCCACCGAATCTCACACCCACCATGCCCGGAGACAGACAATCGGTCAATCAATTGACATTTAGCGACATAAGCCATTAACTACCTTCTATTTGGGCAGCAGACAATAGCTTATATTGTTAACACTCAAAAAGATAAGCACACATCTATCACCAACCGTCTTCAAGGGAGAAGCTGATTTCAATGGAGAAAGGAAGGCAATGAGCAAAAAAAACAAGTAAAGGAAAGTGGTATTCTATGGAGGATGGAAGGAAGAGCCACCAAAGGAAGAAGGAGGAAATAGTAAGCAATTGTCGGAAGAATTTGTTAAATTGCGGGGAATAAAACGGAATATATGGCAAACGGTGTGTCCCCAAAGAACGAGTGCTTCAAGCTGTCGTGGTTCGAGCGAATAGGATACTGCTCGGGCGACCTTGCGCAGAACCTGATATATCAGACTGTCAGCATATGGCTCCTGATCTTCTACACTGACGTATATGGCCTCAGACCCGAGGTCGCAGCAGTGATGTTCCTGGTCGTCAGGATTATTGACGTGATCTGGGACCCGATGGTCGGCGTGCTCGTCGACAAGTCCAGCCCGCGATGGGGCAAGTACCGCTCCTGGATCATCCTGGCGGGCCTGCCGCTCGCCGCATTCGCCTCCCTCTGCTTCTGGAACGGCTTCAGCGGCTCGCTCCTCTACGCCTACATCACCTATGTCGGCCTTAGCATGTGCTTCACCTTCATCAACGTGCCCTACGGCGCGCTCGGAGCCTCCCTCACCCGCGACACCCAGGAAATCACCATCCTGACCAGCGTCAGGATGTTCATGGCCAATGCCGCCGGCCTCATTGTCAAGACCCTCCCCCTCCTCGTCGCGCTGTTCGCCGACCCCGCCAGGGGCTGGTTCTGCTCGATGACGGTATTCGCGGCTATCGGATTGTCGCTCCTGATATTCACCTTCGCCACCAGCCGCGAGCGCATTGACGTAACAAAGACTTCGGCCGAGAGCGTGAAGGTCAAGGACCTCTGGATGGAGCTCGTGCACAACAGGCCGCTGCGCGTGCTCTCGCTCTTCTTCATCGTCGCGTTCATCACGATGAGCATCAGCAACGCCGCCGACTCCTACTTCATGACCTACAGCATCGGCGCGACGCCGTTCATGACAACCGCTTTCATGTGGCTGGGCACCATCCCGGCGTTCATCTTCATGCCGCTGGTGCCGGCGATGAAGAAGCGTCTGGGCAAGAACCGGATGTTCAAGCTGTTCCTAGGCATCGCCATTGCCGCGATGGCGGCCATGTACGTGTGCGTCAGGACACCGAGGGTATTGAACCATTTCTGGGTACTGTGCGTGGTGCAGTTCATCAAGAGCACGGGCATCCTGGTGGCGACCGGCTATATGTGGGCACTCGTCCCGGAGGTCGTCTCCTACGGCGAGCACGTTACCGGTCGCCGCGTAGCGGGCATCGTGAATGCATTGATATGCATCTTCATGAAAGCGGGAATGGCGCTGGGCGGTGCGGTTCCGGGGCTGGTGCTGGCCTGGGTGGGGTTCCAGTCGAACGCGCCGGCGCAGACTCCACTGGCAATGGAGGGCATCCTGTGGCTCGTGACGCTGATCCCGGCGGCGCTGCTGTTCGTGGCTATGTTCATCATCGGCAAGTACGAGCTGACGGACGAAAGGATGGAGGAAATCAATCGGGCCGCAGAAATTTCGTAAATTCACGAAAAAACAATATCTTTGTATGATTTAAACAGAACAAATTTATTATCAGATATTTTTAATATTCGCTATGATTTACACAAAAGAAGTGCAGCAGATGTGCTGCGTAGCAAAAGGCGCCAACCACGCAAACGCTCCTATTCCTGAGGAAGGAAAATGGGTGCATGCAAAAGAAATCAAGGACATCTCCGGTCTTACCCACGGTATCGGCTGGTGCGCTCCTCAGCAGGGTTGCTGCAAGCTTACCCTCAACGTTAAGGACGGCATCATCGAAGAGGCTCTCGTAGAGACCCTCGGCTGCTCAGGTATGACCCACTCTGCAGCTATGGCTTCAGAGATCCTCCCTGGCAAGACCCTCCTCGAGGCCCTCAACACCGACCTCGTATGCGATGCCATCAACACCGCTATGCGCGAGCTCTTCCTCCAGATCGTTTACGGCCGCACACAGTCCGCTTTCTCTGAGGGCGGTCTCCCTATCGGCGGATCACTCGAGGACCTCGGCAAGAACCTCCGCAGCCAGGTAGGTACAATGTACGGTACAAAGGCCAAGGGTTCCCGCTACCTCGAAATGACAGAAGGTTACTGCACAAAGATGGCCCTCGACGCTAACGACGAGGTCATCGGCTACGAGTTCGTGAACCTCGGCAAGCTCATGGACGCTCTCAAGGGCGGTGCTACCGGTCCTGAGGCCATCGAGAAGGCAAAGGGCACATACGGCCGCTTCAAGGATGCAGTTAAATATATTGACCCACGTAAAGAGTAAGAGACTATGGCACTTTTCGAAAGCTACGAGCGTCGCATTGATCAGATCAATGCAGCTCTCAACAAATACGGTATCAAGGACATCGACGAGGCCAAGGCTATCTGTGACGCCAAGGGTCTCGATCCTTACAAGATGTGCGAAGACACACAGAAGATCTGCTTTGAGAATGCAAAGTGGGCTTATGTAGTCGGTGCAGCCATCGCTATCAAGAAAGGTTGCAAGAACGCAGCTGACGCAGCCGAGGCTATCGGCGAAGGTCTCCAGGCATTCTGCATCCCCGGTTCAGTGGCAGACGACCGCAAGGTAGGTCTCGGACACGGAAACCTCGCAGCAAGGCTTCTCCGCGAGGAGACAGGCTGCTTCGCTTTCCTTGCAGGCCACGAGTCATACGCTGCAGCCGAAGGCGCTATCAAGATCGCTGAAATGGCAAACAAGGTCCGCCAGAAACCTCTCCGCGTTATCCTCAACGGTCTCGGAAAGGACGCTGCTAAGATCATCAGCCGCATCAACGGTTTCACATATGTAGAGACAGATTTCGACTACTATACCGGTGAGGTCAAGGTCGTCAATGAGACCAAGTACTCAGACGGTGTACGCGGTGGTGTCCGCTGCTACGGTGCAAACGACGTACGCGAAGGCGTAGCCATCATGTGGAAGGAGGATGTTGACGTTTCCATCACCGGAAACTCCACCAACCCTACCCGTTTCCAGCATCCGGTTGCAGGTACCTACAAGAAGGAGCGTGTCCTCGCAGGCAAGCCTTACTTCTCAGTAGCTTCAGGCGGCGGTACCGGACGTACCCTCCACCCGGACAACATGGCGGCCGGTCCGGCAAGCTACGGCATGACCGACACCCTCGGACGTATGCACAGTGACGCTCAGTTCGCAGGTTCATCTTCCGTTCCTGCACACGTCGAGATGATGGGCTTCCTCGGAATGGGCAACAACCCTATGGTAGGAGCTTCAGTTGCTATCGCCGTTGCAGTCGCTCAGGCTATGTAATTCATTTACATATAGATATGATAATCCCTATGGTTTCGGCCGTAGGGATTTTTTTGTTGCGCAAGATGGGTGGAAAGGCTATATGGACAGTGGAGAAACATTCGGCTTTGAGGATGGTTGCTGCTGGTACTATTGCCTATGGTACACACATTGATCATAAAATAATACAATATGCGTTCAAATTTCTTGATTATTTCCCGATCCTTTATCCGGATTTTCCCATTCATCCCTCATCCGGGCACGTTCCGCCTTCACTTTGTGCCCGGATTCTGCCGGCGGCAGATCTCCACTCAGTCACATGATTATCAACAAATTAAGTCTATGTCTGTCTCTCAAAAAGGAGGTAGGCAAACCATCTTCTCACTGATTATCAGGACAATAGGCCACTACCTATCGACAGGGATATTAATATTGCCCCTTTGCCGCCCTGCGGCTTAAGAAATTGTAGACTTTCTCTGAAAGCAGCAGGTCACAAAGCCGGGCGATGAAATCAGCCTTGAACTTCCGGCCCAGAATGAAAGGCATAAACATGAAGGAGGATTTCGGCCTGTTGGAGATCGATAATCCCATCCTCAGGCAAAGAGCCTTGTTGAGTTTCTCGTCAAGCTCCTTGCTGTGCCACTTGCTGCCGTAATACTCCGCGCCATATATCTCAACGAAACGTTTCATCTCCTTCTTGCTTAAATGGAACAGATACTTGACCACTCCGGCAGGAGTATATCTTGCAAGCATCAGCAAGGAAGCCATATCGATATCCGGATCTCCGTACGTAAAGTCCCCAAGGTCTATCCAATAGTCCCTGCCTTCGGAGCGTATGATATTGCCAGGCTGGAAATCTCCGTGAACCGCAGTGGTGGCATCATCCATATCGTCCAGATACGAGAACAGAACCTCCTTCGCTTCCGCAGTCAGACCGACAGCGGATCCATACAGCGACCTGGCCTTCTCCTTGAAGCTCTGAATGACGGCCGTATCGCACTGCACAGAATGGAAAGCCTTTGACCGGGCAGCGAATTCCTTCGCCAAAGGCTCCATAAGGGACTTATCATCCGCGATCATGCGCACATATGATTTCTTGTCCTTTATCCTCTGCCCTATTACTCCCAGCCGCGTCCCGTCAGTCACAAATTCGAAAACCTGAGGGCACGGAATCCCCGAGTCATAGACAGCCTTGGAAAGCGTGAACTCCTTTTCCGCCCTTTCCCGGGGCATATCTCCCCTGTTGAGCTTCAAGATAAGGCTGTCATCCGACTTGTGGTAGTATGACTGACCGTTGTCGCCTTCTCCGGCAAGCGTCCAGTCTGCAAGGTTTATCAGTTCCGGTTCCATATATGAATCATTTCTTTGCAATCACAGCGACATAGGTCAGCAGCACCACGTTCATCACGAGCGCATAGATGATCGCCGGAGTGGCGATGGCGGCGCTGTTGAAAACGAACGGGCTGGTAGCGACAGCTATTGCCTGGGCGGCGTTCTGCATCCCCACCTCGATTACAATGGTGCGCTTCTCGGTCCTCTTCAAACGCAGAACCAGACTGATGAGGGCGGCAGCGCCTATCGAAACCATGATCAGAATACAGGCGGAGAGTCCCAGAGTTCCGAAATTGTCGATGATGGCATCCTTGTTCTGGACAAAGAAAATGCCCGCCAGCAGCATCAGCGCAGGAAAAGCACACTTGGACAGGACACGGTCGACCCTAAGCGCCGCGTTCTCGAAGAAAACCCTGACCAGGATGCCGATGACAATCGGCAAAAGCATGGTGAAAAGGTTCTGTTTCAGAAGGTTGCCTACTGGAAGCGTGATTCCGACCTCCTCCCCCAGATGAACCGTGGTCATCTGCATTATCACAGGAAGCGTGAAGAGCGTAATGACGGAACTGAACGCCGTCAGAGACACTGAAAGCGCCACGTCGCCCTTCGCCAGCTTGGAGAAGACGTTGCTCGAAGACCCGCCCGGACAGCACGCAATCAGCATAAGGCCAATGAAATACTCCGTCGGCAGCCCCAGCGCTGAACCGATGCCCAGCGCAATCAATGGCAATACCACCAGCTGCCCCACCAGACCCGCCACCATAGCCTTCGGCTTCTTGAAGATGTCAACGAAATCGGAGGGTTTGAGCGACAGTCCGAGGTCGAACATCAGGACCGTCAATATCGGAAGAACAATCAGAATGCTGTTGAATTTCATAATTTGCCAGATCGGACTGCGAATTTAGCAATTATGAACGGATTTACCTCTAAAGTGTGCGTTTAAAGTGACAGGTGAGCACTTCCCTGCTGTCACCGTGCCAGTTGTGCATGCCGTTGCCCAGGCAGCGGGAGAAGACAGGACAGCCGGCGCATTGGCCGGAACGGGCCCAGCTGCGGTCGCGGAAAGGCTGGAAACGGGTGTTCCAGACTTCGTACAGACTGTCCTCATAGATATTGCCCTGTGAGAAGCGGTCGCGGTCGACGTTAGGGCAGGCGCAGATGCGGCCGTCAATGAGCACGGAGGCGATATTGACGCCGGCGTGGCAGAAATACGGATTCTGGCGGACGGCAAGTTCGTATTGGCCCAGATAGCCCTCGCAGCTGAAGGTGACGTTCATCGGAGGGTTCTGCACGGCTCTTTTGGCCTTTATGAACTCCATCAGCTGGCGGAATTCAGCGTCGGTGAGCTGCATATCCGGGTCCTCGGCTGCGCGGCCGATGGGGATGATAGTGAACAGGCGCCACTGCGGGCAGCCGAGGCTGACGAGCAGGTCGTGGATCGCCTGGAGCTGGCCGATGGTGCGGCGGTTGACGCAGGTGACGACATCGAAACGGAGATGCTTTTCCCTGGAGGCTATGGAGATGGCGTTGATGGTACGCTGGAAGCTGCCCTGGCGGCCCCGCATCCATTCGTGCTCATCCTCTAGGCCGTCCAGGCTGATGGTCAGGGCCCGGAGGCCCGAGCCCATCAGGCGGACGTGCATCTCCTCAGTGTAGAAATAGCCGTTGGAGACCATGCTCCAGCCCATATGGCGGCTGCGGATGGCTTTGCCGATTTCGCAGATGTCGGGACGCAGGAGCGGCTCGCCGCCGGTCAGGACGACGGTGAAATTGCGCGGTATTTCCTTAACAGGGATGGTGTCGAGAGCCTTCAGGAAGTCTTCCAGAGGCATATCGGGAGTGGGGCTGACGGCGGTGCAGTCGCTGCCGCAGTGGCGGCAGTGAAGGTTGCACCGCGTCGTACACTCCCAGAAGAGGTAGTTCAGCTCGTGGACCTTGGTTTCGTTGGCACGGAAGAGGCGGAAAAGCCACCAGAGGAAGGAGTTCATTACAGGGACTTCTTCTTCAGCTTGATTTCGATCAGGTCAGGGCTGACCTGCTTGAAGGTGGTGTCCTTCGTCTCGAAGACATCCTGAGTATCCAGGAAACGGAACTCGGGAGTGGAATCCGAATAAAAGCCGGCATCCGGTGTGATGCATCCGTCCTGGTCGGTCAGACCGAAGCTGAACCAGCCGTCGGCATCACCGATGGAAGACCTCAGGCTGACTTCCACGTCCTTCAAAGGGGCGCCGTCCTCGGCGGAAACGACCTTGAACGACATATTGTAGAAACTATCGACATAAGGTCCTTCATAAGTGCCGTAGCACGCCTGGAAGATGAATAGCGCGGTAGTGAGCGATGCTCCCTTAAGGATGTTGCTAAGCCATTTCATAATATCGGATATTGATTCTGCAATAATAACGATAATCCTTCAGAATACTGCACGGAATTTTACTCTTTTATAATCCTGATGTCTCTCTGCGGGAACGGAATACTGATGCCGGCGGCATTGAGTGCATTGTATATAGCCTCCTTGGCCGCAGCGATATAGGCCGTGCGCTGAGGCACGAGGACGTTCTGCTTGACTGCGAGGTTCACGCTGCTGTCGCCGAAGTCATCGAAGGCAACTGTGATCGGGGTGCCCTTGTCGATGATCTCGCGGCCGAACTCATCCTGGGTACGGAGCTTCTCGAGCGCCTCCTGGAGAACGGCGCGTGCCTTTTCGATATCCGTGCCGTAAGCGACACCCACGCCGATCTTAACCACCTCGTAAGGATGGTTGCGGGTGAGGTTCTTGAAGTTCTTGTTGAAGAGAGCGGTATTGAGGAAGGACATCGCCGCGCCGTCCACCGTCTCGATCTGTGTGCTCTGATAGCTGATGGCGGACACCTTTCCGCGTACTCCGTCACACTCGATCCAGTCCCCCACCCTGAGGCGTCCGGACATAAGCTGAATGCCATAGATGAAGTTCGTCAGGACGTCCCTCAAAGCGAGACCGATACCGGTAGCCAAGCCTGCGAACACCACTGAAATGGCTCCTGTCGGGATCTTGAAGAGAAGGAAGATCAGGACGATGTAAAGGCCCCAGACTATGATGCTGATGACGTTTCGGGCCAGAGTGAGGTTCACTTCGTTGGTGCTGATATGGCGCTTGCCCTCTGTCTGGTAGATCTTGTTGAACTTGTACTCCTTGTATGCATCTCCCAGCAGGGCGCTGATATACTTGAACACGAAGAAGAGGGCCATGGTCATAATGATCATATGGGCGGAAACCTTCAGGATTTCATTGCCCTCGGCGCTGGTCAGGTCGAAGAATTCGGCATTGAAGAGGTTGCGGAAAATCTCCTGCAGGTCGAATATCTGCATTCCCAGGAGCAGGCTGACAGGCACCAGGAGCACTCCCACTACCGGGATGACGGCGGTCTCGACCATAGAGACGAACCAGGTCTTCGACAGGGAGCTGCCTGAGCCCTTGTGCTTTCTCTTATAAATGCTGAACAGGCGTCTGAGAGCCACGAATGTCTCGATGCCCGCCAGAATCGTCAGCCAGCAGACAATCACCAGCAGGCTGAGGAACACATATCCGATGAATGACAATACCACCGTCGCCATCAGCACCGCAAGGGTGCCCACGGCAGTGGCCCTGTCGATGACCTCCAGCCCGTGCGCGTACTTGCTGCGCGCGCGGAACTGCCAGACGAGGGTGCCAATGAGGACAGGAGTGAGAAGCAGGTTCATCATCCTGTTCGGGATGAACATGATTCTGAAAGTAATGGCAATAAGGCCAATGACCATTGCCGGCAGGTACATCCTCACGCCGTTGTGCAGCGCTCCCGGCTTCAGTCTGATGATAAGCGAGGCCAGGATGGCAAGAAGCAGCCAGCAGAACATCACCAGAAGCTTGGATGCCTGGAGGATGAAATTGTTCTTTATCGTGAGGCTTACGACTCCCAGCGCGATCAGGAACACCAGCGCGCCGCAGGTAAGCGTCAAGTCAGACTTCCGCAGGCGGAACTCCTCGGTATGGAAGCGTTTGACACCATGATACAGGGCATTGATTATCAGGAAGCTGAGGACCGAGGAAACGGCGAGGAAGAGGATAACCAGAAGGATGAATCCCGAGACTACCGGTCCGCGCCACTCGCTCTTTATATATTGGCTCCGGCCCTGGTGGCGGCTGTATTTCCCGACGACCTCCTCGACGGCGGTCTTGACATAGGTGACCGGGGACTTGAGGATCTTGATATAATTGTCGGTGCGCTCGGTGAGCATCCTGCGCTGGAGGAGCAGGTAGCGGTCCTGGGCGTAGCTGTAGGATTCCTTGAGCTTCGTCGCCGCGCTTTCATAGTGCTCGTTGTCGGCGATGATGCGGTCGCGGCTGTCAAGGTACATGCTCAGGAGAGCCTGCGTGTAGAGGATGCAGGAGTCGCGGTCCGCCCTGCCCTGATCGTCCAGCAGGAAGGCGCGCGGGCGGTTATCCTCGTCCAGGAGGGTGTCGCGCACGAACCTCCCGCGCTGCGGGAATGTGCCCATAAGGCTGTCGATGGCCCTTTCATTGCCCCTGACAAGGTCGGGGCGGGCGCGTCTGAGGCTGTCGGCACGGGCGCGGAGGCTGTCCCTGCGATGCCTCCGGAGCGAGTCGCCGCGGCTCATCAGGGAGTCCGGGCGATGGCCGGAGCGTCCCACTGTGCTGTCACTGCCGTGACGCGGACGGACGGCACGGGCAGGAAGGCGGTGAAGGGCTTCGAGCAGACGGGAGTAGCGGTCTATCTCGACCTCGAGGCTGGCCACGATGTCATCGTATGGCATCCTGAGGGTCTCGAACTCCTCGTATTCCTTGGAAACCTCCTTCAGGGCGTAGGTCATGTCGAAAGTATAGTCCTGGTTCTGCGAATAGAGCATCAGGGCGAGCTCGTTGCACTTCTTCGTGATGTTCACCATCTGGGTGTGCTGGGACTCGTCGCGCATATTGATGCGGTACTCCTCGGAATTCAGCTTGTCGAACTCCTGCTTGAGCTCGAAGCGGAGCACTGCAAGGGTCTGGCTCAGATTCTTTTCATTGAATACGGCATTGGACGGCACAGCGAAAAAAAGCAGCGCCAGAGTCACCAGCAAATATTTCGTTTTCTTCATAACTTTCATATTTGTGTAAAGGTAACAATTTTTTATCATCCGTAACCTCCTGCCCCCATAATTCAGCTTACATGCCTGATTCCCACGCACCTTTTGATCCACCCTCACCTCACGGGCCAGGCCACCACATATTCTTAAGTCACCACACGCCGTCCGGGCCAGGTCCCCCCAGCCCCCCTACCACCTGGCCCGCCGCAAAATTCTATTCACCTAATAACCAATCATATACGGTTTATCTCCGGGCCAGATCCCCCGTCACCTAAGGGGACCTGGCCCAAAACATTATCCAGGCTGCTCCGAACCATCCCTTCTAATGGACGCCGTAGTATTGCGTCAGGTTGAGGACAGTTCCAAACCGTCTTGGAGAATATTTCTCCGGACACTAATGTTTATTGATTCATAAAAACCTTCCGCATGTTTTTGTATGTTCCTTGGAACCTATAATAAATACTGCCATATTCGGCATATGAAAAATGAATATTTTGAACTTATGCCGGTACGGAGGCTGCCTGACGGGAGGATCTGCAAGGTCTATCCTTTCCATATTTCTTTGGAAGGCCTGGAAAGCGGAATACTATGCCGTGACTCGGAAGACTTTGATTCCACTGTAAAGATAATAGCAGTATGCTGCCTCAGAAAGAATGCAATACTAATTATTTATGCTGTCGTGTCGAACCACGCACATTGTGTCGTGCTGGCCTCAAGCCAAAAGGAGGCGGATGCTTGTGCCGATGAAATAAAGAGGATGGTGTCGATGTACCAGCGGGAAAAGTATTCCAAGGTAGAGATGATGTCCGGTGTTGACGCCAAGGCAATATTCATAAGAGATGTCAGATATGTCAGGAATGCTTTGGCTTACGACGTAAGGAATGCTATGGACAATGGAGCGTCCTGTATTCAGAATTACAAATGGACCGGGTATCGTGGAATGTTCTGTGAGGGAAAGTGCCCGGGTGTCAGGAAAGTGAGGGAATTGTCTAAACGGGAGAAGCGATCAATAATGCATACGCACGACAACCTTTCGGATGTGAACTGGCTGCTGAATGCTGACAACGAACTGGAACCGGCATCGATATGTGACTGGAGATATCTGGAAGGGGCATTCCGCAATGACCAGTCGTTCTTCCTACGTCTTATAGGCGCGGTGAACACTTCGGAAATGAACGAAGGGCTCATAGTAGCGCCACGGCGGAAAAGGAATGATCAGGAATTTCTGGCAAGTGTCAATGAAAAGTCCAGACTATGGTTCGGCGTGGATGTGGAGCATCTTTCAATGCAAAAGAAAGCCCATCTGATCAATTACGCAACACATTCGTTCAAGACTGATCCATATCAAGTGGCCAGGACCTTCGAGATGGAAAGGGATGTCGTTCTCGCCATAATGGGAAGGAAAAAGACGACCGGCAAGCCGAATCCCGGGGCCACCCCGGGCCAGGTCCCCCCAGAGGGCGGGGTACCTGGCCCGGAGAAAAACCATACCTAACTGATTGTCAAGACAATACACTTTTGCAACGGGCCAGATGGCAGGGGGTCTGAGGGGACCTGGCCCGCGGGAAGAGGAGAACCCGAAAGAAGAAACGGTGGAAAGAGGGGTGTTGGAAAGCGATGACGTTAACAACCATATTACGGCAGGAATGACTATATTTGTAAAACAAACCTTGGTGCAGTAAACCACTCTGTAAATCTAAGGTTTGAGTGAAACTGCATAAAGTAAAGCCTATCACCATGAAACTGTCTTCAACAGACATCCACTGCCACATACTGCCCGGAGTCGATGACGGCTTCAGTTCCCCCGAAGAGTCCCTCAAGGCCATCTCCAGAATGTCAGAAGCAGGATGCGAGGAGTTCATCTTCACACCGCACCTGAATCCGGACGTCTATCCCGACTCTTCGGAGGATGTCCTGCGCAAGGCATACGAAGGCTTCCTTCCGAGCCTTGGAGGAGTGAACACGCACCTGGCCGCAGAATATATGGTGGTCAAGGATTTCGAACACCGCGTCGAGGACGACCCCAAGTCCCTGCTGACATATCCGGACGGATCTATACTCATAGAGATGTCCTATTACTATCCCAGCACTAATCTCAAGGAGGCCATCTTCCAGCTGGGCCTCGCCGGTTACCAGCCTATCCTCGCCCACCCGGAGCGCTACTCCTATATGGCGGGTGAACTGGAGGCATTCACCGAACTCAGGCATATGGGATGCCGTTTCCAGCTCAATCTGCTGTCACTGACCGGAGCCTACGGCCCGGCTTCCATCCGCATCATCAGGCACCTTTCCAGGAAAGGCTGGTGCGACTTCTTCGCCACTGACCTGCACTCGCTCCCGCAGCTCGACAGAATCACAGAAGGAAAGCTGTCCCTGCCGCTCCGGTTCCGCCACATCTGGCAATAAATTTTGGGTATTGTCAGAAATTTCATACCTTTATGCATTAATAACCTAAAAATTAACAATTGAAAATATCAACCGTTCGCAGATGAACTTCTAAAACCTATCTTGCCATCAAAGATGAAAAGTATAATCAGATTCAGCATTATCGTAGCAGCCACCGTAGCTGTTTCATCATGTATGACACCGAAGAAAGTCCTGTACCTTCAGGATATGAAACAGGGGTCCCAGATAGAACTTGAAAACAAATACGAGGCTGTCATCAGTCCTAACGACGAGCTCCGCATCATAGTATCCTCCGAAGACGAAGAACTTTCCAGACCTTTCAACCTCGGATACGGCACCGGCTCAGGCTCCATGTTTGGCGGCGGAAACGGCAACAACTTGGGCTATCTGGTGGACATCTACGGAAACATCCAGTTCCCTATCCTGGGCGAAATCCATGTGCAGGGAATGACCCGTCTCCAGCTCCAGAACGACATCAAGCGCCGCCTGATCCAGGGAGCATACATAGAGGACCCGTACGTCATGGTCCGCTTCAACAATTACAAGGTCTTCTTCCTCGGACCTGACGGCGGCAAGGCCATCACCATCCCGGAGGAACGCTGCACCTTCCTTGAAGCGCTTGCACTTTCCGGAGACCTGGGCCTCGCCACAAGAAGGGACAAGATCGCCATCCTGCGCGAAGTGGATGGAAAGATGACCCTCCGTTATCTCGACCCGAGAAACTCAAAGGTCTTCAACGACCCTTATTATATGCTGCAGCAGAACGACATCATCATGACCCAGTCCATCAGGTCCAGATACTACCGCGAGGAGTTCTCCTACTGGACGTCATGGATATCCCTGTTCTCATCAGCAGCCACCATCGCCACCCTCGTGACGCTCGTTACCAATCTGATACCTAAACAGACAGCAGAATAAACTATGGCAGATTACGATGACATTCAGTTCCTTCTCGAAGAAAAGAAAAGAAGGGTACATGTAAAGGACATACTGGTTCTGGTCCTGCGGAATATCCACTGGCTCATCCTCTTCGCCCTTATCGGAGCCGTGGTGGGCACCTATCTTGTGCGCAAGCAGGAGAAGATATACAGTTCGAACGCCTCCATCATCCTCAAGGTGAACGGGGCGAACAGCTCCGCCGACCGTGACGCAGCATTGAGCGGATTCTCAGGCACCCTGGGCCGTCTGTCAGCCCCTTCAGTCAGGAACGAAGTACTCGTCCTGAAGTCAAAGACAACCCTCCTCGAGGTGGTCAACAGGCTGAAGCTCAACGAACTCTACTATTGTGAAACCGCGCTCGTTAAAAGGCGCAAGGACTTGTACAAGGAATCTCCAGTGGAGGTTATAATGCTCGAAGGAAGCGCCAGTGCCACATACTCTATGGACCTCGTGCCGCAGCCGGACTCGATGGTCATCGTGAAGATCCCGGGATACAAGGACATGAAGGTGAAGTACAGCACTCCTTTCATAACCCCGTTCGGCAAGTTCAAGGTAGAGGACACCTGGTTCCTGACCCCGTCCTGGGAGGACAAGACCATCCACTTCTATAAGGCAAACGCCTCGGACATTGCGGACAAATACCGTTACGCGCTGACCGGCAATTTCGATGAGACCACCACTTCCGTGGTCAATCTCTCCCTGAAGGACACCTCCCCACAGAGAGCCGCCGACATCATCAACATGACCATACAGGTGTACAATGAGGACGTGGTCGCAGACCGCACCAAGCTCATCGACTACACCACGAACTATATCAACGAACGTCTTAACGCCCTCAGCTCCGACCTCGGTTCCAGCCAGAGCGAGATAGCCGCTTTCAAGAGCAGCAACTCCCTGCTCGCAGTGGAAGACCTCGGCCAGCAGTATCTGAACATCTCCGTACAGAGCAATGCAGAAGTCGAAAACCTCATCAAGCAGCGTTCAATGGCGGAGTACCTGAGGGACCAGCTCTCGAAGAGCGGGGTCAACTCCCCGATCGCCGCCAGCATCTCCATCGATGACGGTGCGGTTTCCTCAGTGATATCACAGTACAATGACCTGGCCTTCCAGCTGAGCAAGTATGAGAACTCCGGTTCGACCAACAACCCTGCCGTCAAAAGTCTCACCAGCCAGCTGGCCGTGATGAAATCAAATCTCCAGAGTATCCTGGGAACTTATATCAGAACCCTTGACCAGCGTATAGAAAGTGCGCGCCAGCAGGGCCTGCTCGCTACCGAAAAGGTCAAGAGGGCTCCTCATCAGCAGATCTACCTCAGCAACGTGGAACGCTCCCAATCCATCAAGGAGGAACTCTACAAGCAGCTTCTTTCCAAGCGTGAGGACCTGATGATCAACCAGCCTGCCATCGAAGGCAGTGCAAAGATAGTCGATGAAGCGAGAGTGTTCCCATCCCCTATCGCCCCTGACGAAAGGAGATGGACACTGATCGGACTTCTGCTCGGTCTTGCCTTCCCTATTGTGATATTCATCATCTCACGTATACTTGACACTTCAGTGGGAAGCCGCCACGACATCGAGGATGCAGTAAAGATTCCTTTCGTAGGTGAGATCCCTCTCAAGTCAAAGAAGGACGGAAGGGAGATTGTGGTGGAGGACAAGAAGCGCGACAGCATCTCCGAAGCGTTCCGAGGAGTACGTACCAACATAGACTATCTCGTCAACAAGGACAGCGGGGCAAAGGTCTACCTGGTAACCTCATTCCTTGAAGGTTCAGGAAAGACATTCGTCACATCCAATATCGGTGTCAGCTATTCCATCATCGGACGCAAGGTCGCAATCGTGGACTTCGACCTCCGCAAGGGAACCCTGGGAAAGAACCTCGAACACAAGAGCGCATCCGGAATCTCGGCCTTCCTTGCCGGAAAGGTTAACAGCCCTGCCGAGCTCGCAGTTGAAGACAAGGGCACACCGAACCTCCACTGGTACTTCACCGGTCCGCTCCCACCGAACCCTTCAGAGCTGCTCTCCACAGAAAAAATGGAGGAGCTCATCGCATATCTCAGGGATAACTACGATTACGTCTTCCTTGACAACGCCCCTGCCGGAATGGTTCCGGACGTGGACATCATCAAGAAACACGCTGACGCCACTATCTTCATAGTAAGGGCGGGCAAGTTCGACAAACGTATGCTCCCTGACCTCCAGAAGATGTACGAGGACAACAAGTTCCCTAACCTCTCCATAGTTCTCAACGGTGTAGACGCCAAGAAGCAGAAAGGATATGGATACGGTTACGGCTATGGCTACGGATATGGTTACGGCTATGGTTACGGATACGGGTATGGCTATGGTTATGGCAAGCACAACGGCTACGGGTACGGATACGGATACGGAGCCAGCTACGGAGTGGAAGAAACAGGAAAGAAGCACCACAAGCATCACCATCACAAAAAGTCAGAATCCGAAGCATAATGGCAAATTTCGCGTTGATAGGCGCGGCGGGCTACATCGCCCCGCGCCATTTGAAGGCAATAAAGGATACCGGTAACGAGCTTATGGCCGCATACGACAAGTTCGACAGCGTAGGCAGGCTGGACAGTTTCTTCCCCGACTGTTCGTTCTTCACTGAAAACGAGCTCTTCGACAGATTCTGTTCCAAGCAGATGCACACGGACAACCCTCTGAACTGGGTAAGCATCTGTACACCTAACTACACCCACGACGCGTTCATACGCTATGGCTTGCGCCTGGGATGTGACGTCATCTGCGAGAAGCCTCTGGTGCTCAATCCCTACAACATCGACGCCCTCGAGGAAGTGGAGAAAGAAACGGGGCACAAGGCATACAACATCCTCCAGCTCCGTCTGCACGATTCGATCGCAGCCCTGAAGAAGAAGGTCGACGAAGGTCCCGCCGACAAGGTCTATGACGTGGACCTCACCTACATCACTTCACGCGGCAAATGGTACTACACCTCCTGGAAGGGGGATGTCCATAAATCAGGAGGCGTGGCCACGAACATCGGAGTCCACTTCTACGACATGCTGCAGTGGATCTTCGGTCCCGCACAGAAGAATATCGTGCACGTGATGAGCTTCGACAGGGTGGCCGGATATCTCGAACTGAAGAAGGCACGTGTCCGCTATTTCCTCAGCATCAACGCCGACTGCCTCCCGGAGAATGCAGTACAGGGAGAAAAAAGGACCTACAGGACACTTAACATAGACGGTGAAGAATTCGAGTTCAGCCAGGGCTTCACGGAGCTCCACACAAAGAGCTATGAAAAGATACTTGCCGGAGAAGGATTCCGCATCAGCGAAGCAAGACCTTGTATAGAAATAGTCAGCGAAATCCGCAACGCAACCCCCGTCGGTCTTGTAGGTGACTACCATCCTCTCGCAAAAATGCCTCTTTCCGCCCACCCGTTCGGATGGAAGGAAATAAAATAGAGCCATCAGATGGATTTTACATTAGCAGAATACAGATCCTTTCTCGCTGCGCTGAAACGTGGCGGATATGTCTGCTCCGTCCCCGGAGAAGACAATATAGGTCAAAGGGAAGGACGTGCGGTTCTGCTCAGGCATGATGTCGACAAGAAGCCTGAAAACAGCCTGCAGATGGCAAGGCTGGAGGCAGAGATGGGATTCCGTGCCATTTATTATTTCCGTGCTGTCAAGTGCAGCTGGAACGAAAGGATAGTAAAGGAAATCGCAGGCCTCGGACACGAGATCGGCTATCACTACGAAAGCCTCGCCACCTGTAACGGAGACATAAAAGGGGCGTGGAAGGACTTTCAGGCTAATCTTGAACGGATGCGGGCGACAGTACCGGTAGGAAGCATCTGCATGCACGGCTCACCGAAGTCACGCTGGGACAGCAAGGAACTCTGGAAGGAATATGACTACAGGACGCTGGGCCTGACCTTCGAGCCGTACATCGACACCGACTTCAGCAAGGTTTTCTACCTCACGGACACAGGACGCCGTTGGGACGGATGGAAGGTCTCCGTAAGGGACAAGATAGAAGGGTTCCAGGACGACTGGAGCGGGAAAGGCCTTGTCTTCCACAGAACGGGCGAAGTGATCGAAGCCATTGACCGCGGCAAGCTCCCGGAGCGTCTGATGATCACCACCCATCCTCAAAGATGGACGGACTCGCATCCGGACTGGGTACACGAAGTCATCATCCAGGGCAGCAAGAACATTGTCAAAAGAGCATTGATAGGCTTACGGCAGCATATTTGCTAATAAGGCAGCTGTTATGAAGAAATACATCATACTTCTATTTGCATTCGTCCTGGCGGCCATAGGTCCGCAGGCGTTTGCCCAGACTGTCATCGAGCAGCCGGGGCTGAAATATGGTGGCAAGCAAGGGACAATCCACGGATACGAGGGTATGATAGGCTCTAAGGCGGATGCCAGGAACTCGCTTCCAAGCGGCTACAAGGGCTACTCCGACGAAGAGCTGGAACAGTATAGGCAGAAGATGCGTGAGGAGGAATGGCGCAGCGAGGACACCGCCTGGATAAGGGCGAGCGAGGCTGACAACAGCTATTCCTACGAACGCTACCTGGCCATCTTCCCATACGGCGCCCACGCTCCCGAGGCCTCGGTCAGACTGGTCCGCGCAAAGGTCAATGAAACCCTCGCCAACGCCCACAACGACCTGCCCGACATCAAGCGCACAGTCATCGACGACGATTCCACCACAAGCATAATCGAGATCCGGAACAATACCGGTTACGCACTTACCGTATGGTGCAGCGGCATAGAGAACCGCAGCGTCGTCATCCCTCCCGACAAGAAAGCCACGGTCACGGTGACCAACGGCCAGTACAAGCTCGCCGCAGCGGTTCCCCCATCGCATATCAGACCTTTCGCCGGCCAGTCCTCCTTCGCCGGGGGCAAGTACGAGATCGGCTTCTGGGTAGTACAAAGATAAAACCAACCCTATATGAAAAAACTAATGATCCTTGCAGCTCTGGCAGCACTGTTCTGCTCCTGCTCAAACGAACTCACCACCCAGGTCAAAGTCACCGGAGGCACCGTTGAAGGCTACGAAGCCGACGGCCTCACCATCTTCAAGGGCATACCTTTCGCCGCTCCCCCAGTCGGAGAGCTCCGCTGGAAAGCCCCGCAGCCTGTAATTCCATGGGAAGGAGTGCTCGAGACCAAGGAATACGCCAAGGGCCCATTCCAGATGGGCAATCCTGACAGCTTCAGCGAGGACTGCCTCTACCTCAACGTCTGGACCCCTGCAAAGGAAACCGACGAGAAACTGCCTGTACTCGTGTGGATCTACGGCGGCGGATTCTCAATGGGCTCCACAGCAGACCCTAACTACGACTGCGAGGCCCTCGCCCGCAAACACGGCGACATCATAATGGCCAGCATGAACTACCGCGTGGGCCAGATGGGATTCTTCGCCCACCCGGAGCTCGACAAGGAAAGCCCTGCAGGAGTATCCGGCAACTACGGTCTGCTCGACCAGATCGCCGCACTCCAGTGGATCCAGGACAATATTGCCGCGTTCGGCGGCGACCCTGAAAAGGTCACCATCTTCGGCGAAAGCGCCGGCGGCATCTCCGTCAGCATGCTCTGCGCCTCCCCTCTCGCCGCCGGCCTGTTCCGCGGCGCCATCTCGGAGAGCGGCGGCAACTTCAGCCACGCCCGCCCAAACACCTACCCGGGCGAGAACATGCAGGACCTCGCCATGGCCGAGGAGTCCTGCCTGGCAATGGCTGAGCAGCTCGGCGCAACAAGCCTCGAAGAGCTTCGCGCCCTCGACCCTTCAGCCTTCGCCCGCTTCATGATGGGCGCTGGAAGCTGGCCGATCGTCGACGGCTACGTCATCCCAGGCGACCAGTACGAGCTCTACGAGAACGGCAAGTTCAATGATGTCAATGTCCTGATCGGCTACAACTCCGACGAAGGAGCAAGCTTCAGCGGCAGCTTCGCCGGCCTCGGCGACGACCACGCCACCGGAGTCCACAACCGCTTCGAAATCTTCGCGGACACCCTCCTGACCGTTTATCCTCTCGAGCCGGACGGAACCGCAGGAAAGACAGCGCGCGACCTTCTTCGCGACGTCTCCTTTGGATGGCACACCTGGAGCTGGGCCCGTCTACAGACGGAGAAGGGACAGTCGAAAGCCTATCTCTACTATTTCGACCAGCCTGACCCGGGCGCCGAAGGCTCCCCTCACGGTCAGGAAGTGGGATTCGTCTTCCAGCATCTCAACGCCGACAAGGACAGGGCTGAAAGCCTCGCGCTTTCAGACATCATGGGAGACTACTGGCTCAACTTCACGAAGTACGGCACCCCATCACCTGAAGGCGCAGAAGTCCCTGTATGGGAAGCATTCTCGAACGAAAACCACGAGTGCATGCTCCTGACCGGAAACGGTCCGCATATGGTACCAGTCATAGACGAAGACGCCCTCTGGGTGCTCAACGGCTACTACGAGTGGCGCAGAACCCCTGAAGGACATACCTGGGAGCAGTAGAACACTACTCCCCTACACGTTTGTAAGTGAAAGTCAATGAGTCGGCGTTGGGATCAACGTCGACCATTGTACTTAATGGGTTGTTCTTGTCCACAACGTCGTGGACAGTGCAAACAAATTCCTTGGAATCACATTTGAGAACTGTGGCCTGCCTGATGGCAAAACCATACTGACCCTTTTCGGTCATCAGCATATGCCCTTCATCATCGAAGGAGAAATGGCCGAACATAAGCGTTCCACCATTTTCAATATAGATTTTGTATGACCCGTCTGCAAAGAACTGGAAACGGAGGGTATCAGGGACCGGAGGATAATCAACCGATTCCTTGTCCTTGAAATTCACCTTCCCGCTTACGAACTCCCACTTCCCTACTATATAGACTTTCCACCTGTTTATCTTCAGGTGTTTGATAAAAGATATCATAAAAAAATCAAGAATTATTTTACACGCAACAAAATTAATAAATCGTTTTAATACAGCAAAATAAATCTTGAATTTTCACACGCAATAGCTGTCAGGGGGTCTAAAGGCCATTGTGCTTATGGAACTTGCCAGAAGGTTCTGTAACTTGATTGCTTAGAGGTTATTCGTCACATTCGTTGCAGCCTGAAAGGAAAAGCAGCGGAGCAAATCATTTAATTATAATGAGGGAACATGGCCATGCCTTTCAGACCATTACATGGCATTCAAACATTCCGTAAATCGTTATCAATTTGAGTTAGGGCACTAATATGACTGCACCGAATGTGACGAAGAACCCGCAACCAAATGGGCTAGGTATGCGACTACTTTGGGCTAGGTCCACCCTGCTATAGGGAGACCTAGCCCGTCTTGAAATTTTAAAGTATTAGCATCCAATACGTTACAAAATAACAGCGGGGCTAGATACCCCACCACCGGAGGGGACCTAGCCCATCATTAGGGGGACCTAGCCTATCACTGGAGAGGGCCTAGCCTATCACTGGCAGGCATCCAGCCCGCTTCGGCCGGAAATGTCGGCACAGGGAACGATGGATCACCGTAAAAGAGGCATGGTCCAGCATCGGCATTGAATGACACATATTGAATTGTTTCAGAATCGGGAGGAGAGGCGGCGGGCAGTTCCGGCGGACGGCCGTCCGACGGAATGTCGGGCAGCGTAACCGTCCCGGGCTGTTTGGAGCCCGGGACGACACTGCCCGGCCCTCGTTCCGAGCTGCCCGCTTCCGCCCTCCCTGCATATCTGGTTTCCAGGAGGGGCCGCTGAGAGGCGTCTGGGAGGGGTGGTTGGAAACCAATGGCCTCTGGGACCGGGTTGGGTTCCTGGAGGGACTCTGCAGGACATTGAACTAACTCCTGCCGGGGAGCGTCCTAGACGGACGAGCGCGATTCAGGCGTAGATACAAAAAAATAATGCTGATATTTGTTTTACCAGAACAATAACACCAGCATTATGAAGAAAGACTCTTCTGTTGCAAGGGCCC
>JAZLLA010000041.1:0-34338 GCA_045597895.1 Candidatus Cryptobacteroides sp. | reverse complement strand
CTCGCGTTTCTCCGTAATCCTGCCGCGGGTCAGTTTCACCACTATGTTCATGGGGTCGCACCCGGTCACGTCACAGGTGAGGAAGGTGCCTACTCCGTATGAGTCGAGGACCCGACCGGCCACGTATTTGTGTATCTCTATGGCCCTGTCGATGTTCAGGCCGTTGCTGAAGCAGACCTGCTTCGTGGCAGGATCTATGCCCAGCTGGTTATATTTCGCTATTATCTTCTCTGTCTGCTCCTCCTCGTTCCCTGAATCCACGCGCAGTCCCTTGTACATCATTGCCATGCGCTTGCTGAGATTGCTGAAGAACACCTTGTCCCCGAAGCAGTCGTAGAGGAAGATTCCGTTGTCACCGTCATAGACGTCGGAGAACTTCTTCATCACGTTGAAGTTGCACTCGAAGACTCCGCTGACGGTCTCCTCGAAGGAGATGAGCTGATGGGACATGGTTCCGAGGCACTTGGTTCCGTGCTTCATGGCGAGCCAGACGTTGGAGGTTCCGGTGAAAACTCCCGGCCATTCCTGGGACTCGTAGACTTCCTTCATCACGCTCACCACCATCTCCTGATGGTCGAATGACAGACGGCGGCGGGTGCCCATGTCACCGAAGGTCAGACCGTTCTCGAAGATCTGGACGGCCTTGCGGCGGGCGCGCTCCTTCTCCAGACCGGCATCGTAGGAGTCGATGTCACCGCGGAGGGTGTGCATCAGCTCGGAGATGGACGAAAGGATAGGCATCTCCCACATGATGGTGGAGAACCATTTGCCGCGGACGGTGATGTCGAGATGGCCTTCCTCGTCCTGGGAGATCATGACCTCCTTCGGATTGAAACGGTAACCCTTGAGGAAAGTGAAGTACCACAGAGGGAGGAAATAACAGGTGTCCCTCATATAGGTGACCTCCTCATCGGTGATGACCACGTCAGCCATACCGTTTATCTGCTCCTGGAGGAGATTTGCGAATCCCTTCGGATAGACTGTGCCGTTCCTGTCGAAGAACGAATACTCCACCTCGGCGCGCGGATACTGCTCGAGGATGTAATACTGACAGGTGAAAGTGTACAGGTCGTTGTCAGTGAAATGGGTTACTATCTGTTTCATTTCGTCTTGAGATTGTTTTCCTTGATGAACGCATCGAAGGCGGCTCCTCCGTCGATGGAGAGGATGCAGTCGGTGTTGAACACAATATTGTCCTTCAGGCCCAGCTCGAGGAGCCTCTTGCCGGTCTCCTTGACGCAGTAGTCGCCGCAGAGGCCGACGATCTCTATCTCCTCGCTGCCGCGCAGGCGGACGAGCTGGTTGTCGGTGATGTTCTTATATGCTCCGTACTCCTCCTCATAGGAGCGGTCGCCCTTGTGGTAATATGACACCGTCTGCCTGGAGGCGTCCACGGCGTTCAGGACCTCCGTCGGGAGCGATGCGCCCCAGCTGTACTTGAGGCAGTGGACCGGCCAGATGCCGCCGTTGCGGGTGAAAGAGCAGTGGTTCAGCGGATGCCAGTCAAGGGTGAAATAAATATTGTCAAAATGAGGTATGAGCCCGGCGACCTTTGCCGGTATGGATTCGGCCCCGTTTACATACAGGGAGCCTGCCGGATCATAGAAATCCTTCTGAAGGTCAACAATAATCAAAGTTCTCATAATAAGAGTGTTTGAGCTAAAAGCCTTGCAAATATAATAATTTTCAGTAACTTTGCGGTCACTTTCCTCGGGTAGGAAAGGTTCAAGGTTACAAACTTTTTAAAAACAGATTCACAATGGCTGTTAAAATTCGTTTACAGCGCCACGGAAAGAAGAATTTTGCATTCTTCCACATTGTAGTGGCTGACTCACGTTCACCACGTGACGGTCGTTTCATCGAGCAGATCGGCTCTTACAACCCTAACACCAACCCTGCCACCATCGTTCTCGATGCTGACAAGGCACTTGCATGGCTCAAGGTCGGTGCAGAACCTACTCTCACCGCACGCCGCATCCTCTCTTACGAGGGTGTCCTCCTTCGCCACCACCTCGACGGCGGTGTAGCCAAGGGAGCTCTCACACAGGAGCAGGCTGACAAGAAGTATGCAGACTGGAAGCCTCAGAAACACGCCAAGGTCGCTGCCAAGAAGCAGGGTCTGAGCAAGGACGCTGCCGCAAAGGCAAAGGCTGCCGCTGAAGCTGAGGCCAAGGTAAACCAGGAGAGAGCTGAGGCTATCGCTAAGAAGAAGGCTGAAGCTGAGGCCGCTGCCGCTGCAAAGGCTGCTGAAGAGGCTGCCGCTGCTACAGAGGAGCAGGCTGAGGAAACTCCTGCCGAGGCATAATGCTTCAGATTGCCAAGGTCCTGAAGTCCAACGGCACTGAAGGCGCGGTCCTTCTGGGATTCCGCGACGTAATGCCCGACGACATCAATCTTAAGGAACCGGTGTTCATCCATTTCGATGGACTTCCGGTTCCGTTTTTTATTGACTCATTCACCCGCAAGGGCCACGACAAGGCCATCGTCACTCTGACTGACATCCGCACCCTCGAAGATGCGGAGGAAATCGTGGGCCGCGCAGTATATGCCGAAGAGGACACCATAGAAGGATACGAGGATGACGATGAGATGTCCCTCGACGACTTCATCGGCTGGACAGTCTTCAACCGCGATGACAAGGTGGGCGAAGTGAGCGGATGCGAAGACATCCCGGGAAATCCATGCCTGTATGTAGATACAGAGAACGGGCAGGCGATGATACCTCTCCACGAAGACTTCATTATTTCCATGGATCCGGAAGCGGGCGAAATGGTGATGGACCTCCCCGACGGGCTGGTCTAGATCAAAGATCCTATCTGAAATACAAGGAAGGCGACCACCCAGGCCAGCACAAGCGAGTGGACGACAGTGAATGCCGCCCAGCCTCCGCCTATTTCACGCTTCAGCGTCGCGACAGTGGCGATGCAAGGGAAATACAGCAGCACGAACAGCATGAACGCCCAGGCCACCGCCGGAGTGATGCCCGGGTCGCTGCGCATGACTTCGGCCAGCGAGCCTTCATCATCGGTATGATAAAGGATACCCATCGTACTGACGATGGCTTCCTTGGCCGGAAGGCCGGTAAGCAGGCAGACGTTCATCTTCCAGTCGAAGCCGAGCGGAGCCATCACGGGCTCGACCTTACGCCCGACCATCGCCAGGTACGACTCCTCCTTCAGCTCTCCCCCATTGGTCTTCCCCGCAGGGAAATACTCCAGCGCCCAGATGACCACCGAAGCCGCCAGGATGACCGTGGAAATCTTCTTCAAATAATCGGAAACCCTCTCCCAGATATGCAGACCGGTGTTCCTCCAGGTCGGGCGGCGGAATGCCGGAAGCTCGGAGACGTAGTCGTCCTGTTCCTTCCGGAACCAGCGCGTGTGCTTCATCACAAAGGCGAACAGTATGGAAAGGGCAATGCTAGTCGCGTACAGGACAATCATCACCAGCGCTTTCCGCTTAGCAAAGAAGGCTGAGACGAACAGCAGATAGACCGGCAGCCTGGCGGAGCAGGACATGAACGGAATCATCAGCATCGTCAGCGTGCGGTCCTTGCGGTCATCGATGGACCGCGCCGCCATAATGGCCGGAACGTTGCAGCCGAAGCCGATGAGCATCGGCACGAACGAGCGCCCGTGCAGGCCTATGCGGTGCATAATCTTGTCCATAAGGAACGCCGCACGGGCCATATAGCCGGTATCCTCCAGCAGTGACAGGAAGAAGAACAATATGATGATGTTCGGAAGGAAAGCGAGCACCGCGCCCACTCCCTGGACAATGCCGTCCACCAGCATGCTGGAAAGCCAGCCAGGCTCCAGACATCCCCTCAGCCAGCCTCCAAGGGCATCCACCCCGTTTTCAATCCACTCCTGAGGATGTGCTCCAAGGGTGAAAGTGGCTTCAAAGACCATAAGAAGGATCAATATCATCAGCGGGAATCCCAGCCATCGGCTCGTCAGCAGAGAGTCTATCTTCTGGAGGAGGGTGTGGTCGGAATGGTCACGGCTGTGGGTGAGCGTTTCCTGGAGAGCACCGTGGATGTAACCGTGGCGCGCCCGGCGGATAAGGTCCTCCGGCGGTTCGCCAAGCTCCCTTGTCAATGCCTTCGACGCCTTGGCGGCTATGTCGGAAATCCTGTCGCCGTTCTCGAAATTGAGGAAATTGGAAGTGACATAGGTCGGGTCCTCGAGCAAGCGGACGGCTATGTACCGGTCGTGGATGACGTTCAGCTCAGGGAAGTTCGCAATCTCCCCGGTAATCTGGTCGATGGCCTCATCCACGTCCTTTCCGTAAGGGACGTGTATATGGCGGAACTCGGAGGATGGCTTCTCGTATGTCTCCACGATGAGTGAAAGCAGACGGCTGAAATCCTCCTCGCTCTCCCCCGAAATGACTGCTGCAGGGAAGCCGAACATACCGCCCAATGACTTGTAATCGAGAGAATGGTCAGTCTTCAGAAGTTCATCATATCCGGTGAACGCCATCACGACCTTGAGGTTCATGTCAATGAGCCTGGTCGCAAGCCTGAGCCTGTCCTCCAGATTCGTGGAATCGACTGTGTTCAAGACCAGGTCCTGGCGGCTTTCGACGAGCTTGCGGCCGATATGCCAGTCATCACCCGTATAGTCCACGAAACGGATGGCATACCCTTTATGAATGATGACGGCGCTTCTGTCCGCACCGGTACTGAGAAGGCTCGCCGGAAGGGCGTTTCCGACGATATCCACGTGTATGCATTTCGCAGCATCTGCCGTTCCTGAAGCGAACGGGCACCCCGCGCATTTTCCTTCACAGTTCATAATGGGTGTTTGCAACCACAAAATTAATGCATTCTATCCCAATATCATCTATCACAATGGCAAAAATTATAATCCAGGTAGTTTTTCATACAGGTCATAATCATATAGACCTCATCCGTACTGGCAAATGATTTGCCTACTACCTACCTCCTTTGCTTCGCGACTGCGACTGCAAAGAATTGCAGTTTTCTTTGCAGTCGGGGCTTATTATTCATCCAAATACCCTCAATTTACGTTCTGAGTGCAAAGAATCGCCATATTCTTTGCACTCACCAATCTTCATTGGACAATCAGGGACATCCCCCGCCTGTTTTGATTGGTTGGTTTCCACATACCCCTCCCAGACCGCTCTCAGTGGCCCCTCCCGGAAACCAACCCCCTCTCAGAGCCCTTTGGTTTCCACTTACCCCTCCCAGACCGCCCTCAGTGCCATCTCCCGGAAACCAAGGGTCAGGGAGGGCGAAAGCGGGCAGCTCGGAACGAGTGTCGGGCAGTGTCGGCCTGGGCTTTGAACAGCCCGGGCCGATTACGCTGCCCGACATTCCGGCGGACGACCGTCCGCCGGAACTGCCCGCCGCCTCTCCTCCCGCCTCTGCCAGACTCCCTCCCGCAACCTTCGGGCTTTTCCCGAAGGTTAACGTTGTTTCAAATCTTTCAGGGGTGATGTTATGGGAAAGAGAAGAGGGGGTATGTTTTGCAATTAAGCGGAAACATCCTCCTCTGTAAATAGCTGATAATCAATATGCATTTCTCGACTACTGTTCCCGGTTAGGCCGTGGAGACCAATACGGGAACATGTCATTTTGTAGCCATCTGATTATCAGTGCACTTTCTGTCGCTGATGTTCCCGTTGAATTACAATTCCGGCAATCTGTCAAAATATCCGTCTCGAAACCGATCCCAAACTCATGTCCAAATCTCGTACAGCAAAGGACAATGCTGAAATGTCACGAGAGGCATTTTTGCCCGATTATTTTGGTCTCGTGACGCGAAATCCTCGATTCAGCTGAAATACCTGCCACGAAACAGATTTTTCAGCAGATTTCTGCGTTTCGTGACAGCAGGAGATTGCTAGTCACTTTCCCTTCTGCTCGAGAATGGGGAGCGAAATGAAAAGGCAGACCGGAATGGCAGCGAGCATGAACAGCGCAATATAGGCGTATCGTATAGAGAAGTTCAGGACGCGGATGCCAAGTTTGAAATGGAAATCCATGCCGGACGTTGGGCTCAACAAAATGACGGCCATGATGAATCCCCCAAGCAGCAATCCAATAACGACTGCCATAAGCACAGCAGACTTGGTCTTGCGCGCATTCTCCTCACATATCTTTTGAAGCATTTCATAAGAACGGAGTTTCTTTAACAACTCTTCTACATAGCGGTCCTTGTCTCCAAGGTCAGGAGCGAAGGATTCGAACAATTCTTCAGGTGTCATTTTCATTCCAAATCCAATATCTCTTTCAGTTTATTTCTGCCTCGCATAAGAAGCAGTTTCAAGGCTCCAGAGGAGCAGCTCATGATTCCGGCGGCCTCCTTAACGGAGTATCCCCCTATGTAATGGAGCAGAATCGCGGTACGCTCCCGTTCAGGTATCTGCTCCAATGCCTGATACAGGCCTTGATATTTGAAGTTATCTTCCTCTACTGAAACCTCCGGTATCCAGCCGTCTTCACCGATGACGGCGAAATGTGCATTTGAGCCGGCTCGTTTCCTTCTGTCCAGATAGGTGTTGTAGGCGATTTTGAAGAGCCATGTGGAGAATTTGTATCTCTCTTCAAAAGATGGAAAACTCAAGTATGCCTTTACAAGAGAGTCTTGAGCAATATCTTCAGCTTCCTCACGGTTCCCGCAACACAAAGTAATCAGAAACCGTCTGAGTGGTTCCTGATTACTCTTGATGAGCTCTATGAAGCGTTCAGTGTTCAATATACCTTATTACTTCAGAAGTCCCTTGTGAACGAGTTTCCTTGTGTATAAGAATGATACAAGGAAGGCAAACCCTAATGCAAGGAGCACACAAGCAGTAATACCGAACAGAACAAATCCGTCGTCGATACCTCTTGAATTGAAAACTAAGGCAATAGCTGTGGCACCCAATCCAAGGAAGAGAAGAATGCTGGAAATCAGGACAAGCGACACGCTCTTTTGGGCATATGTCCTTTTGGCCGGAGTGAGTTTCGCCAAGAAATCCTCAAGGTTCAATGATGGGTCCTTTTCAATTGCGCTCTTTGCAAGTTCAATCTGTTTGTAATACTTTTGGTTTCTTTTTTTCATACAAATCCAGACGACAAGGGTAGGCATAACGGCAAAAATAGCAATTAAGCTCAAAGCGTTGGAAATGTACATCCATGCAGTTGTTGCTAAAATCATCATATCTGTTTTATTTTTGTTTTACATCACATTTAACGACTATAAAGGTAAAAAGGTTTCATAGAATAATGATGAAGGTGTCCCGTTCTATCTTGCTACAGTCGATACAATGCCTTCTTTCCAGGGAGAAGGTATGCAGGCATTCTCAATGTGGCTTAACAAGAGAATCGCTCGTCCAAAAGGATGCATCCATACCGGTAAATTGATAGTATCCTTCGTCGTTGATACTGATGGTTCTGTCAAGAACGTCACCGTGGAGCAGGGTGTCTGCGAGGAACTTGCGCTAATGTTACACTAAATTCTTTCACTTATAAAAGCTGGCATTAAGTCACAAACGACTTTCTGCCAGTTTTCTTTTGCGGTTTTGCCCCAAAACCCTATGAGTCTTGAACGGCAATCCTTAACAGTTCTCAGGGTTATTTTTGGGAGAAAAGGTCAGCGGGGCAGGTTGAAGACTTCCATGTCCTTCACTTCGCCGGCTTCGATACGGAAGCGCAGGGCGGTGCGGACGATGTGCCAGCCCTGGATGCCGCAGGCTCCGGGGTTGACGGTGAGCATATTGTAATGGTGGTCGTTCTGGACCTTGAGGATGTGCGAGTGGCCGCAGACGAAGAGCTGCGGGTGGAGGTTTTCGATGAGGGCTCTGGCGCGGAGGTCATAGTGGCCGGGATAGCCGCCGATGTGCGTCATCAGCACGGACATCCCTTCACACTCGAAGAACTGATGCCCGGGATAGTCCAGGCGGACATCCTGCCCGTCACAGTTCCCGTGCACTCCCACCAGCGGCTTGAACGAGGCTATCGTCTGCGCCGTCTGAAGGTTCCCGAAATCACCGGCGTGCCAGATCTGGTCGACAGGCTCGAGGAACTCCTTGAACTCGTCGTCAAACACTCCGTGCGTATCCGATATCAGGCCAATATACATAATCCGTTTCAATTACTCCATCGCGGTTTCGCCGCAATAATGGTAATACACCGCCGCTACCGCTGCCAGTGCAGCAGTCTCCGTCCTCAACCTCGACGGTCCCAGATGCACCGGTCTGAAGCCCTTTTCGATGGCCAGCGCCACCTCCTCCCTCGAGAAATCCCCCTCCGGTCCTATCAGCACCACGATCTCAGGAAGGTCTATGCCCTCTTGGGAACCGTGCCACCCTCGGCAACGTAAGAGGGAGGGGCCCATCGATAGATGGGAGGGGTCCTGCGGAGCAGGACGTTCTCCAAGAGGGCATAGACCTTCCTGAAGAGCAGATCCGATGGAGATGCGGGGTTCATCACCCTCGTAACAGCAGCAGATGAGCTTGAGAGCATCGGAAGGTGAATTGAGGATGAAGTCCTTCAACGGCAGAGGCTCGGCAACGGCAGGGACCGCGCCCTTCAAGGACTGCTTGGAAGCAGAAAGAAGGATGCGCTTGAGACGGTCGGTCTTGAAGACCTTGCGCTCGGAATGGTCGCCTATCACCGGAGTGATGACATCCAGCCCCAGCTCGGTGGCCTTCTCTGCGAACCACTCGTACCGGTCGGCGTTCTTGGTAGGACAGACCGCCATGTTCAAGCGGTACGGATGGCCGCCCCAGTCGGGCTCGGCACTGACCACCTCCGCTTCAGCCGCTTTCGGAGAAGCGTCCAGAAGACGGCACTTGTACAGTGTCCCCTCACCGTCGATGACGAATATCTCATCGCCTTCGCGATGGCGCATCACCTTCACGCAGTGTGCGGACTCCTCTTCGTTGAGCCGTACTACCGAGCCGTCAATGTCTGTCGAGTGGAAGATTTCCATGTTATGGGCGTATAATCTGTACCTGACCGTCGACCTCCAGCTTGATGATCTGGGAAGCCAGGCCTGTGGAACCGGCCTCCAATGAAGGGTCGACTATATAATCCACAGCATTCTTTATATCATCCGGAATATCGGCGAAAGTCTTAGGGGAAGGCTCACCCGAAATGTTTGCAGAAGTGGAAACTATAGGACGGGCAAGCTTGTAGATGAGTTCCTTGCAGAAATCCATCATAGGGATGCGGATACCTACCGAGCCGTCCTCCGCCACAGTGTTGTATGCCAGATGGTACCTGTCCGAAGCAGCTTTCTCACCTTCCTTCGGAGCCACGGTGCAGACAGCACCCGGATAGACTATCGTCATAGGCTTGTCATTGACCTCCACCAGGTCTATGGCCACATCCGGAATCTGCTTGATATAGCGGGCAACCATATCCATATCGTTCGCCAGAAGGACGAGAGACTTGGAATCGGAGCGGTGCTTGATTCCATATATCCTTTTCACGGCCTCAGGGTTAGTGGCATCACAGCCGAGACCCCAGATAGTGTCGGTAGGATAGAGGATTACCCCTCCCTCCTTGAGCACCTTCAAAGCGCCGCTGAGCACTTCAGCGGTATCTATCTTTTTCATATCCGTTAGATTTTCAGTTCAGTTTCAATAGGATAATGGTCCGACCACTTCAGCCTGAAGACCTTGTGGGCGACCGCATCATACTTCTGCGGGAAGAGCACATAATCTATGCGCACGAACGGGTGCAGCAGGGAATATGTACCTCCCATTCCCTTTCCCGCCTCCACAAAGGAATCCTTCTTGCCCTGTTTCAGCTGGTAGTAGGTATATGACATAGGGGTGTCATTGAAATCCCCCGTCACTATGGACTCCAGAGGGGACTCCTTGATATCCTTCAGTATGATTCCGACCTGCTGCGGCCTTCTGGTTATGGAAGAGCGCATCTTCTCCTCGGCCTGAAGCACAGCGGCATCATCCTTTCTGGAGAGTGCATCCAGAACGCGAGGCACGGAGATGTTGTAGCTCTGGAAATGGCAGTCATACACTCTCAGCGCCTCCCCGTGGATGTCAAGGTCGACATAGAAAGCCAGGTTTGCGCTGTCCTCGAAATCGAACTTACCCTTGCGGAGCACCGGATATCTGGAAAGTATGACGTTCCCGTGGGAACCGTGGCCGTCCACGGAAGTGTAGAATTCGACGTTGTATCCCGGCAGATGGCTGTTGACGAAATCCTTTACATCGACACCCTTTCCGCAGGACACTTCCTGAAGGCTTATTATGTCGGCATCGGAGTTCCGGAGAAAAGCGAAAACGGAGTCGGCACAGGCTTCCGGACCTTCCAGACCGGAATTGTCCTTGTAAAGCACAAACGAGCCCACGTTGTAGCTGACCATCTTCACTGTCCCGTCCGAGCCGGTCAGTTCACCGCCATTGAACTGGACATATCTTCCGAAAAGGAAGAATGCCGGAATGAGGGCGAGCAGAGGGATGACGGAAGCACCGGACCTGCGCTTGACCGCCCATACGAGAAGGAAAAGGTTGAGAAGGAGGAAAGGAAGGAAAAGGAGCCCGAAAATGGTCATAAACCAGGCCTTGGCCGGATTCACCAGCATGGACAGATAGCTCAGGACCAGAAGACCGGCCGCCGCAAGCATCATGGTCCGTGCCGTAAGCCCGAACAGGATATGCCCTATGCCCTTTTTCTTTTTTCCAGAGTTCTTCATCAGTTCCTGTCAAACAAGGTGCCTTTCTTGCGCCAATAAGATATCATGAGCCATCCGAAAAGCATTCCTCCGAGGTGAGCGAAATGAGCGATGCCCACAGCCGTCCCGGTGATGCCCGTGATGAGTTCGATTCCAGCAAATATGATCACCATCCACTTGGCGCTTAGCGTCACAGGAGGGAAAAGCAGGGTCAGCCTGGACTCCGGGAAGAGCATCGCATATCCGATGATCACTCCGTAGATGGCACCTGAAGCACCGACCGTTGGGGTCATCTTAAGCGCCATATATGAGCTCATCGCGTCCTGGGAGCCCTTCGCCATAGCCTCTATGAAGCCCTGGGCCTGGAGATATTCCACGCCGGTATGGAGCGCCACGGCCCCGAAACCGCAGACGAAATAGAATATCAGGAACTTCTTCTCCCCTATCATCCTCTCCAGCACCGAGCCGAACATCCAAAGCGTGTACATATTGAACAGGATGTGCCAAAAGCCTCCGTGCATGAACATATGCGTGAGAGGCTGCCAGATGCGGAAGAACTTCGACGCAGGGTAGAACATCGCGAAGGTCTGCAGCATGAAGTTCTCGTTGATCAGGGTCGCGATGAAGAAGATGATATTGATTATGATGAGGTTCCTCGTCACAGTAGGGACATTGCCCAGGAAACCGTTACGCTGGGATGAGTTGCCGTTATAATAGTAGTAATCTGCCATAGTTCAGTTTAAAATTTCTTGTCGAGTTCCTCGACGGTAATGATGTTTACAATGCGGCGGCCACGGGAGGTGAACTCCGCATTCTCGCACGCGAAGAGCGAGTCAATCAAATGCTGTGCCTCGAACGGGGAGGCTGGCATTCTGGCAGTCGACGAACCCAGAATGGCGAACTTCTCCGCCATCGACGACTGCATTGTCTCTGAAAGCGAGGCCTTTTCGTCGGAAAGGATGAGGATGAGGTCGGAGACCATTGCCTGAACCTTGCCCGCCTCGCAGGAAAATCCGTCCGGAACTCCGTTGACGACGATGGTGTCATTGCCGAACGGGGAGATGTCGAAGCCGAGCGCCTTCAAGGTGTCGGCGTGTTCGTCGAAGAGAAGGCGGTTGGCCGCGCCCACCTGGACCTGTTCAGGGAACAGGGAGGCCTGGGAGATGTGCTCGCCCTTGGAGAGGGCGCCGATGAACTTCTCGAAGAGGATGCGTTCGAACGCCCTGCGGACATTCACCACCATCATCCCTGACTGCACGGCAGTGACAATGTACTTGTCCTTGATGCTCAGCACCTTGGTGGAAGGGAGGACCTTGGACTCGAAGAGCTTGCCATAATCATCGTGCCGGTCGGTGTATTTCGATGTCTCGAACGGTCTTTCCGATGCACCGGAGGAATCCGGGGTATAGTTGGAGAAATCATAGTCCGAGCGGACTGGAGCCGGGTCGAACGGGTTGTAGGTCGGGTCGAATTCAGCATTCGGGCTGACCTGGGGCTTGTATTCATTGAAACTCCGGCCGATGACGGGGATGCTGACCGCGCCCTCGGTGTCAAAGTCGATGCCGGCACCGAAGGAGTTCTTCCCGAGGGTCTCCTTCACGCAGGCGTAGAGTATCTGGAAGATGACGGTGTCATCCTCGAACTTGATTTCGGACTTGGTCGGGTGGATATTGACATCGATGGAGTGCGGGTCCACCTCGAGGAATATGAAGTACGACGGGGTCAGCCCCTCGGGGACGAACTCCTCGTAGGCCTTCATCACCGCCTTGTGAAGATACGGGCTGCGGAAGAAGCGGCCGTTGACGAAGAAGAACTGGTTGCCCAGGGTCTTCTTTGCCGAGTCCGGACGCCCGATGAAACCGCCTATGCGCACCAGGGTGGTGCTGGCACTGATGTCGACAATATCGCCGACGACATTTTTTCCGAGCAGGTCAAGTATCCTGAACTTCAGCGACTTGGCCGGCTTGAGGACGTATATGTCGCGGCCGTTGTGGGTCAGGGTGAAGGCTATGTCGGGACGGGTGACGGCCACGCGGGTGAACTCCTCCACAATGTGCTTGAACTCGACATTGTCGCTCTTCAGGAACTTGCGGCGGGCCGGGACGTTGAAGAAGAGGTTGCGGATGGCGAAGGATGTGCCGCAAGGAGCGGCGGTCTCGCAGTGGGAGATGAGCTGGGAGTCGGAAAAAAGTACTTCGGTAGCGACTTCGTCCCCCGCGCGGCGGGTGCGGAGGGTCACTTCGGCGACGGCGGCGATAGAGGCCAGGGCCTCGCCGCGGAAGCCGAAGGTATTGATATTGTCCAGGTCCTCGGCCGTGGCAATCTTGGAGGTGGCGTGGCGCTCGAAGCAGAGCACTGCGTCGTCCGGAGACATTCCGCAGCCGTTGTCGATGACCTGGACCAGGGTGCGGCCGGCGTCGGCGATGACCACCGAGACCGAGGTTGCGCCCGCGTCCAGGGAGTTCTCCATCAGCTCCTTGACCACCGAGGAAGGTCGCTGGACGACCTCCCCTGCGGCAATCATATTGGCGATGTTGCTGGGGAGTATCTTGAGTTCCGGCATTACAGGATGGTGAAGAATTTGGCGATGTATAGAATGACTATCACCACCAGGATGAGGCCGACAAGGCCGATGATGTTCTGAGCCTTGCTTCCCGCCCTGACGGATTTCTGGTAGTTGCCGTCCCTCAGGGAGCCTTTTATATAGGACCCGGGGACATATGGTTTCTTCTCGTCGGGATTGTCAGCGGAGCCGTCGACCTGGCCGAACTTTCTCTTGAGTTCGTCCTTCTCCTTGTCATAGTAAATCGGCTTGTAATCAAAGGTGTTGTGCTCCTGCTCACCGAACCAGTTGAACATTCCCATAATATTCTGCTTTTATTGGATACAAAAATAATGAAATTATTTGTAACTTTGCATAATCTAATAATTCAGCTTATGTCCTTTATCGATGAAAGAATAGCTCTGGAAGGCCTTACATTCGACGATGTTCTGCTGATTCCGGCTTACTCTGAAGTTCTCCCGAGGGAAGTCTGCCTCCACGGAAAATTCACCCGAAACATTACCCTGAATATCCCTATTGTGTCCGCCGCTATGGATACAGTCACTGAAGCGCCGATGGCCATCGCCCTTGCAAGGGAAGGAGGAATCGGCGTTATTCATAAGAACATGTCCATAGCCGCGCAGGCCGCCGAGGTGCGCAAGGTAAAGCGCGCCGAGAACGGAATGATCATGGACCCTGTGACCATCCACAAGGACCAGACCGTGGGAGAGGCCCTGCAGATGATGGCCGAGAACCATATCGGCGGCATCCCTGTAGTGGACGACGAGATGAAGCTCGTGGGTATAGTAACCAACCGCGACGTGCGTTTCCAGTCCGATGAGAGCGCGAAGATCGAGGAGGTCATGACCAGCACCGGGCTTGTAACCATCAGGGACAACCAGACCGACCGCGAGTATGTGAAGAAGGTGCTCCAGGAGCACAAGGTCGAGAAGCTCCCTGTCGTCAACGCCGAAGGGAAGATCGTCGGTCTGATCACCTTCAAGGACATAACCAAGGAGAAGCTCCACCCGAACGCCTGCAAGGATGCCAACGGACGTCTGCGCGTAGCTGCGGGTATCGGCATCACCGAGGATGCCCTCGACCGTATCTCGGCCCTCGTGGCTGAAGGAGTCGACGCCGTCGTGCTCGACTGCGCCCACGGTCACAGCAAGAATGTAATCGAAAAGCTCAAGGCCGTGAAGGCCAAATACCCTAACCTCGACGTAGTCGTCGGCAACATCGCCACCGCAGAAGCCACAAAGGCTCTGGTCGAGGCAGGCGCCGATGCCGTCAAGGTAGGAATCGGACCGGGCTCCATCTGCACCACCAGAATCGTTGCGGGAGTCGGTGTCCCTCAGCTCACAGCCATCTTCGAGTGCGCCAAGGCCGCTCACGAGGCGGGCATCCCGATCATCGCCGACGGCGGACTCCGCTACTCCGGTGACATCGTGAAGGCCCTCGCCGCCGGAGGCGACTGCGTGATGTGCGGATCGATGTTCGCAGGTACCGAGGAAGCTCCGGGCGAAACCATCATCCTCAACGGAAGGAAGTTCAAGACCTACCGCGGAATGGGATCCCTCGACGCTATGGCCGCCGGTTCCAAGGACCGTTATTTCCAGGCCAATGTCGAGACAAAGAAGCTCGTTCCGGAAGGAATCGTAGGCCGCGTGCCTTACAAGGGCACCCTCGAGGAGACTGTCTACCAGCTCATCGGCGGTCTCCGCTCCGGTATGGGCTACTGCGGAGCCCACAACCTCCAGGAACTCCAGACAGCCAGGTTCACCAAGGTCACCGCAAGCGGAATGACAGAAAGCCACCCGCACGACATCACCATCACAAAGGAGACCCCTAACTATTCAAGAGGAGAATAACATTCACATTATATGTACAACGGAGAAAAAATCAATCCGAAGCAGTTCGTTGAATCTGCTATTGCGGAGATCAAGGCCCAGGTAGGCAACGACACCGTCGTCCTCGGTCTTTCAGGTGGAGTAGACTCCACAGTTACCGCCCTTCTTGTTGACAAGGCCATCGGCCACAACCTCGTATGTATCTTCGTGGACCACGGTCTTCTGAGGAAGAACGAGTTCGAGGATGTCCTCGAAAGCTACAAGGGCTTCGGCCTCAACGTCATCGGCGTCCGCGCAGCTGACCGTTTCTTTGCTGCCTGCAAGGGCATCACCGACCCTGAGCTCAAGCGCAAGGCCATCGGCAAGACCTTCATCGACGTCTTCGCTGACGAAGCACGCAAGGTCAAGGATGCCAAGTGGCTCGCACAGGGCACCATCTGGCCTGACATCGCCGAGTCAATGTCCGACAAGGGCACCATCAAGAGCCACCACAACGTAGGCGGTCTTCCTGAGGACCTCAACTTCGGTCTCGTCGAGCCTCTCAAGTATCTCTACAAGTTTGAAGTCCGCGAAGTCGGTGCAGAGCTCGGTCTCGACCACTACTTCCTCGGCCGTCATCCTTTCCCGGGTCCAGGTCTCGGAGTACGCTGCCTCGAGGAGCTCACCCCTGAGCGCATCCATATCCTCCAGGAGGCTGACGCAGTGTTCATCAACGCCCTGCGCCGCGAGGGCCTCTATGACGAGATCTGGCAGGCAGCAGTGGTCCTCCTCCCTGTACGCAGCACCGGTATCAAGGACGGTCGCCGCACCTACGACAACGTAGTCGCCCTGCGCGCCGTCAACTCAGTGGACGCTGTAACCGCAGAGGTTGTGAACCTCCCGATAGAATTCCTCGTAAAGGTGGCAGGCGAGATCATCGCCCAGGTGGACGGTGTCAACCGCGTGGTCTATGACGTTTCTCCGAAACCGCCTTCGACCATCGAGTGGGAATAAAGCATGGACGAGTTCAGGATTGGTCAAGGATATGACGTACACCAGCTGAAGGAAGGACTTCCGATGTGGCTGTGTGGTGTGAGGATCGAGAGCCCGACGGGCTTCGTGGCCCATTCTGACGGAGATGTCGCGATCCACGCGCTTTGTGACGCACTTCTGGGCGCCCTCGCCCTCGGCGATATCGGTCATCATTTCCCTGACACGTCCGATGAATTCAAGGATATAGACTCAAAGATCCTTCTCGCGAAAGTGGTTGAACTCGTTCGCGGGAAGGGTTTTGAAATAGGAAACGCCGACATAACCATCGCCCTCCAGGCGCCGAAGATCGGGAAATATGTTCCTGAGATGCGCAGCACGCTTGCTTCCGTGATGGGGGTCGATGTGGACAAGGTAAGCGTCAAGGCCACCACCACCGAGCGTCTCGGATTCGTGGGACGCGGGGAGGGCTGCGAAGTCTGGGCGGTGGCGACGGTAATCAGATAATAATCATCAATAAAATTCGATATGGCAAATTCAATCAGCGTGCTCAACCACGCAGCAGACAACATCCGCATCCTCGCTGCCGCTGCAGTCGAGAAGGCCAAGTCCGGACATCCGGGCGGTGCAATGGGCGGAGCTGACTTCATCAACGTCCTTTACTCGGAGTACTTGAACTATGACCCTAAGAATCCTGAGTGGATCGGTCGCGACCGTCTCTTCCTGGATCCGGGTCATATGGCACCTATGCTCTATTCAGAGCTCTGCCTCAGCGGGAAGTTCACCCTTGACGAGCTTGCAAACCTCCGTCAGTGGGGCTCCCCTACCACAGGACACCCTGAGTTCGAGATCGCACGCGGTATCGAGAACACTTCAGGACCTCTCGGCCAGGGCCACGTCTATGCAGTAGGCGCAGCTATCGCAGCCAAGTTCCTTGCCGCCCACACCGGCAACCCTACCTTCGCAAAGGAGACCGTTTACGCATATATCTCCGACGGTGGTGTCGAGGAGGAAATCTCACAGGGAGGCGCCCGTATAGCAGCCGTCCTCGGACTCGACAACCTCATCATGTTCTACGACTCCAATGACATCCAGCTCTCCACCGAGACCAAGGAAGTCCTCACCGAAGACACCGCAGCCAAGTACCGCGCTCTCGGATGGGAAGTCCTCGAGATCAATGGTAACGACGCAGCCCAGATCCGCAGCGCCCTCGACGCAGCCAAGAAGGTCGAAGGCAAGCCGACCCTCATCATCGGCAAGTGCGTGATGGGCAAGGGCGCCCTCAAGGCTGACGGCACCTCATACGAGGCCAACTGCAAGACCCATGGCGCTCCTCTCGGAGGCGACGCTTTCGTGAACACAGTGAAGAACCTCGGCGGAGACCCTGAGAACCCATTCCAGATCTTCGACGACGTCAAGGAACTCTATGCAAATCGCGCAAAGGAGCTCGAAGGCATCTGCGCTGCAAGATATGCAGAGGAGAAGGCCTGGGCTGAGGCCAATGCCGACAAGGCTGCCCAGCTCGCAGAGTGGTTCAGCGGCAACGCTCCAAAGATCGACTGGAGCAAGTGCGTCCAGAAGGACAACGACGCTACCCGTTCAGCATCAGCCGCCTGCCTCTCAGTACTCGCCGAGCAGGTTCCTAATATGATCTGCGCATCCGCTGACCTTTCCAACTCCGACAAGACTGACGGATTCCTCAAGAAGACCACTTCACTGAAGGCCGGTGACTTCTCAGGTGCATTCCTCCAGGCCGGTGTTTCCGAGCTTACAATGGCTTGCTGCTGCATCGGTATGGCTCTCCACGGTGGTGTCATCCCTGCTTGCGGTACCTTCTTCGTATTCTCAGACTATATGAAGCCTGCAGTCCGTATGGCTGCCCTTATGGAACTTCCTGTCATCTTCATCTGGACACACGATGCATTCCGCGTAGGTGAGGACGGCCCTACCCATGAGCCAGTAGAGCAGGAGGCACAGATCCGCCTTATGGAGAAGCTCAAGAACCACTCAGGAAAGCCTTCAATGCTCGTTCTGCGTCCTGCAGACGCAAAGGAGACCACCGAGGCCTGGGCTCTCGCTATGGCAAACACAAAGACTCCTTCAGCACTTATCCTTTCACGTCAGAACATCAACAACCTTCCTGAAGGCAACGATTACAGCAATGTCGCGAAGGGTGGTTACGTTGTTGCCGGTTCAGACGAGAACCCTGACGTCATCCTCGTCGCTACAGGTTCCGAGGTCAGCACCCTCGTAGCAGGCGCTGCCCTCCTCCGTGCCGATGGCAAGAAGGTACGCATCGTTTCCGTTCCTTCAGAAGGTCTCTTCCGCCTCCAGAGCAAGGAGTATCAGAAGTCAGTCCTCCCTCAGGGCGTGAAGAAGTTCGGTCTCACCGCCGGTCTTCCTGTAAACCTTCTCGGTCTCGTTCCAGAGGCTGAGGGAACCATCTGGGGACTCGAGTCATTCGGTTTCTCCGCACCTTACAAGGTACTCGACGAGAAGCTTGGATACACCGCAGAGAACGTCTACGCACAGGTCAACAAGCTCTTCTAAACAGAAGGCTGACAATACAACACAAAAAATCCGACCTGGAATCAGGTCGGATTTTTTATTTATCAAGTAAAAGGAATTACTGGAGGAGAGCGGCACGGGCTGCTGCGATGTCATCCTTGAGCTCGAGGAGCTGGCTCTTGAACTGGTCAACTGAGATAGCGTTGATCACGTAGAGAGGAAGGAGAACAGTGTTGAGGGACTCCATTTCAGGATAGAACTCCTGGAGTGACATGATGCCCTCGTGGATGCAGATGAAATCGAATGTAAGGTCGGTAACGGCCTGGTCATCGAACATAGGCATGAACTTGTCGATGTTCTGGGTGAGGACATAAAGCTGCTCTACGAGACCGGCAGCAACTGCTTCCCAGACGAAGTTTGCGCGGCAAGCCTCATACTCGGCTGCAACGAAAGCGTTGACAGCTGCCTTGACAGCCTCGGAGTCGTTTACATCGACATCGGTGAAAGCCTTGAGAGCAGGATCGTTGACATCAACGACGAGCTTTGAGATAGCAGCGTCATATTCGTCGAGAGGCATCTCATAAAGGTCAGCAACGGTCTTGTCAACACCGAGCATAGTGAGGATACGGTACTTCTGTGCGAGGGTCACGAGATTATCAGCTGCATTGGCTGCAAGGAGATAATCAGGCTTGACCATCTTCTCCTCGTCAGAGAGAGAGAATGCACCGCCTTCAGACTTCTTGATGAACGCTGTGTTCTTCATTTCCTTTGAATCCTCAAGGAGCTTCTGAAGGTTGAGCTTAAGTTCTTCAGTTACATAAGTTTCCTTTACTGAAACCTCCTTGTTGTCAGCATCGGCCTCAGCCTGCTTGTTCTGGTTCTTGCATGAAGGAAGGGCAAGAACTGCAAGAGCAAAGAATAAAACTGCTACTTTTTTCATATTTGATTGATTAATAATTATCCAATATCGCAGCAAATATAATAAATAATTCAATTAATTCCTTTCTTTTCTAACAAATCTGCCGGGGAAATCGGAATACAGACAAGCACCGACCAGCAGGCACATCAGAAGAAGGACTGCCATATTGTACCAGAGGGTCGGGATTTCACTGTTTCCGAGCAGCTTCACACCGCTGTAGAAAGGTGCACGGCCGTTATGGGTGCGAGGATTCAGGAACACGTAGCCGCTGCGCGGAACCACGTGCGAGCCGCGAACTACGGACAGATGCTTGGTATCCCGGTTAAGGACAAGATTCTCGAGCTGGAGGTTGTAATGGTCTCGCTTCAGGTTGACCAGTTCCTCCTTTCCGTTCTCTCTGATGAAGTTGCTGACCTGGCGGTCCATTCTGAGGGTCGTTTCGTTGCCCCTGTCGGAAAGTATGCTGTAGGCTTCGTCCAGGTAGTCCTTTACGGAAGCGTATGACCAGTCCCCGGAATAATTGTCAATGCCGCAGATCTCTGCAAGATACGGAAGTTCGGAACGGAGGATCTCCAGATGCTCCGGCTTCTCCTCCTTGTCAGGCCTGTTTATTTCATCCTGTCTCTGCTCGAGCTGTGACTGGAGCTCATAGAGGAAGGCCTCCCTGTAGAACATACAGGTGTACTTGTCACGGTCCTGCTCGAAGAACTGCTTCTCATATTCGTTCATCGAGAAACTTGACACAGCCATGGCCTCATAGGCCCAGCGTGAAGGGATGATGTCTCCGATGACTGGGACGTTGCCCGTCTCGCTCTTCGAATTCAGGTCATCGAACTTCACCACAAGGCCGCAGAGGAGGATCTGCGGAATGAGGAGGATAGGGATGGAAATATATATGGCCACCACGGAGTTCAGGCACTGCGACAGCAGCAGACCGATGAGCGCGGATAGGAAGGCCGACACGAAAAGTATCATCCACCAGATCCAGAACAGGCCGTGTATGCCCATAATGAGGTTTCCTACAACTATGAAAAGGAAGGTCTGCACCAGGCAGACAGCAGCCATATAGATGATCTTGGAGGAAATGTAGCTGCCATACGAAAGATGGAGGAACTTCTCCCTCTTAAGCAGGGCCCTGTCCTTGATGATTTCCTCGGCGCTTCCCGACATTCCCAGGAAGATGGCCACGATGATGGCCATGAAGAAATATGAGACGAGGTTCTTGTTCTCCATGATGGAGTATACCCCGCTCTCAGGAGTGAACCTTGTGAGGACGGCACAGATGGCCGCCAGCAGCGGTGCCTCGAGAAGGGTCACGAGCACATACTGGAGGTTGGTTATCTTCGTGCTGATATTCCTGCGCAGGAAGATCAGGAACTGCTTGAATACGTTCGGCCGCTTCTGGTCTGTCTCCGGAACCGAGGAGGTCTCGGGCGAGGACATCGCCGGTCTCCTGTCCAGGTAAAGCTCGTGCCAGGCCTGAGGTGAGACCTTTCGCTTTTCAGTCAGCTGTCCGGCAGGGTCCAGGGATTTCTCGTCTATGATATTGAGGACGATTTCAGGATTCACATTGCCGCAGGTAGGGCAGGCGGTGGACTCCGAGTCGGCATAGTTCGCCGCTGTCTTGAAATAGGAGACGGCCTCGATCGGATTGCCGTCGAACACCGGGCGTCCGCCCTTGTCGAGAAGCCACAGGCGGGCGAAGAGCTTGTACACGTCAGACGACGGCTGGTGGATATTGACAACGATGAGCTTGCCCTTGCAGGTCTGCTCCTTGAGGAGGTTGACCACCTTCTCGGTGTCCGATGACGACAGGCCGGAGGTAGGCTCGTCGAGGAAGAGGATGGCCGGCTCGCGGATAAGCTCGAGGGCTATGTTGAGTCGCTTGCGCTGGCCTCCGGAGATGTATTTGTTGATCGGGGAACCGACCTGGAGGTCGCGTGCGGCTTCGAGTCCGAGCTGGGTCAGGACGGACATTACCTTCTTGTCCAGTTCCTCGTCAGGCATCTTGTCGAAACAGAGCTTGGCCGTATACCAGAGGTTCTGATAGACCGTGAGCTCCTCGATCAGCAGATCGTCCTGAGGGACGAAGCCGATATGGGCCTTGGCCTGCGGCTCGCTGATGTCGTGGCCGTTGATGGTGATGCTTCCCTTCTGCGGGCGTATGCTGCCGTTCAGGATGGACAGGAGCGTGGACTTTCCGACGCCGCTGCCGCCCATAATGGCGACCAGCTGACCGTTGTGGAGGGTGAAGCTGAAGTCGTGCAGACCGTTGTCAGGGGAATTGTCGAAGCGGAAGTCAAGGTCACGGCCGCAAAGCTCGAAGGCCTCTGACGACTCCTCCTCCCCGTAGAACTGCATGATGGTCGAATAGTATATGGACCGGCCGCCACGTGCCTTCAGCACGCCGCTCTGCTGCCATACCTGGAAGATGCCGTTCACGACAGGGATGTCGTTCATAAGCATCTCGGATGGACCGTCGTATGTAAAATACAGACAGTTTATGTCCTTGAGGAGCAGGGTCTTGAGCATAGCCTCACCGGCTTCCATAGGGATGGTCTTCACAGCCTCGTCCTCAACTGCATCTATGAAGTTCACGAAATGGGAGAAGTCCTCCTCCCCTATCATGAAATTCTCTGCAACCTGCTTGAAGAGCGGGTTCTGCGGATCGTACTTGTCCTTGTTCGTGCTGCAGAACTCCATCAGTCGCAGAAGGATGGCTCCACGCTCGTTCTGCTGGATGTGACCGAGAAGTTTCGTAGCCACGCCTTCCACTATGGAGCCCTTCGCCATATCGGGATAGTCCACATAGAAATCCCGCAGATCGCTGTGGAGGGTCATATATGAATGTATGTCACGTATGCCTGAATAGCTCTTGAGGAAGTGCTCCAGATGGAGCTCGGCATCCTCGCGTGACACGCCGTTCTCCGCTCCGAACAGAGCGAAGAGATTGATGAGGCTGGAAATTACTATATCATTCATTGTACACAGGGATGAATTCTTATGAATCGAGTTTGAGGACTGCCATGAAGGCGCTCTGAGGTACCTGGACCGTTCCGATCTGGCGCATGCGCTTCTTTCCCTCCTTCTGTTTCTCGAGAAGCTTGCGCTTTCGGGTGATGTCGCCGCCGTAGCACTTGGCGGTCACGTCCTTGCGGACCTGCTTGACCGTCTCGCGGGCGATGATCTTAGCCCCGATGGCCGCCTGGATAGGGATGTCGAACTGCTGACGCGGGATGAGGTCCTTCAGCTTCTCGCACATCTTCCTTCCGAAGGTGTAGGCATTGTCCTCGTGGATGAGGGTGGAAAGGGCGTCGGCGGGCTCTCCGTTGAGCAGGATGTCGAGCTTGACAAGCCTGGCGGAGCGGAAGCCGGTCATATGATAGTCGAAGGAAGCGTAGCCCTTCGAGATGGATTTCAGTTTGTCGTAGAAGTCGAAGACTATCTCGGAGAGCGGCATGTCATAGTTCAGCTCCACTCTGTCGGAAGTAATGTAGTGCTGGCTGACGAGGGTGCCGCGCTTGTCGAGGCAGAGCTTCATGATGGCCCCGAAGAACTCGGACTTGGAGATGATCTGGGCCCTGATGAACGGCTCTTCGATATGGTCGATCAGGGTCGGGGCAGGCAGTCCGGACGGGTTGTGGACATCGAGCACCTCGCCCTGGGTGGTATATACTTTATATGATACGTTAGGCACAGTGGTGATGACATCCATGTCGAACTCCCTGAAAAGCCTTTCCTGGACGATCTCCAGATGGAGCAGTCCCAAGAAGCCGCAGCGGAAACCGGAGCCGAGCGCCAGGGAGCTCTCAGGCTCGTACACGAACGAAGCGTCATTGAGCTGGAACTTCTCCAGGACGGTGCGCAGCTCCTCGAACTTGGAGGCATCGACAGGGTACATACCCGCGAAGACCATCGGCTTGACCTCCTCGAAACCGGCGATGGCGGTGGTGCAGGCGCCGGGTCCCAGGTGGGTGATGGTATCGCCGACCTTGACTTCGGTGGCGCTCTTGATGCCAGTGATGATGTAGCCCACGTCTCCGCAGCCGACCTCGTCGGTAGGTACGAGCTTCATCTTCAGGCAGCCGACCTCCTCCACCTCGTAGTCCATTCCGGTAGCGACGAACTTGACCTTGTCGCCTTTCTTTATGGAACCGTTCTTGACCTTGAAGTATCCGATCACGCCGCGGAAGGAGTTGAACACGGAGTCGAAGACGAGCGCCTGGAGCGGAGCGTCAGGGTCGCCTTCCGGTGCGGGAATCCTCTCCACGATAGCATCGAGGATAGGGGCCACGCCCTCTCCCGTGCGCGCAGAAATCTTGAAAACGTCCTCGGGGTCGCATCCGAGAAGGTCGCAGACCTGGTCCGTGACCACCTCGACCTGAGCGGACTCCATATCTATCTTGTTCAGGACAGGGATGATCTCCAGGCCGTGGTCGATGGCCTGGTAAAGGTTCGAAATGGTCTGGGCCTGCACTCCCTGGCTGGCATCCACCACCAGAAGCGCTCCTTCGCAGGAAGCGATGGACCTGGAGACTTCGTATGAGAAATCCACGTGTCCCGGAGTGTCGATAAGGTTCAGCTTGTAGTCCTCGCCCTTGTATTTATACTGCATCTGGATGGCATGGCTCTTGATGGTTATGCCTTTCTCCTTCTCAAGGTCCATGTCGTCAAGGACCTGGTTCTCCATATCGCGCGCGTTGAGCGTGCTGGTGAGTTCCAGAAGCCTGTCGGCGAGAGTGCTCTTGCCGTGGTCGATGTGAGCTATGATACAGAAGTTGCGGATGTGTTTCATATATGTCCCGAGGATATAACATACAAATATAACTTAAAATTTATTAGCTTTGTACATTCCGAAGGATTGGAGCGCAAAAAATGACGGATAGCCAGATATTGGAACTTTTCAAGGACGGTCAGACACAGGCCGCGTTCAATGAAATAGTGAAGACGTACAGCGAACGCCTTTACTGGCACGTGCGTTCCCTTGTATGCTCCCACGAAGACGCCGACGACCTGATGCAGGACATCTTCGTCAAGGTCTGGTCCTCCCTTCCAAGCTTCCGCGGAGACTCCCAGCTCTACACCTGGCTCTACCGCATCGCCACGAACGAAACCCTGAATTTCCTGGGCAAGCAGAAGGTCAGGGCCGCCCTGCAGTTCGAGAGCCTGAGCGAGAACCTCGAGCGCAAGATCGAGGACGACCCTTATTTCAATGGGAACGAGGCACAGATGCTTCTGGCCAAGGCCATAGCGGCGCTGCCCCAGAAACAGAAGACTGTTTTCTGCATGAGATACTACCAGGAGATGTCCTACGAGGAAATTTCAGAGGTGCTGGGGACATCAGTCGGAGCTCTCAAGGCGTCATACCATTTCGCCTACGAGAAAATAAAAAAGGAATTGAAAGAAAAATTTAACACAGACTTTTAAACCTCAATCAACCATATCTGTCTATTAACTTGGTTATGAACAGAAACGAGAAAATATTCAACGTGCCGGAAGGCTATTTCGAGCAGCTTCAGACGAGGCTCCAGGCCATTCCGTCCCAGCAGATGGCACAGCAGCCGGCTGAAACGCGCAAGGTCGTCGCCGCTCCTTTCCTGAAGAGGGTCGCACCTTACGCAGCCGCCGCAGCCTGCCTGCTCGGAGCATTCTTCGTGGGCAACCACTTCATCGGTTCAGTGCAGCCGCAGGCCGGCGAACTGAGCGCCCAGGACTTCTACTATGCTGACATCATCCCTGTCACCGACCCGTATGCTATTTACGGAGAGAACGAGGACCGGGCAGCGCAGCAGGTCTCCAACGAGGATGTCATCGAATATCTTCTCTCTTCCGGAACATCAGTGGACTACATTGCTTACCTTTTAAACGAGTAGATTATGAAAAGGGGAATAATTCTGACAATGGCGGCGGCTCTTGTACTGAGCCTGTCAGCTTCCGCCCAGGGTCCTGCAAGGGGACCTCAGGGAAATGATTTCGCAAAGCAGTGGCAGGAAAGGATTCAGAGCGAGAAAATCGCGTTCCTGACCAATGAAATGCAGCTCACCCCGAAGGAGGCCCAGGCCTTCTGGCCGGTCTACAACGAGGCCCAGAAGGAGCAGGAAGCCATCATCAGCGAGACCCTGAAGGCTTTCGGCGCACTCGACAAGGCCGTACGCGAAGGCAAGAGCGGCAAGGAGATCGAAAACCTCCTGAAGAACTATGTGCAGGCTATGGAGAAGAGCAATTCCTCTTCGAAATATGTCGAAAAGTATCTGAAGATCCTTCCTAGCGAAAAAGTCGCAAGGCTCTTCACCGGCGAGGAAAAGTTCCGCCAGTCACAGATACTCAGGCTCAGACAGCCTCAGGGCCAGGGAATGGGCCCTTGGAGCACACCTAAGAAAGAACCTTCTGAAAACAAGAGATAGATTAATTAGTCAATGGTTGATTGGTGAGGAAAAAGAGATGCTTTACGAAGTGTCTCTTTTTTTTATTACCTTTGGAGTATGATCATCAAGGCTGAAAACATAGAGAAATCATTCGGCTCCCTCAAGGTCCTCAAAGGCGTGGGCTTCGAGGCGGAGAAAGGCGAAGTCGTATCGATAATGGGGGCTTCCGGTGCCGGAAAGTCCACTCTCCTGCAGATTCTAGGCACCCTGTCCACTCCGGACAGCGGCAGCCTGACCATCGACGGATACGACGTGCTCCGGATGAGCGGCAAGGACCTGTCGGCATTCCGCAACCTGAAGCTGGGCTTCGTGTTCCAGTTCCACCACCTCCTGCCGGAATTCACTTCGCTTGAGAACGTGATGATCCCCGCCCTGATCGCCGGAAAGTCCGACAAGCAGGCCCGCTCGGAAGCCAAGGAACTCCTCGAAATAATGGGCCTGGGCAAGCGCACCACCCACAAGCCGTCCGAGCTCTCGGGCGGAGAGCAGCAGAGGGTCGCCATCGCCAGGGCTCTTGTGAACAAGCCCGCCATCCTGTTCGCGGACGAGCCTTCGGGCAATCTTGACACGCGCACGAAGGATGAGATCCACCAGTTGTTCTTCAGCCTGCGCGAGAGGTTCGGCCAGACGATCGTCATCGTCACCCACGACCCCGAGCTCGCCCGGATGTGCGACCGCTGCCTGTACATGCGCGACGGACAGTTCGTCGAGGACTACCTGAGCAGACCGCAGGACCGATGAGCACCTTCCGTTTCAAAAGATTCTCCGTTGTCAATGACCGCTCTTCGATGAAGGTCAATACCGACGGCGTCCTGCTGGGCGCCGCCGTTTCTTTGCAGCCCTCCGACCGTGCCGTGCTGGACGTCGGCACGGGCACCGGCACCATCGCGCTGATGCTGGCGCAGAGGTACGCGGATGCCGGCGCGACGCCCGTCATCGAGGGTATTGACATTGACAAGGACTCGGCAGAAGAGGCTTCCGCCAATTTCGCCGCCTCGCCCTGGAACGGCTCGCTGAGAGCGGAGCACTGCGCCCTGGGCGGGTTCAAGCCGGAGAGGAAGTACGACCTGATAGTTTCCAATCCGCCGTATTTCGTAGACTCCCTGCTGCCACCGGAGCAGCGCCGCTCGCTGGCGCGCCACGCCGCCGGAGACGCGCTGACCTTCAAGGAGCTGGCGGAATTCGCTGCGGTGCATCTTTCCGACGACGGCCGGCTGGCTGTCGTGCTGCCTTATGACAATGAAACTTCCGTTCTGAGATATGCCGCCTCCTTCGGGCTGTTCCTTACAAGGATGATCCAGATACGCACCACTCCGCGCAAACCGGTGACAAGGATGATAGTGGAATTCTCCCCTTCGCGGCCTTCAGAAGCCGTCAACGGGTCCCTCACCATCCAGGACAGAGCCTCGTTTCCTGACAACGTGAACGGCTATACACCTGAATATATTGCACTGACACGCGAATTTTACTTATATTTTCCTTGAAAAAGTTTGTTTTTCAAATAAAGTGATGTATATTTGCAGTCCCAATCGGAAACGAAAGGGCTTGAAATATTCGGGGTGTGGCGCAGTTGGCTAGCGCATCTGGTTTGGGACCAGAGGGTCCAGTGTTCGAGTCACTGTACCCCGACAGAAAGCAGCGGAGATTTTTCTTCGCTGCTTTTTTATTTGTTGATAATCAACGTCTTGTATTTCCTTGAGACGGGGAGTTCGCAGCCTCCGACCATCACTGAATCCTTGTCGAAGGATTCAATGTGAGTGCTGTTGACCAGATACGCTCTATGGATGCGGATGAAACCATCTCCAAGAATCGCCTCCCACTGGGAGATCGGAGTTTTGTTGCGGTATTGCCTTTCACCTGCGGCGACAACGACTGTCACAGTATCATTCGATTCTATGTACAGGATCTCATCGGTCATCAGTGAGACAGACTTCCTCTCCGAAAGGAAAGTGACAGGCTTCTTTTCGGAAGGATATCTCTTCTCCAGCCATTTCTCGAAGAAATAATTGCCTACTGCAAGAGCAGAAATCATAATCGCGATAAAGACCGGATTCGACAGGAGGTCCGGCAGGTCGGCCCAGGCATCAAAGTTCCAGGAATCATCCCTCATGATCTGCAGAATGAAATGTGCTATCAGGAAAAGCATTATCTCGCCCAGGATGATTCCTATCGTGATGAACGCTGTATCCTTGATTCCGGAAGTCCTGTCCGCAAACGAGACCTTCGGATAAAAATACTTGACTGCAAGTGCTCCGGGAAGGAAAAGCGTTCCGATGAACACGGACTCGGCAAACCTGTATCGCAGGCTCGTCATCACCGCCGCCACCAGAAGGATGGCAGCGAGCCAGTATGATATGGACAGCACTTTCTTCATTTCAATGCTAAAATAACCATTATTTCAGAAAATGCATTCCCCTTCGGGGCAATATGGGGATATTACGGACGAAGATGGGGTTTCGGTTTGCATTCAAGGCCTTCGACCAATTATCTTTGCGTCAAGTTCAACCCATTAAATCATTTGCTATATGTTCAGATTATTTCTCGAAGGTGGCGTATGGTTCATGTCCATGCTCACCATTCTGCTTGTCGCTATTTTCTTCGCCGCGTGGAAAGCCCCGCGCTGGGTCAAGGAAATCGGCTCCATCGCCCGTGCGTTCGGTTTCTTCAGCCTGCTGCTCGGACTCCGTCAGATGTTCGATGCATTACAGGAAGTCGGTGATTCGAGAGAAGCTGTCACAAGCGTGTTCGATCTGATATCGCCCAATGTATTGTTCGGAGGACTGAAAGTCGCTATGATTCCCGTCATCTACGGTATCATAATCTACATCGTCTCCCGCATCGTTTGCATTATTCAGAAGCCGAAGCTTTAAAGTCATCCTCGTTTTTTGACCCTACTTGCAGGTTGTGATATGCAAGTAGGGTCAAAAACTGATTATTTTAAATTGAGGTTCTTCACGAAGGCGGAAGGAGAGATGTTGAACTGCTTCTGGAAGTTCGCGGAGAAATACGAAGACGATGCGAACCCGACCATGTCGGCGACTTCGTTTACCCTGAACTTACCGGAGGCAAGAAGTTCCGCAGCCCTCTTGAGCCGGCTCAGGCGTATGTATTCATTGATATTCAGGCCTGTGTTGCTCTTGATCTTGTAGCACCTATTATATAACAAGAATAGGTACAAAAGGTGACGTCTTGAGAAGAATAATCTGAGATTGATCTTCCAAAGTATTCTTTTTGAACATGATGTATTTTTACAGAATATTTGGCCTGTAACTAATTTTTAGTTACATTTGCAATTGTTATGGGAACTAAGGAAAAGTTAATAGAGCGATTCAAAACAATCCCATCGGATTTCACATTCGATGAATTGGAGCGTTTATTGGCAATCTATGGATTTGAGCGTTCAAATAAAGGAAAGACATCCGGTTCCAGAGTCGTTTTCAAGACTGAAAATCCCGACCATTTTGTACCTATGGTCGGGGTTTCCGCGTGAAGTGGCATCTGTCAGAGGTCTTGCGGGGCCTGTGGCTCGCAGTTCTGCTCCTCGCCTTTGTAGATGTATTTGATGCCGAGAAGGTCGAAGACCTGGCGCTGCTTGAGAGTCGGCGTTGAGAAGGCATCCTTGTATTTTCCGACGAAATGTACTCTTGAGTAGGTTTCCACCATGTCCAGCATATCTGCGGCAGACCAGTAGTGGCGGTCCTTTTCCTCGATTTTTGAAACTGTCCTCTTCAGTGATGACAGCAGGATAAGGGCAATGAAATTGATAAATATCTTTCCCGTGACGGTAGCGCCGCTGTGGCTGCGCAGTCGATTAAGGTCGCACACGTTCTTCAAATCGTCGAAGTGAAGCTCCACCTCGCCGCGGTTACGATAGGCGCTGAGGGCCTCTGCAGCGGTTCTTTTTGAAGTTCCAATAAGTATCCAGTAACAGCTGTCGCTGTTTATGTACTCCTGTATGGCGGCATCGTTCTGCGTCACCTTCCGTCCTCTCTTCGGTGTTTCCTTCACAGTAAAGTATTGCTCGTACAGGCTCTCGTGGCTCTTTATCGGCTTGCCTGCAACCAACTCGTCGTAGCATATCCTAAGCTTCGCCATAAAGGCGTAGGTCGCCTTGTCCTTGCGTATGGGATCGTAATAGATGTGGTACCACGTCCTTCCATACTCGGGCGTTGTCCTGTATGCGGTCTTCCCGTACACCGATATGCCATCTCCGTCATTGATTACGTTCATGGGACTTATGAGACCGTCGCGATGCTCCGCTATCATTTTCCTGCCCCAGCCTATGGATGAGGGTACCGGAATAAGGAAACCGATGCCCCTGTCGCTGAGATTCTGCAGGTTGCCTGCACTGTAGAAGCCGCGGTCTCCGCAGAAAGTGAAGGATGACAGCCCCAGCTTCCTCAGTTCGCCGATAGTGTCGTTCACTATTGCAACGTCCGCCATGCTTCCCTCCAGCTCCTTCACCCAAAGAGGCAGTCCGGTCTTGCAGGATGTCAGCAGCGCGAGGTTTATCTGCTCAAGATTCTCCCGGTCGCGGTTGTACCCGTACTCCGAATAGGGATTGTTCTTTCCGTAGGTGCTGACGCTGGTGATGTCAAACAGCAGGGTGTCGGATGCGCTGTTCTGTTCCAGCCAACCCTTCAGGAAAGTGTTGACCTTATCCCTGTCGATGCGGGCGAGAAGCTCCGATATTCTCTGCGATGTAATACCGAGACTGCCGTATCCTCTGTCCTCAAGCCACTGTCCGCTCCGGCTGAGGGCCTTGCCGCGACATACGACATAGTACGCAAGAGCCATTATCTTCGCGGCATCCGATTCTCCGAAGGCGCTTTTCAACACCTTCGCGACCTTCGTCCTTCCGGCCTCCTTGTCCAGAATCAGATTCTGACCCACCAGCGTCGTCTTCGATATCGTCGCAGGGCCTTCGGCTTTCTTTACAAGACTACGCATCTTCTCGCGGTTGCGGTAGTACTCGTTGTACTCCTCCTCGCCGCCTGCGGATAACTTCCCGATGCACTTCCTTTCGTGTGTTGGACGCTTCTTTTCCTTGTCCCAATAAGGACGATCTTCATAGAGATAGACCACTCCGGTCTTCTGGTTCCTGATTCTTACAACCCTTGTCGCTGCCATAAAACTGAGTCTTAAAACATAGGTACAAATATATCTATTTATTTCCGAAAAAACAAGCCCCGAAGCAAAAAAAATCTCACTTCGGGGCTATTATTTTCAGGATTCACTCAGACCACGTTACAAACGGACGGGAATTTCAGTTTCAAGAATCAATCCGGGACACCGATTATGTTGCATAAACCACATCCTGGCAATATCGTCAAAACTTATGCGCTAAGGCAGGTGATGGATGAATTGAAAAATAAGGAGTTAATATGAACACATTAAGTTACAAAGGTTTTATGGGAACAGTGAATTTTTCTGAAAAGGACAGCATCTTTTTCGGGAAGATTGAAGGAATTGACGGCCTGGTCAATTTTGAAGGTGAAAGTGTCGCGGAACTGACAGGCGCTTTCCACGAGGCTGTAGAGGATTATATTGCATACTGCACGGAGGAAGGGCTCCCCCTTCATAAAAGTTACAGTGGGAATCTGAATATACGGATTAATCCTGAGACACATAGCCGTCTGGCTTTATACGCAAAACAAAAAGGGGTTTCTCTGAATTCATTGATCAGCACCTCCCTCGACCAGGCAGCTCTCGCACTGTAAAGCTCAAAGCAAGACTTACGCTTTATCATTTTCCATACCAGCATAAGTTTCATTATGCGGATGAAGCAAATTCTTTTTTATTTTGCATTATTACCAAAAAGATAAAATAAAGAATAAGCCCCTCCAGGGTATCCTGAAAAGGGCTTCTTGCTTGGTTGAGGTACCAGGATTCGAACCTGGGCAGACAGAACCAAAATCTGTAGGTTAAACCCTTGCAATTACTTGTTTAATAATTTATTGCCTTTTAGCTATTTTTGTTAACCTGCTAACATTCTCTGACGCGAAGTGCGTTTGAATTGATTTAGTTATTATGGTCTAGTAAAGCATACCATAGCACCAGAGTGGTATTCGCCGTCCAACAGCCCAATCAATGTCGTCTGCTGCAATAGCACCATCGGAAATGTCTTTTTCGTCAAATTGTGAAAAATCTTTTTCTGGCCCACCGACTTCGATAATACGTCTTCCGTCAATTCGATAATCTCCTGTTTTCATTCCTCCATATTCTATGCTGTGCCCGGAAGACACCATTTGATTACAGAAAAAAGTTTCTCTGACAGTACCAATTTCCGGTTCCTTCTCCGAAAGAGCATATAGGATATTTGTGTTGTCAAGAAGTATCTTGTCAGGTTTCTGCAGTGCTGTTACAGAGAGAAGTTCCGTGAATATGTTCCTGGTTATTTTCGCTTCATCAAGATAGCGAAGATATTTCATCAGCGTGACTCTGTCAATCTGCGTTGTCTTCGAAATTTTGGCAATGTCAAATTGGAATGGTACAAGTTCCGATACAATCTTCAATAGTGCGAGAATCTTTCGGGTGTTCCCGATATCAATACCCCTGAACCTTGTAAGCTCGTTTTCTACTGTGTAATTGATTACTTGACCTATTCTTTCACGGAATCTGCTTGTCTTCTCGAAGGAAAAGGGGTAATAGCCGGTTTTTAAATAATCCCTGAAGTATTCGTAAGGTTTGCATTTGCTGTTTACGTCTGAACAGAGATCACCTGCAGAAGTCATTAGATCTTCATATCCGATGGGAGCGAACAATATTCCGGTCTTGAACCATAGATACTCTCTGAAGGAAAGTCCCGGCAGATCATAAAAGTCAGCTCTTCTTGACAAGTCTGCTTGACCATCATTCAGTTGCAGGAGGGATGACCCACTGACGACTACTTTCAGTTTCTTGTGCAGGTCATTGATTTCTTTTATTTCTCTGCTCCAGTTATCATACTTGTGTATTTCATCAAACATCAGGACCTCCCCACCGGTACGGACAAACGAATCTGCTGTCTCTACGAGCGTGTGGCTAGCGAAGTATGTGGAATCGGCAGAGCAATATAGCACTTTGCTGTTATTACTGCCAAGATCGCGGACAATATGCTGAAGCATTAACGTGGATTTTCCTACTCCTTTAGGGCCTCGGATGATTATCAGTCTTGAATCCCAATCAATGATGTCAAGCATATTCCGGTAAAGTTTGTCCGGAACATCAGCGATATACTCTTTGTGGTTTTGAAACAAGTAATTCATACTGCAAAAATACAATGTTTATCGTAATAAACAAAAATATCGTAAAATTGTTTATCGCAATTAGCAAGGGCGCCAACTTTCGCTGACGCCCTTTGCTATCTGATATAAGAGAATGCCCTATATTTTTCTCATATTGTTTGATATTTCAAGATAGAACCCTATCTTTGCAAATGGTGGTATATACACCACCTGACAAAGTGGTATCTTATGGCAAAGTCAGTAAATCTGAATGATTCCATTCAAGCATGGCGAGACATTCAGCCAATCTCTGAAAAGGACAGGGAAAGGTTGAGCAGGAAATTTACAGTGGAATTCAACTACAACAGTAACCATATTGAAGGCAACACACTGACATATGGGCAAACTGAGTTGCTGTTGTTGTTCGGCAAGGTTGCAGGAGAAGCCCGCATGTTCGATCTGGAGGAAATGAAAGCCAGCAATGTAGGATTGATGATGGTGAAGGACTTGGTCGCGGAAGGTGGGACATTCTTGACTCAAACATTCATAAGGCAACTGCACAAGACGTTGTTGCGCGAGGATTACACGGTATACCGCAATTTGCCTGATGGGACGGCTACCAGTTTCGTCATACATGCCGGCCAGTATAAGACAAGACCCAATTCCGTCATCACGAGATATGGTGACCGGTTTGAATACGCTTCTCCAGAAGAAACTCCTGCTTTGATGGCTGACCTGGTAGACTGGTATAACGAAGAGAATGCGAAGGGGGTACTTTCACCGAGCGAACTGGCGATATTGTTCCATTACAGGTATATCCGAATTCACCCTTTCGAGGATGGGAATGGAAGAATCGCCCGTTTGATGGTCAATTACATTTTGTCCAGCCACGGCTGGCCAATGATTGTTGTTCGCAGCAGGCAGAAGGATGCATATCTGGAAGCATTGCACCAATCGGATATGATTGTAGGTGATTCACCGAGCGACGGTGCTCATGCAGAGCTTAAGGATATTGCACCGTTTATCAGGTATATGACCGGTATGATGGCGGAAGAGATAAATAACGATGTTCTGTTCGTCTCCGAACATGACGACAATACCTGGTGGTATGACGGCCAGAAGATCACTTTTCGCACTCCGAGCTACACTAGAATTCTCAGGATGATGCAATCGATCCCCGCTGTGACTTATGCACAGCTTCAGGAAGGTACCGGCATCAATATGTCAGCAGTTCAAAAGATAGTGAAGTCCCTTCAGACGAAAGG
>JAZLLA010000040.1:0-27386 GCA_045597895.1 Candidatus Cryptobacteroides sp. | reverse complement strand
TCAACAGTGAGAGATAAGCGCCTCACACACGTTGAGAAACCCTAAACAGAGTACCTTATTCCAAACAAATAAAGTACTCTGTTTTTAAGTCCTACCGGATGTAATGCTTGCCCAAGGAAAGCCGCTCCGACGCTCCACGCTTTTTAAAAGTATCATTATGACAAACTATCGTATTTTTCAAGACGTGTGCGAGCGCCTTTTTGAAGAGCTTGTCAAAGAGTTGCTCAAGGACCGATTCACCGTTGTTTCCGGCTCGTTCCGCGAAATCGATGGCAGGAAGGTTCGCGTAAGGAAAGCGCATCTCCGCAGGCGTAAACGGTGACGGTAGATTGCTCTCTGGTCAGCCCTCGGGCTGATGCCATTACTCAGCATCCGTGTCAGTCAATGGGAGAGTTTCCGTGCTTGGGATACTCTCCCTGCGATTGAAAACAAAAAACAAATATTGGTAGATTCAGATACAGAAAGTGCCTCCCACGCTGGTGGAAGGCACTTTCTTGTAGTCCCAACAGGAATCGAACCTGTATTTAAGGTTTAGGAAACCTTCGTTCTATCCGTTGAACTATGGGACCAGCATTTGAAAAGAAAAGAGGGCTTATTCAGCGCTCTTCTCTATGATCTGACGTCCTCTATAGTAGCCGCACTCAGGGCATACTCTGTGGTACATAACAGTAGCACCACAGTTAGGGCAAGTAGCAAGTGTAGGAACAGGAGCGAAATCGTGAGTTCTTCTCTTGTCTCTTCTCTGCTTTGAGATTTTGTGTTTCGGATGTGCCATTTTAAACTATTTTTAAATATTTACTTTTCGTTCAACAAATTCTTCAGCGCTGCAAACGGGCTCTCAACCGGTCCGGCGGACTCTTCCTCTTCTGCATCTTTTCCCGAACTCAGATACTTGACAGTGTCAGGGTCGCATCCACCTTCGGGGTGAACCCTGGACATCGGAAGCGAAAGGCAGGTGTAATCATATATCACCTGGCTCAGATCCATCTCCGTGTCCGTCTCCGGAAGGAAGATTATCTCCCTTTCCCCTTCCTCGGAAGCCGGGGCCTCTTCGGAACTTTCTCCGAACTTCACGCTGAACTTCGGATGCACCGAAACGGGAAGCTCGAGATCGGCGAGGCATCTGTCGCACTCCACCGTCACCGTGCCTTCGATATCCACATCGACGCCGACATAACGGCCGGATTTTTCGACTTCAGCCTCCACGCGGATGTCCGCATCAAGTATCTCTGAATTCTCAAAACCGCTAAAGAACTCTCCTTCAGCATGCCAATCGAACAGCGTCTTTCCGACAGCCAGTTCGTTCAAAGGTATAATAAAGGGTTGCAAATGTAGTAAAAAATTTTCTATAAACAATCTTCCGAGTCGCTTTTTCTCTTTCTTTCAAGAGGATCGAGCAAAATCTTGCGCAAACGCATGTGGTGAGGAGTGATTTCCACAAGCTCATCATCCTGAATATATTCGAGCGCCTCCTCAAGGGAGAACTTGATTGCAGGAGGAAGGACGACCTTCTCGTCGCTGCCCGCTGCGCGGACATTGGTAAGTTTCTTGGTCTTGCAGATATTGATGTTGAGATCCCTTTCGCGGGTGTGCTCTCCAAGGACCTGGCCGCCGTAGATCTCCTCACCCGGCTCGACGAAGAAGCGGCCTCTGTCGAGGAGTTTGTTCATAGAGTAGGCGATGGCCTCGCCGGTCTCGAGTGAAACGAGGGAACCGTTGTTGCGGCGCTCGATTTCTCCCTTGTAAGGCTGGTACTCCTTGAAACGGTGGGCGACTATGGCCTCTCCCTGAGTGGCGGTGAGCATATTGCTCCTGAGTCCCATGAGGCCTCTAGTAGGGATTTCGAACTCGAGAAGCGTCCTGTCCCCGCGCGGCTCCATTCTCAGAAGGGCGCCCTTGCGGCGGGTGGCGATCTCTATCGCTGAACCTACGAACTCTTCAGGAACCTCGATGGAGAGGTCTTCGATAGGCTCGCAGCGCTGGCCGCCGATGACCTTGTCGAGAACCTTGGGCTGTCCCACCTGGAGCTCGAAGCCCTCGCGGCGCATTGTCTCGATGAGGACTGAGAGATGGAGGACACCACGTCCATAGACGACGAAGGAATCGGCAGTGAGACCCGGCTTCACGCGGAGGGCGAGGTTCTTCTCAAGCTCGCGGTCGAGACGGTCCTTGATATGGCGTGAGGTGACGAACTTTCCGTCCTTTCCGAAGAAAGGAGAGTTGTTGATGGAGAACGTCATGCTCATAGTAGGCTCGTCGATAGCGATCGGAGGGAGGGCCTCCGGATTCTCGAAATCAGCGATGGTGTCACCGATCTCGAAGCCGTCGATACCCACAACGGCGCAGATGTCACCGCAGTTCACTTCCTCGACATTGACCTTTCCGAGGCCGTCGAAAGCCATGAGCTGCTTGACTTTCTGCTTCTGGACGACATCATATCTCTTGCAGAGGCTGACGTTCTGGCCGCTCTTGAGGGATCCGCGGGTGATGCGGCCCACAGCGATACGGCCTACGTATGGAGAATACTCCAGTGAGGAGATGAGCATCTGAGGGGTGCCTTCCTTCACTTCCGGAGCAGGGATGACTTCAAGGATGGTGTCGAGAAGAGGGGTGATGTCGTTTGTAGGCTGCTTCCAGTCGAGAGACATCCAGCCCTGCTTCGCGCTTCCGAAAACGGTGCGGAAATCCAGCTGTTCATCGGTGGCGTTGAGATTGCACATAAGGTCGAATACCTCCTCCTGAACCTCGTCAGGACGGCAGTTCTGCTTGTCCACCTTGTTCACGACGACTACAGGCTTCTTGCCCATCTCGAGAGCTTTCTGAAGCACGAAACGGGTCTGAGGCATACATCCCTCGAAAGCGTCGACAAGGAGGAGCACACCGTCGGCCATGTTCAGGACGCGCTCGACCTCACCGCCGAAATCGCTATGTCCCGGAGTATCGATAATGTTGATCTTGACACCTTTGTAAACGACTGACACGTTCTTGGCGAGGATGGTGATACCACGCTCCCTTTCGAGGTCGTTGTTGTCAAGGATAAGCTGGCCGAGGTTCTCGGGCTGGCGCACGAGATTGGCCTGATAAATCATTCTGTCCACGAGGGTAGTCTTACCGTGGTCGACGTGAGCGATGATCGCTATGTTTCTGATTTCCTGCATAAATGGAATAAATTACAATACGCTGCTAACTAAATCTTGCAAATTTACTCATTTTCACGAAGAAAATCGCATAATTAATTATAAATTTGTATTTAACCATAGAATAACCAGCTGAATGAAAATAGTTTTCCTCGACGCCTCCACTATGGGAGACACCCCTCTGACGGACATCGAAGCCCTCGGAGAGCTCACCTGCTACGACGCCTCATCGCCCGAGCAGGCCATCGAACGCGTGCGCGACTGCGAAGTGCTCATAATCAACAAAGTGCGCGTCACAGCGGAGCTGATGGACGCCGCGCCTTCGCTCAAGCTCATCTGCGAAGCCGCCACCGGAGTGAACAACATCGACCTCGAAGCTGCCGCGGCCAGGGGAATCCCGGTCAAGAACGTCGCCGGCTACTCCACGGACTCCGTGGTCCAGGCCACCTTCATGCACATCCTGTCCCTTGCCGGCAACGCCCTGTACTTCGACGGCACGGTCAAGTCCCAGGAATACTCGAACGGTCCGATCTTCACCGACGTCTCCCGCCCGTTCTATGAACTCACGGGAAAGACCATGGCGGTGATCGGCCTGGGCACCATAGGTTCGCGCGTCGCAGCGGTGGCACAGGCATTCGGGATGAAGGTCGTCTATTTCTCCACCTCGGGAACCTCACATTCAAAGGATTACCCTTCCCTCTCCCTCGACGAGGCCATGCGCACGGCCGACGTGATCAGCATACATGCGCCGTACAACCAGCGCACCGCCGGCCTGATCGGAGAGCGCGAACTCAGGATGATGAAACCGACAGCCTTCATTGTCAATATGGGCCGCGGCGGAATCATTGACGAGGCCGCCCTGGCCTCAGTCATTGACAATGACCTCATCGGCGGCGCCGCCCTCGACGTCTTCGTGCGCGAGCCGCTCCCGGCCGACCACCCGCTGCTGCACACCCGCCATCCTGAAAAGCTCCGGTTCTCCCCTCACATCGCCTGGGCCAGCGTGGAAGCACGCCAGCGCCTTGCAGCCTCCATCGCCAGGAACATAAAAGAAACATTCTGATTTTCAGCTTGAAAAAGTTGGAAATCAAAAATAAATCGTACATTTGTTAACAGTATCGTTAAACAATACAGTTAACAAATATGAAAAAACACCTTATCTATCTGCTGCTCAGCCTTCTGCCCGCCCTGGCGGCCCAAGGCCAGGACAGGCCGATGTCGCTCAAGGAGTGCCTGGACTACAGCATCGGGCACAACACCACCCTGCAGAAGGACCGCCTGAGCCTGGAGACCGCAGCCCTCTCCATCAAGGAGGTGACCGGCTCGCTGCTCCCCCAGCTCAACGGCTCCGGCGGCTTCACCTATAATATTGATAAGACGACCTTCGCGATGCCGAACTTCGTCAATTCGATGATGCCGGAAGCGATGCGCGACCCGAACGCCCCGAAGTACATGACCGTGACGATGGGAATGGACCTCAGCGCGAACTGGGGAGTGGCCCTCACCCAGCAGCTTCTGAACTTCTCGATATTCACGGCCCTGGACATAGCAAGGACCGCGGAGGAGATGGCGGACCTCGGAATGGCGGCGGACACCGATGACGTAATCGCCAAGACCGCCACCCTGTTCTACAACGCCCAGGTCATCGAGTATTCGCTTTCCCTCTTTGACGAGAGCCTGGATATGATGACCAGGATGGGGGACATAATGGAGGCGAACCGCGATGCGGGACTCGTGCGCAACGTCGACGCCGACCGCATAGCTGTCACAAGGATGAACCTTGAGACCGAGAAGTCCTCCCTCGAGCAGGCCCTCGAAGTCCAGAAGAACCTTCTCAAGCTCCAGATGGGCTTCCCTATGGATGAAACCATTGCCCTGGAGCCGATTGACCTCGAAGGCATAGAGGCCATGGTGTTCCTGGAGTCCCTCGCGCCTTATGAGGTCGAGGCACAGCTCCCGTTCAAGCTCTTCAAGCAGCAGCAGGACATTCTCAAGCTCCAGCGCAAGTCAGCGGTCTCCGAGGTCCTCCCGGCCCTGGCGCTCACAGGAAACTACTCTATGAACTATATGGGTGACAAGTTCTCAGGCGAGACCTACCACCGTTTCCCGGTATCAATGCTCTCGCTTAGCCTGCGCGTCCCTATCTTCACGGGATTCTCGAAGACTGCCAAGATAAAGAAGGCCGGCATCGAGATCGAGAAGTCCCTCAAGGACGAGGAGGCTCTGCGCCAGTCCCTGATGATGGGCTACAGCAACGCCCGCATGCAGATGGACCAGAACCGCCGCACCATCGAGTCCCAGAGGCGGAACAAGGACCTCGCCAGCGACGTGCTCAGCGTCACCGAAAGCAACTACAAGGAAGGCCTGTCCTCCCTCTCCGACCTCCTCAACGCCTCATCGTCCCTGGTGCAGGCCCAGATGAACTATGTCAATGCCCTCAGCAACAGCATCAAGGCATACATCGACCTCAAGAAGGCTGACGGCACCATCAAAGAAATCAAAAAATAACCACCCGATATGAAAAGACTGATAGGAATACTCATCGCAGTCCTCGCAGTGGCAGGAATAGTTCTCCTGCTTGCAGGAAACAGGAAGAAAGCTCAGCAGCAGGCCGGCTCGGCTGGCAGCGCGGACGGCCGCGAGCTCGTAACCACATACACGGTCACGGCCGAGGACTACAGCCGCGACTTCACCTCCAACGGAGTGGCACAGGCCGACAAGGAACTCAACTTCGTGTCCGAGATCAGCGGCCGGGTGGTGGAGATCTACACCGACAAGGGCAGAAGGATCTCCAAGGGAGCTCCGATGCTCAGAATCGACTCCGAGCTCCTCGAAGCCGACTACAAGGCTACCCTCGCATCTTACGAGGCCTTGAAGAAGGACGAAGAACGCTTCACGAACTCATTCGAGGCCGGAGGCATAACCAGCCAGCAGCTCGACAACATTCGCACCCAGCTCGTCGCCGCAGAGAGCCGCCTGACCGTCAGCAAATGGAAACTGGACAATGCCGTCGTCAAGGCACCGATCAGCGGCACGGTCAACAACCGCTTCGTGGAGACAGGAGCCCTCATCGCCCCTAACGTCCCTCTCTTCGAGATAGTCGATGACAGCCGCATCAAGGTCATCTGCAACATCCCTGAAACCAAGGTCCGCCTTATCAAGGCCGGCCAGAAAGTGACCGCAAGTTCCAATGACTCAGCCTCCAGAACCTTCACCGGCACCATCAGGAGCATCGGGGTCAAGACCGACAGAGGCCTCAACTATCCGGTGGAAGTGCTCCTCGACAGCGACCCTGATCTCCACGTCGGACTCTACCTCAAGGTCAGCTTCCAGGACAATGGCGGCGCAGCCGGAATCCTCATCCCGCGCAAGGCCATCGTCGGAAGCGTACTCTCCGCCTATGTGTTCGTTGCCAAGGACGGCGTAGCCGAACGCCGCAGCGTCAAGCTCGGCGATATGTTCGGAGACAGGATCGAGATCCTCGAAGGGCTACAGGACGGTGACGAAATCGTCATCGCCGGTCTTATGAACATCGCGGACGGCACCCCGATAAAGATTGTGAACGACTAAAAACGGTAATCCATGAAGATTTCAGATTTGTCCGTCAGACGGCCGGTCTATGTGATCGTGCTGTTCCTGGTGATCGGCATACTGGGGTTCCTCGGCTACTCTTCGATGAAGGCCGAGCTGATGCCGAAGTTCACCCCGCCTTCCCTCAACGTACAGGTAATCTATCCGGGAGCCTCCCCAACCGAAGTGGAAAGTTCCCTCACAGTAAAGCTCGAGGACGTACTATCCTCAATGGCAGGAGTCGAATCGATGCGCTCATACTCCTTCGAGGGTATGTCAATGGTCTTTGTATCATTTACTTATGGCACTGATATCAGCGACGCAGTAACCGACGCCCAGAACAAGATCAACTCCAAGAAAGCCGAACTCCCTTCGGGAATCCTCTCCCCTATCGTCAATGAAATCAGCGTCGACGCCCGCTCGATCATCACGCTCGCGCTGAGCTCCGACCTCGACGCAGTGGATTTCAGCGACCTCGTCAAGCGAAGCATCATCCCGGAGCTCCAGAGGATCCCGGGAATGGCAAAGGTTGAGACAGTGGGCGAGCATCCGCGCGAAATCCAGGTCAATATGGACATGGCGGTGATGAGGGAGCTCGGGCTCACACCGGTGGCAGTGCTGGGAGCGCTCAAGGGAGCCAACCTCGACTTCCCTACCGGAAACATCGAGGACGGCCTTACGCACACTGCAGTCCGTCTGTCAGGAAAGCTCTCCAGCGTCGAGGAAATCCGCTCGCTGGTGCTCACTACCCTGCCTAACGGCACCCAGATAAGGCTCTCGGACATCGCCGACGTCGTCGAGACAGCTGCCAACGTGAACACTCTCGCCCGCGTGGACGGAGAGGACGCAGTGCTGATCAACATCTTCAAGCAAGAGAACGCCAACGCCATCGACCTCAGCAACGCCGTCGCTGCCACGGTTTCCTCCCTTGAGACAAAATATGCCGGCGATAACCTTCAGATAAGCACAGTATCAGACACCTCGGACTTCACACGCGAGTCCATCAGCTCCGTGCTCAAGGACCTGCTGCTGGCCATCCTGCTGGTTACCCTGGTCATCCTCATATTCCTTCATAACTGGAGGAACGCCCTCATCGTGATGCTCGTGGTTCCGTTGTCATTGATAGGCACCTTCATCGGAATGAGCCTCTTCCATTTCACCCTCAACCTTATGTCCCTGCTGGGACTCTCCGTGGTCATAGGCGTGCTCGTGGACGACGCCATCGTGGTCATCGAGAACGTCTGCAGACATATGGAAATGGGTAAGAACGCACTTCAGGCCACGAAGGACGCAATGTCCGAAATCGGCTACACGGTCATCACCGTCACCATCGTGCTGATTGTGGTGTTCCTCCCTATCGCATTGACAAACAGCCTCGTATCGGATATCCTCCGGCAGTTCTGCGGGGTAATCATATTCGCCATCCTCTTCAGCCTCCTAGGGTCTTTAACGTTAGTGCCGCTACTGACCTCACGCTTTGGAAAACTTCAAACAATCAATGAGAAGACCCTATGGGGGCGAATGATGGCTTGTTTCGAGAAGGTGGTGAAAAGCTTCGGAGACTGGGTGGCAGGTGTGCTGGGCAAGGCTTTGCACCACAAGCGCTGGGTAGGCCTGACGGTCATACTTCTGACCGTCGCCATATGCGCCCTGTTCCCTATGGGATTCATCGGTTTCGAGTTCATGCCGAAGGTGGACCAGAGCGAGTTCACTATGCTTCTGGAGATGCCTAAGGACATTTCCATCGAAGAGTCCTCCCTCAGAGTGGCCCGTGCCGAGGCCTGGCTGCTCGACCGGGAGGAGATCACGGAAGTCGTCTCGATGGTAGGCCTTACGAACTCACAGAACGAGAGCAACCAGGGCACACCGTATCTGGCCGAGCTGAAGTGCAGGATGGTTCCGCCTTCCGAGCGCTCCCAGTCGGTACATCTGTACATTGCGGGGCTCCGCAGGCAGATGACCGACTATCTGGTGGACGCGAAAGTCCAGGTCTATGCCGCTACCCTCCACGGCTCAGGTAACAATTCCGATGTGGAATACGTCCTTTCCGGCACCAAGGCGGACTCCGTGACTGTCTTCAGCGAATATGCCCTCGCACAGATGAGAAGCATCCCTGGAACCGTCCAGCAGCAGCTTTCCACCGGAAACGGCCGTCCTGAAATCGAGGTCGTGGTGGACCGCGAGAAGATGTCAGCCCTCGGGCTGTCGCTCGACAACGTCGGACTCACCCTCCAGATGGCCTTCCAGGGCAACACGTCGATGAAGTTCGTCCGTGACGACTACGAGTACAACATCAACCTCCGCGCAGACCATTTCTACCGCAGCAGCATCGACGACGTGTCCTCCCTGACCTTCATCAACCAGCAGGGCAGCCGCGTGACACTCGACCAGTTCGCCGACGTACGCATAGGAACCGGTCCGAACCGCCTCGAGCGCTACAACAGGAACCCGTCCGTGACCATCAGTTCCAACGTCGTGGGAATCTCCGCCGGAGAAGCCTCCAGGGAGTTCCTGGACAAGGTTCAGCAGAAGGCTGACGACATGGACATCACCATCGAGACGGTGGGAGATATGAAATCAATGTCCGACTCGATGAGTGTGTTCGCCATCGCCATCCTCCTGTCCATTGCGCTGATGTACCTCGCCCTCGTGCTCCTGTACAACAACTGGACTGACCCTCTGGTGGTTATGTTCTCCATTCCGTTCTCCATCCTGGGTGCCATCCTTGCTCTGGCCCTTTCAGCCACCTCACTGAACATCTATGCCATGCTGGGACTCGTGATGCTGATAGGCCTTGTGGCCAAGAACGCCATCCTGCTTGTGGACTTCGCTAACGAGAGACTCCAGGAAGGTATGGCCATAGACGAGGCACTTGTCGAAGCTGTGAAACTGCGTACCAGGCCTATCCTTATGACTGCACTTTCCACCATCATCGGTATGATACCTGTAGCTGTGGCATCCGGATCCAGCGCCGAGCTCAAGAACGGCATCGGCTGGGTGATCATCGGAGGAATGGCACTTTCCACTATGCTCACCCTCATCGTCGTGCCCGTAGTTTACAAGATATTCCACCGGAAGCACTGACAAAACTCTTTTTTTACCCTACTTGCATACTTTTTCCTGCAAGTAGGGTAAAAAAATAATATATTTGCACTATGACCAAGGAAGAAGAGATACTGCAAGCGGCGGAGGAGGAGTTCTTCCGGAACGGTTACGAGGCCACCTCCACCGACATCATAGCCAAACGCGCGGGTGTGACCCACGCGATGGTGAACTATTACTTCAGGACCAAGGAGAAACTGTTCGTACAGATTCTCGACAATCACGTGTACGGACTTCTCCAGAGCCTGAAGCCTCTTATGAAGGCTGACGGCAATGTGGCCAATGTCGCGATAGAGGCCGCCAAGATCATATTCGATGCTTTCAACGCTGACAGACTCTTCCCTTTCCTCGTCGTCGATACTGTAAGGAAACATCCGGAATTCCTCCTCAGATACAAGGAGACCATACTCTCAATATGTATGGGAAGCATGGATATACACGAGCAGAGGCTGAAGAAATGCATTGCAGACGGCGTCGTCAAGGAATGCACGATGGACGACATATACTACAATGTCCTCACGCTCTCCGTATCCCCTTTCCTGGACATCCCTATGATGGAGGACATAGTCAAACTCTCTCCAGAAAGGATCGACAGCTTCCTTGCAGCCCGCAGGGAAGACATGGTCAAGGTTCTGAGGGCGCGTTTCTGCGCCTAGCTGAAAATTACCGTCTTGTTCTTATAGGTAAGGATCTTGCGCTCGATGTGCTTCGCCACGGCGCGGCTGAGGACTATCTTCTCAAGGTCACGACCCTTGAGCTTGAGGCTGTCAGGAGTGTCCTTGTGCGAGATGCGCACGACATCCTGCTCGATGATAGGACCGGCGTCAAGTTCTGTCGTCACATAGTGGCTGGTGGCGCCGATGATCTTCACTCCTCTCTCATATGCCTGGTTATAAGGCTTGGCCCCCACGAATGCAGGGAGGAAGGAATGGTGGATATTGATGATGTGATGAGGGTATGCCTCTATCATAGACTCGCTTATGATCTGCATATACCTTGCAAGGACGATGAACGAAATGTTCTCCTTGCGGAGAAGCTCCATTTCAGCTTTCTCGACCTCCTCCTTGTTCGAGTGGTCCTTCTTGATAGACCAGACATAGTACGGAATGTCGAACTGCTCGGCTACCTCACGAAGGTCCTCGTGGTTGCTCACGATGCACGGAATCTCCACGTCCAGCTCCCCCGCCTTGTAGCGTGCCAGAAGGTCGTACAGACAGTGGCTCTGCTTGCTCACGAAGATTGCCATGCGCGGCTTCACGTCGCTGAAGAAAATGTTCAGGTCCATCTGGTAACGCTGAGAGAACAGCGTGTCCACATACTCCTTGATCTTTTCACGCGGGATGATGAAGCCTTCCAGCTCCCACTCGACACGCATGAACAGGACTCCGTTCTCCCTGTCCACATACTGGTCCAGGTACACGATATTCCCCCTGTTGTCAGTGATGAACTTGGTTACATCAGTAATTATACCCTGCTTGTCCGGGCAGCTTAGAAGCAAAATTGCAGTCGGCTTCATGATCTGAAATAATTAAACCAACTGCAATTTAGTAAAATTTTTTAAATACTCCAAAGGAATGCCTACTCGATCTGGGAATCCTTGAGGCCGAGGAAGTAAAGGATACCGTCGAGACCTATGCTGGATATGGACTGGCGGGCGTTGGCCTTGACCTTCGGCTTTGCGTGGTAAGCGATGCCCAGACCGGCGAGCCCGAGCATAGGGAGGTCGTTGGCTCCGTCGCCCACGGCCACGGCCTGCTCGAGGTTGATGTGCTCCACCTGGCAGAGAAGCCTGAGGAGTTCGGCCTTGCGGCGGCCGTCCACGACGTCTCCGACATAGCGGCCGGTGAGCTTGCCGTCCACGATCTCCAGTTCATTGGCATAGACATAGTCGAAACCGAACCTCTGCTGAAGATAATGTCCGAAATAAGTGAACCCTCCTGAGAGGATGGCTGTCTTGTAACCGACTCTCTTGAGGATGGTCATCAGGCGTTCGAGACCCTCGTTGTATGGGAGATTGCGGGCGATATCCTCCATTACGGACTCGTCCAGCCCCTTCAGGAGGGCCACCCTGCGGGTGAAGCTTTCCGTGAAATCTATCTCACCGCGCATTGCGCTTTCCGTGATGGCTTTCACCTGGTCACCTACTCCGGCCCTTTCGGCCAGCTGGTCGATGCATTCAGTATGAATCAGCGTGGAGTCCATATCGAAGCAGATGAGCCTGCGGCTCCTGCGGTAAATGTCATCCTTCTGGAAGGAGATGTCCAGTCCGCCTGCGCTGCAGACCTCCACAAGCCCCTTCTGGAGCTCGCCGCGCTGCTCCGGAGAAAGGGAACCGCGGATGGAGAACTCGATGGAGGACTTGGTGCTTTCAATGTCCTCAACCAGAGGGACACGTCCGGTAAGACGTTTGATGGCATCGATGTTCAGTCCGAACTGGAATATTACGGCGGTGACGTCAGCTATCTGCCGGGCCGAGATAGTACGGCCCAGCAGCGTGACGATATAGCGGTTGCGGCCCTGACGGCCGACCCACTGGTTGTAGTCTTCTGCGTCAATGGCCTTGAATCCGATGTGGACTCCGAGTTCCGAGGCCTTGAAGAGCAGTTCCTTCATTATGAATCCCGACTTGTCCCTCCCGGTGCTGAAAAGGATGCCGAGAGTGAGGGACTGGTGGATGTTCGCCTGACCGATATCCAGGATGAAGGCGTCATATTTCGCAAGGATGTCGGTAAGTGATGTGGTCAGACCCGGCTTGTCATAGCCGGAAATGTTGACCTGAATGATTTCGTTGTCTCTGAGGTCCATCGGATGGAGTTTTCTGGGTTGTTCTAGAGTCCTATGGTCTTGAAGAAGTCGTTGCCCTTGTCATCGACAAGGATGAATGCAGGGAAGTCCTCGACCTTGATCTTCCAGATGGCCTCCATTCCCAGCTCAGGATACTCGACGCATTCGATGCTCTTGATATTGTTCTGGGCGAGGATGGCGGCAGGACCGCCGATGGAGCCGAGGTAGAAGCCGCCGTGCTTCTTGCAGGCGTCAGTGACAGCCTGGGAACGGTTGCCCTTGGCAAGCATTATCATTGAACCGCCATGATCCTGGAACTCGTCCACGTAAGGGTCCATACGGCCTGCGGTGGTAGGTCCCATCGAGCCGCAAGGCATCCCTGCTGGGGTCTTGGCAGGACCGGCATAGTAGATAGGGTGATCCTTCAGGTACTGAGGCATCTCCTCTCCGGCATCGAGACGGGCCTTGATCTTCGCGTGGGCGATGTCGCGTCCCACAATGATGGTTCCGTTGAGGCTGAGGCGGGTGCTGACAGGGTACTTGGTGAGGATCTTGCAGACTTCACTCATCGGCTGGTCGAGGTTGACCTTCACGACGTCGCCTTCGCCGGCGTTGCGGAGCTCCTCAGGGATGAGCTCGTATGGCTTGTCATCCATCTTCTCGATCCAGATACCGTCGGAGTTGATCTTCGCCTTGATGTTGCGGTCGGCCGAGCAGCTTACGCCGAGGCCGATAGGGCAGCTGGCGCCGTGGCGTGGCAGACGGACGACACGGATGTCGTGGGCCATGTACTTGCCGCCGAACTGTGCGCCGAGGCCGATGCTGTGAGTCTCTTCGAGAAGCTGCTTCTCGAGCTCGATGTCGCGGAACGCGCGCCCGGTCTCGTCTCCCGAGGTAGGGAGTCCGTCATAGTAGTGGGTGGAAGCGAGCTTGACGGTGAGAAGGTTCTTCTCAGCCGATGTTCCACCGATCACGATGGCGATATGGTATGGAGGGCACGCTGCGGTGCCGAGGGTCTTCATCTTGGACACGAGGAAAGGCACGAGGGTACCGGGGTTCTGGATGCGCGCCTTGGTCTCCTGATAGAGGTAGGTCTTGTTTGCGGAGCCTCCGCCCTTTGTTACGCAGAGGAAGCGGTATTCCATTCCTTCCGAAGCCTCGATGTCGATCTGGGCAGGAAGGTTGCACTTCGTATTGACCTCGTTGTACATATCCAGAGGAGCGTTCTGGGAGTAGCGGAGATTCTCTTCGGTGTAGGTCTTGTAAACGCCGAGGGAGATGGCCTCCTCGTCGCAGAAGCCTGTCCAGACCTGCTGGCCCTTCTCGCCATGGACAATGGCTGTTCCGGTGTCCTGGCAGAGAGGAAGCTTGCCCTTGGCGGCAACTTCAGCGTTGCGCAGGAAGGTCAGGGCCACGTACTTGTCGTTCTCGCTGGCCTGAGGGTCGCTCAGGATCTTCGCGACCTGCTCGTTGTGTGAGCGGCGGAGGAGGAAACTGACATCGCGGAATGCGGTGTTCGTCATGACGGTGAGGGCTTCCTTGGTCACTTTAAGGATAGGCTTGCCTTCGAAATCGCCTACTGAAACGAGTTTTTCTGAGTCAGGGATCTTGTAATATTCCGTGGTGTCTTCACCAAGCTGGAACATAGGTGCATACTTGAATTCTGCCATAGTATTATAGTGTTTTATTCGTTGTCATCATCCGATACCGGAGTGAAGTTCCCGGTACCCTGCTGCATCAGGAAGGTCTTCATGAATCCGTTCAGGTCGCCGTCAAGCACACCCTGGGTGTCCGCAGTGCTGCATCCGGTGCGCAGGTCCTTCACCATCTTGTACGGGTGCAGGACATATGAGCGGATCTGGGAACCCCACTCGATCTTGCGCTTCTGTCCTTCCAGCTCTGCCTGCTTCTCCTGACGTTTGCGGAGCTCCAGGTCATAAAGACGGGACTTGAGGATGCGGAGGGCGTTCTCCTTGTTGCCTATCTGCGTGCGGCCTTCGGTGTTCTCCACCACGATGCCCGTAGGGATGTGCTTCACGCGCACGCCGGTTTCGACCTTGTTCACGTTCTGGCCGCCGTGGCCGCCGCTGCGGAATGTATCCCACTCCAGATCGCTGTCCTTTATTTCAATATTGATGGTGTCATCCACCAGAGGATAAACGAAAACAGAAGAGAAAGTGGTCTGGCGCTTGCCCTGGGCGTTGAAAGGAGAGATGCGCACAAGCCTGTGCACTCCGTTCTCCGCCTTCAGGTAGCCATAGGCGTACTCGCCCTCTATCTCCACGGTGACGGACTTGATACCGACTTCGTCGCCTTCGACCATCTCGGTGACCTCTGTCTTATAGCCGTTGCGTTCCGCCCAGCGGAGGTACATCCTCATCAGCATCGCCGACCAGTCGTTGGCCTCGGTGCCGCCTGCACCGGAATTGATGGTCAGGACCGCACCGAGATTGTCACCTTCAGAGCCGAGCATATTGCGCAGCTCGAGGGTTTCGATCTGCTCGAGTGCCGAGGCGAAAGCCTCGTCAAGCTCCTTGGTCTCGGGGGTCTCCACCGTCTCGTCGGTCTCTGCACCCACGCTCTCCTTCGCGAACTCATAGAGGACATCGAGGTCATCCACCGAAGCGGATGCCTTGTCGAAGCCGTTGGTCCAGAATTTAAGGGACGAGAGCTCCTTGAGGAACCTTTCAGCTTCCTTGGCGTCGTTCCAGAAGTCAGGGGCGAGGGTCTTTTCGGTCCTTGCGGCCACGTCGGCGCGGCGGCCCTGGATATTGAGGCACTTGTCGAGAGCTGAGAGGCGTTCCTTGAGTTCCTTTATCTGTTCTGCAGAGGTCATTGCGTTCGTTAAAAAAGTGACATCTGCAAAGATAGTAAAAAAAGCGCGCAATGAAGGAATTGCGCGCTCAGTATTTCTTATGGATATCCGGTTTATACCAGTTCTATACCGGCAGCGGCACATTCGGCCTTCATCTCCTCAGGCCAGAGGCTTGACTGGATCTCTCCGATATGGGCCTTGCGGAGAAGGAACATACAGAGACGTGACTGTCCGATACCGCCTCCGATGCAGGCAGGGAGCTCACCGGAAAGAAGGCGCTTATGGAACATCAAGTCCTTCTTCCACTCCTGACCGCGGATGGCGAGCTGGCGCTCGAGGGCCTCCGGACTCACTCTGACACCCATGCTGGACACCTCGAAGGAGCTGTTCAGCACCTTGTTCCAGAGGAGGATATCGCCGTTGAGTCCGTAGTATCCGTCAGAGTTCGGAGTGCTCCAGTCGTCGTAGTCTGCGGCTCTGCCGTCGTGGATGCTCCCGTCGGACAGCTTTCCTCCGATGCCGATGATGAACACCGCGCCATATTTCTTGGTGACAGCAATCTCGCGCTCCTTGGGAGTGAGGCCAGGGTACATCTGCAGAAGCTCCTCGGAGTGGATGAAGAATATATCCTCCGGAAGTTCAGGCTCTATCTGAGGGAACTCCACATAAAGCTTGTTCTCCGTGACCTTGATGGCCTCGTAAATGCGGCGGACCATCTTCTTGAGGAATTCGAGGTTACGGTCCTCCTCGCGTATGGTCCTCTCCCAGTCCCACTGGTCCACATAGATGGAGTGGATATTGTCCAGGTCCTCGTCCGGACGGAGGGCGTTCATATCAGTGTAAATGCCGCGGCCCGGTGCGATACCGAGCTCTGCGAGCTTCGTCCTCTTCCACTTCGCAAGCGAGTGGACGACCTCCGCCTGACGCTCCCCCATACCCTTCACAGGGAAACGCACGGGGCGTTCGACGCCGTTGAGGTCGTCGTTCAGACCGGTGCCTGAAAGCACCATCATAGGGGCTGTTACACGCAGGAGGGCGAGCTGTGCGGACAGATTGTCCTGAAACATATTCTTTACTGCCTTGATGGCTTTTTCCGTCCTTTCGACGGTCTCAAGGATATTCCGATAACCTTCGGGAATGTACACTGACATAACTATGAATGATTAACCAATCTCAAATTTAATAAAAAATTTTATCTTTGTGCTATTATGATAGGCATTTTTGATTCCGGCTCGGGCGGTCTGTCCGTCTTCAGGGAAGTCTTCAAGCTCCTCCCCCGGGAAAAATATGTCTATTTCTCGGACAACGCCCACTGCCCTTACGGCGAGAAATCGCGCGAGCAGATCATCGCCAGGGCCCGCACCATCACCGATTTCCTTATCAATGAAGGATGCAGCATAGTGGTCGTCGCCTGCAACACCGCCACCGCCGCCGCCATCTCCACCCTCCGCGAAGAGTACAGCATCCCGTTCGTCGGGATGGAACCCGCAGTCAAGCCCGCGGCCCTCGCCACGAAGACCGGCGTAATCGGCGTCCTCGCCACCGCAGGCACCCTCAAGGCCTCCAAATACCTCGACACCCGCGACCGCTATTCCGACGGGATCACGGTCAAGGAGCACGTCGGCTCCGGCTTCGTCGAGCTCGTGGAGGCCGGAAAGCTGGACGGTCCGGAAACGGAAGCCACAGTCCGCGCAAGCGTACAGCCGCTCCTGGACGCCGGAGCCGACATCATCGTCCTCGGCTGCACCCACTACCCTTTCCTGCGCCCAGTGATAGAGCGCATCGCCGGCCCGGAAGTCACAGTCATCGACCCCGCCCCGGCCGCCGCCCGCCACCTCCTCGATGTAATGCAGCAGAAAGGCCTGATCGGGCAGGACAATGCTGACGCCGACCCGTCCGACCCAGGGACCGCAGCCATCGAGCTGCACGCCAGCGGCTCATCCGACTCCCTCCACCGCATCTTCAAGCTCCTGTAGGAGCAAGAAGGCCGACCCTCTCGGGCCGGCCATCTCAAGTTCGTATCAATTAACTGTTAGCTATCCACAGGGGATTTTCTATTCGTAGTAGTAGTCGTACTGACGGGCCATCGAGCCGTACATCTGTCCGAGGACCTCGAGGGCAGGGACGCCTTCGACAAGCACCAGACGGTAAACGGTATCTTCGACCTTGTAGTACTCGACTCCGTTGAGAACTACTGTATCGTAATCGTCAGGGAGTTCATCGACAAGGGCTCCGGCCGGAGGTACGATGACCTCGTAACGACCCTTCTTGTTCACTGTGTAGAACACGCCGTCCTCATAGAAGTACTCCGTGTTGATGTCGGCATAGCTCTGGACAAGTCCGAGGGCGTGGGCGATCTCATCTGCGGAAGTGGCCCTGCGGCTGTTCAGCGCGAGCGCTGAATTCTGAGCCGCGATGGCTGCATTGTTCTGAGCGATTATCCTGTTCTGCTCGGCAATAGTGCGGTAGTTGTCATCCAGGATATCGTAGGCGCGATATACATTGTGATAGTATGAGAATCTCACTGCAGCGAATGCAACTTCATTGAGGGCGATGTCAAGCGCGATTCCGAAAGGAGGACGGCAGACAACGTAGTATGTTCCATAACGTCTGTAGTAAACATTGTCATAGTAGTAGTAGTCCACTCCCCAGTGGGTGATGTGTCTGTATCTCGGCGGCAGGGTATGGATCCTGTATCCGAAGAAATGAGGTGCAGGGCGGAAGAATGAGCCCGGCTTGTCGTAAGTCATGAAGTCACGCTCACGAGGATGGATGCGGTTAAGGTTCCTGTTGTCATCGAGACGGAGGTTCCTGCTGCCGACTCCGCGGCCGCCTGAATAGTTCAGTGCGCTGCGGGACTCGCTGGAAGCCTTGTTAACAGACTGTCCGGCGCGTGCTCCAGCCGCTCTGGAAGCGGTGCTTGAAGCGGAGGTCAGTCCCTTGCTTGAGGTAGTGGTGGTCCGTGATGCCCTGCTGGAGGATCCAGTCTGAGCAGCGGAAGATGAGGCGGTAGTGCCTGAAGTGGAGCGTGCAGGAGTTACTCTGCGTGCAGGTGCGGTGGAGCTGGTCCCCGCTGAAGCTGCAGATGATGATGCGGCAGAAGCGGAAGTGCCAGGGGTCACAGTCCTTCTGGCTGTGGTGCCTGAAGCGGCTGAGCTGCCGGAAGAACTCCTGCTGGTGCTTGCGGAAGTACCTGAAGAGGTGCTTCTGCTAGGAGCAGCTGTAGTGCTGCGGCTTACACCGGCTCTGCTGGCGCTGGATGAGGCGCTGGATGCTGAACTTCTGGAAGTGCTGGCAGAAGTGCTGCGTGATGGGCTTGCAGATGAGCTCGCGGAGGTACTTCTGGATACGCTGGCTGACGAGCTTCTGGAAGCACTTGAAGAAGCACTGCGGGAAGCGCTTGAAGCGGATTTATTCTGTGAAGAGCTCGCTGTGGTGGGGGTGTTTCCACGTCTGGCCTGAGCGAAGAGCTCTGAAGGTGCAGCGGCGAGGGAGAAAGCCAGGACGCTGACAAGGGCGAATCTGTAAATGTTTCTCATGACTCTTGAAGTTTAAAGGTTAATATCAATCGTACAAATAGTACTTCTGCGAGAGGCTCTTGAATTTCTGTGCATCCTCGAGCCAGAAGGCCTTGATGTCGTCCACCCGGAATGACCTCTCGAACGCTACTCTTACACTATCCGTGCCACAAACTTTGTCTATCATCGACTTATGGGATTCAAAAGACGGTTTCCGGGACGGGTAAAGTTCGCTAAGTGCCTGAAGGACATAGAACTGGGTAAGTGTAAGTACCGCCTTGCCATAATCCGTATAAAAATATTGCACACCGTGGAGAAGGCGTCCCGCGGAGGATCCGGAGATAGGGGTGTAGTGAATCGTGCGGAAGCTCACTCCCGGGATTCCATAGCTGTCGAGCTTCGCCTTCAGGCGACCGGCGTCTATCCATTCTGCAGCAAAGGTCTCGAAAGGAAGGGTATAGCCGACACCGATATTCACATAGCCCAGCTCGCCTGCTATGCCTGCGGAAGGATAGTCTATCGCACTCTGAGGATAAGGGATGTTCGGAGAAGGCAGCACCCAAGGCAGACCCGTCTCGACGAAGGTCATGGACCTGTGCCACCCGCGCATAGGGATGACGGTCAGCTTGCACTTCAAAGGCTCCTGGTCGCCCTTTTCTCCGCAGTTCAAGCCCTCCTCGTTCAGAAGCATCGCCAGCTCGCCGACGGTCAGCCCATAAACATATGGGATCTTGAACTCGCTCACGAAAGAGTGATATCCGTCCTCCACCAGACAGCCCTCGACCTTCTCGCCGCCAAGCGGGTTGGGACGGTCAAGGACAATCACCTCGATGCCAAGCTCGGCGCAGGCGCGCATCATCAGACCAAGGGAGCTGATGAACGTGTACGAGCGGGAACCGACATCCTGGATATCGTAAACCACAGCATCCAGTCCCACAAGCATCTGAGGTGTGGGCTTCCTGGTGCTTCCATAGAGGGAATGTACCAGCAGGCCGGTCAGGTCGTCCTTCGAGCTGTCCACCTTGCCCCCGGCATAGACATCGCCGCGGACACCGTGCTCGGGAGCGAACAGCGCACGCAGGTCCACCTCCGGAGCTGAATAAAGTATGTCAATGGTGGAGCGCAGCCCACGGTCCACACCGCTCGGGTTAGTGAGCAGTCCTATTCTTTTCCCCTTGAGACATTCGAAGCCGCTCTCGCGGAGGACCTCAACCCCCGGAACCACCTGAGCACCAGCGGCAATGCTCAGCAATGCCGACAGAAATATGGTAATGATGCGTTTCATACAGATCAGTTTTCCACGAATATAGCGAATTCCGCGCCGAAAAAAAAGGCCGCGGACAAACTGCCGCGGCCCAAGGTCTATAAAAAAACAGATATTAGTATCCGAGTTCTGTGATAGGCTGGCCCATTTCAGAAGCCTCAACGTCGTTGGCGTCAAGCTTGAAGATCATGAAGTTGTTGTTCTCCTTTGTGCAAGGGGTCCACTCGCCACCGTCAGGTCCGTTAGGATCGCTGTACTTTGCGAAGTTGGTCCAAGCGGTGAGCATCTTCTCCGAGAGGTCCCAGTCGCCCTGGGTCCAAGGACGCCAGCAGTGCTGGAGTGACTTGAACACGAACCAGAGGTCTGAAGAGTGGAAAGCGCCCTTGAGACGGGCGGTAACCTCAGGATGTGAGCCGTCATCAGGAAGAGGACGTGCGAACTCGTAAGCCCAGCACTTGTTGCCTGCAGCCTCGCGGTTCTCTGCGAAGGCTGCGACGCCTGCTGACATATTGCCCATATCGTTGAGGGTGTAGCCGCACATATAAGGTACGTTTGCGAGGGTGCCGTCGAGAGCAGCCTCGTCGAAGCTTTCGAGTGATACGTAGCCATCAACGATAGGCATAGCGGTGATGCTGCCGAAGTTGCCTGTAGCGCTGTTGTAGATGGTACCTACTGAGTGGATGGCCTCGGTCTCGCCTGCGCGCATCTTCTCGAGGGTGGTATAACCTGCCCAGTCCATGACTACCTTGGTATTGAACTCAGCACGCTGGAGAGGGGTAAGGTCCGCAGGAGCTTCAGGAGCCTTGTAAGCTGCGATTTTCTTCTCAGCAGGAGCGCCGAAGCCGAACATTCCAGGGAATCCGCGCATGCTGCCCATACCCATGCCTGCACCAGGAACGGTGAGACCGCCTGCACTCATGATGACAGCCTTGTGGAAGAGGCCGCGTGCGAGAGGAGACTCGCAGAGGGTTCTGACTGAACCGCCACCTGCGCTCTGGCCGAAGATCATGACGTTGTCAGGGTCGCCGCCGAACTGCTCGATGTTCTTGTTGATCCACTTGAGGGCCTCGATCTGGTCGAGGATACCGTAGTTTCCGGATACGCCGTTAGGGCTCTCTGCAGAAAGCTCAGGATGTGCGAGGAATCCGAATACGCCGAGACGGTAGTTGATGGAAACGAGGACTACGTCCTTGCCGGCCCACTCCTGAGCATCGAACTCAGGCTCTGTGCCGAAACCTTCGCGATAACCGCCACCGTGGATCCAGAGAGCGACAGCCTTCTTGGCGTCGGTCTGTCCAGGATACTTTGTCCATACGTTTGCATAGAGGCAGTCCTCGCTGAAAGGAGCCTCGTCACCGTAACCCCACTCGGTGTAGTATCCACCCTTGTACTGGATGTGCTGGTAGGAAGGATTGCCGAATCTGTCAGCGAGATAAACGCCTTCCCATGGCTCAACAGGCTGTGGAGCCTTCCAACGGTTTTCCTTGATAGGAGCTGCAGCGTAAGGGATGCCGCGGAATACGTACACGTCCTTTACATTGTCAGCCAATACACCCTGGATCTGACCGCCTTCGATGGTGAGGACCGGGCTGAGCTTTTCAGCATTGTTGCAGCAGCCGGCGAAAAGAGCCAGCATACCGGCAAGAAGCATTAATTTTTTCATAAGATTTGTTATTTGGTATTAGTGTTTGGTCAATTTCCGCAAAAATAGGAAAAAGTCTCTCTATATAAAAGGATTATCCAACATTTTCCACTACAATTTTCCTCCTCGCGATGAAGGCCGCGGCGAATGTGCCCAGACAGGACACCATCACCAGGGTGAAGAAGCCGGTATAGCCCAGCCACTGCTGCAGATAGCCCGCCACAAGTGCCGGGAACTTCATCGACAGCCACATGAAGGCTGTGCAGATAGCGTAGTGCGAAGTTTTCAGCGGACCGTCCACGAACTGCATCATGAAAAGGGTGTACGCAGTGAAGCCGAACCCGTACCCGAACTGGTCCAGGACAATGAAAGCACCTATCGCCCACACGCTCTGCGGCTGGAATATGGCCATTATCAGATAAACTGCGCAAGGCAGGGCAAGCGACAGCGCCATCGGCCACATCGCTTTCCGGAGGCCCTTCTTCGAAGCGTAAAGCCCTCCCAGGATGCCGCCCAGCAGCAGTGCAATGACTCCGAAAGTGCCATAGACCAGGCCATAGACCTCAGTGCCCGCCCCCAGGCCTCCGAGATCCATACCATCCTTGAAGAACGGATAGAGCAGGTTCAATGACAACGCCTCCGGCAGCCTGTAAAGGAGCATGAATGCTATCGCCCACCAGACTCCGGCCTTCACGAAGAAGGTCCTGAACGCTTCGCCGAATTCGGAGAAAATCTGAGCGGCGGTCTTCTTTCCACGTATATCAAGGTCGGCTTCCGCCTTCGGAAGGCGGAAAAGATGGTAAAGGGCGATCAGCGCCAGCAGCACTGCACATATCAGAAGGATCACCGCCCAGGAACGCGGGACACTGCCAGTCCGCTTCTGAAGGATGCCCCCCAGCATCACCAGCAGCCCCTGCCCGAGGACAAGACCGCCGCGGTAGAAGGTGTTCCTGATGCCCACGAAAGTCGACTGTTTCTGCTTGTCCAGAGCGATCATATAGAATCCGTCAGCAGAAATGTCGTGTGTCGCGGAGGCGAACGCCACCAGGACGAAGAGGGCCATCAGAACGCTCATCGTGCAGAAAGGCAGCAGCAGGGCAATGGCGGCAGTGACTGCAACCATCGTGAACTGGGTCAGGAGTATCCACCAGCGCTTGCTGCGGAAAATGTCCATGAATGGGCTCCAAAGCGGCTTGATGAGCCACGGCAGGCTGATCAGGGTGGTCAACGGACCGAGTGTTCCGTTGTCCACTCCCATATCCTTGAACACCGCCAGCGCGATGGTGTTCACGACAGCATAGGGCAGTCCTTCCACGAGATAAAGGGTCGGGACCCAGCTCCAGGGTGTGCGTTGCGTTTTCATTTCCTTTCTATTGTTGTTCCCGGATAGTAATGTTCCAGGATCTGTCTGTAATCATAGCCGTTGAAGGACATGACGGCGGCTCCGATCTGGCACAGGCCCACGCCGTGCCCCCAGCCCCGTCCGCGGAGTATCACGTCATCGCCCTCCCATTCCACGTCGAATGCCGAGCTCTTCAGATGGCTCTCGGAAAGTATCCTTCTGATCATCAATTCCTTGCCCACGACCATTGTCCTGGCCGAACCGACTATTTTCAGCCTTACGATGCGCCCGGACCCTCCCCTCTCGAGAGGAACGAGGTCCTGGACTTCGCCGAATACGACTCCGGAACGCCTGCTCACAAGCTCGGAGAGGTAGGCGCGGCTGTAGCGGACCTCCCAGGTGAAGAAATCCTTGGACTCGAGATCGTAGTCATTGAGCACCTGCGAGAGGATGCGGTCATCGGAGGTGTCGCAGAAGCATCGGCCTCCGGCCTGTTCTCCCTGAGTATCCGGGAGGACTTTGAGATAAGGATAGTCGGTGTCCTGCCAGCAGGCGCTGAACTGCTCCGTGAGGCCACCGCAGCACTTGGAAAAGCGCGCATCACATAATTGGCCTTCATATTTGAGGACCTGTCCCCAGGTCTCGTCGATGGCGCGGCGGACATTGGACCCGACGGCATTGGTCAGGCCCTGATAGCGCTGGCAGTGGTCGTCGGCACAGACGTCGAAGGCGCTGTGGTCGTCGTGATCCCACCAGCGTATGATTTCGCCTGAAGAGAGCTTTTCAGCCACGGTTTCGCTGTTCTGCTGCCCCGCGCGGCGCTTTTCCATCTGGGACATCACCCAGGAGCGGGAGATGACGGCGTGTGCCTTGAGAAGGTCGAGCGTGGAAGAAGCCTTCATCTCCGAGGAGATGACGCTCAGCAGATAATCCTCTATGCCCACTCTGTTGACGGCGGTGATCCTGTCCCCTTCCACGATGAAGCGGAGCTGGCCGGCGAAGGTCTGGTTCTGCTTCCTCTCCCAGTGGAAATTGACACCGATGGTGACACCGTAGAGGATGAACGACGGCTCGGAGAAGAGCGTCGAGCGGGTGACGGCATCGAAGACAAGCTCGTCGTAGAGGACGCCGTTGTAGCTGATGCGACCGTCCTCCCAGGTGACCTTCTGAGGTCCCGCACCGTCGGAGATGATTTCGAATGTTATGCTCTTCGCGGACATTATGCCTACGTCTATCTTGGCCTGGCGGCGTTTCAGACGCCATACTGTTTCAGCTTCATCCTCAGGACTCAGGGTCACTTCATCCAGCATCTCAGAGATGAGGGACGGAGTCAGCTTGGAGAAGTCTTCCTTCTCTGGGACTATGAAGAAGCCGGCCATATCAGCGCAGCCCGGAGCCATCGTCAGATGGTCCCCTCCCGTACTGTCGAAATGATGGGAGTGATGCTTGCTTCTGAAAACCGTCATTACACGGTATTCGGATCCGGTGTACCACAGGAAGACATTGATCCTCGGTTCCTTGTCGCCCGGCATTACCGGAGCCGACTCGAGCAGGCGGTAGAAGAGCTTTGCGACGGATTTCGAGGTCCTTCCACGGGCGACGAAGACGCCACGGCAGAAGCGGGTATAATGATAAAGCTTGGCATCGGCAAGATGCACCAGGTAATCGAGTTCATCCCCTACACCGCTCCTGCGGTCATCCTCCTCCAGAATGCGGACCTCGTCCAGCACCGCGTCCACGGCACGCTCAAGAGGCATCTGCGAGCGCGGGCAGGCCTGGTAATGGAGATGGTCGGGGGCAGATGCACCGGATTCTGGTCCGTTATAGAATACGGTGAACTCCGGGTTATGCCTGACTATGTCCAGCATATCTACCAGATGATGCCATATGGACTGCTCCTGATGGCGGGCGCTGGCTATCACAAGATGCTGGGGGAAGATGGGGAATGGATTGATCTGGATGTTGTATTTCCTGCCCTTGCGGCCGTCGAAAGGAAGGCGGCGCTGCTCTGCGGGTTCATTGTCAGGACAAAGGAAGCAGGGGCGGGAGCTGATCGAGGCGGCGTCCACCTTCGCGGTGGTCGAGCCTATCCTGGCGGGGTTGTGCTGGATGGTGACTAAAAGTCCGTTGACTTCCATTTCCTTTACGGAAACGTCACGCAGGGCCCTGAAACGGGCCGACACCTCAGGCCAGACTGAAAGCTGGTCGCTTATGAATTTGTCTATCTGGGATTTCATTAAAGCAGGGCCTCCAGAGAGTGTCTTATCTTCTGGAACTCCATTTCAAAGTTAGGAGTAAATATCGACTTTGCCAAGTCGGAGTCGATACTTTCGAAGGACCACCATTTCCCTTCCTCCACTTCATCGTGGTCGGGATGAAGTTCGAAGTCCCCCACTGCTGCGAATACGTACACAAGTTCGCGCTCTATTTCGGACTCGAACACATATGTCTCGAGATGTACGGGGTTGAAGTCCGTGAAGCCAAGCTCCTCGGAAGACTCCCTGAAAAGGGCTTCAAGAATTCGCTCGCCATAACCGACATGACCGCCGACTGCTGTGTCCCAGCGGCCCGGGAGCAGTTTCTTGGTCATTGCACGTTTCTGTATGTAGAGTTCGCCTGACCTGTTCAGGATATGGAGATGGACTACGGGATGGAGATGCTTTTCTCCGGAGTGGCACCACTGTCGGGCGGCACGGCCTACGACTATGCCGGTGGGCTCGACAACAGGAAGGATTTCCGAAGAACGGATATCCTCGCCCGGAGCGGGACGATGGACCATACGGGCTGAAACACCTACAGGATATACGAGGTCCGTCATATCCTATGAATGATTTCTAGTTCCTCCTCGGTATAAAGGATGGTGTCGAGGAAGTCCGGAGCAAATCGCGCTGTAAGAAGGAAGGCACCCAACAGAAGGGCCAGGGTGAGCAGTATGCTTCCGACTATCCACCAGCCTGTTCTGCGGCGGGGCTTCGTTTCCGGCTGCGGCTGTTGTTGCGGTTGCGGTGCCGGTTCGGGTATTGGTTCAGGTTCGGGAACTTGAACCGGTTCTGATATTGGCTCTGGTTCCGGGATCGTTTCCGGAACTGGGGCCGGCGTTATGGCAGGGAGCGGGTCCTCCAGGTAGGACTGGATGGTGGCTACGGCATCCTGCACCTCCTCTTCGGTCTCGACGTGGGTCTTGAGCGAAACCGGTTCGAGGCCGAAGCCTTCCGGATATATGTTCAGGCTCTCATCCGCGATGAAGAAGAAGGTGTTCTCCTTTGTGGCGCGAAGGCGGCCCAGACCCGGGAAGACGATTGTCTTCTTCGTGACCAGTTGTTCCCTGAGTTCCTTGATGTACTTGGAGAGGATGGACGAGGCGGTCTGAAGGTCGAGTTTGTTTGAAGAGGCATACAGCCGCACCAGGCTGTTGTCCGTCGTCTCCTTCTGGCGGAATGAAAGCCTGCGGTAAGGAGGATTGATGGTATAGCCCTTGTCTGCGAACGAGGCGGGCACCATCTCGGTCACGAAAGTGCCGAGTCCCGGCAGTGTTACTTCTTCACTGTCGAGGATGAGTTCTCCCACCATTCTGGACAAAAGTTCTATATCCATATCATTCAGCCAATTAAGTCCCGGACACTTTCCGTGCCGGAAAAGAGGTGGACAAAGATAGTAAAAAAAGGCAAAAAAAATTTGCACGAAAGAAAAAATGTAGTACCTTTGCAATCCCATTCGGAAACGAATGAGACAACATTCCTCCTTAGCTCAGTTGGTTAGAGCACCTGACTGTTAATCAGGGGGTCCTGGGTTCAAGTCCCCGAGGGGGAGCAAAAAGGTCGAGACGCAAGTCCCGACCTTTTTCGTTTGATATACTTCTCGTTGCAATACGGGGTAAAAAAGACTCGATACTCCCCCGTTTCACTGATTTTCTGCTATTTCGGGGTACAAAAAGCCATTTTCAACCCAGTTCGACAGCAATGATGAATACAACGTGTACGCTACGGGCGGTGGCCCCGTCGGTCGCATCGCTCCCTTCCTGCGCCACGGCGGCTGATGTCGCCTTCGCTTCGCTCATATGCTCGATTCGATTAATGGGAATTTAGTCCTCGTTCTTGAACTTATTCCTGTTTACTGGATTTAAAAACAGATTGTATAGGCAAGCGGCGGCTGATATCGTCAACATGGACTGATAAAAGGCCGAACACGCGCTTCGCATACTTGATGTAGTCC
>JAZLLA010000039.1:0-82294 GCA_045597895.1 Candidatus Cryptobacteroides sp. | reverse complement strand
TGCTGCGTAATCGACTGCGCCCGATTTGGTGACTGGGTTTGTTTGGTTGTTTGTCGTTGTTTCCATTTGCCTTGATTTTTAAGTTTCGGCAAAGGTGGATCAGATTATTCAGATGGCAAGGCGGAGAAGTGAACGCTTACTGAAAAGGGCTTATTTCTTAAGTATATCTTCTTTCCCCAACGCCTCATACCTCCCATCCTTGCACTCCAGTATCACTGTGCCGGATTCCAGACATTCGGTGTCGTGCCAACGGGCGAGTTCAACGCTAAAGCTGACAACCTCACTTCCGGCAGAAACCTCAAACGATTCCGTCAGCCGTCCGTTCTCATCATAGAAGTTCTGCCTGATCTTTCCCAGAAATTGCTTCCACAAACCTCCTCGTGTAAATCTCCGCCCCGGTGCTGCTCATGTGGCCGTAGTCCACCCAACAGTCGACGTATTCGTAAATTCCTTCGGCACGGGCGAAGTTGAAAATTTTCACTCCAATCGAGTCACAGATTTGCTGCATCTGCCTTTCAGATTCGGATACGTTGCCAGAGACCATATACGAAGGTGAGTTGACAACTATCAGCCGAACGCCTTTCTCAAGAGCCATCGAAAGGACTGACTTGAACCGCTGAACTTTTATTTCATCAACAACCTCCACTGTCTCAGATGCAGAAGCATTCCTTTCTCTCGGAGTCCATTTCTTTGGAGGCAGAGGGATGTAGCCGTTCAGTTTGTCTTCGGGATATGAGTTATGGGCAGCATATCGGGAGGCTATCCTTATCAGGTTTGAGTTGTACTTATACAGGTTGCTGACCAGCGGGACACGCTCTGTCCAGTCGCAATCCGATTTGATGCACTCCGTCACGAATCTGTTCTTGCCATAATAAGGATAGAGGCTTTCAAGCGGATCGTTGTCGGAACTCAAGGCATCCATAGTAGTTTCCCAGACAATCATCTTTGGCGTATATCTGTCCAGAATTGATTGAATCACACAACAGTTGTAGCTGAAGAAGCAACCATCTCGCCCAATATTATATACTTCCGCGCCAAGACCATCCTGCATAATACTCGGAACATAATGATGAGTTGCCCGTGAGGAGCCCACAACCAATATGGGATATTCAACTTCATTGAGAGCGAAGTATGTGCAGCCTATCTGCCCTTGGTTGCTAATCTTCGGCAACATCCGGTCAACGACCTTCCCACAAGCCCAATCTGCTGCAACTACAATGGCCAGCACAACGACTGAAGCCAGCAAGAATTTACCAATACCTTTTTTCATAGCGCATCAGAATTGGAAATAGATGAATGAGCCTCCGTTCAGTACTCCAAAGCTCAGGATATAACAAATAATCAATGCTGCTGTAGCATATCTCACAACCTTCACCTTTGAATCCAGCAACTTAACCTTCGGCACAAACTCATCGGCAAAGTCTTTCAGGAACACAATACCCAACGCAATCAAAGCCATCGAGAATGTATTTGAATCAACGAACGGCCTTCTGAAATCAGCGAATATCTTCCCCACAATCGTCGAAGCATCGGCAAAGTTCTCCGCTCTGAAGAATATCCAGGCAAACGACACAATGCAGAAGGTCACGACCATTCGGACAACATTCAGCAATGTCAGCCTGTCGCCAATCTCCTTAATCTTGCTTCCGTATATCAGCCTCTCCACTATCATACACAATCCGTGAAACGCACCCCAGATAATAAACGTATATTCCGCTCCATGCCAGAGTCCGCTGACCGTAAACACTATCATCGTGTTCAGCATCCAGCGGCTCTTCTTCACCCTGTTCCCGCCCAATGGGAAGTAGATGTAATCCCGAAACCAAGTGGTGAGCGAGATATGCCATCTGCGCCAGAACTCCGTGACCGTCTTTGCGAAATACGGACGAACAAAGTTGGTCGGCAGGTCAATTCCCAAGAGCTTACCCGAACCTATCGCCATCAACGAGTATCCCGCAAAGTCCGCATAAATCTGTATTGTATAAAGTATTGACGTTAAAAGTAGTGTCGTTCCGTTATGATTGGCAATATTTCCATAGACCGTATCAACGTAAATCCCCAATCTGTCCGCAAGGCATAGCTTTAATACCCCCCCCCACAGGATTGATTTACAAGCATTTACGACAGTATCATAGCCAAATTCACGCTTCTTGAAATACTGTGGTAGCTGCTTTGTAGCCCTACTGATAGGACCGCTCAGGATGGATGGGAAGAACGTGACGTATGCCAGATATGCCAGCACATCCTTTGTCGCCTCCACCTTCCGCTGATACACGTCTATGCTGTAGCTCAGAGCCGTAAAGGTGTAGTAACTGATTCCCACCGGCAGGATAATCTTGAGGGTCGATACCGACAACTCCTTTCCGAACAGACTGAAACTATCCACGAACGCCTGCACAAAGAAGTTGTTGTACTTGAACCCGAACAGGATTCCAAGGTTCAGAAGGATGGTGCCGAACGAAATCCACCAACGCTTTTTGTTTTCGTTTTCGTTTTCGTCTTCGTTGGTATGGTTCATCCACAGTCCCGCAAAGAACGTAGAGAATGCTGTAACAAGCAGCAGCCCAAGGAACCGCCAGTCCCAGAAGCCATAGAAAAACAGGCTTGCAAGGACTATCAGTCCGTTCTGCAGGTTCTTGTTCTTCCTGCACGCTATCCAGTAGAGCAGAAACACCACCGGCAGGAAGATTAGGTATTCAATTGATGCGAAGGTCATAAGGAAGCGACCATCTATATTACATCTTCTTTGCAATAGCCTCAACCAATGCCCCAACATTATCCAGGGTTGCTATTTCAGTCGATGTCAACTTTACACCAAACTCATTTCGGATTTCTCCAACTATCATTACTTGAGCGAGAGAATCCCATCCATCAACATCAGATGCTACAGTATCATCTGTAATGACGACATCCTCATCATCAACCGTTTCACGAATAATATCCCGCAATTTTGATAAGATTTCACTCTTTTCCATTTCAGTATTTATTTGATATTAATATAACATTCCCTATTCTTATAACTCTCAACGTCCAGTTCCCAACGAGTTGTCTCCCCACCTTCAATTCTCTCAAATCCAAGTCTGTTATAATGCTCCGCTACCATACCGTTCTTAGGAGTAGGTAGATACTCTCCTATCAACTTCTCGTATCCGTTCTCTATAGCCCAGGACACAATAGTATTGAGCGTGAAATTCTCCATTCCTCTTTTCAGCACTCGGCAGCTCATAAACCAAGTGTCAATGAATAGTGTTTCTTTATCTTGCTCCTGAAGTATAACCACCGCAATGAGGCCGTTGTCACCGAACTTATCCTCAAGCGTAAAGGCGAATCCTTTCTGCTTCGGGTCGTTCTCAATTGCAGTAATCTTGTCTTCTGTATAACGAACAGTGCGGAGATTGAACTGATTGCTTCTCTGGCTCAACTGGGCAACACGGGGGGTATTGAAACTGGTGAATCCTGTAACTTCAGATACCATCTCAAGCGACTTGAGAAAGTCCGCCTCATTGGTAAAAGCTGTTGCAGCCGTTACGCGCTTTGCCTCAACCTGATACTGCTTCGTGCGGTCCTTGTCGGCACTTGAATAGGATGCAGTTTCAAAAAGGTTCTGAGAATATAGAAATTCAACATAATCACCCGGGTCTTCAGGAAGTTCAGGAACTGTAACATCAGGGACATTCTCTCGAACCATGTTTCTCTCGAACGGGCTGTCATCAAGGAAGACCATCGAGTCAAAGCCGATATTTAGAATCTGCTGGATAGAACGGATGTTGTCCGCTTTATTGTCCCAGTTGGCAACAAAGACCGCAATGTCATCCAGTTTCAGCACCATCTCAGGGTTCTTCTCGAAAGGCTCTTTTGCTTTGTCTTCATCATTCTTCGAGCAGACGCAAATGATAATGCCCCTGTTCTTGAGCTTCTTAATCCACTGTTGGAACTCAGTGAAAGCCTTGCCGATTCCTAACCCGTGTCCGACCTGAATATTCTCCCAACCGTCATCTCCGACAACACCTCCCCATGCTGTATTGTCCAAATCCAGAATCAGACACTTCTTGAACTGCCCTTGAATTGAACAGATGATGTCTAGCGTTCTTGATGCGACCAAAGGCAGAGCATCAAGGCTGAGAATCATTTCCGTGCTGACATACACACTGCTGTTAAAGAAATAATCCCGACCATACTTTGCTTGCAGTTCTGACAAATCGCAGATGAAAAGATTCTGATACTCCTGCGCAAGGTTCATCAGTTCATAGTTCAACTTTCTAAGCTGATATATGAACGATGTGGCCACTTTATTCTCATAGCTGCCGAATACGCCATCACCTATCTCAGGGTAGTTGTAATAGATTATCTTCCCCGATACCGACTCACAAAGAGTGCGGACGAATGCCAATCGCTCATTAGCCAGATTTCCCCACTCGGATGTCGTAAGAAGGCTGTACTTTTCGAGCAGTTTATGGGTAGACTGGAAGACTATGGTGTATTTCGCATCGTGGGCATACAAGTCGCTTGTGGAATCAAGCACCTGACGCTCCACCTGATTGTATTCCGCTTCAAACAGATTGATGTTATATCCTCTATCAAAGCCCTCGCCCTTGATAGCTATGGCGAGGAGCTGAGTTGCAGTATCGCCCACAAGCGACACCTTCAGTTCAGGAAGCGATGAGGCATCCTGTTTGAGATTGCGTTTAAGGTCTTTAAATGATCTCATATACGGGTAAAATCCCTTATCTCTTTTGTACGTTTGAGAAAATATTTTTCGTAGTTCTTTTCTAAAAGTTCTAAAGAAAGTCTTTCTTCTTCTGGATAGAGAGCTTTCTCATGTTCAATCATTTCTTCTGGAGTAAACCTAAATCCAACCACCTTTGCAGGATTACCGGATACTATTGCATATGGAGGAATACTAACCCTAATAACTGACCCCGAGCCAATTACCCCCCCCCTTCCGACATTCGCTCCTGCTAAAAGTGTAACATTTGACGCAATCCAACAATCCTCTTCAACGACAACGTCTCTATCCATCTGATGTTTTGTATCAAACTTATCCTTAATTTCATTGGTTACTTGTTTGAAATTCATACCGGCTACTGACATATGGTTACCTGTCACAACCGTCAGCCCAATGGCCGCTCCGGAATTGCGTTTCATTATGAATTTTGCACGGGTATTCATAATGGTGGCACCATCATCAATATTACAGTTTTCTCCCATAATCAAATTCTTCCTATTATAAACTGTATTGCGATAATCCACAAAAGAACCTTTTGCAACATTCGGATAGAATTTGCTCGTGATTTTTGAAATCCCTCTGTGAAAATACAATGTTAACTTTCCCATATTTCAGTTCCTTTCTTTTGGTCAGCAACTGAAATACGAGTTTCAGCCGCTAACGGTTATACTTTTCTCTTATTCGTTCAAGCTCCTCCCGAGAGAATCTTTCATTTTCCGGATAGAGCTTTACTTCATGTTCAATTATCTCATCAATGCTCCAGTAGAACTTTATTGGCTTTGCGGGCACACCACCGCAGATGCAATACGGAGGCAATGACTTAGTAACTACAGCACCGGCTGCGACTGTCGAGCCTCTGCCAACCGTTACACCTGCCAATAATGTCACATTGCATCCAATCCATACGTCTTCTTCTACTATTACGTCTTTGTCATACCCTTTCGGCTTGTTCGCTTCGGTTATGTCGGTTACGAACTTGCCGATTACCCTTGCGTGATTACCGGTGTGTACCGTCAGCCCTTCGGCAATAGCGCAATGTCCCTTGCAGATGAACTTAGCATTAACCGCACTGATATTCGCACCAGGGCCAATTCCCACGCACTCCCCAATGCTGACGTTCTTATAGCAATTTATATTGAGGGGGGGGTAATTATCACATTATCAGCACAATACGCCACCTTTCTGCGGTTCGGAAACCACGCACCAAGTTTATGAAGGCCGAAATACAGCCCTCTTACGAATCTGTTATCTTTAATTCCTCTTGACATTACGCATTCCTCCATATTTTACACAACTGTTCCCAAACCACAGGAACAGCATACATATCATTAACTCTTTTCTTTGCCCTTTCTGCACAAGCCGAAGCGTATGCAGGATCAGATATCATCTGTTCCAAACCATTCGCAAATGCCTGTGTATTCTGCGGCTCCACACAGATGCCATAATTGAACCCATGTTCGATATCCAGCATTTCAGGTATCGCCCCAACTGTGGTGGTCACTATCGGACATCCACACGCCATAGCCTCAAGAATGACATTGGGGAAACCTTCGGTATGAGACGGAAAAGCAAAGATCGAAGCTGACATCATCTCCCTAAGAACTTCATCATGAGACACCTCACCTCTTATCTTCAGCCAGTTGCCACCATCTTTCCGAGACGCAATTTGCAATAATTCAGAACGCACTGAATCTTCTACCTTGCCTATTATGTGAAGTTCGATACCATCAAATTGCATGTATGCATTCACCAGTTCATATACGCCCTTGGACGGCAACACATGTCCGACAAAAACGTGCTTGCTAGGAATACGTTCTATCTTTCCAATTTCCTTTTCAATGTGACCTATTACTGACATTGGCAGCGGATTTGGACAATAGTGAATATTTTTATAGCCAAGCCTGACAAGAGAATTATAGGAATTCATATCCATTGTCACTATAGTTTCCGCTGACTCAACTATCTTTTTAACAAACTTCCACTCCCAATTATTCTTCCTAGCAAGATTCGGAATTCGCCCAAAATGGAAATGAACGACAGATTTTATATTACTTTTCTTTATTATACATAAAAGCCGATAATCCTTAAACAAGCTAACTGATGCACTTGAACAAATATGCACAACATCAGGTTTACACTCACTTATCTTTGCTTTGGTTCGCCTAATACAAGATGAATAATCTATTAACCCTAATACCAACCGCTTAAGCAAATTTGTATTAACAGTTACATAATGATTCCTATCAAAAGAAACAGGATAGAGCTCTATATCGGACTGAATACTATTTCGGTATTGTAAAATATTATTAGCCCACATATTTATGCCTCCCGAGACGATACCATTACTTTGAAGATATGGCGAACAAAGAAGGAGCCTCATTTCGATTCTATTATGTTTATATATTTCTGTATGAATGTTTTTTCAGAAAAATACTCTTCTGCCAATATCCTACTTTTTAAACAATATTGACCGTATTCATTATCAGTCATCCCTAAAGCCAATTCAATCTTTTGTGCAAGCGATTCTGGCTTACTCGGATCAAAAAGGAACCCATTCGTCCCCTCAATAATATAACGAGGATTATCACAAACGTTGCTGCATATCACCGGAAGGCCCGATGCCATAGCTTCACAAATCACATTTGGAGTTCCTTCATAAAATGAAGGCAGGCAAAAATAATCTGCCTCTCTATATTTTTCTGCTATTGATTGTGTCTTAGGTAAGAGCTGTAACATAGGTGATAGACCATATTCAAAGATTTTGTTCTGGCAATTATCAAGATATGTCAAGTTCTCTCCTGCAATATTTTTTCCTACGCCATACCATTCAACCCGAAATTGCAGTCCCTTGTCCTGAAGTATTTTTACAGCATCAATAAATCCTAACACATTTTTAGGCGCCCAAACTGAAGCGACTACTATGATTAATGGAATCTCTCTTCTCTTCTTATATGACGGCTTAAATATCTCCAAATCAACGAAATTGTTAATCGTGACAAGTTTTGATTTCATCCAAGGATAGTGGGCAGCGAGTACCTCTTCTTGAGCATAGCTGTTGGGGACGATTGCATAAGCCCAGTGAAATAGGAAGAATCTAACTACCTCACTCATTCCAAATCGTTGAGTAGTATTCCGCTCACTGACTATCAATCGGTACTTTCCCCCAAGAGCTTTTATTTCAGATGCCACGAGCGATGGAGTCTCCAGAAATGCTATCACCCAATCCGGATTCTCCTTTTTTAAATATTTTGCGACTAATCGGATGCGTTTGTATTTATTGCTAGAACCCGGTATCAACTCATGGGGCACACCATTTTTAACAAGTACTCCTTCATAAAAGGGCAAATCCTGATAGTAACATACCTTTACTTGGTATCCCTTTTGGCGTAGCATAACAGCAAGACCGACTATCTGACGTTGAGCACCTCCGGCACCAAGGTTGTCAATGAATAATAAAATGTACTTTTTGTTTACAGCCATTTCACCATTTTAGAAAACAACTTATAATTTCTATCTCGTAGCATCTTGTCAAACAATAGATCACTTTTGGTGAGAGCACCCAAGTCATCAATATGCGAAAATACTTCAATAATACAATTTGCAGAAAGATTGAATACCGCTTCCTTAATATTATCTGGAACCGATGAAAGTCGCAAATGATTTGTTATGACCTGTGTCTTTAATTTCTGGAAATACTTCAGGTCGTTCGGATGTCCATATTCTTCTCTTTCTTTAATTAACATTCTTGTAATCCAGAAGGAGTCCAAACTTTTCGAGTTTCTGTGCACCTGTGAAGTATAACCAGTGTTATTTACTCTATATTCATAAACGACATCCGATAAGCCCCATGTACAATTGGATTTTGGATATATCAAGAAAGAATCTATTGTATCTTCAAACCAAAAGTTCTCTGGAAAACATAAGTCTTTAAACAATTCATTACGAAAAACTTTTGCAACTGGAAATCCCGTCAACTTAGAATAATCTGTTTTTTTTGTTTTTTTAAAGCCGTATCTCGCAGTATGAACACCATTTCTCAACCCACAAATCGTCCCTTGAACAATATCAGCATTTTGTGAATACGCAATATCCATAAGTTTGTCTAATGAGCCATCTATAAGTCTGTCATCCGAATCCATAAACATTATATACTTGGCTACCATTTCCTTAATTCCCTCATTCCTTGCGCTTGAAACACCTCCATTTGACTTATGGATAACCTTAATCCGCTTGTCTTTCTCAGCATACTGGTCACAAATCTTCGGGCAATTATCTACACTACCGTCGTCAACAAGGTAAATAATAATATTATACTTGGTCGACTGATTTATTATTGAATCTACACACTCACACAGATATTTTTCTACATTATATACCGGGATGATGATTTGTAAATCATAAAGTTCTATTTCTTGTTTAATCAGATTTATACAGCGTGCTGTACCTTCTGGACACTTGGAAAAGCATTGCAAAATAGACAAATAATCTAAGTCATTTCTTGTATCGTCCTCCTTGAAAAAGTGATAATTCTCTAGCTGATAACCTATGACTATATTTTTAAAAAGTAACTTTAATATGAATTGAAATTTAGTAGCTAGTACCATATAAAAAACAGATTCAGTAACGTAATCATATTACTATTTCATATTTCTTGGACCGTTTGTCCAGATAGAATGGTTCGAGTTTAACAACCTGATCATATTTGTTCTCGCTTTCGAGACAATAAAACACATATGCAAAATAACGGAACAGAGCCTACCATAATAAATACGTTTTCTTTTAACTCTCCAACTAACATCAATATTAATAATAGCTGACATATCTTTTTTGCGACATCTTCTGTTACCGTCTTAGTTGCCAGAAACATATTTCTTAGAAGGGTCAAATAAAAAATAATAACCCCTATGATGCCTATTGCACCATACATTCTTAAAATACCACCATCAACATTAACAACATATCCATTACCAGATTTACCAGAAATCATTCCACACCCCCAAAAAGTCTCTATGTTTATGGGAGGAATCTGAGTGTCTTCCCCATGAAAATATGTTTCGAAGAACAATTCACCGTGGTCCTCATGCAGTTGTCTATAGCGATCGAATCTTTGACTTAAAAAAGCTCCAGATCCTTCAGACTTAAATAATAGAAATACCAATATGATGAACAAAAAAAACCATATCAGTAAACCAAAGTTATGTCCTTTATTTTTCTTTTGGAAAAGTAAAAAGAAACACATAATAGCAAAGAAAATCAATCCAGTCCTGGCAATCATAGTGCCGATAAATCCCAAGAAAAAAAACAGAACAAGAAAAAAAGCGTTATTTCGTTTAAGATAAAAATAAAGCGACGCGACTATGCACGAAGAATAATTAATGAGGCCAGGAGCAGCAATACATCCTATACCACCAGCATAATTGCTCCGCAAAAGTTCAGAAGAAAAATAATTATATTTCTCCGCATCATAATTGAACGTCAAATCCAACAAAGTGCCAAATGCTGGTTGAATAAGGCAAATAGTGATAACTATTGCTTGGATAATGCCACAAAGTAGCAAAACCCACATAAATTCATCTAAGCTATTAAATAATACCTTCCAAGCCCAAATTAGAGTGAAGCCAAAAAACAATATATTGATAACCTGTGTGTATAAATTGACACCTTCACCTTTGCCAATGGTTAAAAGAAGGAAAAAGGAATAAAAGAGTAATATGATATAAAATCGAAGTATATTATTCAAATACTGTGACTTCGGCTCACTTTGATTTTCATCCTTTCCAATCTTCGTACATTTTTTTTTCAAAGCCCAAACCATAAATAGAGCCCAAGCGATTCTTGCGGAATGTAAATATGACGGCAATCCAATAAAAGACAGGTTGGATTGAAATCGATAAAAAAACATAAGAAATGTTGCAATAGCAAGAAACAAATGCCTCCCTTTATGTGAAATAGCATTAGTCATTTTATCCTATTTTATTTATTTCTTCCTCAATCCTATCTATAAATGTAAATGGAGAAAACTCTCCGTGATAATTATAGTCGACAAAGCCTGGACCATTTTTTATGAAATCAACATCAATATCCGACACTTGATTGATAATCTGAATATTTGAGGGGATATAATATTTTGATTGCTTAATATACTCATGGTTTGTTAATAATTTTTTGCCATAGATTATAGACTCAAGAAATCTGGAAGTATAACCTTCTTGACCACCTGGTTGGACAACCTCCAAAAGACATCTTGTGTTTATTGTGTGATATAACATATCCCGGTACTTCATAAACCTATTTGCATACACAACACCTGGCAAGACTTCTTTTTCATTCTCGGCAACACCTGTAATGTAAAAATAAATTTTTAAACCTTCCTTTGCCAATTTATGATATATTTCTATCAATACTGGAAGTCTTCCTTTTGCAGAACCGGCAAAAAACACATCAGATTCAAAGGGATATTCCACCGGTATTTCAATCTTGGACTCGAATTCACTGAAATGAGGGAATCCATATTTTTCAGACTCACCCTCATCAAATGTCATTTCGAGATCAAGAATTGGATTTTGGGGAAGTTCGGGATTCATACTCCGGCTAACTTTCAGAAAATCCCTATGCACCATAACTATTTTGCAGCCAGGATACTTCTTCTTTAGATATTCAAGGTATGATACTGGCAACTTATGATTTAATATAACGAAGCATAGGGGTTTATTATCATTGAATTTATTCTTAAAATACAATGGATACCAAAATTTTTTTAACGGGAGCCTGATAAATTTTGCTATCCTATCAGAATTATGAAGAGCAAAAATGAATCGGAGAATAGTAGGTCTGTTATGCAATAATATTGGCACTATTTGCACATAATCGGACTGTTCTAAATCCTTAAGACATATAGTATAGTAATCATCATCACCTGGCAATAAATAATGACTGCCCACATTATTGAATATAACATAATCGTATCTTCTCATAATCTTCCTATTCTATTTACAAAACAACCCTAACACTTTTGATCTAAGGAAAACGGCATTAACATCTTTTGAAAAGAATATATAAGAGAGATATAACAATAAATATATGAATGTCATCAGTATAAGTTTGTTCCACATTCCAGTAATAAAGACCCCTACTAATAACACACTAAGCACAATAAACAAAGTCAGTAAAACCACTTTATATAAATCACATAGCCGTTCAAATAAAGAGTAATGATAAATATGTGAACTCAAAATACATAATATAAAGTTACCAACAAACTCAACTATTGTGTAACCAATGGCAATAGCAAATACCCCATGAGGCATCATCAATACAAGTGAAATAATATTCACTACTAATAAACCTGCTTCGTAATACAGAGCCCATTGGCTTTTTCCTAATGCATAATATACCTGCTTATCAATGGAGGTAATTATCCCTGGTATTCTAAGAATACAAAACAAAGCCAAAAATGGAGCACAAGAAACCCATTTGTCTCCAAGAATTAATACGACTAATGGTTTTGACATTATTGCAACATAAACTAGAGCTGGTATCATTACAAAGGAAGACACCCCTACTGACTGCCTTGCCATAAATTTTAATTTGAATAAATCATCTTGGTTTCTTGAGAAGACAGGCAATAGAACTGATGAAAGTGTCATATTGACTACTTGCGTTACTAAAGAGGAATAACTATACGCTCGATCATAATATGCTAACTGAGTCGGTTTATAAACCTTGCCTATTGTCATTGTCCTGATTGTATCGCCACTTGTACTTATCAAATTGGTAAATAAAATTTTTATACAAAACGAATACAGTTCTTTTACACTCTGAAGTGAGAATCCAATATTTAATCTTAATTCTGGAATCAAACCCATAAAAAGGACAATGGCAAGAATATTGGTCATACTGTATGCTATTAATGCCCACACCCCAAAACCTTTATACGCCAATAAAATACCAACAATAGCTGATAATGGAGTTGCTAACAGGCTTCGGAAAAACATGGTGCGGAACATCATTTCCCGTGATAGAATACCAGTTTGAATGGAATTGAACGAATATAAGAATAACGACAACCCCATTACTCTAATTGGCCATATCAAATTACCTACATGATAATAGTGGTTGATAGCAGGTGCGAAAAAAAACAAGCCCAGATAAAGGACAAAGGCTACAACTAAACTGATTGTTACCAACGTTGATAAATCCATCTTGGTTAGATTCTTCTTCTGAACAACAGCTGTAGATAATCCTGCCTGGACAAATAGACCAAGAAAATTAACAATTGCATTTATTATTGCAAGGCTAGCAAAGTCTTCAGGCAAAAGCAATCTTGCAAGGATAATTTGGACAATAAGTCCCACCCCTTGTACCATTACTCTTTCTCCTGCTTTCCAGAACAATGAACCAATTATTTCATTTGATTGAGGCATGTGCTAAAACTTTACGCAATCTTCTTTAAGAGTCTATATCTCCTTTCACAACCTGCTGTGAGCCCAACCCATGATGACTGGCAGTAACAACATTTTACGCAAATAGAACTAATAATTCTTTGAGAAATCGTGAATAAGCATAACAATCAGTTCCAAATCTTCTTGTGATAGACTTTGATGCATAGGGAGATTCAAAGTATGATCTGCCGCATAATCAGCATTAGGAAAGTAACCAGTTACGCCATATCCTGGAACCCTATGAAGAGGAAAGTACCTATAAGTGGTATACACGCCCCTCTCACGAAGATATTTTGCAAGTTGATCCCTCTTATCATCCTTTACCTGAACATGATAGAAATAATACGAAGTACTAACATAATCCGGCAGGATAGGTGGCAGATCAAGCCAATCAATATCCTTTAATGTCTCGTTATAGAAGTTATGAATTTGGGCACGTTTTTCCATATAAGAAGGTAATTTTTTCAGCTGCTCTAGGGCTATTGCTGCCGTAATATCATTCATTATTGCTCGATGCCCGAAACATGAAATATCAAATTCCCACCATTTTTGAGCTACGCTATTCTCATATCCACTTTTGGTTTCAAGACCGAAATAGAGCCATCGGTCTGCTTTATGCCGAAGCTCAGGAGTATTGAAATGAAGCATTGCCCCATCACCACAGACCAATATTTTCATAGCATCAAATGACCACATGCCAATATCACCAAATGTACCAACAGCTTTTCCTTTGTAGAACGAACAAACTCCTGCGGCAGCATCCTCGATTACTTTAATGTGGTGTGCATTGCACAGTTCCATTATTTCATCCATCTCACAAGGAATGCCTCCATAATGCAATAGCAACAAGGCTTTTGTTTTAGGTGTTATACATTTTTCAATATCTTCCGCTCGCGCGTTGAGTGTCCTTGGATCAACATCACACAACACCATCCTTGCTCCACAGTTACAAATGGCATTACCAGCTCCTATAAAACTGATAGTTGGAAGTATAACCTCGTCGCCTGGCTGTATATCCAAAAGATGCATTGATGAGAAAAGACCTTCACTACAACAATTCGTAGTAAGTACTAAATCCTTCGAACTATTTATGTGCTCGGCATATTTCTCTTCAAATTCTGCAACCTTCTTTCCTTTTCCTAGCCAATTTGATTCAAATACCTTGTTAAGAGCATCAAGCTCTTCTTTTCCTAAAGTGGGCTGATATACATTTATCATAACTATGAATTTTATAAAGCTATCAATTTTCGTTATATATACACATCCTAATCAAATCTTCGCGACTTCCATCTGCATTAACTACTTCATCTTTTAGAATTGCTTCTTGTTTAAAGCCTGCATTCTCAAGTAATTGTTTTTCGTTTTCATACTGAGAAAAAACATAAGAATACAATTTACGCATCTTATATTCACCAAATGCTTTTTCCACCAGCATACGAATTGCTAGACTTTGACTTTCTGATGTCCACTCCTCATCGTTACTTGTAAAGATGCATAATTCACTTGTGCCATTATCATAATCTATATCCTTAAGATAAACCGTAGCAATAACATACGAAAAAACACCAAAGTCTTCGTCTATTCTTTCTACCATAAACTGTTTATACTTGCCTGTGAGTATATAATCTTTATAAAAATTGGCATTAGATTCCAATGTTACTTTTGCTTTGGTCTTACAATGGCTCATAACATTGGGATTATTTCTCCATTGCACAATATAATTACCGTCTTCAAGAGTTACAGGCCTTAAACTGATCTTCATAAATATATTTTTTTATATAAAACCTAAATGGCAATACCACCACTGTTCCTAAAATATTGGACAGTTCGGAAGATTATTTCTCCGCACATTTACGATATAAAATACAACTATCACCTTCTATGATTTCTCTACTCAACCCCAAAAAAACAATATTTTAAAATGAAAAAAGCGAACCATATTATGCTAATGCTCTTTTAACCTATTTGTGACCTCAAGAGGAATACCATAAGACGCCCAAGCTGAATTGCTAATGTCAACTACAAATACTTGACACTCATCGTTTATTCCGAATACAATATGATCTCGAATTTCAACTGGTGATGCCTTATCAAGCTTCAAGCAATATGAAAAAGGAGTAATTCTTCCCCACGCGCCGAGGGCCTTCAGTCTATCAATCAATGTCTGGATTGTTTGTAAATTATTAGAATGAACTGTAATTAATAGTGTGCTCATTTTTCCTGTGAAGATTTATAATAATACCCTACAATAAAACCTAACGTGCCCGACAAAGCACCAGTAATTGCTACTAAAATATCTTTTAATTCAGACACAGAAGCACCGACTTTTATTGAGTATGCCACACATAAAAACAAGATAGCAAAAAAACCTAGCACAAATAACATAGCCATTTTGCTACGTGTATGTTCTCTATTCGGGGTATCTTGATCTTTATTACTATTACCAATATTTTCATTCTCTTGAGAGGACGGGGCACTCTTTGACTCTTCTACAAGCATTGACGATGGTGGTTGTGACGGCATTGTTGGTTTTTGAGAGTCATTTACAGACTTATCAACAAGCGAAGGCTTCACTTCACTTGGACTGTTATTCTTATCTCGTACATCTCCCATTATCGAATCAAATTTGTTTTTATGTATAATGAATCTATAGCCATACCTGAAGAATCTATTTTCATCACTTGCTCTATACAATCGTTACAATGACAAGAAACAACTCGACTTTTCGAAAAAAATATTAATGCCCATACTAAACAAAACATAAAAGCAAGAAAAAATATCTCGACATTTTCCCATTTGATATGTTGATTATTGTTTTTGCTCATAAAAGAAACTAAAATTAATACTACTATTTTATCTCTTCCTCCATACCATTTTGTTGACAATCCCCACATAACTCTGGATGAGTTTGACGACCTTGGTGGAGACGTTCTCGTCGAGGTAGTCGGGGACGGGGGTGCCGTGGTCGCCGGCGGCGTGCATGGAGACGGCGGTGGCCACGGTCTGGAGGAGACTGTGCTCATCGATGCCGGCGATGAAGAAGCAGGCCTTGTCGAGAGCCTCGGGACGTTCTGTGCTGGTGCGGATGCAGACGGCAGGGAACGGATGACCGATGCTGGTGAAGAAACTGCTCTCCTCCGGGAGGGTACCAGAGTCGGACACTACGGCGAATGCATTTATCTGAAGGCAGTTGTAGTCGTGGAAGCCGAGGGGCTCGTGCTGAATGACACGGGGGTCAAGCTCAAAGCCGGAGGCCTCAAGACGCTTGCGTGAGCGTGGATGGCAGCTGTAGAGGATAGGCATATCATACTTCTGAGCCATGGCATTGATGGCATTGAAGAGTGACAGGAAATTCTTCTCGGTATCGATATTCTCTTCGCGATGCGCGCTAAGGAGGATGTACTTTCCCTTCTCAAGCCCAAGGCGCTGATGGATGTCAGAAGCCTCGATCTCGGCGAGATTCTGATGGAGCACTTCGGCCATCGGCGAGCCGGTGACATAGGTGCGCTCCTTAGGGAGCCCGCAGTCGGCGAGGTAGCGGCGGGCGTGCTCGGAGTAAGCCATATTGACATCGGAGATTATGTCAACGATGCGGCGGTTAGTTTCCTCCGGGAGGCACTCGTCCTTGCAGCGGTTGCCGGCTTCCATGTGGAAGATCGGTATGTGGAGGCGCCTGGCGCCGATGACGCTGAGACAGCTGTTGGTGTCACCAAGGACGAGGACAGCGTCAGGCTTCACCTCAACCATCAGTTTATAGCTCTTGTCGATGATGTTTCCCATCGTGGCACCGAGATCCTCGCCAACGGCGTCCATATAGACGTCAGGATCAGCAAGTTTGAGGTCCTTGAAGAAGACTCCGTTGAGGTTGTAGTCGTAGTTCTGCCCGGTATGCGCCAGAAGGCAGTCGAAGTACTGCCTGCATTTGTTTATGACTGCGGCGAGACGGATGATCTCCGGTCTCGTACCAACGATGATGAGAAGCTTCAGCTTCCCGTTGTTCTGGAACTCTGCCATATTATTTCGCTACGTTAGGGATGCCGTTCAGTTCGTTCTGAATGTATTCGAGGGAGGCTATCTTGGCCTTGGTCTCCTTCAGGTTGAGGCGGTAGGTGTTGTTCGAGTTGAACTCCTCGATGGTCACGCGCTTGACGTCACCCTCCTTGAAGTACTTGTCGTAGTTGAGATCGCGGTTGTCTGCCGGCACGCGGTAGAAATTGCCCATATCGACGGCCTTTGAGCACTCTTCCTTGGTGAGGAGGGTCTCGTACATCTTCTCGCCGTGGCGTATGCCGATGACGCGGATGTCTTCCTTCCGGCCTCCGAACAGCTCGCAAACGGCCTCCGCCTGGGTCTGAATGGTGCAAGCAGGAGCTTTCTGGACGAGGATGTCACCGTTCTGGCCGTTCTCGAAGGCGAAGAGGACCAGGTCCACAGCCTCGTCGAGACTCATTATGAATCTGGTCATGGACGGTTCAGTGAGAGTGATCGGATTGCCGGTCCTAATCTGGTCTATCCACAGAGGAATCACGGAACCGCGGCTGCACATTACATTGCCGTATCTGGTGCAGCAGATCTTTGTACTTCTGGACTGGCGGCTCTTGGCGACAGCCACTTTCTCCTCGATGGCCTTGGTGATGCCCATAGCGTTAATAGGGTATGCGGCCTTGTCGGTCGAGAGGCAGATGACAGCCTCAACGCCACACTCAATGGCGGCGGTGAGGATGTTGTCCGTGCCTATTACATTGGTGCGGACAGCCTCCATCGGGAAAAACTCGCAGCTCGGAACCTGCTTGAGGGCGGCGGCGTGGAAGATATAGTCGGTGCCAGGGATGGCTGCGCGGCAGCTTTCGAGGCTGCGGACATCACCGATGTAGAACTTGATCTTATGGGCTGCGTCAGGGTATTTGGCCTGATACTCGTGCCTCATGTCGTCCTGCTTCTTCTCGTCTCGGGAGAAGATGCGGATCTCGCCGATGTCGGTGCGCAAGAAGCGTTTCAGCACTGCGTTTCCGAAACTGCCGGTTCCACCGGTGATCATCAATGTCTTTCCTGCAAATATGCTCATGATATAGGTTGTTGTTTATTTCACTACAGGGTCGCCGTATGTGTCCGGGCGGCCTGGGTCGAAGACTTCGTTGCAGTACATCACGGTCACGAGGTCTTCAGTGTCGCTGAGGTTTATTATGTTGTGGGTATATCCAGGGAGCATGTGGACCACCTGGATATTGTCGCCGCTGACTTCGAATTCCAGCACTTCGTCAGTCCCTTCCTTGCGCTCCTGGATGAGGCCGTGACCCTTCACGACGATGAAGAGCTCCCACTTGGTGTGATGCCAGTGCTGGCCCTTGGTGATGCCGGGCTTGGAGATGTTGATGCTGACCTGGCCGCAATTCGCGAAGTGGACGAGTTCGGTGAACGAGCCACGAGCGTCGCAGTTCATCTTCAACGGGTAAGCCACCTTCTCCTTCGGGAGGTAACTGAGGTAGGTGCTGTAGAGCTTCTTCGCGAAGCTTCCTGCCGGGATCTCCGGAATCTCAAGGGTCTTAGGCTGGTCGTGGAACCTGTAGAGCAAGTCCACGATTTCTCCGAGGGTAATCTTATGGGTGATAGGGCAATAGCAATAGCGACCCTGAGGCGCTGGGAATACTCCGAGGCCGTCGAACTCGCAGCGATGAGGACGTCCCTTCAGGGCGTCCATCATCTCGGCAATGAGATCGTCGATGTAGAGGAGCTCCAGCTCAACGCTAGGGTCATTGACCTTGATGGGGAGGTCATTGGCGATGTTATTGCAGAAGGTCGCGACAGCGCTGTTGTAGTTCGGACGGCACCACTTGCCGAAGAGATTCGGGAAGCGGTAGACGTACACCGGCGCGCCGGTATCCTCGCCGTACTTGAGGAAGAGGTCCTCGCCGGCCTTCTTGGAGCGGCCGTACTCGGAGTCGCCGAAACGGCCGGTGAGGCTGGCCTGCTGGCTGCTGGACAGCATCACGGGGCATTTGTTGCCACAGGCTTCGAGGGTATCGAGGAGGGTCGAGGCAAATCCGAAATTGCCCTTCATAAAGTCCTCGGTGTTCTGGGGGCGGTTGACCCCCGCGAGGTTGAAGACGAAGTCGGCCTCGCGGCACCAGGCTTCAAGCTCCTCCGGGGTGTTTCCGAGGTCGTACTCGAAGACCTCGTCCACCTGCAGCTCGCCCCAGCAGCGGGCCTTGCCCTCCCTGATATTGTTCAGCTCCAGGCAAAGATTCCTGCCCACAAATCCTTTTGCTCCAGTGACTAATATTTTCATTCGATTTATGTTTGAAATATTCGTTTTTGTTTAAGGTTCCATCACAAACTCATCCGTGACATTGCCCTTATCATCATAAAGTCTCATAACCATCTAACCCCTGACCATACAGATGGACTCAGAAGTCTTCCTATGCCTATGAATCGGAATCACCGTCCCCGGCTCCAATGCATTCAGCATTCGCTGGCTGTTTGTCCTCCTCGTTGTTCCTCATATCAAAGTTCATCCGCAGGCGAGGGGAGACCTTGGCCTGAGAGGAGAGGTTATCTAACAGTTGGTTGTCGATTATCATTTCTTATTCTCTTTGGCTTTCTTTGCTTTGGCTTTCTTTGCTTCGGCTTCGAGCTGAGCTATATAGGCTTGCTCGACAGGGGTGAGGGTGCGGACTTGGTATTTGCGGTACTCGTCAAGAGCCTTTGCACGGGCTTGTTGGGCAGTGACGGATCCTGCGTTTTGGAGTACGGCATTGCCTCCGGCCGAGAGGATGTTGTCGAGCATGGTACGATAGTCGTGCATAGTGGTGGGGACGTGATCCAAAGCGCGATTCTCGGCGAAGTCGAAGTAACCGGACACCATATTGTTGAGTTTGCGAAGCTCGGTTTCGCTGAGGTAGTTCTTGGCTATGGTGACATCGGCCTTGGTGGGATGGGCTCCACGAAAAATTGTGAGTCCCATAAAATCTTTTTCGGCATCGGCACGATTAAAGATGACTTCGGCTGCGGTCTGTCCGTGGGTTGCATAGTGGAGTTTGTTCTGCACCATTTTGAAAAAGAGTATGGTCTCTTCGTCTTTGGCATCGTAGTCAACGCTGGTGGCGTAGAGGTCAAGGACCTGCCGGTAGAGGACTTTCTCGGATGAGCGGATGTCCTTAATGGTGTTGAGCAGTTCGTACCAGTACTGCCCACCTCCGTTACCTTTGAGCCGATCGGTGTCGATATCGAAGCCTTTGACAATGTAGTTCTTGAGTCGTTCGATTGCCCACTGACGGAAGAGTGTGCCTTGCTTTGAACGGACACGGAAACCCACGGCAAGAATGGCGTCGAGGTTGTAGAAACGGGTTATATTGTCCTGCGTCTTGCCCTCAATGGCCCCATGTCGAGTGGTTGTTCGGTTTTCCCGAACTACCACTTGTGAGTCAAGTTCACCCTCTTCAAATATATGTGTAAGATGTTCACTTATCGTTGATTTAGACTTTCCGTACAGCTGCCCAATCTGAGCCTGCGAGAGCCACACGGTCTGCGAGTCGGGATCGAGCTGCACCTCAAGTCTAATGTTGTTGTCAGGCTGATAGAGCACTATCTCCCCTCCTCCTGCCGGCATCTGCCGATTTTCCTTCTTCTCATTTGTGTCCATAGTCTTCGACATATTGTATTAATTGATATCTACTGGCTTTTTGCTTGAGTTTGCACCCGACTGGATCAGGGTCCAGGCAAAGATTCCTGCCCACAAATCCTTTTGCTCCAGTGACTAATATTTTCATGCGATTTCTGTTAGATTGAGTGACTTGTTCAGCCTATGTTCACTATTTTTGCTTCAGCTGGCTATAATACTTCTGTGTGGGGCTGTTGGGAGCTTCTGGGACGGTCATAAACAAACTGAGACCTAGCATTGGATCGATATGCTTGCGCTTCATATAGTATTTGTCACTTACTTTCATACGAATAGCTATTTCATCCAAAGTCCTCGGTTGTGAACAATAGTCCAGTATGTCCTGCTGCTTCATACTCCATGAGTGCTCCTTGACTACTCCTTGACTACTCCCTGAGTAATTCTCCACTTTCACTTGACTTTCACCTCGACGCTCTATCTTACACTCGTGCTTCTTGGTCTTCTTGTTGTAGCTTATGCCCACGAGCAGGATTTCGCCTGCAAATCCGGAGAGCGCACCGGCATATTCCTGTCGTTTGATCTGGGCGATGGCGGTATCGGCACTGCCGTTCCACTTCAGTTCCAGCACCACGGCAGGAGCATTCACATTACGATGCGGGAGAAGTACAATATCCGCAAATCCCTTGCCCGAAGGCAACTCGCGTATCATTTGAAAACGGTTCCTCGCCGTATAGAAAGCCAACGATAGAACACATGAGAGCGCATTCTCATCGTTGTACTTTAAGACACTGGTATTGTCCTGATGAACCTTTTCTATTGCCGATGCAACGGCAGACTCATTGCCGTCAAGGGTATCCTGCATCAATAGCTCCGACCTGTTTATCGCATCCGCGACAAATGCCCAGTTGCCGTCCCTGATTACATCCTCAAACTCTTTCCTGACCTCATAATTAGGTATCCGCACCGTTTGAGTATCACGATTGTAGGTCAAATAACCGAGATGAACCAAAGCAGTAAGCACGGTATCGCGTCCATCCACTTCGCGCAGGTCACCGGAAAACCGCAATGACTCCACCTTCACCGGCACACCTGCAAGCAACAAAACGACAGCATCCCGAAGCCCGTCATAGTTCATCGTAATAAACCTCTTCAGGCCCTCGTAAGCTCCTGTCTGCATCCAATAGTTGCTGAAGGTGCGTTTCTTCAAGGCCTTCATCACGGAATTTGGATTGAAGATACGCTGACCGCCCACCTCATATCCATCATACCACTGTTCCAGCATTTGATAGTCCAAGCCTGTCTTGGAGCATAACGCCTGCACCTCCTCTTCCGTGAAACCGAAATAGCCCTGCAACGGTTCTGGATCAAGCAATGAATAATGGGTGAAATTGTTCAAGGCCGACTGAGTATCATATTGCTTAATAGGCAGGATGCCCGTCATATATACTCCAGCGAACACCCTGTCCGTGCTGCTTCCTTTGAACAGACTTCTTAGCCAGTCGACATAGCGGCGCATAAGCTCAGGCTTCTCTGCAGCCTCACGGCATATGGCATCCCACTCATCAATAATCATAATGAACTGCTTGCCAATCTGTTCCACCAGAACAAGCAAATAACTGATAAGAGGCAAATCTTTTTTTAATGGGGCTTTAGGAAAAACATTGCGCAAATCGTCCTTAATCCAGCTCTCCATCCACTCAACCAGGTTTTCCAGAGTCTTACAGTTAGTGGTGAAGAATGTCATATCCAGATAAATGACCGGATACTTGTTGAGATGGGTCAAATATGTCGGATCATCAGCAATCTTCAGATCCCGGAACAAATGGTTAGAACTGCACGACTGGTCATAATAAGCATTCAGCATCTTGGCCGCCATGGACTTACCGAATCGACGCGCACGGGTCACACAGATGAACTTGTCTTCCGAGCACAAAGTTCTATTGACAAAGCCAATAAGCCCAGATTTGTCGACATATTCGCTTCGCCTCGCCGAAGCGAATCCATCGTTGCCTATGTTGATGATATTTGCCATATAGAAGATATTAATACAGCTTCGCCAATGCCGGTTTCCGAAGAAACGGCAATACAACAAGCCATAACTTTCAAAGATACGAAAAAACTTTGAAAGTTATGGCTTGTGATGATAGCAACGGAATAAATGTCCTTAGCTAAACACGAATCTGGTAATAATCAGTTCTCCTTGATCCCGTCGGAGTATAGATACCGCTTCAAACTGCCCTTTGGAGTACGTTCAAGTGGCTCATCGCGGAGTTCGAAACTGCTGATAATGGTGAACCCCGGCAGTTTCTTGCTTGCTTCCCGCACCACCTCGTCAATTTTCTTGTTCAAGCCTTGCGCGTCGAGCCCATCAGCCTCAGCCTTCTCCCTATCCGGCACCACAATCGCGTAAAGTTTCTCGCCCCTCTGAACGAGGATGGATTCCTTAACAAACGGAGAAGCATTCATCGTCTCCTCTATTTCCGCCGGATAAATATTCTCACCATTGGAAGTCAACAGCATATCCTTGCAACGACCTGTGATGAACAGATTTCCTTCGTCATCGATATATCCCAAATCTCCAGTCTTGAACCATCCATCTGCTGTATACATCGCTTTCGTCAGGGTCGGGTCTTTGAAATATCCTGAGAACAAGTCATCATGAACAAGCAATTCCCTACCTTGATTCTGGAAACTAGACTCACCAAATTTGACTTGTGTTACTAATTTTCCACAAGAGCCTCTTTTAAATTTGCCTGATTCTCCTAATGAAATGATGCCACATTCCGATGACGCATACGCAGAGACAACAGGGAAATCTAATTGTTTGATTAATAGTGCTTCATCAGTTTCTGACACAGCAGCCCCTCCTACAACAAAAGCACTAAACCTATCACCGAAAATAAAAGCCAATCGAGTTTTAATCCTCAACAACTGCTCATCAGTATTATCTAATAGCGAACAATCTGAAAAATGATCTTTGTTAATATCATTACAAACATTTTCAATTATTGAGTGCAAGATTGTGGGAACGGAGAATAGTTTGTTAGGTTTATATTTTGTAATTAATCCAATTAAATGCTCTACTGATGGATTACGAACAATAACCAAAGATTCGCCAGTGCATAATGACGCAATTAAATCTACTGCCAGACCATATATATGAGAAAACGGATTAATACATATTGTCCTGCCTCCTTCTATATATGGATATTTTATGAATAGTTTGGCTATGTGCGAATTGAAAAAATCATATGACATCATTATTCCTTTTGGAAGCCCCGTTGTACCAGAAGAATATATGATAGTGCAGACATCTGACCCTTTCGGCAAAGAAAAAGATACATCTTGTCTTAATAATCCATTAGGATATTTAAGCAAGAAACCATCGTCAACCCTTTCATTAAGGTTAAAAATCCATTCATTAGATTTTAAAACATCAAAAGTATGGATATCAATAAAAGCATCTATCTGTACATTCTCGGTATGAATCCGTTCATAGACCTCCCTGTCACAATAAACTAATCTACTTTCCGAATGATTCAGCAAAGTTTGAATTGTTGTCGATTCTAAAAATGGTTGAATAATAACGACAACAATACCACTTGATATGGCAGCAAAGAAAACGTCCACCCAGTTTGAGCAATTCATAGCCACAATAGCTATTTTATCCCCTCCTTTGACCTCTAATGTATTCCAAAAAAGTTGCAGTTTGATAATAGAAGAAGCCAATTCGCCATACGACACCGCTGTTCCTGTTTCTATTAATGCGGGGCTCGACCAGTTATTTTTTATTGAGTTCTCGAATAATGAAATAATATTTATGCCTCTCATAACCTATAAATAAGGGACAGTCGAATAATGTTTTTAGCGAGAGAGAGGCAACGACTGGTCCCATCCGTTTTCTGCTTCAGTCTCTATGTTGTTTAATATATCTCATTCCGGTCGTTTTGACCGGATTTTTCTTTTATTTCCAGTGGCAGGGGTATTATTCCCCTGCAAAAGGCACATTTTTGTGCATATTTTCATGTCAGGCGGCCACCTGCTAGGCTCTTTACTTTATCCGGTCCTCCAACTCTACTAGCACACTGTTGAAAAACAATCCAATGCAGCCTTGGACGCGGAGTATAAACCTAATGTCGGGGCCGTGACCCAATGTGATGCAACGGATGAACTATTGCCAAATTGCGCATCTCGCTTTCATTTCTCAAATCAGCAGGAATAATAACATGCTCACCCACTTCCAGCTCATTTCTTACACATTGCGGCATATCACTTTCTCCCGGAATAGCCGAAAGCATAATACGCGCTCCCATTTTGGAACACTCAATAGCAGTGGCTCGGCCTATCCCAGACGATGCCCCAGTTACAAGAATCGTCTTCCCAACCAATGAAAAAGGATTATCGTTCAGCTCCATACTACTGCACCCTTTCTTTTACCACATCAAACAATTCCTGAATAGTCCTAACCCCTTTCACATCTGCACTACGAAGGCTCACGCCATATTCTTCCTCAATCATCAACACAGTAGAAAGTGCCACAATTGAAGACCACTCATCAAGCTCCCAAAAATTGGTATCCGGAGTTAACTTGCTTATTGGAGTGTTTCTGAACTGCTCCGCAAATTTTATTAAAAAATCATTCATATACTTTATTCAGCCCCCGAAAAAAAACCTTGTCCTTTGCTATAACTAATAATTCTTTGCATAAGTTTGCGCATTTCAAAATTTCCAGATGATTTCTCCTTGAAATAATCTTCTTTTGTAAATGAAACCAACTCCGCGTTATGTTTTTTTCCATTCTTCTTAATTGCTATTGTCTCTGACGAGTCTTGCTTTATGAAGCATGCAAGACATCTTGAAATAGGATGGTCTAGCAACCAAAAAGTCGTCAACTTATCGAAACACAACGTTTCAAAAACATATTTCATGATAAAGAGCAGGGATTCGAGCCAAGTGAAGCCATCATTATATTCTCTATCACCTATGACAATTCCATGACCTTCGGCTGTCTTTTCCCCATAATCAATATTTGCAATACTACACCATCCAACAATTTCTCGAGTTCCATCATTCTTACAAATTGCCCAAAATTTATAAGTAGGGTCATCTCTCATACAACCATGAACCCATTCAACAGCCTCCTCATATGAGAACTTATGAAATTCACCTACAGTATATTCCCATAATTTCTCGTTATTCTTACACTTATAGACGAAATCTATATCTCGTTCTTCAAAGTCCCTAAAACAAACCGCGCTTTCCATTAATTCAATATTACATCAATAATCCTTTGCATATCTTCCTCGCCATACCTCTGATCAATGGGTAAAGGTAGCAATTTTTGCGCTAAATGATATTCGACTGAATCCGTTTCACACACTTCTAATAATTCTGGCCAATACGTCGGAACGTAAATTTTGTTCTGTATTAACTTTTTTCTTAATTCGAGATTATCTGAATAATATGGATATGCCATCGGACATTTGAATTCAGCATTCATATTCAAACTCATTTTGTTTGTCGATGCAAGTTTTGAACTTAAATAATCAAAATTATTCAACCGAGTTTGTTTGATGATTTCATATGGTATTTTTGGCAAAACAGATTGTGAATATGCTGACATGTACGAAAGAGGTTGCGAACAAAGTAATAATTCATTATTACGAAACTCTTGGAACCCGGCTTCAGCCCCCATCGTGTCTCTTATTAATTGATGACTATTGAAGACAGCTGAATTATTATCCTTAATAAGACTTGTTCGCAAGGCACTAGAACAGGCGACACCGCCATCTGGTACTCCAAAGAATTTCCGAACCGAATAATAAGTACGTACATCTGGATTCATATCAAAAAAGAAAGCTTGAACGTTATCGACTATTAATTTGCCCCCCCATATCGCTCAACTAACTCGTTGATGTACAGGTCTTTAATGCCAAAATAGTTCACAACAAGTATATACTCTTCGTCATGCAATTCAGGAAGTACTGATATCTCAAGGTCTAGATTAATTTGGTAATAAGAGAAAGGAATTTGTAATTCACGCAATGTATCAGGGATAATATGGCATACATAGCGTGGGATATAGATATGCCTAATATTTGCAAGCGACTGCAATATTAAAGAAAACGCATTGTGACCCGTATTCACAAATATCCCATCACTATGTGGTACACTTTGAATCTCAGAGACCAAGTGCTCCGTCCCGAAATAACCTCCAATTTCTTTCATCATATTACACTAATGAATAAGCATCTAACATTTCCTGAAGTTGCTCTTTTGAGCAAAACATTATCGCATCAAGTATTGAAAGCCCAGGAACAAATTCGTCATTATACTGTTTATATGGAGGTAAATCTGACTTCAAGAATTTTAGAGTAATCCCATGTTCGGCAAATTCTAGAGGATTATACAACTTAGTGCCTCCAATTAAATTAATATAAGTATCTGCCTCAAGTTGCTTACAATAGTTAAAAATACGTTCTTGCTTGTTCGAATTATCGTGAGACAATAATTCCGAGGTCCTTCTTATTGGAGTCATGATGTCTAAATAAGCACAAATAGAGCGTATGGAATTTTCAAGGAAAACAGCCAAATTTTCTTCTGAACAAGAGACAATATCTTCCAAAAGAGAATACCCATCTAAAAAAAAAGGAGCTCTATGGTATTCGTAGTCAATTTGGTTTAACAATCTGTGTTTCGACTTTTGATCTTCAGATAACTCAATATCATTAATCTTGCGAAAACTGCTTTTATGCTTTATATCAAGAGAGAACAACTTCGGCTTATTATTTAATAATATTTGGTTTCGGGCAATCCATCCACGCTTGATATAATTATAATCATCAGCTATCAAGAACACATCAGCAGCATTGATAAGTTGCCAATAGCCAAGATAAGGCAGAAAATATGGTTGATTACCCGCAAGAATCATCTCGTCCTGATTAATTAATAATTGTTGCTATTGCGGCAATGCTCTCCTCTTCTGTCATTAAATGGCTCATCGGCAAACAAATAACTCGCTTCGCCAACTTATTTGCATTATGAAGATTTTCAGGATTCGCACTAGGAATGTCTTTGTACGCTCCGACATTACTGATGAGAGGGTAAAAATAGCGACGGGCATAGATGCAGGTTTCCTTCAGTTTCTCATACAATTCGTCACGAGTCTTGCCATATTTTTCGGAATCAACGAAAATTGGAAAATATCCATAGTTATGCCGAACGCCTGGCATATCCTCGAGGAATCTGATTCCAGGGACATCACTAAGGGCTTCGCGATAAGCATCTGCGACTCTGTGGCGAGCCTCGATGGCAAAATCAACCTGTTTGAGGTTCAACAGGCCGTATGCAGAACGGACCTCATCAAGTTTTGCGTTGATTCCGATACCATCTATCTCAATTTCGCCAGCAAAGCCAAAATCATTCATCCGATCGACTTTTTCTTTCAGTTCGCGGCTTTTCATTATCATAGCACCACCTTCAATCGTATTGAAAACCTTAGTCGCATGGAAGCTTATGGTGCTGATGTCACCGGCATTGAGTATTGATTCGCCATTTACCTCTACGCCGAAACAATGGGCTGCGTCGTAAATCACCTTTAAGCCATGCCTGTCTGCGATCTCTTGAATCCGCTTGGTATCGCAAGGCTGGCCATAAACATGAACAGGTAGAATAGCTGAAGTACGCGGAGTAATGGCCTCCTCTATTCGGTCAGGATCCAGATTGCCGGTTATCGGATCAACATCCACGAACACCGGTTGGATATCAGACCACATGATAGAGTGGCTTGTGGCCACAAAACTGTATGGAGTGGTTATTACCTCACCCTTGATATCCAGGACTTTCAAGGCTGCTATAAGAGGCAATGTGCCGTTAGTGAAAAGGCTGATATATGGCACTTTAAGATACTTGCAAAGAGCCTCTTCCAGTTGCCTGTGGAAGAGACCGTAGTTCGTTATCCATTTGCTATCCCATATCTGCTTTAGAGACTCTGTAAACTCATCGAGGTCAGGGAGCAATGGCGAAGTAACTGGTATGTAAGTTTTCGAATCCATACAATTTTCAAAGTTACAAAAAATCTGTAAAAATAGAGATTATTATTCCCATCTCTTTGTATCATTGACAAATATGGGTAACTTTGAACGATAGAATTTCATTGTCGAATGGCAGGGCAATCATTAAGAGATAGAACGATAAAGGGAGCAGGGTGGAGTTTCGCAGGAAACGCCATCAGTTATGGCATTACCTTCGTCGTCGGGATTGTTCTGGCAAGGTTGCTGACTCCGGACGAGTACGGGCTGATAGGCATTGTCACTGTTTTTATTACTGTTTTCAATGCATTGATGGACAGCGGGTTTTCATCGGCGCTGATTAGGAAAACCGATGCTGCGGAGGAGGACTACAACACAGCTTTTTTTACCAATCTAGCATTCTCTATTGTTCTATATCTTGTCCTGTTCCTGTGCGCTCCTGTCGTTGCATCTTTCTTTGACAGACCTGAACTGCTGACGATGATCAGGGTGATGGGGGTAGGATTGATAATCAATGCCTTTTCTTCTATCCAATATACCGTTCTTTCCAAGCGGTTGGAATTTGAGAAAAAGTCGAAGGCCGCGATTGTCGCGTCATTCATCAGCGGGATAGTCGGTGTATGGATGGCCGTTGCAGGATATGGAGTGTGGGCATTGGTCGCCCAACAACTCTCCAAAGAACTAGTATACACCATTCTCCTATGGGTCATAGTGAAATGGAGTCCATCATGGAAATGGTCACAACAAAGTTTTTCGTATTTGTGGGGGTTTGGATGGAAGATGAGCGCAAGTGCTGTCATTGATAGAGTTGCGGCTCAGGTGGGGAGTTTTGTGATCGGGAAATGCTATTCACCTGCATCTCTGGGGCAGTATTCACGCAGTGAACAGTTCGCTTCGCTGTTTTCAAGCGGGCTTACTTCCGTGGTTCAGCAGGTCAGTTACCCAGCGCTAAGCGAAATTCAGGAGGACAAGGCTAGATTGATGACAGCTTATAGGAAAGTGATAAAAACGACGATGTTCGTCACTGCTATCGGGATGTTTGCCCTGGGTGCTGTAGCTGAGCCACTTCTGTTTTGTCTGATTGGTCCACAGTGGCACGAGGCTACAGTGTATTTGCCATTAATATGCATCCAAATGTCTCTGTATCCATTGCACGCCATCAATCTGAATATGCTTCAAGTCCAGGGTAGGAGCGATCTGTTTCTCATTTTAGAAGTGATTAAAAAAATACTACTGATACCTGTCCTTATGGTCGGGATATTTGTGGGCATTATCCCCATGCTAATTGTTGGAATCTTTGCTGGCATTCTTTGCTTCTTCTTGAATGCTCATTGGTCTGGGAAGTTGATCGGGTATAGCGCTTGGAGGCAAATCAAAGATGTAGCGCCATCATATGGGATTGCAGCATTAGTGGCTATTTCTGTGTATTTTCTTAAATACCTTCCACTTTCTTTCTGGATAGTTCTTCCTATTCAGATTATCGTCGGGCTCTCCGTTTTGTTCTGCGTAAGCACCGTTTTCAAGATGGAAGAATACAATGAAATCAAAAGACTGGTCCTTACGTATATAAAGCCAAAAACAAATTGATTATGGAATCGAACCATACCATTCCAATTACAACGGATTACAAGGTACTTGTGGGTTGTATGACCTACAATCACTCAAAATACATCGTTGATGCCCTGAATGGCTTTGCGATGCAGAAGACTAACTTCCCGTTCGCCTGTATAGTAATGGATGACGCCAGCACGGACGGAGAGCCCGATGTGATAATGGGCTGGCTGCAGAAAGAGTGCGATATGAAACGAGCAGACTTCTATAATTTGGAACTCGCAAATGTTATATTCGTTCCACACAAAACCAATACCAATTGTACTTTTGCTATTTACCTTCTGAAGAGGAATCTTTTTAAAGAACAGAATTTAAAATTTGATCTCGTCAAGGATTGGGTAGGACATGGCGAATATTTGGCCCTGTGTGATGGGGATGACTATTGGACTGATATTACAAAACTACAGAGCCAAGCAGACTGTTTAGATAGACATCCACATGTTGGCATATGCATTCATAGTTATTCTGAAGTTAAAAATGATAATGGTATTTCTATCCACAATTATTCGGAAAAAGAGTGCATTATCCCTATAGACCAAATCATTCTCTACAATACATATATCCCCGCCGCCGGTTCCATTTTTATAAGAATTAAATTGTTAGTGCCTATTCCAAGTATTATTTTGTTATTCCCCACAGACTACTCATTAATGTTATATGGCTCATTGCGGGGCGGAGCATATTACCTTCCCTATTCAATGTCTGCATATCGCACGGACATTCCCAACTCAATGACAAAAATAATGAATGACGACTTCACAATTTATAATGAATTCCTTCGCAGAGAAATACAAGCATTGAAGATATTTGACACCGAAACAGAATATTCATACCACAGAATAATACAGTCGAGGATTCTCATTGATTGTGCAACAAGTATTAATTCTCCTTCCTTTTTTATTAAGAGCTTTTTTACATATTGGGGTGGGATCAAAGAAGTCCCTAGAACAATAAAAGTCAGTCTTTTTGCCAAATGCATACTTCCAAAGGCTATTCAAGCAAGAATACGGAATCGCAAAAAGACAACCTTATCTTAAAACAAAGTTTACCTATTTGTTAGAGTTAAGGGCAAAATGTTATTGAACAGATTTTATGCTTTAGCCCACACAAAAAGACAAAAACAGGAAAACAATGATTGACCAACTTTATTTTAATCGAAAATTTTGGATCCATATATCTCGGTTCCAATGGAAGTAAGTCATCAAAACATAACGCTTTTCTAATATCAAGTTTTATTTTAGAAGTACTAACCATGAAAGCCGTGGCTGTACTTATCGTGGCATAAATTGCTTGATGGATATATCCTTTCTTATCTATGGTATTATAATAAGGACCATATAGAAGAGACCGAAGATAATCGATGTTGTTCTTAAAGTTCACTATTCTTTCTACAGAGATGTTACGGCTGGCACTTCCAGGGCGATATGATATTACATTTAATATTTTATCAAAAAACATACACAAATACTCACGAGATAATAACTCATAAATAAAGATCGTATCTTCCATATTTCTTACTCCTTCTGCAAAGCGAAGATTATTAATAGCAATTATTTTGGTCTTTATAACTAGTCCACAAACAGACCCGAGACCGATATACCAATCCCTTTGTAATTGTGAAGAAGGAATACATTTTTCGTAATCATACGCTTTGTTACAATGAGAGATACATGTGCCTTTAGAAACATATTCAATACTATTGAAATAGAACACATCCACTGAAGGAAATTCGGAAATGACAGATAAGACCTTAGAGATACTATCCTCAGCTATCAAATCATCTCCATCAACAAAAGTAACATATTCACCTTTTGCATATTCTAAGGCCTTGTTCCTTGCAATAGATACTCCTAGATTCTCTTGATGAATAACATATAGATTATCATATCTAGTTTTGTATTCATCCAAAATAGCAGGAGTATTATCAATAGACCCATCATCCACAACAATCACTTCGAAATCGCAAAAACAATTCGGATTCTCCTTATATATTGAATCCAAACATAACGAAATATATTTCTCAAGATTGTATGCCGGAATAATTATAGACAACTTCATAAACTCTTATATCCTAATGACATCGTTCGGGAAAAAGGCCTTCTCAAAAAAGTCATTCTCAGAAATGTTAACAAAAAGAACTGAAAGTGCAGTGTGAAATATGAACCTCATATTTACAAAGTACTTCACAAAATTAAGCCTTATAAGGCAAATTTAATTTATTTATACTATTTTTAAAAAATAAACAACGAGACCGACTCCGAACACAACCTCACCAGAGGCTTACCATTGATATAAATGAGCAATATTTTACTTATTGGAGATTCATTCTATAGCTACTCTCCATACATAAAAAATTATATAGAAGTACTTGAACATTCAGGCATTCAGTATGATTACCTATATTGGAATTGGTCTTTAGAAAATACAAGTGATAATCCTAAAAACTACATCGCATATAATAAATTCAAACGCACAAAGTCCCCATTCTGGAAGAAAGCTATTAATCTTTATTTTTTCTCAAGATTTGTTAGGAAACATCTGAAGAATAATCATTATTCCTGTGTTGTAGTTTTTACAATTGCCCATGCATTGTTTTTACAAAACGTCCTCAAAAAACATTATCATAATCGTTATTTATTTGATATACGAGACTACTCCCCCATATTAAGAATTCACCTATTCCGCCATCTCATTAAAAAATTGATATGCAATTCTGCGTATACAATAATTTCTTCAAACGGATTTTTAAGCTGGCTGCCTGATGTAAAGGGGAAATATCTTATTGATCATAACACGAATGCGAACTATCTTGTACAGCATTTTTGTCCAACAACATTTACTCTGAATACCTCAAAAACCAAGATTCTCACTATCGGGCAACTTCGCGATGCTAAAGCAAACAAATTCATAATTGATTCTCTATTGAATAACCCACTTTTTGAGCTAAAGTTTGCAGGGTTAGGATGGGCGTTGCCACAACTTTATGAATATGCCACAAAAAAAGGAGCAAAGAATATTTCTTTTTCTGGACTATACGACAAAATGCAAGAAGCAGATATTGTCAACGAATCAGATATGATAAATATTTATTTTGATAATAATACAAACAGTAACACTCTAATGAGTAATCGGTTTTACCTATCAGTAATACATTGCAAGCCCATGATAGTCAATGATGGATGCTTTCAAGCAAAAGTATGCAAGAGATATAAATTGGGGTTAGTAATTAAGAATGATGACAATATAGCTGATAGGATTATCAAATACAAAAAAGAATTTATTCTCAAAGAATACATCGATGGCCGATCTAAATTCCTAGAAAAAGTTCAATGGGATCTCCATAGGGTTCAGGAAAAAATAATCGAACTATCAAAAGAAAAATAAATAACTCTTAACACGGCCTTACATACAAGAAAAGCAACAAATAGCCTTTCTGTAACCAAAGAAGACTGAATAAATCCCAAATACGAATCCACGAATTTTAAGAATCTACCGGCGAATCCTTTTTTCTGTTCCCAATAGTGTAAATAATATGATACCCAAAGAGTAGATCATTTTATGGCCATGATATTTAATATCAACTTTTGGCAGATTATGCCACTCCTTGAGTTGATCTTCACTGACTTCCAATTTCTGAGCGACCATAGTAAACAATTCCTTTGCCTCCACTTCAGATAGTGGCGGATTCTGGAGTATTTCTAATGCTTCATTTCTGCTCATCTGCCCTGTAGTAATCAGGCTGGACAATTGAGCTTTCCTAATATCATATCCAAATCGAGTAGGTAGCCACCACCCTTCGAGAAATTTGGTCAGCATATCTTCAAAGTGCTTTTGCCCATATGCCTGATAACCATATTCATGTTCAAGAAGGCGCGTCACATCATCTTTAATAAACGGCACAAAATTCAGTGGCGTTAAAGTCTTTATGCCTAAGATATACGGAGTCCATACTTTGTGTTTGAAGCCAGAAGTAAATGTATAGTTATGAACGGGGATTTCGCAATGCTTTTTTATTACGTCTTTTATATAGGAGCCATCGCCAGTGAACCCCGCTCCATTGGCCCATGAGATTGGATCCGAAACGACTTCTGTACTGATATTGTATCCGTTCAAGATATACTTTACGCCTAAGCGTTGTGCGTATTTGTCCGTCAGCGCAATGAATGCATGGTCTTGTGGCGCATCCAGACTAGCGTGGCCGGTTCTGAAAAAAGCTTTCTGAATCTCACGCATCTCGTTCCAATCCATTTTCTCTATATGCAGCGTCACCCCAAGTTTGCTGCACATCTTATTGATATTCTCAATAGCAACGGGAAGATTCCACCCAGCATCTATATGAAGTACATAAGGACGTAGTCCCCATTCTTTCACAGCAAGATGAAGCAAATAACAGCTGTCCATTCCTCCACTGAGTCCTAGAAGGCAATCAAATTCCTGACCTTCCCCTGCCTTCTTAATCTTGCTGATAATGGTACCCAGCTCTTTTTCATGACCTTTGCCGCACTTCCAGGACGGAAATATCAGTTTTGGGTACTCATTGCAGCGATTGCAGGTACCGTGTTTATCGAAACGTATATATTCGTCGCTGGTGTCCATTACACAGCGGGAGCATTGCCTATATTCCATAAAAAGAATGTCTATATGCTTTCATCTCTATACCGACAAAGTTAACTACATAAATGTCTTCTTTGCCAAGAATTTACAAATATACACTTTTTCCAAATATATGTCTTGCTTTTTGGTCCTGATTTTGAATTACAAACGTGCGTTTTCACGAGAATCAAAACAAGAAAAAAACTCTTAACCCATTCCTTCAAACACGGCGTCTCGACTCTTGAACTCAGGAACATACCTAGCTCACACTTTATGTGTCTGGAGCACATTCGTTTGCTGACGACCAGGCTCCCTGCAATTTTCCTGGTATTTATTCTTCCGTCCTGTTGCAGGTTCGAAATTCTTTGCATCAGCAATGTGTTTTGGAGTCATAGGCATTCGCCTCAAGCAAGATGACTTCCATTTAAGTTAGGACGTTTATCAGTAATGATGGGCGTCCTTTTTATGTCCTAACGGATGGGCTATTCTTTCGACGAGCCCCAATGGCCGAACGACCAGACTATCCAAAACACACTGCATACATATGGAAGTCAATATTGCATTGGGCGGTCTCAAGTTGAAAGTCAGCTGTGAGATCATCCGTAAGCCCGTTCTTGTCCGTGGCCACTTCAGAGTGGTCAATGGCCGGAAGGTTTACGTGAAGCCTTACTACCGTAGGCGGTAAGGCTTGATCTGCTCGCCATCCGGTTTAGTCAATGGGAGGTCCTTGCTTAGGCTTAGACCTCCCTGCGATTTTCCTGGCATTTGTGCTTCTGAGCTATTCTATTTCTCTTCACCCGACACGTGGCTGACACTTATTTATTCAGTCCCCGAAGATTGGTCGGTTTCGGAAAGGTATTCCTCGAGAATGTAGAAGTCGGACATTACCTGAAGTCCGTAGCGGGAATCTTTTTATTTCGTGCATGTCCGCTCCGGTAGAAGAGATCTAGGGCCTGCTCTTCAGAGACACCTAGTTCATGAGCGATTAACAGCACGAAACCGAATAAATACGCATTATCACCAGTAATTATATGTTGAGAACTTTCTATCAAGAAGATGTAAAACAGGCTCTTCTATTATTTTTTTACGGATAATGTCAATGATTGAACAAGAAAAGTAAATAAGAACGACACTCGCTATGCTATATATTATGAGGGATGGCAATGGTAATGAATAATGCCCTACACAGTCAACAATATTTCCCCATAGCATTTTTCTCATTGCATCGGAATTTGCATGAATAATAAGTACTCCAAACGTTGCCGCCCCTAATGCATTGATGAATTTGTTATATGGTAATTTCAAATTTCTAAACCAGTTAAATGATGAAAGCGCCACAACAACAGCTAGTAATTTATTTGAATCTGCTACAAAGAAGAATCGACCTTTTTTAAATAACAAACTCATTGTTAGGACAGAACATATGGAGAGAAGTATTGAAATAATTGTCAAAATACCCCAAAAATGTCGACTTTCAGATAACCTGGATGGATGCAATCTAATGTAGGCCGAAAGCAAATAAATGATACCAAACCAGACGATGTAGTTTATATGCATATCAACATAAGGTATATTTCCAATTATAGAATATACACCTAAAGAAAGCAATAGAACAAGTTGATGCTGTCGTATAGATAAATTATGAATAAGAATATTCCAAAATGGAATAAAAAAATAGAATACAAGGAAACAAATGACAAAATTAGAACCAAAGTCTCCAAAGAATGGAAATATTAAGTAGGCTAAAATACCCCCCCCCACGAGAACGTCTCTATTCCAAATAGGAGAAATAATATATTGATTATTATTGAGTAAAAGTAAACTTCTAGAATTAACTTTAGAAATTTCCGTATAGAAATAGTCTTGGTACACATATAGTATCCAGTTATCATCAAGAAGCAATTAATTGCTGTTTTGCCCCACATTCCGAAAAATGAGAGGTAAAGAGAATTTAGCGCTGTTGGACTTTCTGACATCGGGCCCTCTGTTAATCCTGAATTGACCACGAAATGGTGAGCAATTATCATTATCATACATATGATTCGATATAGCTCTATGTTGGAGTTACGATGATTATTTATCTGTGGATATGATTTTGTCGCCAATTTTTTCATGAGTGGTACATTTTTCAAACCGATACAGGTACATTGATTCCGCTGCTATCACTTAATAAAGGTAGACAAAAAATAAAGAAATGCAATGTTTTTTACACGGAGTGGAGGTTGCTCGCTTGGTGCACAGAGTTCCACCGATTGAACTCAGGAACATACCTAGCTCACACTTTATGTGTCTGAAGCACATTCGCTTGCTGACGGCCAGCCTCCCTGCGATTTTCCTGGTATTTGTTCTTCCGACCTATTGCAGGTTCGAAATTCTTTGCATCAGCAATGTGTTTTGGAGTCATAGGCGTTCGCCTCAAGCAAGATGACTTCCATTTAAGTTAGGACGTTTATCAGTAATGATGGGCGTCCTTTTTATGTCCTAACGGATGGGCTATTCTTTCTACGAGCCCCAATGGCCGAACGACCAGACTATCCAAAACACACTGCATACCCATGGAAGTCAATATTGCATTTGGCGGTCTCAAGTTGAAAGTCAGCTGTGAGATCATCCTACTATTCAGATTCCCGCAATCACCAAGCCCAGTCCAACAGCAATCGTCAAGCTCAGGAGCGTGCCGGTCAGAACATACTCTGACTTTTCGCCGCCCTTGCTTGTCTCGCTGAAACGGAGGATGGACTTGGCGGCAAGCAGAAAACCGATTGCCTCATACTTGCCCAGCACAACGAAAACTATCGTAAGCCAGCGCTCCAATGTCCCAATCAGCGCACCGGAATGAAAATTCCCGTGTTCTCCATCCATCGACTCTCCCTCAGAACCGGAGACCTTGCAAATCCGCAAAATCAGGTTCACCAGAATATTCGCAGGTTTGCTTGCAACCAGCAAGGCCACAGCCACAGCCAGCCATTTCGCATTGTCAACAGCCCAAGCGAATTCATTCCAGACATGGCAGTTCAGCCAAAGCGAAGCAAAAACCACGATGAGTACCAAATGCACAAGTTGGTCAGCACAGAATGGAACAAGAAGAAATCTGTCGGCCTTCTTCTCAATCATTTTCTTCTCCACCGCAGATTTTGCCACATCCACAATAAGATGCGAACATCCAAGCAGCAACGCGAGCCACCAGGCTCTTGCATCCCACACTACTGCCCACGAGAGCAGTCCGATTACCAATGAATGGACATACACCCTCCACCCACGGCAATTCTCCTCCCTCTTCTTCTCACAGAATCTCCTGTACTGCAAGAAGAAATCTCCGCACAAATGCGCCACATACAAATTTGCAACCAACCACCACATATCCACTGCTTTTTAAAATTTTATCGATTCAAAGTACCTTATAGCCCTTTCTATTGCCGGCCAACCAGCCCTCTGGGAATGCTTGTTGACGGTAGGACGCGATTTCCCCAATGCACTGGCCAGCTCGCCTTCATCTGTCCCACACAATTTGTTATACAGAACCTCACATTGCTTGGCAGTTGACTTATTGACAATAGTATCGCAAAGCCCCACAATTGCCGCCAGAGCCTCCGCCTCTTTGCCCCCATAACACAGCATCATTGTGCCACGAACATTTGGATGCCTATCTTCAATCGCCCTGCCGGAAAGATATATCGCTTCTCCATCGATTATCCCCCTCAACTGATCGTTGGTGCGAAGCTCACCTATAGCCATCGCAATACGGATACCATACCTTGTAAACTCCTGATTAGGCAACTCGGGCTCAAACATCTTTATGTAACACTTCAGCAGCAAGGCCACCCTCAGCAAATCACAAGGTCTGGTCAGCACACATTCAAGACCATCTCCTCTTACAACTCTTCCCCAACTTCCTTTCGAAAGTTTCTGTATCGAGCTCAAAAATCCAAACAGATGATTATTTACACGCAGGATGTCATCCGCACTCAATTTTGTGCTGTCAACAATATCTGCCGAAATAGTAGCGTATTTCATTAATAATCTAATTTATTATTGTTGCGAATATACTGATTAAGAATCAGTTTCTCAAGTCTTTTCCTAATTTTTTAGCTCCATAAGGCTAATTCTACCATAAAAAGCCTCTCAAAGCTAAAAAATCTCATCTCTAAGCTCTCCTGCACCATCTCGTGAGAGAATCCCACTGGAGCGATAGCACACATGCCCTTGCCCATATCCTTCACGCTTGCGCCAAGCAGATCTACCTAGTTGTCTACTATCCAACGATTACCCCTTTTACGAAGTATCTTGCCCTGGCTAGTGACAAACATAGCCACTAACTCCCCTGTTTCATAGTGAACAGAATAGAAAGAATATCTCCCATCATCCAGAAAGTCTGCTAATTGCCCATGGATGAAGTTATCAATAAGATCGACTCCACAATAGAAGCCGGATAAGATTGACGTGGATATTCCTTACGAAATATGAGTTTCATTATTCCCACACGACCTCATAGGACCTTTTACTGGCCTTGTGGTCTTTTCCGTAGATCCTACGGTTCCTACAGACCACCTGACCAGCCATGACCAATGTCCCAATGATTATCGTATACGAACTCGAAGTACGGAAGGGCGAATTCCTTCTCAATCATTTGCGCAAGCTCATCTTCTATAGGTTTAGCCCACTGGCCTACGAAGACGATGAATTTGTTGATATTCCATGTCACACACCCCCTTGGTACTTGGGTGTAATCTCCTGAAAATTTAGTAGTCTCGCCCGAGGCTTGGGCTCTGAAATATTCCTTGGCCCAAACTTGACGGTGCAGGTGAGGATAGTTGATAAAAGGCATACCATTTTCAGCTGCCTCCTCCACCTGCTTGGGAGTAAGTTCCTGCTTGCGTACTCCGAAAAAGGTCTTGTCCTCTGTATCATACCAGAAGATTCCGACCTGGGGCATCGGCTCATCAAGGGCCCGCATCGCCTCCATCTGTTGCCGTATTTCGTCTTGACTCATAATGTAATCCTATTATTCTCGGCCATCAAGCCCTACTTGGACCGGGCTGTCAAATTTAAGAAAAAAAGGAAAAACAGAATGCCTCCCTGCGATTTTCCTTGCATTTGTTCTTCCGACCTATTGCAGGTTCAAAATTCTTTGTATATTTGCATCAGCAATTGATTAGAAGTCGTAGGCATTCGCCTTAAGCAAGATGACTTCCATTAATATTCAGGACGTTTATCAGTGATGATGGACGTCCTTTTTGTGTCCTAACGGATGGGCTACCCTTTCGACGAGCCCCAATGGCCGAACGTTTCCGACTCACCATCTAATCAATTGCAAACATATGGAAGTCAATATTGCATTTGGCGGTCTCAAGTTGAAAGTCAGCTGTGAGATCATCCGTAAGCCAATTCTTGTCCGCGGCCACTTCAGAGTGGTCAATGGGAGGTCCTTGCTTAGGCTTGGACCTTCCTGCGATTTTCCTGGTATTTGTTCTTCCGACCTGTTGCAGGTTCAAAATTCTTTGTATATCTGCAGCAGCAATTGATTAGAAGCGCAGGTTGTTATATTTCACTGAAGTCAGCGTGCAGGACAGATTCCAGCCTTGAGACGGTGCTGAAGTTAGCTTTTGCTATATCCTGCGATTTCTGCTCATAGGCGCGGATCATTCTGAGGGATATTCCGGATATACGGGACAGCTCTTCCTGAGTAAGTCCATACAGCTCCCTCGCTTTCTTCAAGGGGCTTATGGACGTACTGACGTTTTCCGCTATAATACTGTCAGCTACGGCGGCGAACTTGTCAAGGTCCGCTTCGTGCAGCGGATGATACATCGCAATGACCTTTTCTAAGTGAAGGCCATTGTCATGGATGAAGCGAAAAGACTTCCCGGATTTCCACTGATAGTATGCCAGTACCCATCCTGCCCAGTATTCAGGAGAGATGGTGAATGTCCCGTCAATCGCCTCCGGAGACTGCCCTACGGTGAGTTCAATGACACGATGGGCAAGTTCTGCTCCTGAAAGCCCTGCGACATAGCGCGGATTGCCCTTCTCTATCTGACCGGCGACGCCGCTGGTCAGGAACATCCGATAAAACAGCTGCGGTGAATAGCCGCACCGGTTGATGCCGCAATCCATCATCGCGGCAAGGTTCTCCATGGCATAAGGGAGATATGCTTCATTATAAGCGTGGGTCTCCATTCTTTATTCCTCCTCTGATAAGATCAATGACATAAATATCGGCTGGGGAGAACGCATGCGAGGAAATCTCTTTGTAATTCTCCCTTGCCATACGGTCCCTTTCGCAATATCTGGCATAGTATTCACTACGGTCTGCCGGAAAAATCTCCCCTTTTGTGATGGACTCAAAGGCTCGTTCGCTTTTCAGAACGACCTGCTCCCCTAACTTCCCTAGCATCATGGCACGCTTCAGGTCTCCAAGGGACAGCGAGTTGCTGATGAAGTCCCTGGCGTAGGAGAAATAGGAGTCATCCGCACGGTATCCCTTGATGATATCATAGGACTGGTATTCGGGCAGGAATGCTTCCAGGATATAATTCTTCGCCTCTTGCGGGAGGCCTTCGGCAATAGCGAACTTTCTGTTTTCAAGAAGAATGGCAAGCCAGTTCAATATATTGTATTGAGGTCCGTTGAGATATAGGACGTTCAGTCCCTTCAGGTTAAGGATGTACTGGTTGGCATATCCGTCAGAGTCCTGGGAGCAGGCCCATTCCTTGGCCAGTTCAAGGCTCTCAGTACAGTAGAATCCCTGACCGTAATCGTTATAGGTCTTCCCCTCTCCGAAAACGGGAGTCACAATACCTGGCGAACCATGATAAATCGTAATTTTCTCCATATTCAGTAACGTTATAACGTCACTGCAAAAATAAGGATAATATTTGATTGCGCAAGTTATTTGGGACTATCCCATTTCCGCCATCAGGTTCTTTCGTCCTATCAGGCTGAATATCGTGATGGAGTTGTCTTCGTTGAGTATTCTGAGAGTCCTGAGGATTTCATTCAGGGTGGAGCCGCTGGTGGTAATGTCGTCTATGACGAGGATGTTCTGGTTCCTGATGGTTGAACATAGTGTCCGGTCTTCCTCAGTGGCGAATTTCAGGAACTGGAGCATATATGGACGGAGTTTGCTCTTCTTCACGTCTTTGGCGATGGTAAAATAGTCTTTGCTGTGGATGAGGTCCATCATCTTGCCGATAGAGTCAAGGGCTTCGTCTTTCTGCGACTGGGTGTATCTCGGACGGCCGTTTTCGAGTACGTCATCGAGGTACTGTCGTGTGTAGGCATCTGTGTCGAATGCGATGTTTGACGGGAGTGCCTTGACGAGTTGCATCTGTCTGAGTGTCGGCTGGGCGAAGCGATAGATATAGCGAAGCATGTACTGGTTGACTTGACTGGAGGACTCCGGGTAGATTACGAGGTCGTAGTCATAGAGGTCGATCTTACTATTCAGGTCATTGACAGCTTTCTGAATGAAATGCGATAGGTTTTCGTCCTTCTGGATGGAAGGCGAGAACTTGACGTATTGGATGAATTTCGTCCTGGTTTCGCTGTCGATTTCGGGCTCGAATTCATAGCCGTAGTAGAAGCATTTGCCGAATGCCTCCACCTGATAGCCACTGCCGGTGAGGGTCACCAGATCGCTCGTGCCGTCGTGCTCGAAGTCAAACTGGAACCTCCGCTGCTCTATGTCGAATGTTATGCCCATTATGCTGTTTGTTGTTAACTCGTAAAGTTATTGATGCTTATTTATCCAGCCCCTCGAAGACGGAGTTCCGGCTCTTGAACTCGGGGACAATGGATTTCATGAGGCGAACCATGGCCGGGATGTCGGCGCAGCCGGCGGCCATGACCTCGAGTTCGAGGTTGGCCTTGCGGGCTTCATCGTAGTCGTACTCGCGGACGTGGGCGACCTTGATGCGGTCGTGGGAGGTAGGCTCGGTGTTCTCGGCGGAGGCGAGCACTTCCTCGTAGAGCTTCTCGCCTGGACGGAGGCCGGTGTAGACGACCTTGATATCGACGTCCGGGCGGAGGCCGGCGAGCACGATCATACGGCGGGCGAGGGTGTCGATCTTGACAGGGTGGCCCATGTCGAAGACGAAGATTCTATTGGACTCCGGAAGGATGGCGGCTTCCATCACGAGGCGGCAGGCCTCGGGGATGGTCATGAAGAAGCGGTTGATGTCAGGATGGGTGACGGTCACAGGGCCGCCCTTCTCGATCTGCGCGCGGAAGCGCGGGATGACGCTGCCGTTGGAGCCAAGGACATTGCCGAAGCGGGTGGTCACGAACTTGGTGTGGCCGGGGACTTTGCCCTTTTCCTCGGCGAGGCCGAGCGACTGGACGTAGATCTCGGCGAGGCGCTTCGTGCAGCCCATTATGTTGGTCGGATTGACGGCCTTGTCGGTGGAGATCATGACCATCTTCTCGACGCCGTATTCAATGCACTTGTCGGCGACGTTGCGGGAGCCGGCGACGTTCACGAGGACGGCTTCGCAAGGGTTCTCCTCCATCAGAGGGACATGCTTGTACGCTGCGGCGTGGAACACGATCTGAGGCTTGTACGTCTGGAACACAAAGTCAAGGCGCGGGATGCCTCTGACATCTCCGATCACCGGGACGAAGTCCAAATCCGGGAATCTCTCCTCCAGCTCCAGGCGGAGGTTGTACATCGGGGTCTCGGCATTGTCGAAGAGGATCACCTTGCTGACTCCGAAGCCCGCCAGATGGCGGACAAGCTCGGAGCCGATGGAGCCGGCGGCTCCGGTGACGAGGATGACCTTGTCCTTGAAGTTGCTCTGGATCTCCTGCATGCTGAGCTTTATCTCGTCGCGGCCAAGGAGGTCCTCGATCTTAAGCTCACGGACCTTGCCCTGCATCGCCATCCCTTCCTTGACTTCGTCGACGGAAGGGGCGATGAGGACCTTGATGCTGTTCTTGTAGCAGAAGCTCACCAGGCCGTCAGCTTCCTTCCTGGCATCCCTTTCGTGGGCGAAGAGGACGGCGGAGATGGCTCTGGACGTGGCGAAGTCGCTGAAGTCCTTGTATGTGTCGAAGTAGTATATCGGCTTTTCGCAGAGGTATTTGCCGTTGTCATCCGAGGTCGGGGAGATGAGTCCGCAGACCTTGTAGACCGTGCTGTTAGAGAGCCTGGTGACGAGGGAGGCGGCCTTAGTCTTCGCTCCGTATATGAGGATGTTCTCCTTCTTGCTGTTGTATTCCGAACTCTGGGTGTATGCCCTGTAGAGGAGCATCAGGAGGGCGCGGTATCCTACGACAAAGAATACGGTGAGGAGGAAGTCGACGAAGATGAAGTACATGTTCGCCAGGCTCCATATCCGTATACAGACGAAGACAATGCAGATGATGGAGGCCTTTATGAATACCGTGATGAGAAGATGGAACACGTCCAGCAGGCTCATGTGGCGGATGGTGGTCCGGTATTCCTTCGTGATGAATTCGGCGAGGAGGGTCGCGCAGAAGGCGAGAGCGAAATACTTGAAGGCAAAGAGCCAGGTGATGGAGCCGTCAGGGGTGGCGTACTTTGCTATGATGGCCATCAGTGCGGATGCTACTGCGCTGAGCAGGGCATCAACGACAAAGATGATCCTGCTGTCCATATATCTGGTAAGGTATCTGTCAAATATGCTGTGCTTCATTCAAGAACCGGTATGAGGGATTTAACAAGCAAATATACGGAATTTTATTGTATTTCTGGAGAAAGAACCACATATGGACCACAATATGAATCTCGACTAATACTCTTATCCCTCACCGTTTGGGTGAGGGATAAATGTCCGAGAATGCCTGGAACAAGAATGTATCTCTGAATATCAGGCAGTTAGCGATAGGGGATGTTCAAAGTCTTTTGCGCGGCCAACCACTAATTCACCTAGTGCAGTCTGTCCCGCAGGAAGTGCCTGAAGGCACGCTGTGTGACCTAGGTGAGGGGCAATTCCCCTCGTCTAGACCACTCATCCCGTTTCTATGCCGTCGTACACCACATTACTGCCCTAAGCGATTTGCCACTTCTTCAGAAATCCCATTCCCGTTTTAACCCTTGACTAATGGTAGAAGGTTGCGGAGGGGATGTTTCGACGGAGGCGGGAGGAGAGGCGGCAGTGAGGCTGACCAAAAAGTTTTGGCCAGCCTCTATTTTGCTGTTTTTGTTCGTGGTTGGAGTCAGCCTTGTCTTCAAATACTGAATTCTCAGCGACTTGTTCTGACTTTTTGGTCAGCCTCATGTCGGGCTGCGTAACCGGCCCGGGCTGTTTGGAGCCCAGGCCGACACTGCCCGCCACTCGTCCGGGCTGCCCACTAATCCCTACACTTCTGGTTTCCAGGATAGGCCACAGAAGGCCGTCTATGATGGTGGTCTGGGAACCAAGAGGCCCTGGGAGGGTGGTAGTTTCCTGAATACGCCACAGAACGCGACCTGAGAGGGGTATATGGAAACCAATGGACCTTGGGAGGGGTATGGTTTCCACGAGATGCCACAGAAGACCGTCCGTGAGGGTGATATAGAAACCAAGTACCTCTGAGAGGGGTATGGTTTCCTGAATAGACCATAGAAGGCTGTCTAGAAGGGCTGTGCGGAAACCAAAGGCCAAATAACGTTATAAATATTTTCAAACCGCCACTGTTTGAGCGGGTGATGCCAATTCCTGTCGGCAGTTCGCGGAAGCGTCCGTCATAAGGATCGGCTCGGCGGTTTCTGGAGCGGAGGATGAACAGCCTCTGCTGTTAAGCCTCCGTGACAGAAACTGCGAGCAGGCAAGGCCGTCGGCCGCGGCAGGCGGTGGACCTCCTGACGCTCTCCGAAAGCTCCGCCCTCGCCCCCACCGCTGGCATCATCCCTCGCTTTCTATTGATCCCTTTCCCTTCCTGTGAGTTTTGCGCAACTTCCTCTCTTATCCCTCACACTTCCAGTAATGTCATCCACTTCCACTCGCCATTCACTTCTGTATTATAAGATGGGCCACATAGAGCTGTCTATGATGGCTATTGAATTTCAAAATATAAAAAAGGCAGATAAAAAACCAACGCCGGTTTCATCATCTGCCAATCGAAGAGTTCTGTTAGTAGTTTGAAGCTAGCTTCACTATCCAAGTCAGCCTGTCTATTTCTCGGCTTAAAGTATAGCAACTTCTTCCTTGCTGAGCCCCGTGAACTTCACGATGTCCTCCACAGGGACATTCGCTGCCTTCATCGCCAGAGCCACTTCGGCTTTTCCTTTGGCTTCACCTTCGGCTGCGCCCCTGGCAAAGGCGGCCTTGCTGGCTACCTCGACGGCATAATCCCGCTCCGCCTGAATTTGAACTTCGTCCCTGATCATATAGTCGTACAGTTTTAGTTGCTCCTCCTCAACACATTATAGTGAGGACACTTCTTCCTTGCTGAGCCCCGTGAACTTCACGATATCCTCCACAGGGACATTCGCTGCCTTCATCGCCAGAGCCACTTCGGCTCTCCCTTCGGCTCTCCCTTCGGCTTTTCCTTCAGCTTTTCCTTTGGCTTCACCTTCGGCTGCGCCCCTGGCAAAGGCGGCCTTGCTGGCTTCCTCGACGGCATAATCCCGCTCCGCCTGGATTTGAACTTCGTCCCTGATCATATAGTCGTACAGTTTTAGTTGCTCTTCCCTGATGAATGCACGGTCGGACACTTCCGCCAGTTCGGTGAAATATCTGTCCACACTCAATTCCTTCGGCAGTTCCTCAAAACCGGACATGTGACGTATCGAATACGCCAGCTTCTCCAGAAACACATTCCCATCCTCAAAACCCTTTGCCGCAGGCAGTTGCAAAAATAGGAAATTAAGCTTGTCCGACAAAATTTTTCTATCATCATCCATCGTCACATGTGCTGTGCGGACAAGTGTCCTTACGTCATTGCTCAGATAATGGTCAAGTATGCTCACCATATACAAAGGCTTGATCGTGGCGTAAGACTGTCCACGCCTGAGAAGCCTTTTCAGAGGATCGCCGGAATAGGCCATCAGCCTGTCCGGGAAATAACCGTACTTCATCTTCTGCATCTCGCAGACGAACGAATCGCCTTTCTCATCTGTACACCTCACATCGAAGTTCATCCTCTTGTCCTCCACGTCCTCCGGAAGTATCTCGGTATTCAGGAACTCTACCCTCTCTATCTTCCTGTCCGGAATCAGATTCTGCAGAAGGCCCATCACCAGCGCTGGATGATCGGGATTGCCAAAGGCGATTTTAAATCCAATATCTGTCGAAATGTCAATGAAACGGCGCGGGGCCTGGCCCCCGCCGGGATTAGAATTGCTACACATAAGGCATTTTTCTTTGCAAAGTTCCGAAGAGCTATCCGTTTCATCAAAAAGGAAACGGATAATGTTTCAAATCGTTGTTTGCCGCATACGGGAGGCCGTTTTTAAGATGGGAAGGCGGCTGATTTTTTGAAAAATCAGGCCACTATGGGGCAGTCCGGGCGGACGCCCGTCCGCCGAAATGTCGGCCAGCGTAACCGGCCCGGGCTGTTTGGAGCCCAGGCCGACACTGCCCGCCACTCGTCCGAGCTGCCCCCTACCGCTATCTCTCCGGTTTCCAGGATAGGCCACAGAAGACAGTCCGTGAGGGTGATATGGAAACCAAGGGGCCCTAGGAAGGGTATTGTTTCCTGAATACGCCACAGAACGCAACCTGAGAGGGGTATATGGAAACCAAGTACCTCTGAGAGGGGTATGGTTTCCACGAGATGCCACAGAAGACCGTCTGTGAGGGTGATATGGAAACCAAGGGGCCCTAGGAAGGGTATGGTTTCCTGAATACGCCACAGAACGCAACCTGAGAGGGGTATATGGAAACCAAGTACCTCTGAGAGGGGTATGGTTTCCGCGACGTGCCACAGAAGACTGTCTGGAAGGGTTGTGTGGAAACCAAAGGGTTCTGGGAGGGTGGTGGTTTCCTGTATACGCCACAGAACGCGACCTGAGAGGGGTATATGGAAACCAATGGACCTTGGGAGGGGTATGGTTTCCACGAGATGCCACAGAAGACCGTCTGTGATGGTAGTATGGAAACCAAGGGCTATATGACATTGAAGTATATATATTTTCCAGCAGCGCTGTTTGAGCGGGTGATGCCGATTCCTGTCGGCAGTTCGCGGAAGCGTACGTCACAAGGATCGGCTCGGCGGTTTCTGGAGCGGAGGATGAACAGCCTCTGCTGTTAAGCCTCCGTGACAGAAACTGCGAGCAGGCAAGGCCGTCGGCCGCGGCAGGCGGTGGGCCTCCTGACGCTCTCCGAAAGCTCCGCCCTCGACCCCACCGCTGGCATTATCCTTCACGTTTGGGCTGCGGGCACGAAATGATGGCAAAACGTGTCCGAAACAAGAAAATGTATGGCTGCGGGCACGAATAGATGGCAAAACGTGTCCGAAACAAGAAAATGTATGGTTACGGGCACGAAATGATGGTAAAAAGTGTCCGAAACAAGAAAATGTATGGCTGCGGGCACGAATAGATGGCAAAACGTGTCCGAAACAAGAAAATGTATGGTTACGGGCACGAAATGATGGCAAAAAGTGTCCGAAACAAGAAAATGTATGGTCGCGGGCACGAAATGATGGTAAAAAGTGTCCGAACCTTCGGGAAAAGTCCGAAGGTTGCGAAGGAGGGGGAAAGGGCCGAAGGCGAAGAGAGCTATCCTGACTTAAAAGAGCTATCCTGACTGAAGAGAGCTACACTAACTTGAGAGGACTACTCGTACTGGAGAGGGAGAAGGAGGAGGAAGCGGGCGCCGGAGGTGTACGAGGTGTCGAGGTGGACGGAGCCACCGAGCTTCTCGGACAGGATGCGGCAGATATTGAGGCCCATTCCGTGGCCGCCGATGGTGCCGGACTTGAAGCGCTCGAAGATGTGGTCGGCGAGGTCCTTCGGCACGCCGTCGCCGGTGTCGGTCACGGAGATGGTGACCATTCCCGGATTCTCGGAGACAGAGCAGTGGACGTGGATCTCGCCCTGGGTCGTGTGCTTGCAGGAATTGGTAAGGAAATTCACCAGGATTTGCTGGACGCGGCGAGGGTCGGTGTAGAGCCTGAAGCTGTCGTCGACCTCGGAGGTGCAGTACATCTTCACGCCGGCGAGCACACGCATCACTGAGCACTTGATGGACTTTTCGCAGATTTCATTGATGCTGGAGGACATCATCGCTATGGCGTAGTTGCCTTGTTCGATGTCCGACATGCTGAGCACGTCGTCGACAAGCATCGACAGCATGTCGGCGCTGCCTTCGATGTATCCCACGAACTCGGTGCGTTCATCTTCGGTGAGGGTGTCGTCGAGTCCCAGGAGCTGGGAGTAGCCCACGATGGCATTCAGCGGTGTGCGGATGTCGTGGCTCATATTCTGGACGAACATGCTCTTCATATCGTTGGCGATGCGGGCTTTTTCCTTGTCCTTCCTTTCCTTGTCGATCCTGCGGCGCGAAAGGATGATGTAGCAAGCGATCAGCGCGAGCACCAGAGCCAGCGCCACGAAGAAGACGAAGGTCCTGTACCAAGGCTTGTCCACGGTGAATTCAAGGATGGTGGTCATCGGGGTCCACTGGCCCGAGGTGCCGGTGCAGGAGGCCATCACTGTGTAGTGACCCGAGGTGAGCGTCGGGAGGTGGACGGAAGGATTGGTCTCGAGCCTCTCGGAGATGGTGTTGCCGCCGCCTTCGATGAGGACTTCGAAACGCTTGGTGTCGAGGATATTGTCAGACCTGGTGCTGAGCAGGAGGTCGATGTGGTTGTGCTTGTGGGATATGGTCAGGTGCTTGACGTCGGGGACCATCTCCTCGTCGACGTACATCTTGAAGAGATGGACTTCGGGGTCGGAGGATACCGTCTGGGCGAAGCCGGAACGGATGCGGACCAGGCTGTTCGTGCCGCCGAGGTAGACGTCACCGTTGGCCGCGACAAGCTTGGCGTTCGGGATGTATTCATTGTCATAGACTCCGTCGATGTCGGAGAGCGGGACCATCGTGTGGTTCTCGCTGAAGAAGCCGTAGAGGTTGTTGCGGGTGCCCAGCCAGAAGCGGCCGTCGGCGTCGCACAGGACGGACTGGATGACGGAGTCGAAGTGGAGGTTGCCGAAGTCGGCGGTTTGTGTTTCAAGGTTGAAGCGCCCGAGGCTGTGGGCGGAGGCGAGCCAGAGGAGCCCGTCCGGGCCAATGACGCAGCCGCGCAGGGTCACGCTTTCGCCGAAGTCGTACAGGACTTTCAGGCGGCTTTCGGCGCTCTCATCCCACTCGTAGAGGTGGGCATTGTCCCAGAGATAGTGGCACTGGCTGCCGGAAACGGTGCGCAGGTGGCCCTTGATGCCGGCGGAACTGATGCTGAACTCCTCGAGGATGCCGGTGCGGGCGTCGTAGCGGCGGATGTTGTTGGAGAATATAAGGAGGCGCCCCTCGGCGTCGTTATCGACGCAGGCGCCTTCGCCATTGGTCAGATAATAGTTCTTGACGTCGGTGATGAGCTTGGACGGGGCAATGGCTCCGGTGTGCCTGTCGAAGGTGTAGAAGCCTTTGTTCGGGCAGGAGAGGACCAGGCGGTCGGCGTCGACGGAGGCGATGGAGTAGATGTGCATCCCGGCCGTGGACGGGTACGGGGTGAAACTGCCTTCCTGAGGGTTGAAGGACATCAGGCCGGAGCCGTTCGTTCCTACCCAGATCTTGTCGTCCGGGCCGCCCTGGAAGAGGGCGCTGACTCCGCCGTTGCCGGTGAACGGGCGGGTGTCGGAGGTGTTGTAGCTCTCGATGAGAGGCTGGTTTATGATGACGGCCCCTCCGTGCGGGCGTCCGCACCAGAGGTATCCGTTATGGTCGCAGAAGATGGAGGTGATGGTGGAGGACGGAAGCGAATAAGGGTCGTTCTCCTTGTGGTTCAGCACCTGGAAAGTGCCGGTGTCAGGGTTCAGGATGCTGATGCCGCCACCGTCGGTGCCCATCCATATCCTGCCCTCCCGCTCGGCGAAGCACAGGACAATGTTCGAGCTGAGGCCGGAGTTCGAGGTATCGTAGTGGCGCAGGAGGTTTCCGTCAAGGTCAATGCAGTTGACCCCGTGACCGAAGTCGGAGAGCCAGAGGCGGGACTGGGAATCGGTGAAGGCTGCGAAATACTCGTCGGACCAGAGGTCGGACTTGAAGAAGGTGCGGACTTCGCCGGTCGGAAGGTAGAAAAGGTGGAATACCTTGCCGAACTTGTTGAAGAGGACAAGAACCTCCTGGTCGTGGTAGACGGCGAAAAGGATGCTGGAGACATCGAAGTCCTCGTCGCGGTCGAGGGTGACGACCTTTGCGAACGACTTCGACTTGTGGTCATATTTCCAAAGACAGCTCTCGCCGCCGAAGAACACCTCCTTGCCATAGCTGAAGACGGAATAGACGTTTACGTCCTTGGGACCGATGATGACGTCCGGGTCGCTGCCGTCGTACGGAACTTTCCAGGCAAAGAAGCCGTTGTCGGTCAGGCACCAGACGTAGCCCATATCGTCGTAATAGAGGTCCGTAACGTAGTTTCCTGACTCTCCGAGCTCGCCTAGCGACTCGTATGCGACCACGGAACCGTTGCCGAGGTAGCAGTAGAGGCCGTCATCGGAACCGAGGACGGCGTATCCCTGAGGCTGCACGACAATGCTGTTGACTTTGGACGGGAAGCCCTGGTCCGGGCTCAAAGTCACGAAGGAGTAACTTTGGGAGACGGCGCAAATGTTCGTCAGAACCGCCAATAAAGTCAGCAGCAATATTCTCTTCACGGGATGGGATTTATCGGTAACAAGCGAATTTACAAATAATTATCCGATATTTCAAAACTTCATGAGGATACGGAAGACCTTCCCAGGATTCTCAGACCAGTACGACATCGCCTCAGCGGCCTGCGAAGGTCCGATGATGCGGCTGATGAGCTTGTCCTCAGGACAGGTGCCCTTGGTCAGATAATGGATGACAGCCTTGAAATCGGAAGGCTCGGCGTTGCGGGATCCGCGGATGTCGAGCTCCTTCTGTACGAACAGTTTCGTCTGGAAAGTGACCTCGTTCTTCGAGTATCCGATGCAGACCACGCGACCCGTGAACGCCACGCAGTCCACTGCGAGACGGTAGGTGACAGGGCTTCCGACAGCTTCGATGACCACGTCCGGACCGTCACCGCCGGTGATCTCGGAGAGCTTCTCTGCGAAGTCAGCGGACATCGTGTTCAATGCGTAAGCCGCACCCATCTCCTTCGCGATAGCGAGCTTCTCGTCGTCCAGGTCAGCCGCAATGACCCTGGCGCCGCGCAGCGCAGCGCGCACTACGGCGCCCAGGCCCACCATTCCGCAGCCGACCACCATAACTGTGTCAATGTCAGTGACCTGCCCCCTGGATACGGCGTGGAAGCCGACGCTCATCGGCTCCACGATGGCGGCCTGCTTTGTGGTCAGGCCCTCAGCCGGGATAACCTTCTGCCAAGGGATAGCCATATACTCGCGCATGGCGCCGTCGCGCTGGACGCCGAGCGTTTCATTGTTACGGCAGGCGTTCGGGCGGCCGCGGCGGCAGGACGGGCAGGTCCCGCAGGCGGTGTAAGGATTGACCGTGACGATCATCCCGGGCTTGAGGAATTCCGGTACGCCGGCAGCGACCTGCTCGATCACTGCGCCGATCTCGTGGCCGGGGATCACCGGGCTCTTGGCGAGGGCGTTGGCTCCGCGCCAGGTGTTGAGGTCGGAACCGCAGAAGCCCACATATTCCATCTGGAGGAGAACTTCACCGGCGCCGAGCACCGGGGCGTCGATATTGACCGGGACGATCTGTCCTGCGGCGGGTATTTGAATAGCTTTCATTGTCCTATGTTTTTATTCTGACATGTTCTTTATGTACGGGAGGTCGGGCAGGTCGTGGAAGCCGTAGAACTTCGCGGCGTTGAGGCCGAGGAAGGCTTCCTTCTGCTCCGGGGTGAGCTCGGGGGACTTGGTGATGAAGTCGTAGCTCATCTTATAGGTGATGGCGCAGATGGTGCGCGGGTAGTCGCTGCCCCACATCAGCTTGTCCCAGCCCACCTCGTCGGCGGCTTCGCGGATGGCTCTGACGGCGGAAGGGTAAGGGTAGAACTCGCTGTTGAAGAGCCAGGTGATGCCGCCGCTCTCGACGCTGACGTTCTTTGCCTCCGCGAGCCTGATCTGGTCCATCCAGTGAGCGGTGGTGACCATCCCGAAGTGGCCGATGGCGATTTTCAGCTCCGGGCACTCCTCGATGACCTCGCGCATCTGCGCGATCTGAGAGGCGTCGTCCGCCAGGCACATCGACAGGATCATCCCGCTGGTCTCCAGCTGCTTGAAGAACGCCATCATCTCCTCGGAGTTCAGCGCGCGATGGGCACGGTGGCCGGGGACGGCGACGCCCTTGAAGCCGGAAGGGACGGTCAGGGGGTCATTGTCAATGTCCTTGAGCGCGCAGCAGAAGAAGCGCTCCGGGTAGCGGCGCTGGACCTCCGCGAGGTAGGCGTCCTGGTTGCCGTCGATCACTTCCTGGACCACGACGGCGGCGCTGACCTGCGCGTAGTTCATATTGGCCAGGAACACCTCGGCGGTGTTCGAGCCGTCGGTCATGAACGGCGGGAGCATCTGGCGCTCTTCGCCGAAGAACATTGCGCGGCCGTTGCCGAGCGGGTAGATCCTCTGCCCGTCGACGACGGTGTCCTGCCTGAGCCAGAGATGGGAGTGGGCGTCAATGATGGTCATACGCTTGCTAGTTGCGGGATAATTAATTACTTTTGTCCATTAACATACAAATCTACCAAAATTTAACGGTTATGCGTTCATTTGTCCGCCCATTTGTTTGCTGCGCACTGATGCTGGGACTGTTTTCCCTCTCAGCTGCAGCCCAGGACCCCGCCCAGGCCCAGAAGGAAGCCGAGGAGAAACTCTTTGAATCCGTCGACAGGGAAGTCGAGCGTCTGACGAACCTCCTGGACCTCGACGATGCCCAGATATTCTATGTGGATTCCATCCTGACCCACGACCTGAAGGCCGTTCAGGACGATTTCGCTGCGCTCGCACGCCAGAAGGTGACGAATATGGACATCTACGAGGATGCGCGCCTCAGATGGATGGACAAGATATACTATGCCTACGAGAAGGTCTTCAATGAGGAGCAGTGGGCGAAGTACCTGAAGACCGGTGCCGCCCGCGACAAGAAGAATCGCGACAAGAGATTGTCCAAGTCTCAGAAATAATGATTACTTTTGTGGGATTTAAATCCGAAAAGATATGAAAGAAAAGATAGAACAGATCCTCGCTGAGCTCGATGCGCTCAAGTGCAAGACTCAGAAGGAAGTGGAGGAGGCGAGAGTGCATTTCCTCGGAAAGAAGGGTGAAGTGACCGCTCTCTTCGACGAGTTCCGCTCTATGGACAAGGAGATGAAGAAGGAGTTCGGCAAGGCGCTCAACGACCTGAAGCAGGCTGCCCAGGCCAGGATCGAGGCCCTGAAGGATTCTATGGGAGGCGAAGAGGCATCCGACGGTCCTAAGAAGGACCTTTCCATGCCGGGCGACCCATTCGAGCTGGGCTCGCGCCATCCGGTTTCCATCGTCCGCCAGGAGATCGTGGATATCTTCCGCAAGTTCGGCTACGACGTGGCCGAGGGTCCGGAGATCGAGGACGACTATCACGTGTTCGAGGCCCTGAACTTCCCTCTGAACCACCCTGCCCGCGATATGCAGGACACTTTCTTCGTATCTGCAGGACATCCTAATCCGCTTCTTCTCCGTACCCACACTTCTTCCGTACAGGTACGCGCAATGGAGTCCATGAAGCTCCCTATCCGCGTCATCTGCCCGGGCCGTGTATTCAGGAACGAGGCTATCAGCGCACGCGCACACTGCATCTTCCATCAGGTGGAAGGTCTCTATATCGACGAGGACGTGACTTTCGCAGACCTGAAGCAGGCCATCCTTCTTTTCGCCCGCGAAATGTTCGGACCTGAGACCGAGATCAGAATGCGTCCTTCATACTTCCCGTTCACCGAGCCTTCAGCTGAGGTGGACGTAAGCTGCAACATCTGCCACGGAAAGGGCTGCAACATCTGCAAGGGTACAGGCTGGCTCGAGATCCTGGGCTGCGGTATGGTGGACCCTAACGTCCTGGAGGCAAGCGGCATCGATTCGAAGAAATACTCCGGCTTCGCATTCGGTATGGGCCTCGGGCGCATCGCGATGCTGAAGTGGAGGGTCAACCACCTGCGCCACTATTTCGAGAACGACATGAGGTTCCTCAAGGAGTTCAACACTTCCATCGAGGTCTAGCGGCAGCATAACAGCGCTCAAAACGCACCTGACGCAAGATTTTTTGAAATTTTTTCGGGAAAATATTTGGATACTACAAAAATCTTCGTACCTTTGTAGTCCCAACGCGGAAATAGCTCAGTTGGTAGAGCGTAACCTTGCCAAGGTTAAGGTCGCGGGTCCGAGCCCCGTTTTCCGCTCCACAGAGAGATGCTTCAAGCACCTCTCTTTTTTTGTACCCGCCTTAAATTTATAAAGGGCTCCCGACTCACGCCGGGGGCCCTTCTTCCGTCAGGCAGCGTCCGGTCTCCCGGACGTGATGTGTGATGTGATAAATATTTTATGTGTGTTGCCGCCTGAAGGAGATATATTAATTATTCCTTTCAACATAGTAATACTAGCCCTGATATTCTTAATTGAATACTAAAATGCTGCAACGGGACATATACGCATACCATAATAACGGTAATTACCGGCAGTATACCTACCATTCAAATAAGTGCCCTCTGTTATTTCTTCTGGCATCAGAAAGCAAGCGTATACTCCATAATTTAGCTGTGTACCTAGAGAAGAAGACCAATAATAATTAGTGTAATTCGTATCATTTTGAGCAGTAGTACCAACTATGTAATCAGAATCATCATATGGAGAGAAAATGTATTGGATATCGTTCTGTAGTCCTGAATTAATAATATATCCCCATTCAGTCGATGTAGGAATATGCCAAGAACCACCCCAATGATAATAGGCCGCATCATCACATAACTTTAATACTTTAGTTGTTCCTGCACCAGAAAGAGCGTAAGTAGTATTGATATAAGACTTGGGGGCCATAGTTATTGAACCGCCGGGCGTTGCAAAAGGCGAATTTTGATAATCAAAGCCATTTGCTCCATTCCAATTACCTGTATATCTGCAATCACTCTGTTCGGTCCCGAAGTTTGTCCAACTACTTGTAGCATTGTCATATCGATGTCCGATAATCTCTCCCCACATAAAAAATTCTCCTCCTGCGTAATCTGTCAAATCTTCAGTACTCCATTTTGCGTATCCATAGCCGTAATAATCATGTAAAAGAGTATATTCGTTTGAATCGACGGCATAGATTGCACCTTCTTGTGCTGTTGCCGTTTCTGGATCCAAGTATTTTTTCTCTAGAAAATATGGAGAGAAACCACCAGTAGAACCTGTATGTATATTCTCAAAGTAATCAACTTCGGTTATGGCATCAAAACTTAAATCACGCAATAGAATGCCGTCACCTACATACACTGATACGAAACAAGGGCTTTTAAGACCATTCACTTTGTCACTTACTGTAATAATATCCGAATAATCATCTTCGCCAGTTCCATCACAAGCAATATAAGAATATTCTTCATCTTCATCTCGCTGACCTGTAGTTGTTGATATTCGATACAAAGATTCAACTACAAGTTGAATTGTTTTTTCAGGATAAGGGAGGTCGACAACGAACACCGCAGTCTTGTTGATAAAGAGCAAACGATTCTGCGCAATGTCATCATCCGTCTGAGTCGCCATACATATGTTAACATTGGCGAATGTTCCATCTTGTTCTGACGGAACCTTTACGTCGACGATACTGTTAGAGTTATCCGAATCGTAAAGGGCACAACTCGCGGGGTATACAGCAACTAGGGGTCCAGAAAGGGTAGTTTTGATGGTAGCTGATTCGCCAACGAAATTGCCTTCGGTCAACGTGAACGTCTGTGGTTCGGCCTGACCATCAGCTTGAGCGACCACAATTTCATCGCCTGGTTGAAATACAGGTAAAGAAAAATAATCATCTTCATCGATTAATACAGTTCTGGTTGCCTTGGTATCGAAGGATAGCGTGATAACACGGATATTGGCATCCTGCTCGATACCTGTGTCTTCATCACCCGGAATGACTTCAGGGATAACCTCCGGAAGAGGCTCGCTGTAGCAGGATACAAGTACTGGAACTGCAGCCAGGACGGCTGCGAAAATCTTTATTATCGTTTTCATAATCGTATTATCTTAGTTTGATGAACCCCAACCGTCAGTGTATGGATTAATGGTCAGTCCGCCATCATCAGGATCATCCGGACCTTCTGACGGAGTAATCATAAACATGAAGTCATAGCCTCCATATTTTTTTGGAGAAGGGTCTAGACATATAGAGTCAATGTACTGTGTAACTCTATTTGCATAGTATGGTGAATGCGTGGCGCCACCTCCCGATACCATACTCCCCAAATTAGTGTAACAGTTTGCAATTGAGACGGAGCTAGTCGCTGATTTAGAAAATACAGCAGTATCGTTCGAGAATAAATACCCGCCGGAGATATCAACTATAGCATAGTTTGTCTCGCCAGCGTCAGTATCTAAAGTTGAAATCGGACCGTATGGCGTACTGTGATTTTCGGTGGATACAATCAGCGGTCCTTCATCGGATTCATCCTCGTCTGGCCAAGTAATAATGAGATTCTTCGGGGAATCTTCGTCAGGCTCGTCCTCCGTGAAACAGTATATTGCAGGTTTTGTGGTACTTTTGCTCTTTATTGTACCGCCGGAGATTGTACAGGTGCTGTTCCCAACATACAAGGCATATCCATTCTCGCTTTCAATACTGCCGCCAATTATCGTACCGGTGCTACCATCTGTAAGATGAATCCCTCCTAAAGCCCCGGATACTGTGCCATTATCCATAGTGAATTCACCTCCAGCCACATTAATGGCATAATAAGCCGTTGACGTAATTTTACAATCTCCATAAATTACCAGTTTTCCATCTAAGCTTGTTATTGCCGCTTCATTATCTTCATCTACAGCATCTGACGTTATGTCTCCTCCAGAAATTATCAACTTGCCTGCATTTGCAACGGCCCCAACAGATTCACTATATATTTCTCCACCTTCAACGTTAGCATCTCCATAATTATATATTGGATAACCACCTTCTGAGCTAATTTCGCCGCCCTCTACATTTAGAGTTCCATAGTTCTCAACCACGTTCCAATCAACTGTATGAAGATTCCCCCCCTTAATATTTACTTCGCCAGTATTATTAATCATACCAAATCCCAAAGACGTAATTTCTCCATCTCCTTCAGAAGAATCTATGATAGTGAAGGTGCTAGGGGATTCAACTTGGAAGCATTCCTCGCCATCGAGTTCAAGCGTCTTGCCATTAAGGTCCAAGGTAACATCATACCCATCAATATCTATCGGGTCACTTTCTCCGACAAGGGGGCCATCGGTATCAATGCCGGAAAGACCGCAGTCACGGACAAGGGTTACGATGTTTGTCTCTGCTGTGCTAAAGTCGGGGGCCTTGAACAAATCAGCAGCATGGCCAAAGGCATCCGAAACTCTCTCAAAAAACATATTATCGCTGGTCTTTGCAACATATTTATGCCTGAGAACATAGCAATTACTTTTGGCTAAACTCTTATTACTTTTGGTAACATAATACGTAGTTCCCTGGGAACCACCAACAGTATAGCTGAAGGTGAAATCCTTATTCGCTACAGGAAATGTGGAGATAAGGATTGGCTCTCTCTGACCGTTATGGATAATCTCGCCATCCGAATTTGTGGACCAGCCGTAGCCAAGGGATTTGGAATAGTCTTGAATACCCCCCTGGGAATCATATGTTATCTCCAGCTCACCATCATTATTCAATGAATAATTACCCACAAGCGCGAGATTGGACACTTTAACTTCTGTAAGGGCTCCGTTATCGAAACCATCACTGCCAAAACCATCAATGGTCTCAATCTCAAGGATGGCACAGTCGTATGCAAAGGTGAAAGATAATGTCTTTTCGTCAGCGGTGCCTTCGATTTGCGCTTTGGCGCTCATGCATACCGGAATGCGGCTAAGGTCCTGACTGGTGAGGTCCAAAGGAAATACGCCATTTGTGAATTTGTCAGTCGATGTGATGGAACCTTTTCCATTCTTTCCTGTGTAAATCAGGTAAACAATCGTTTCCAGGTCTTGCATTTCAAGATTCCCACTTACAATCTCAAGTTCTGCGTGCTCGTCATCAGCGCTGCTGACCTCAAGGATAATCCCATTACCATCAGGATCATCGCCATAAAAACCGAAGAGAATGTCCCCCTCCTGCCATTTCGGATAGAGATTGTCAGCATCTTCATCAGCAAAGCTGACACGGGTTTTCGCAATGGTGGCCGTAATTCTCAACCCGCACTGTCCCGCATTGTGAGGATTATTCGGCTTTTCTATTTCATTATTGTAACAGGCGGTGGCAACAATAAGGGCAAGCGCCGATACAACTATTCTTACTATATATTTCATAAAAACAAACGCCAAAATTATAATTCAGTCTTACCTATCGGACCAAGGGAACCGGTTATATCAGCATCCACATCCGAACCAGCCAATGGTGTGCCACTGACTGGACGGATATTCGCGCCACAATAACGATAATATGATTCTAAGGCGATATTATAACCTTCTACATCAGGACAGATTGAAATCTGATAGGCCCATTGGGGTTCATCGGTATCTACCGTTGAAAGCCAGAGAAGTGTTTCTTCATCTGTTTTACATGCAGACTCCTCAGCGTAGCCAGATTCAGGAAAAATTAGCAATTTTCCGTCTACCGATAATTCAAAAGAATGATTTGTTTCATTATATAACACGAATTGCGTTTCTTTACGAATAACCTTTGTCATATCATCTAAAGTCGGCATGCGCCATGCACCGCCCCAATTAACATAAGCGGCATCATCCCAAAGACTTAAGACTGTTTCTTTTTCATCATAATACCTATAATAGGTACAACTATCGTCCGTTTCAACATCAGAAGAATATGGCGTATTATATGGGCTGAAGCAATCTTTCCAATTGTCTTCAAGATATGTATCGAATATGGCATCGTCTGAGAATTTGTTCCATTGGCCATTTACAAGTTTATGTCCATCCAGACCAGCCCAGAAGAAATACTCTCCTGGTTCTTCAGGTTTTCCTGCCCCGACATTCATTGTCGCCATCTTAAATCCCTTAACAACAACATATTCATGAAGGAAACTTATAGGAAGGTTATATATTGAGTTGACTACAGCATGAATGAAACGAGTATCTGAAACTCCGGGGTATTCCCCCAATTTATATCCAAAATTTTCTATATTCTTAAAGACTTGCATAGGTGGAAAGCCTCCCATCATACGGATATCATTATTACCGGAATCTTTGTACAGAATATCAAAATTGAGGTCAATCAGTTTAACGTTTGTATTCACATCGACAGAAGACGTTTTATTCTCCGTCAATACGGCTACATAATATGTATCTTCGTCATAATCACCAGAACCGGAGTTTAATCCATAAGACTGACCAGATCTAACAATTGTTGTATATTGCTTTGAGGAATCGGTATTGATAGCTTTCCTTATAGTTCCCCGCTCGCCTTTAAAATAATTTGAAATATAATCCTCGGTAATCTCACAAAGCGAAGTGACCTCGATATGGTCAGTGTTCTCAGGGACCTTGACGGCAATCAATGCAATCTGGTTCTGAAACACAACTCTGGAATCAGTTTCCTTTATGTCCACCATACAGATATTGGCATCCTTGAAAAGACCGGTCTGAACGGATGGGACTTTGATGCCGACAATTTGATTGCTTTCCACTTTAGCTGCATCCTTGGGGTAGACAGCCGTGAGAGTACCTTTCAATGTCCCCGGCACAGTAATGGACGCGATGCCGCCATCCACGCTGACCGTACAGATCTGCGGCTCTGCCCCACCTTCCTTTTGGGCGAGAAGAATCTCGTCATTGTTAGAAAAATAAGGTTTGCCGCCATCGAGATAAGTTCTCGTAGCATTGTTGTCAAAGGAAATGATGATGACACGTGGAGGAACATTAGGATCTGTGTTTCCACCCGGATTGTCATCGCCTCCGGTCTCGCCGCCAGGGGTCTCACCGCCCTGCTCATTGCCGCCTGTCGGAGTGATCTTTCCGCAGGAGACAAGGGCTGCGCCGGCTATGAGGGCGATACTGAATATTCGTAATAAAGTTTTCATACTTAAGAATTTTCTATTAATTACCGGAAGCTTTTTCCGCATCTTCAAAAGTATAGACCTTGAATTCTTCAATCTCAACGCTCATGCAGAGCACCCTCCGGGGTGAGACGTTCACGACCTTCACCACAGGCTCGGTGAATTCCAAATTTTGTTTCTTTTTTTCTTCCATAACAACACACACGTAACGATTAAATTTCTGATTGTGAATACTTCCAGGCACGACGAAGACGCCGGAACCGTTCAGGTCCGGACACAACGATGTGGCAGTCCCCGGGAGGGAACCGCTGCGGGATTATATAAGTGACTGATTAATAAAGATTTACCCCCCCCCGTATGGACTAATTCAAGGAGAAGGCAGCAAACATAGTATTTGCTAGTAACACACATGATGTTGCAAATGTATTCATTTATAATGAAATAAGCAAGATTTGATAGCTGGCAGTGGGATTCAGAACCAAAAGAAATTGACAGGTCTTTCACCTCATGACGATGTCCTAACAGCCTACCCTATATTATCAACAACATTAGATAAAAAGAAAGGAAAAGATCCCGCCATATCTCTATGATTCTATGCAAGACATAACCGGATTATTCATATACTTGCTTTTGCACAAAAATATATATTGAAATATGGGAAATACAGAGTCTTTGCAGTTGTTTGAAATATAGTCAGAACCATAATAGACATTTTTTGGCCCTACTTGCAGGAAAAAGTATGCAAGTAGGGTCAAAAAATGATCAGGGGGCACCGGGAGAAGGCCGGATGCTATTACAGTGCCTTCAGGGAGATGGCGAAGCCGCCGCCCGGGGCCATGAACATGGTGAGGGCGTCGGCGGAGGTCACCTCCTTGCGGGTGATGGTATATTTCTGAGGATTGTTCAGATAATCGGCGTCCGGTGCATCAGCATAGACGGTGGCCTCGTAGGTCTTTCCGGCAGGGAGGAAGTCCAGGGCGACATCCATCGTGCGGGCGTTCTCGTCGGTGATTCCGCCGACAAACCAGGTGTCCACGCCGAAGCTGAACTCCTTGGCGGAGCCGGAAAGCGTGCTCTGCTTAGGATGGCGGGCGACTACGAGGTAGTCCCCCGGCTCGGCGGCGAGGTAGCGGCTCTCGTCCCAGTCCGCCGCTACGTCCTTGATGAACTGGAAGGCGTCCATGAACGGAGCGTAATGGTCCGGAGTGTCCGCAGCCATCTGGAGAGGCGAATACATTGTCACATAAAGGGCGAGCTGGTTCGCGATGGTGGCATTGACGTGGGAGTCGTTGCCGCACCACTCCTTCAGGTTCTGCTCGAAGATGCCCGGGGTGAAGTCCATCGGGCCGCCGTTCAGACGGGTGAACGGGAGGATGGTCACGTGGTCGGGCTGGGTGCCGCCGAAGGCCTGGTACTCGGTGCCGCGGGCGGACTCGTTGCCGATGAGGTTAGGATATGTGCGGCAGAGACCGGTAGGGCGGACAGCCTCGTGGGCATTGACCATGATATGGTGCTTCGCGGCTTCGGTGACGGCATAGAGGTAATGGTTAACCATATACTGGCCATAGTGATGCTCTCCGAGAGGCTGGATGTCACCGACGTAGCCTGACTTGACGGCGTCGTAGCCGTACTTGTTCATCAGGCTGTAGGCAGCCTCCATGTGGCGCTCGTAGTTGCGCACCGACGAGGAGGTCTCGTGATGCATCACGAGCCTGATGCCCTTCGAGTGGGCGTACTCGTTCAGAGCCTCTATGTCGAAGTCCGGGTATGGGGTGACGAAGTCGAAGACGTAGTCCTTGTTGCAGTTAGCCCACTCTTCCCAGCCGATGTTCCAGCCTTCCACCAGGAGCGCGTCGAAACCGTTCTCTGCGGCGAAGTCGATGTACTTGCGGACGTTTTCATTGTTACCGGAATGGCGGCCGTGAGGGGTGGCGGCGCTGTAGTCGAAGCTGTCGAGCTTGACGGAGGCGGCCTGGGTGTAGTCCCAGTTGCCGGCGCCAGCGATCATCTCCCACCACACTCCCATATACTTCACAGGGTGGATCCAGCTGACATCCTCGAGGGCGCAAGGCTCGTTCAGGTTAAGCACGAGGCGGCTGGCAAGCATCGCCTCTGCCGACGGGGTGACCTCAACGGTACGCCAAGGAGTGATGCACGGAGTCTCGAGACGGCCCTTCCAGCCTTCCGCGTCCGGGGTGAGGAACGCGCGCAGGGACTTGCCGTTTCCGAGCAGGTGCATGCACGGGTAGTCGACCAGGGCGGCCTCGTGGATATTGACATAGAGCCCTTCCGGGGTCTTCATCTGGAGGGAGGTCTGCACTCCGGAGGTGCTGTAGAGGGTGGTGCTGGAGTTGTACTGGTTTGTGCGCGTCTTGAAGACGGCCGGGATTTCGGAGAGCCTGGTCTGGGCGTACTCGTACTCCTGGGAGTCGAAGTCGCCAGGGATCCACCACGCGGTGTTGTCCTGGGCGCAGTTGAACTCGGTAAGCTCCTCCTTGATGACGAAATGCACGAGCGGCTGGCCGTCAGGGAACTCGTAGCGGAAGCCGAGGCCTTCGTCGAAGAGGCGGAAGCGGATGTTCATCAGCTTGTCGTCGGACCTGTGGCGGAGTCTGACCAGCAGTTCGTTGTAATGGTTGCGGATTTGCGACTCCTCGCCCCAAACCGGCTCCCAGGTCTCGTCAAGCGAGTCCGTCTCGGTGCCGAGGACCTCGAAACTGTCTGTGAACATATATGGAGGAAGCTCGTCCGGCTTGAGGATCTTATCCTTCTCGTAGACGAGGCCCTGGTACTTCACGGTACCTCGGAGCTCGAATCCCAGCGCGCTCGGAAGCATCACGGGAGTCTCTCCGAAAGTCAGGTCATACATCGGAGCACCCGCCTCCGTCATCATGAATTCTACAGTCAGGTTGCCGTCAGGCGAGGTCAGAGTGGCGACCGTGGTCTTCTCCACTTCTACAGTGCAGGCTGCCAGGGCCAGTGAAAGCGCGAGCAGCGGAATGATTCTTTTCATATATGTTACTTTGTGAATTCTACTATCAATGTCTGGCGCGGCCCTACCGTCACCGGAGCGGTGAAGTCGACGCTCTCTCCCGAAATCACATCCTTTCCGGCCCCGAGGCTGCGGGTGGAGGTGAACTCCTCATAGTCAGCCCAAGGCACTGTGATGTCGAACGGAGTATTGTTCGCCATCACGTACACCACATCGTCGTCGGTGTAGCGGAAGAAGGCGTAGGTGTTGTCCCTGCGCAGGAAATGGAGCGTCTGTCCGTCGCGGATCGCCTCGCAGCCCTTTCGCCAGTTGAACAGCGCGCGGGCGTAGTCGAAGACCTCGGCGCGGACGCCTGCCTTGAGCGGAGCGCCGTCGAAATCGACGTTGCACGCCTGCCTGCCCTCATCGGTGAAAAGGTCAAAGGAGTCACCCTCCCAGCCGCCCGGGAAGTCGACGCGGAGCGCGCCGTCGCGGTGCCAGCCGCCCTTGGTGACGAACATCTGTTCGTCGCCGGAGAAAATCTGGGCGATGCCCCTGATGGTTGCTGTCAATGCCAATATCATCTTCTGCCGCGCCGGGTCGCGGTTCACGACGTTGCCGACGCGCTCGGTGTCGTGGTTCGAGCTGAACACCAGGATGTTCTTCGGGTCAGCGTAGTAATAGGTGTTCGCCACAGCGTCATAGACCTTGGCCAGACCCTCGTCCCAGCTTTCGTAATCGGCGTTGATGCCCTGGCAGAAAGCGCTCTGGAGAGGGAAGTCCATTATAGCAGGAAGGTTCGAGTCGAACCCGTCGCGGTTCAATGCCCCGCCCTGCCAGTAAGCTAGCTGGGCGATGTTGTTGGTCCAGACCTCGCCCACTATGTTATAGTTCGGATACTCCTCCATCAAGGCCTTGCACCACTGGGACATAGGTTCCTTCTCGTTGTAAGGGTACGTGTCCACGCGGAGTCCGTCCAGGTCGGCCCACTCTGTCCACCAGATTGCATACTGCTTGAAGTACTGGAGCAGATAAGGGTTGTCGAGGTTCATATCAGGCATCGAGGTGTCGAACCAGCCGCTCTGCATGTTGTATCTGTCCTTCTGCGAAGCGTAGATGTCGTTAGGCATCGCGAAGTCGCAGTTCGAGTGGGTGTACTCAGGCCACTGATGGATCCAGTCCTCGAACGGAAGGTCAGCCATCCACCAGTGCGCTGAACCGCAGTGGTTGGTGACGATATCCATTATCATCTTTATGCCGCGCTCGTGGCACTTGCGTACCAGCTCGCGGTAGCTTTCGTTGCTTCCGAAACGGGAGTCGATATGGTAGTAGTCGCTGCAGGCGTAGCCGTGGTAGGAGGACTCAGGCTCGTTGTCCTCGAGCAGAGGGGTGTTCCAGATGGCGGTCACGCCGAGCTCTTCGAGGTAGTCGAGGTGGTCGATGATGCCCTGGATGTCGCCGCCGTGACGGCCCGGGAGCTGGCTGCGGTCAGCGAGCTCGGCGGTGAGGGCGGTATTGTCATTGGTCGGGTCACCGTTGGCGAAGCGGTCGGGCATTATCAGGTAGATAAGGTCGGAGGTGCCGAAGCCCTCGCGCTCGGAGGACGCTGTGCGGCGCGCGGCGATCTCGTAAGGGACGCTGAAACTCTGCCCATCGCGGCTGAACTCGATGCTGTAGATGCCCGGTGCCGCGTCCGCGTCGATCCCGACGTCCACGAAAAGGTAGTTCGGGCTCTCGGCCTGATGCACGCCGGTCACCTTTACGCCTTCGGCGTCAATGCTGGCGCTGTATCCGCCTATCCCCTCGCCCTGCACGAGGAGCTGCAGAGGGGTCTTCATCCCGACCCACCAGCTCAGAGGCTCGATCCTGGTCACTGCGTCGGCCGCGGTGGTGATGCTGTAGTCCCAAGGGGCTTCCAGCTGGACGGACACCTTCACGGAGCCGCGGCGGAAGACGAGGGTATTGGCCTCGGTGCTGAGGATTTCGAATTCACCGCCCTTCTCTCCGCTCTGAAGGTCAGGCTGGGTGTGTCTGAGGCGGGCGAGATAGCAGTAGAAGTCGGTGTAGGCGTTCCAGTCGCTCGCAGGCATAGGGTCCTTCTCGAAGAACTCGAAGCGGTGGTGCATTCCTACCTCCTGGCCGGTGTAGATGAGCGGCTGGGTATTAGGAAGGGTCCAGCAGAGGACTGTCAGCGCCTTCCAGGCGTCGCCCATGCGCTCGAACTCGGTTCCGGCCCAGGCGTTTTCGTCGTGGTTCGAAGTGAATGCGAGGCGGAAAGCGTCCTGAGGATACTGTCCGCTGCTCTTCTTTATATATTCGACCAGGTTGTCGATGCCGGCATTGCCCTGGGCGATATCGTTCAGCATGTGGTGGAGCTCCCAGGAATAGGTGGCATCGAAGCCGGCCGTGTGGAGCTCGGGCTTTTCGCCTTCGGCAAGCCAGTATTTCCCGTCATATTCCTTCCTTAGAGGGGTGATCATCGACTTCCAGTATTCCGTAGGCATCTCCCCTGCCACGTCGCAGCGGAAGCCGTCCACTCCCTTGTCCAGCCAGAAGCGCAGGCAGTCGCGCATCTCGGAGCGCATTTCCTCATTGGAAAGGTCCATAGGGGCGATGTCGGTCCAGTCGTGCTGGACGACGAACTTGCCGTTCTCGTCGTGGAGGAACCAGTCGGGATGCTTCTCCGCCCACTCGGAGTCCGGGGAGGTGTGGTTCGCCACCCAGTCGAGGATGACCTTGAGGCCGAGCTCGTGGGCCCTGTCGAGGAATGCCTGGAAGTCCTCCATCGTCCCGTATTCGGGGTTGATGGCGCGGTAGTCCTTCGGAGCGTAGTACGAGCCGAGGGTTCCCTTTCTCTCAAGCACGCCGATAGGGTGTACAGGCATAAGCCATACGATGTCCACACCCAGGTCCTTGAGCATAGGGAGTCTGCCGGCGGCAGCTTCAAAAGTGCCTTCCGGAGTCATCTGGCGCACGTTCATTTCATAGACGACGGAATCGTAGGTCCAGTCGGAATGGAACGCGGACTGTGCCGGTTCTGAGTTTTTGCAGCAGACAAGGGTCAGGGCCGCTGCGAGAAGGAGGAGGATTCTTTTCATTGCAGGAATAATGCTGAGGACCACGGTCCGAGGGTCAGCTTGCCGCCCTTTATGGTGGTGCTGCCGTTGGAGAGGATCATATTGTCAAGGTTAGCTTTAGTGAATTCAAGCGTCAGGTTCACGCTCCCGAAGTTGTGCACGACGAGGATGTTCTGGTCGTCGGTCCGGCGGTAGTAGGCACAGAGGGACGGCTGGGAAGCCACCTCTGTGCAAGGCTCGAGCCCGCCGACGGCAAGGGCCTTGTACTTCTCCCTTGCCAGGCCTAGGATCCTGTAAACGTTGAGCAAGGAGTTCGCATCGGCTGACTGGGCCTCGACGGAGATGGCCGGGGTGAGCATGGCGTTGTCCACCTGGCCGTCGAGTTTCGCGGCGGCCACGCCTCCGTCCTTGGTCCATTTGAGCGGAGTGCGGACGTAGGCGTCGCCGCCGCTCTTGCTCCCCCAGTAGCCGAGCTCCTCGCCCTGGTAGATGTACGGCTCTCCCGAGCAGGTCAGGAGCACCGCGGCCGCGAGCTTCATCTTCTGGACGCTCTTCTGGAGGTCGTTCCCGGCGCGGTCCTCATCATGGTTCGAGAGCTTGGTGGCCGCGATATAGTCCGGCCTGTAGTGCTCGTAAAGGCTTCTGTATGACTGGATGGTGGAGACGAAGGAGCGTGCGTCGCTGGAGTTTATGGCAGCCTTGAGCCTGTCCCAGAAGGCGAACTCGAAGAGTGCCGGAAGGCCCTTGTAGTATGGGGCCATATTCATAGGTTCCTCCCACATTTCGCCCACCATATAGATGTCGCCATCATGGCCGGAGGCCTTGTAGGTGGCATTGCAGTGGTCGTAGAACTTCTTGAGGAAGGCAGGGTTCTCGTCGGAGTGGGCATTGTCATAGATATGCTTGACGGCATCGAGGCGGAAGCCGTCCACTCCCATTTCTATCCACTTGTCCGCAGCGGCCGTTACGGCCTTGAAGGCCCCGGACATCTCGCAGGAGGCCGCAGGACCGTAATTTATGTCGGGCATATATGAGCCGAATACTGACTGGTACCAGATGCTGCCCATCCAAGGCATCAGTATGTCGTAGTCGGAGTTTGATTTCAGAGTGAGGGGAACACCCCAGACAAGGGTTTGGGCGTTCGTGGATGCGGCACCGAACTTCTTCGTGCCCCATTCAGTCCTGCTGGTGCGCACAAGCACGCCCCAGGAACTTTCAAAGTCCTTCACAGTAAGAGTATAGGTGTCACCGCCCACTGAACGGAATTCCGGCATTGTGCTTTCCGTGACACTTCCGTACCAGAGGTACTTGCCAGAACCGGCTGTACCTTCTTCAGTGATAGTCTCCACTTTCTCGGCTTTCAGGCTCTGAGGGGTGCCGTTGCTGCACTTCAGAGTGAACTTTACATTGATCTTTCCCGGGTCGATGCCGGAAACCGTCGAGGAGTATCCAGACTTCTGTGTGGTGGAGAAATAGTAGAAATCCCGGTATTTGCTGTCCGGGTCGGATTTGCCTTCAAGGAACCAGGGATGCTCCTTCGAAGTGTGGTTGAGGACATAGTCGAGGTATATCTTCATACCCTTTGAGTGGGCCGCCCGGAGCAGATTCTGGAAATCCGCCTCGGTGCCATACTCAGGATTGACGGACTCGTAGTCCTCGACGTCATATCCGTGGTATGAAGTGGCCTTGTGGATAGGGCTGAGCCAGATGGCCTGCACACCCATCTCCCTGAGATAATCGAGCTTGGAAGCAATCCCGTTGAAATCCCCTATGCCGTCACCGTCCGAGTCGCAGAAGGAGTAGACCAGGAGCTGGTACGTTATGCCGGAGCCGCCGTCGTACTCGACGGGGTCGATTACAGGATCCGGACCCGGTTCGGGGGTGTGATGCTTGTCACAGCCCGCCAGAAGGGCCAGACAAAGGAGAAAATACAGGAAACGCTTCATTTGTGTAAATATAAGAAAAAAGAAACGCCGGTCCGCCTTCGGGGCCGGCGTTTCAGAAAAAGAACCAACTATAACTTAGAAATCGTAAGTTTCTCGTTTACGCTGTCATAGGCAAAGATATACTTGCCGGCATCGAGGGTGATATTGGCTCCACCCTGTACAGCATCGAAAGCTTCGCCGAGGGCAGCCATGCTGCCGCCGCGGTCTACGGTCCAGTCGCGGTCCTTGCGGATCTTGACGCCGCTGGTCTCTTCAAGGGTCAGGCCTCCATAATAGATTCCCGGCTCGTTCTCCACCATCACGACATCTCCGCCCCAGCCGTTGAAGTCACCGATTATGCCCCAATCAGCACGGCCGACGGAAATGGTCTCAGCTGAAGGGTCGAACATTATTGAGACATAGCTGCAGGCCTCCGGTGCCTTGATGTTGGCGCCATTGTCACTGACAGCCTGGAAAGGAGTGGCCCATGCTGTCATCACGCCGCCGTAGCTGAATGCCCAGTCGGCTTTGTAACGGACCTTGAACTCCTGTCCCTCTGCATAAGGGACAATGGCTTCCCACAGAGAGACCTTGGAGCCGTCTTCAATGACAGAAGGACGCAGCACGAAGTCGGTATCCCAGTTGGTGCCGCCGACGGTACCGATAGCGGACCAAGTGAGGAAGAATATCTGCTCATATTCAGGATCGTAAACGACCTGGTATGTGCCGTCTTCCTTGACTGTGAGATTCTTTCCGTCCTGCTTTGCTTCCACTGACTCGTTTATGCCGAACGCGTAAGGCTCAACTGAACCCGAATCGCCACGGTTGACAGCCCAGTCGTGATTGAAACGGAGCTTGAAACTCTTGCCGGCCACGAGCTCGACCTTGTCGCTGATCCAAAGACCGTCAACGAGGTTCATGAAGAAATCCTGATCCCAGTTGCTTCCGCTGATTTCACCTATAAGCGACCAAGTGTTGTCAGGAAGCGAGTTCTCGACGAGCAGAGTCTTTGCGGCAGGGTCGAAGGTTACGTTGAACTTGCCTGCGCCGAGATTGATGTTAGCACCAGGCTGGCTGAGCTCGAATGCAGCGCCCAGGCCATATTCCTGGCCTTCTGCTACACCGTAGCAGTCAGCATCGGCCCAGCTGGCATCGAAACGTACCTTGAATTCGCCGTCAATCTGGATGCCGGTAAGGGTCCACTTGCCGTCTGACTCGGTCATATTGAAGTCCTTGCTCCAGCTCGTGCCTTCGATTGCACCGATAAGTGAATAGAGGCCCTTGTGGGATGCGAGGAGGATGGTATTGTCATTGGTGTTGAGGGTGATGTCGACCTTGGTGTCGGCGCCGAGCATGATGTTGCCGCCGTTGTCGGTAGTGGCTGCGAACGCTGCGTCGAGGGCTACGGTTGCATCAGGAGCGGTACCGTAAGCTACAGCCCAGTCGTGGTCCTTGCGGATCTTGAACTCTGAATCGGCAGCAAGGGTCACGCCGTTGATATAGAATACGCCTGCTTCGATTTCATCCATGTCGAAATCGGTATCCCATCCGGTGCAGCCGTTCACTGTACCGATGATGGACCAGCCGGCGAAGGTCTCAGGCTCATCCGGATCATCAGGTTCGTCACCACCGATCTTCGGGCTTGCAGGGCCGCCGAGGGTCTCGACGACGGTGATGGTCTTGGAAGTCTCGTTGAGGATGAGGTCATAGACACCGTCTGCAGGAACGCCGAGGTTCTTGCCGCCGGCTGAAGCCTCAATGGCAGCATCGAGAGTGACCACGAAAGGCTCCACGTCACCGGTTCCGCCATAGTTCTCATCCCAAGCCTGATCCTTGCGGAACTTGAACTGGTCTGCAGCGACGATCCTGACGCCCTGGGCAAGATGTGAACCGTTGCCGTCGGTGAGCATGGAGATGTCGCCGTCCCAGTTGATGCCGTATGAAGACAGGGCACCGGTGATACCCCAGGCGCTGGCCTCCTTGAAGTCAGGATAAGGGTTGTAAGCCTCGGTGACCTTGAATGCGTTGGTCTCGCCGTTAACCCAGAGGTCATATACGCCGTCAGAGCCGACTGCGAGGTTCTTGCCGTTTCCAGCACCTGCGATCTCCTCATCGAGGGATACGATGTAAGGCTCCACATCACCTGCGGCACCGACGTTTACATCCCAGCCACCGTCCCTGCGGAACTTGAACTGGTCTGAAGCGGCGAGGGTGACGCTCTTGGCCACGTGCCAGGTGCCGTCGGATACCATCGCGATATCCTTGTCCCAGCTGATGCCGTGTGCGGCGATGGAGCCGGTCACACCCCAAGGGCTCTCCTTGTCGAATCCCTCGAAAGGATTCTTGGCAGGAGCCTCCACGAGGAAGGCAGCGATCTGGATATGGTCCTTTGAATCGACGAAGCCGTTGCGGCCGTTATCCTTGGTCGGGTCCTGGAGGGAGGCGCGGATAGCGAGCTCGATGGACACTGTCTGGTCGTAGTTGTAACCAAGGGATGTGAGTGCCTTGGAAATGGTAGCATTGGTGGCGCTGACCTGACCGTCGGAGCCCGTTGCGAGCATCTTGCTCACCTGCTTTCCGTCAGCGGAGACCAGAACCATGGTGTGGTTGACAGGCATCTTCTGGTTGAAGCCCATCTTGAAGGAAGCCGGGGTATATTCGGCTGTCACCTTCTTCGCACCGACCTCGTAAGCGCCGAGGACCGGAGCAGTAGCGGTGCTAGGATCGAATACGACCACTTCTTCCTTGACGCAGGACGCTGCCGAAAGGAGCATAAGTCCTGCTGAGATTATAGAAAATATCTTTTTCATGACTATTCTGCTGCGCTTAAATATCCATCATTCTGTACGAGGCCGGTATTGGCTGTGAGGTCGCTGGCAGGGATAGGGAAGAGGATGCGGAATGGCTCGACATCCTTTCCATCCTTGACGCTGCCCTTCCACTGCCAGTTGTAGCCTGAAGTGAACTTGCCGAAACGGATGAGGTCGTTGCGGCGCCAGCACTCCTGATAGAGTTCGCGTCCGCGCTCATCGAGAAGGTTGTCTGCAGTAAGGGCGATAGCTTCGAGGCCGGCGCGTGCGCGGACGGCATCGAACGATGCCTTGCCGTCGCAAGGGGCTCCGTGAAGCTCGCACTCGGCCGCCATAAGGAGAACGTCGGCATAGCGCATCATAGGGAAGTCAGTGTCCACGAAACCGGCTTCCTTGCCCGGTGTGCCGTCGCTGTTGATATTGAGGAACTTCATGAAAGCATAGCCGTTGGTGAAGTCGCCGATATCGTCGATCTCCTTCTTCTGGGTAGCGGTGTAGAAGAGATTGCGGGCATCCTTTGCGTCGAACTTGTCGTAGAATTCAGGGGTGACGCGGATACCGCCCCAGCCTGATGAGATACCTACCTTGGTTACATCCATCTCACCGCCGGTGGAGGCGAAGATGATGTAGTTGGTAACGCCATAGCTCTTAGTGTTGAGACCGTCCTGCTGGACAGCGAAGATGATCTCCTCGCTGCACTTGTCGTTGTCAGCGAGGAAGAGCTCCTGATATGCAGGATATACGCCCTTGGTGCTGCTATGAAGGCTGTAGCCGTCGTTCATGAGGTCCTTGAGGACGTTTGCGCAGTCATTCCATCTTGCAGTGCCGGTATAGACCTCAGCGTTGAGGTAGAGCTTTGCAAGGAGGAACTTGGCGGCGCCCAGGCCTATATGGCCGCTTGCCTGAGGACCCTCAGGAAGGCTCTTGTTGTTGATGATGTCCTTGAGGTCGCTCTCCAGCCATGCGAAGAGTTCGGCACGGGAGATCTGCTCAGGTACCTGACCCACGATGGAGTTCTCATCGGCGAACGGAACGTTGCCGAAGTTGTCAAGGGCATGGTAGTATGCGATGTCGCGGAGCACGCGGGCCTCGTCGATATAGCGGACCTTGGAATCCTCGTTCACATCGAGGTTCCTGGCTTCGCGGATGAACTCGTTGGCTGCGGAAACCTGCATGAGGACACGGGAGTAGAACGCATAGATGAAAGTGTCATCCGTCGTCCAGTTCATATAGTGGAAATTCTTGATGGTCTGGTCGTTCCAGCCGCAGACGCTCTCATCTGTCGTGAGCTCGTTGAGGTGGTAGAGACCGCGGATGTACTGCGATGCACCGCCGTCGAGACCTGAGATCGAAGCGGCTCCGTCCGGACCGTAATATCCGGATGTTGCGAAACCGAGGTAAACGCCGGAGATGTATGCATCAAGCGCAGTGTTGTCGACGAGTATCTTGTTTGCCGTATTCGCGTTCGGGTCGATTGGGGTTACGTTCAGATCTCCGACACAGGAAGTCATTGCAGCTGCTGCAACGATGGCTCCGAGAATAAATTTGATCTTTTTCATAATAGTGTTCCCCTGTATTAGAAGTTAAACTTGAGACCGAGTACATAGGTCCTCGGGCGTGGGTAAACGTTGTTGTCGATACCACCGTAGATCTCAGGGTCGATGCCGGAGTACTTGGTGAGAGTGCAGATGTTCTGAACTGTACCGAACAGGTTGAGGGAAGCGGTCTTGTCACCACCTATGCGGAAGAGGCTCGGGAAGGTGTAACCGATGGTGAAGTTGTCGAGCTTGAGGAAGGAACCGTCCTGGACATAGTAGTCTGAAAGGTACTGTGCCTGGGAGAACATGGACTTGGTGGCGGATGTGACGCGGTTGCTTACGAAGCTGTTGGTCCAGAGGTCGGCGAGCATTTCGGTGTCGGATGCTACGTTGTTGTAGACCCAGTTGCCGATGGATGCGTGGCCTGAGAGTGCCATCGTCCAGTTCTTGTAGATGAAGCTGGTGTTGAAGCCGAAGGTGACGTCAGCGTCGGCGTGATGTCCGACGTATTTGTCCTTGTCGGTGATCTGGCCGTCGTTGTCACGGTCTACATAGACACCGTTGATAGGGTTGCCTTCAGTGTCGTATACCTGCTGATAGAGGTAGAAGGAACGCATAGGGTAGCCTACCTGGATAAGCTGGGTGTTGTTGCCGGTACCGCCGGAGATGCCTCCGGTCTCGATGCCTGCAGCCTCTTCGTCGGAAGCGGTGAGCTTGGTGACGAGGTTCTTGTTGTAGGCCATGTTGAAGCCGGCTGTCCAGCTCATGTCATTCTTCTCTACGATGATGCCGTTGAGTTCGAATTCAACACCCTTGTTGGTCATGGAACCGATGTTGGTGTTGAGGTAGTTGGTGAGGTTCGAAAGGCCCGGGACAGGGATGTAGTTGAGGATGTCACGGGTGTCTCTCTGGTAGAGGTCGACGCTTGCGGTGAGACGGTCCCTGAAGAATCCGAGGTCGAGACCTACGTTCTTCGTGGTTGTGGTCTCCCACTTGAGGTCGGCGCTGTAACCGAGGGCTACGACAGGAGCGATTGCGTTACCTGAAGCATCGGTGAAGTAGTATGAACCAGGAGTGTTGATCTGGAGGAACTGTGCGAAAGTATCGTAGTATCCGCCCACTTCCTGCTGACCGGTTTCACCCCAGCTCAGACGTACCTTCATCGTGGAGACAGGCTTGACGTTCTTGAGGAAGCTCTCGTTCTTCACGTTCCAGCCTGCAGCGACTGAAGGGAAGTAGCCCCACTTGTGGTTCTGGAAACGTGAGGTACCGTCGGCACGCATTGTAACGGTGAGCAGGTACCTGTCATCGTAGCTGTAGTTTGCACGTCCGAAGAAGGAGATGAGATAGAGCTCGCCCTTGCCCTCGGACTTGGCCATTTCGAGGCCGTCGGAGATTCTGTTCCTCTGGTTGTGGCTGTTGCTCCAGAAATGCTGCCAGGAGTAACCTGCCATCAGGTCGAGGTTGTGCTTGCCGCCGAAGGTCTTGTTGTAGTCGGCGTATACCTCGAGAGTGGTGTTGCGGCGGAGATAGTCATAGGTCTCGAAAGAACCGCCGCCGCTCTCTGTTGTAGAGTGGTATGATGCCTCCGAACCCACTGCGGTGGACTTTTCGCCATTGGACTTGGCCCAGTCGATACCGAGGTTGAGGTTGAGTCTGAGGTCTTCGAACCCGTGTACCTTGTAGTCGAACTGGGTGTTGCCGATGAAACGGTAAGCGTCAGCCACGTCGGTCTTGGCGGCGAGCAGGGCTACAGGGTTGAGGGTGGCCATAGTGTTGATGTTGCCCTTCTGGTCATACCAGGTGGTATAGCCGTTGAGGCCGCTTGCATCCATCACTGGCTTGGTAGGGTCGTAGTGGTTTGCATTTCCGATGGCGCCCTGGTCGGCGTAGTTGCTCTTCGAGTATGTGCCCTTGCCGTTCATATTGATGGTGAGGTGCTTGTCGAAGAGGGTCGGCGCGAGGTTGAGGGATACGGTACCACGCTTCATGTCGGAGCCCTTGAGGGTACCGTCCTGGCTGGTAACGCCGCCGGATACGCGGTAAGGGAGGACTGAAGCGACGTTGCCGCTTACGCTGACATTGCCGTCATAGGATGTGGAGGTGTGGTAGATCTCCTTCTGCCAGTCGGTGTTGGCGCTGCCCAGAGCCGACTCAGCCGCTGAATTCGGGCCGTAGAACTCTCTGATGAGGCTGCGGATGCCGTCAGCGTCGAGCACATCGTTGTACTTTGAGATGGTATTGACGGATGTGGTGAAGTCGAGGGCTACGTTAGGGATCTTGCTGGCTACCTTGGAACCCTTCTTGGTGGTGATCACGATTACACCGTTGGAAGCGCGTGAGCCGTAGATGGCGGTTGCGGAAGCGTCCTTGAGGACGGTGAAGCTCTCGATGTCCTCAGGATTGATGGAGGAGAGAGGGTCCGACATTCCGCTGATGCCGTCGTTGGAGACAGGAAGTCCGTCGATGACGACGAGAGGGTCGTTGGCGCTGATGGACGAGCCGCCACGGATACGGATGGTGGCGCCTGCGCCAGGCATACCGCTGCCGGATGTGACGACTACACCGGCTGACTTGCCGCGGAGCAGGTCGGCAGGGGTGGTGATGACACCCTTGTTGATTTCATCCGCGCGCACGGTGGATACGGAACCGGTGAGGTCAGTTTTCTTGACGGTACCGTAGCCGATGACCACGACCTCGTCGAGGAACTGGTTGTCCTCTGCGAGGGCGACGGTGGCCGGCACCTCGGAAGCCTTGAAAGAAACCGGTGCATATCCGATGCAGCTGATTTCTATGATCGCGTCTGCACTGGCTACTTTGAGGATATAATCACCGTCCAGGCCTGTGGTCGTTCCGTTGGTCGTGCCCTGTTCCATTACAGTGGCTCCGATGACGGGACCCATGGCGTCGGTAACTACACCCTTCACCTGATATCCGCCTTGGGCGGACACAGAAGTGGTAATCAGGCTCAGGAGCATGATTCCCACGAGTTTGGTTACGATTCTTTTCATAAATGTTGGTTAGATAATTATGTTGATGATTTTTATTTCTCCTTGACTCCCAGCACCGCGAGGGCTCCGAGGACCAGAAGGACTCCGGCGACCACCATCATGCTCACCTGGGCGCCGCCGACCAGCCTGAGGACCGCTCCGCCAAGGGCCGCGGCCACTATCTGAGGAAGGCAGATGGTGCAGTTGAACAGACCGAGGTACTCTCCCATGTGCTCACCGGTGAGGGAATTCGTGAGAATGGTGAAAGGAAGCGCCAGCATCGCCGCCCAGGCCGCTCCGACCAGGAGGAAGGAGGCGCAGAGGAGATACTGGTTGTGAATGAAGAATATCGAGGCGAAGCCGATGGCTCCGACTATAAGGCTGACAATGTAGGCGGCCCTGTGGGACTTGAACTTAGGGATGAACAGCGCCCAGAGCATGGAGCCGACCGCCTGGACGGCGAAGACGACGCCCACCCAGTTGCCTGCGGCCTGATAGCCGGCGGAGGCGGCGTCGGTGGTGCCCCAGCAGGTTTCGGCGATGGCGCCGTTAGTGTATGTCCACATATAAAGGAAGGCGGACCAGCAGAAGAACTGCACGAGACCGACTGTCCAGAATGTCCTCGGAGCGTTCTTAAGGAGCTTGAAAAGGCTTGTTTTCTCTTCCTGCTTCTGGAGGTCGATTCCGTGGAACTCGGCGTACTCCTGAGGGTTCATCTCCTTGACTTTCAGGAAGGTGTAGAGGACGCAGAGGATGAGGATGAGGGCTCCGATGTAGAAGCTCCAGATCACTGAATCCGGAACCATCCCCCCGGGAGCCGTGTTGGCTATGCCTATCCAGGTGAAGAAGATAGGGAAAAGATAGCCTGCGAACGAGCCTGCGTTGCAGAGGAACGACTGGATGGAATAGGCCTTGCCCTTCTGCTCCTCGTTCACCATATCGCCGACCATCATCTTGAACGGCTGCATGGCGACATTGATGGAGGTGTCGAGGAAGATGAGGGAGAACAGTCCGAACCACATCGCTCCGTTGAGCCCGAGGAAGAGGCGGCTCGAGAAGCTGAGGCTTCCGGCATTCGGGAGGAATGCCATCACCAGCACCGCCACGATGGCTCCCACGAGCAGGTAAGGCTTGCGGCGGCCCATACGGCACCAGGTCCTGTCGGACCATTTTCCGATGAGGGGCTGGACGATCATTCCCATCAGAGGAGGGAGGATCCAGAAGAAACTGAGCTGGTGCGGGTCAGCGCCCAGTGTGGCGAAGATCCTGCTGATATTGGCGCTCTGGAGCGCATACGCTATCTGGACTCCGAAAAAGCCGAAGCTCAGATTGAAAAGCTGCGTGAAAGATAAATCGCGTTTGGCCATTTAAACCGTTTTAGTGTTTCGGCAAATATATGAATATTTTCCAGCACGCGTACATATATATAAGACGGACTGCCGGTTTTTATGGTTGAACTGTTGGTATTTCAGGATGAATTGTGCAATTTTGCGAGGGGAACGGCTATGAAATCATCGAAAGACGCAATCATCATCCATCTGTTCGCCATCCTGCACGCAGGAGTGGCGCTCGCCTGCCGTGCGGGCGGAGTGACCGATGATATCGCGCTTACCCTTCTGACAATGCTTCTGGTGGTGATCATCTGCCTGCGCCGCGGCCTGAGCGAAAAGTTCATGGCGGCTAGCATTGTGGTGGTGAACATCCTGGGATTCTTCATTGCCAAGGGCCTTTCGGCCGTCGTCGGCCTGTTCTCCGCCTCCCCTCTCGTGATAAACCCTATCTCCACCTTCGTCACCACCGAGGTCATCGGCTGGGGCATCTGGTTCTGCGGCGGGCTCAACAAGGAGTTCAAGAAGACAGGCAAGGACAGCTTCCGCTGGCTTCTGGTCGCGTTCGTGCTCATCATAAGCGTCCGCCTCGCCATCCTTCTGAAGACGGACGGGATAAACAGCGAGAACATCGTGATGAGCATCATCTTCGACTACATCTTCAGCTGCGGAGTGCTCATCTTCCTCGCCGAATATGCTATCCGTATCAATGAAAAGGCCGCGGAGGAGCAGGAGAAGGCGCGCCTGGCCCAGTACCGCTACATGAAGCTCAGCCAGCAGGTGAACCCCCATTTCCTTTTCAACAGCCTCAACATCCTGGACTGCCTGGTGTGCGAGAAGCAGACGGAACCGGCCTCGGAATACATCCACAAGCTGGCCAACATCTACCGCTACCTGCTGAAGAACGAGGAGGAGAAGCTGGTGACCCTGCGCGATGAGATGGCGTTCGTGGGACAGTACGTGGACCTGCTGAAGGTCAGGTTCCAGGAAGGGATGGACGTTTCTGTGGACATCCCCGACGCCCTGATGACCAGGAAAGTGGTCCCGTGTTCCATCCAGCTGCTAATCGAGAACGCCACCAAGCACAACGCCATCAGTCCCGACAAGCCGCTCAGAATCAGCCTGAGCTGCCCTGACTGGGAGCACGTGACGGTCACCAACAGCCTCAGGCCGAAGGTCACCGCCGCCCAGTCCACCGGCCTCGGACTGAATTACCTGTGCGAGCAGTACAACGACCTCGCCGGCAAGGAGGTCATTATCAATAAATCCGAGGACGAATACTGTGTCAAAATACCACTGCTATGATTAATGCCCTGATCGTTGAAGATGAAAAAATGGCAAGGGAGAGCCTGGCCCGGACCGTCGGTGCCAATTTCCCGGACATCACCGTGGTCGGAATGACAGCCTCGGTGCAGGAGACGCTGGCCTGGCTGCGCGACCCGTCGAACAAGGCGGACATCATCTTCATGGACGTGGAGCTCTCCGACGGGGACTGCTTCGAAATCTTCCGCCAGGAGAAGGTCGATGCCAAGGTCATACTGACCACAGCGTACGACAGCTATGCGGTCAAGGCCTTCGAGGCCGGGAGCATAGACTACCTGCTCAAGCCGATATCGCTCGAGGATCTCGACAGGGCGATTTCCCGCTGCCGCGAAAGGAGCACGGGAATCGACCTGGAGGCGCTCCTGAAAGCGATTTCCCCAGCCCGGGCCCCTCAGCGCAAGGAGAGGATCATAGTCCACGTCGGGGACAATATCATCCCTGTAAAGGTCGGGGAAATAGCATTCTTCTATTCTGAAAACAAATCCAACTATCTGACCGTGAAGGACGGGACCAGCTACATAATGGACCTGACCCTCGACTCCATCGAGGAGGAGCTGGATCCTGCATCCTTCTTCCGCATCTCCAGAAGCTGCATCATCGCGATATCCTCCATAAAGAGCGTGTCCAAGCAGCTCGGCGGCAGGCTGAAGATAACGGCAGAGCCCCGGCCGTCATGCGATATGACTGTGGCCAGGGCCCGTGTCGATGATTTTCTGAAGTGGCTGGAATAGGCTAGCGGCCGGAATTCTGAACCATAGCGCGCACCTTGTCGTTGAAGGACTTCCTGCTGAGAAGGTCCTCAAGGGTGACGTGCATCCTGTATCTCCAGTACCAAGGGCAGACTGCAGGGAAATTGATCCTCTCCCCCTTTGCATCCTGGAAGCGGAGCTCTCCGTCCATTCCCATCCAGTCCTGGAGAGGGAGGATGGTGAGCATTGCCGGCGAGGCGAGATGCTGGGCGACGATCTGCTCGCAGAGGTCAGGCTCGAGATAGACCGGAGCCTCGCCCCAGCGGCCGAGGACTTCATTGTAGTATCTCTGGATGAGGCCGCGGTCTTCCTCCTCCCACCAGCCGCGGAGCGGGCTCATGTCATGGGTGGATGTGGTGCAGACGCTCTTGTACGGGTACTGGGACGGAATGGCGAAGGTCTGGTGAGGGTCCTTAGGCATGCGCTGGATCTCGAGGGAGAGGATGCGCTGGGTGTCCATCACTTCAGGGACGCAGGCCGGGATCATTCCGAGGTCCTCGCCGCAGGCAAGCATTCCGGTGCAGCCGAGGAGTTCCGGGAGCTTGCGCATGGCCTGCCATTTCCAGAAGTCATTGTGACGGCGGTAGAAGAAGTTGTCGTGGATCTGGTCGAACTCCCATTTGCTTCCTGTGCTGAGCTCTGCGTATTCAGGGAGCTTGTTTCCGGAGATGTGCGGATGCCAGTGGCCCTTTGCGTGAGGGTCCTCGAGGAAGAGTGCGAGCGGGAGGCCCTTGGTCCTGATCTCTTCGGTGGTGTATGGCATAGCCGGGCTGAAATGGCCTTTCAGGCCGCTCTTTTCAGGGACCGGGATTTCCCAGATTCTGAAGAATCCGAGGATGTGGTCGATGCGGAAAGCGTCGAAGTACTCGGACATCTTCGAAAGGCGTCCTTTCCACCAGGCGTAGTTGTCCTTGGACATTTCCTCCCAGTTGTAGGTCGGGAAGCCCCAGTTCTGGCCGTCCTCCGCGAAGGCATCAGGCGGTGCGCCGCACTGGGAGTCCATATTGAAGAGGCGCGGGTTGCACCAGGCGTCCACGCTGGTGCGGCTGACCCCGATAGGGAGGTCGCCTTTGAAAGCGACTCCACGGGAGTGGGCGTAGGCCACCATCTCCTTCATCTGCTTGTCGAGGTGGTACTGCACGAAGCAGTGGAACTCCACTTCGTCGGTGTGGGAGTCGCGGTATTCCTTGGCCTTCTTTGTCGAGTACTTGGCATATTCGCCCCAGTCGGAGAAGACAGGGGTGCCGTTCTCGTCGCGCAGGGCGCAGTAGACGGAGTATGGGAGGAGCCAGTTTTCATTGGCCTTTATGAATGCTTTGTAGCTGGCGCTGTCGAGGGTCCTGCGGCCCTCCGGGGACTTGAACGCCTCCCTGAGGAGACGGGTCTTCGCATCATTGACCTTCACGTAGTCGATCTGCGGGAGGGCGTTGAGCTCGGCGCGGAGCTTCTTGTAGGCGGCTGTGACCTTGACGCCGGCGGCTGGGAGGTTGATGAACTGCGGGTGGAGGGCGAAGGTGGAGTTTGCGTTGTACGGGTAGGAGTCCATCCAGTCGTGGGTCATCGTGGTGTCGTTGATCGGGAGGAGCTGGATGATGCTCTGGCCTGTATTGGCGGCCCAGTCGACCATCTGACGGAGGTCGTAGAACTCGCCTGTGCCGAAGTCGTCGTTCGAGCGGAGGGAGAATACCGGGATGGCAGTGCCGGCTCCGCGCCAGCCCGCCTTGTCGAACTTGGCGACGGAGTGCTCCCTGAGGAAGCCGTTCGTGCCGGCCGGGATGTCGATCCAGCTGTCGCGGAAGGCGGTTTCGCCCTTGGCGGCCTTGCGGCAGTGGTGGCGCCATTCCTGACGGATGACGATGCCGTCCCTGATGACTTCGTAGGAGTAGTCCAGGAGCTGGGCGGCGGTGAACCTGTCGATCCCGACGGTCCAGAGACCGCCTTCGTTCCAGGTCATCGGATATTTGGTGTTCTTCTGTACGAGAAAGAGGCTTTCGCCCCACTCGGTTATATATTCAATGGAAAAAGTAGCTTTCATAGCAGTGTCATTCTATGGTTTGTTCCTCGCAAATATATAAACTATTAATGGAAAAGTCCGAAAAACTTGGAAAACTAGTTTTTCTTCGTATATTTGCAATCCCATTTGGTACGACCGAAGAGTGGAATTGGAGAGGTGGGTGAGTGGCTGAAACCACCGGTTTGCTAAACCGACGTACGGGTAACCCTGTACCACGAGTTCGAATCTCGTCCTCTCCGCGCAATGCAATCAAAGCGATAGGCGCCGCACGAAAGT